>CALDWI010000050.1 GCA_937923795.1 uncultured Collinsella sp.
TCCGCACATGTGCGGATGAATGTGGGAGGTGTTCGGATAAAGTCGATAATCAAGGTGCGCCCGCGAATTTAAAATCGGAAGCAAAAAGTTCTTGGTAAACCACGCACGGCTATGTTAGTATCTCTTTTGCCGAAAGGCGACGGGCGATTGGCTCAGGGGTAGAGCATATCCTTCACACGGATGGGGTCACAAGTTCGAATCTTGTATCGCCCACCATCTAAAGCACAGGTCAGAGGTGTTAAGCTTCTGACCTTTTTCTTTTTTGACACCAAGGTTGACACCAAAATCGAATCGTAGTCGTATAAGGCGTCATTTTTTTCGCACCCTTTTTGCTGACGCCATTGCATGTTTTGTATAAAACGCATGCGTATTTTCATTGAATTCCCCATGTGATCCGCGCGCAAATGTGGAGACAGGGACCACATGCCCAAAGCTCCTTCCAGCGGTTTTCTATCACACGACGGTTTTTCGGCGGAACTCGGCATGCTTTTGTCAGCATTTGGTTTGCTTCCCGTACTTACCCGCATGATGCCCCGGTAGATAATCGGCCATGCCCGCAATCCGCACGGCCTACGGTCGAAACCAGGGGAGGCCATATGGACGAGATCGTCTGCGCAAACACCGCATTCCGCTACTGGCGCTGCCCACCGCAGGTGCGTGACATCTACCCGCGCCTACCCAGCTCCGATGACGGCTGGCGGGCCCTATCCCAAGCCCCTTTCGTAACCGATGTCCTCAAGACCCCGATTATCGCTGTTGCTTCGCCAGGTTGTTGTAATCACCACTCGGGATTGCGCTCCACTATTCGCTGGGAAGGGGCTTCGGATACCGGCACAACAACCGACACTCATTTAGGCTTTAGCGTCACCAATCCGCTTAACACGTTATTTACTATGACACGCTTTGTTTCCCAAATAGATCTCGTACTGGCTATGTACGAACTTTGCGGCTGGTTTTCTGTTTTCGAGCCGACCCCCGCTGTCGAAATGCAGTTAAAAATCGCGTTAAAGGAGAATCGCAATTCCAGCACGCAGGATCTGTTCGAACTTGGAGAAGGCGAAGACGAGATTCCTTGGAAACGAGTTTATGCCCGCACAACCGTAAAGGTCCCAGCAAATGAAGGCCAAACGAACAATCGCGAGGATGGAAGAGAGGTTACGAAACTCAAAGGTACTTCGCTTTGGATGAGAAAGCCACTCATCGAACTGAGCGACTTGCATCGATTCGCCGAAAAGGTCAAAAGTCAAATGTGGGGAAAGCAGTTTAATGATGCCGCTCAGCAGGTTATCGGCATTGCTGCATCTCCACTCGAGGTCGCGGGGGTCCTGCTTCTAAGTCGTTCTCGACGTCTAGGTGGTTCAGGATTCAGATACGTATACCTCAACGATTTAACCCCTCTATCCGAGGAAGCCCAAAGCATCGCAGGTCAAAAGGTTTGCTACGGTGACATCGTGATTGTAAACCCAATCCTAATGAAGGCAGCAATTATCGAAATCCAAGGTGAGGTCATCCATGGGTCAGGCGCGGTACTTGACCAAGATGCGGAGCGCATGACTGCGCTCCAGAGAATGGGTTTCGATGTGTTCTTGGTAACCCACGATATGCTTAACGACAAAAAACAGCTAGACGCCATAATCAAAAGCGTCTGCAGTCGTTTGGGGATTCGATATAAAGCCAAATCCGAGGCAATGAAGCGCGCCGAGACGCGACTGCGAGCAAATGTTCTGTGCAACTGGTTGGAACTCGGAAATTAGCCGGCAACAAGGCGCTAGAACGACCTAGTTTTCCTGCTAGTGAATTAGTATCATTTCAAAACTATGCCGGATTACGGGGCTGGACCCGGACCGGCCGTCCATACCC
>CALDWI010000051.1 GCA_937923795.1 uncultured Collinsella sp.
GAGAGCGTCAGAAATTTTGTGTCCATGGGATAATCGGAGCCCGCCAAACGGGTGCATCCAATGAACACGAACACCAAACGCAATTCTCGTAAGAAGTCCACCAACCCCCTCGATAGCCACATCGAGCAGTACGTTTCCGAGCTTCGAGCATCGGGCCGCCCCCTAGGAGCCGAAGCCTTCTCCGAGGCCGTACGTACCTTCTCCCAACGCTTTGTCGAAGCCATGCTGCAGGGAGAAATGGATGCCCATCTCACCGGCTGTCAGCCCACCGAAACGCCTCCTGAAGAAGTTGATGCTGACGAGCTTTCCCTTGTCCCCAACAAGCGCAACGGCTTTAGCCACAAGACCCTCAAGACCGAGTTCGGTCCTCTGCCGCTGAGCGTCCCTCGTGATCGCCGGAACACTTTCGACCCTATCATCGTGCCCAAGCACAGCCGGTCGTTCGGCAAGATGGACGAGCAGATCATCGCCATGTACGCCCGGGGCATGAGCACCCGCGACATCCAGGCGTTCATCGACAACCTCTACGGTGTGGACATCAGCCCCGACTACGTTAGCAAGGTCACCGACAGGGTGCTTGAGGACGTGCAGGAGTGGCAGAACCGCCCGCTCGAAAGTGTGTACCCCGTCGCCTTTTTCGATGCGATCCGAGTCAAAATCCGCAGTGGCGCAGCCGTGAAGAACATGGCCGTTCATCTCGGGATTGGCGTGCGAACAGACGGTACGCGTGAGGTTCTGGGCATGTGGATCGCCGAGAACGAGGGTGCAAGCTTCTGGGCAACCGTGTTCAACGGGCTCAAGGCCCGAGGTGTTGAGGACATCCTCATCGCCGTTACGGATGGCCTGAAGGGCATGACGGAAGCTCTTGAAACCGTCTATCCGCAGACCCTCCATCAGACCTGCATCGTCCACCTTATCCGCGCATCCACGTCATTCGTCTCTCATAAAGACAGGGCGGCCGTGTGCAAGGAGCTTAAGCCCATCTATCAGGCAGTGGATGCCGACGCTGCAGAACGCGCTCTGGAGCGCTTTGGGAGCACGGCCATGGGCAAGAAGTACCCTGCCATCATCCAGATCTGGGAACGCGCCTGGGCACAGGTAATCCCGTTCTTCCAGTTCCCTCCTGAGATCCGTACGCTGATCTATACGACCAATGCGATTGAAGGGCTCAACCGTGCTATCAGGAAGGTGATCAAGACGCGCACTCTGTTCCCCAATGAGGACGCTGCCAAGAAGCTGATTTACCTGGCCATCATGAATTTCACGGCCTCCTGGAAGCGTGCTACGCCCAAGTGGGCTGCTGCCATGCCCCAGTTCGCTCTGCTGTTTGGTGAGCGCTTTACAGGTGCCATGGAGTAAGGAAGGGATATGATTAGACCTCTCGCGCTAACGCGCCAGCCGCTTCGCGGCGCGCGATAGCGGGGGCTAAGGAGGATCCTCCCGCGCTCCGCGCGGGCCCCTCCACCTTATTAGCCCCCGCTATCGCATCAGGTCTGGCATACTGCATCTCAAATACAAAGGGCAGCCTCGTTGGGCTGCCCCTGGAATAACCTCCCCAGACACAGAAATCCTGACACTCCC
>CALDWI010000052.1 GCA_937923795.1 uncultured Collinsella sp.
GCCATAGAGGCGGGGAAAGCCCTTAAGGCCCGAAAGGGCGCGATGGCATTCGTATTCCTCGCGAAACGCCGCCTTGAACTTGGCGACCAGCGCCTCGTGAGCGGCGGCGTCGTCAAACTCATCGCGCGTCGGCAAGATGAGCTGCTTGAGTGCCACGGCCTCACCCTGGGCGTTGACGGCACGCGTCACGCGGCCGATACCGCCACGGCGCATGGTGGCATCGTCGGCAAACAGCATCGTAAAACGACGCAGATAGGCAGGCAGCTCGTCCTGACCGAGCGCAATGGCCGGCTCAAACCCGTCGACACGCGCCAGGCGCAGGCCGACCATGGGATCGCGACCGAGCGATTGTGGTGTGGTGGATGCAAGATCGGTCATCATAGGGCAAGCGCCGCCACGTTATTGTTGAAGTTACCGAGCGCGACGTCATCATCGCCGTAATGGCCGACCCATTGACATGGGTTGGTATAACAGCCCCACAGATTGGCATACTGCTGATACCACTTTGACCGGGGCGAGAATGTCTGACGACCGAACTCGGCTCGAATGACAAACATCTCCCCGACCAGGCTGTCGCACGGCCTGGGATCTCCCGTAGAGTTATAGGTCGAGACCACGTCATTGGCACGAGAAACGTAACTGTCGAGCATGTTGTACTTGGTCACAAGCCAACTGTGAATGCCCTCTTCCTCAGCAGCGGAAAGGCCACCGGAGTTTGCATCGTTGTCAGTGTTGCCGCCCGTCGAGCCGCCGTTTCCAGACCCTCCGGTAGAGGAACCCGCCCCAGAGCCGCCGCCTGAACTCGATGAATCCGAGCCGGAGCCAGAAGTATCCGAGCTACCGGGCTTTCCGGACTGCTGGGCGTCCTGCTCCTTCTGCTGCTCGACCTTATTCACCGTTGCCGCCACGCTATTGTTGGACAACCGATCGATGATCTTGGTGTTGGTGAGCACGATGGTTTTGCCATTGGCAAGCGTGACTTCGTTGTCCGGGGCCTCGGCGCCGTCCGCATCGTCGGTGCCAAACACAATATGCGCGACCACACTTGCCCAAGCATATCCAGTCGTGGTACCCAGATCACTTTTGACCTCATGCCCCACGTGCGGTTCGCGTGCGGCATGCGCCTGCATCATGGACGGCACGGTCATGCCATAGGCAGAAACGCCAGCTATGACCAGCACCAGCGAGCAGGACAGCAGTGCGTACGCCCGCGGCGCCAAGCCCAGTCGGCGTCGCATGCGCACCGCGGCGCCGCGCTTTGTCTGAGTGCCACCGGGCCGCATGCGTTCTCCTCCAAGAAAAACACGCCGCTCAGAAGCGGCGCATTCATTCAAATCCATATTTGAGTGTATCAGCGAACCCAAAAGGTTGCGCAACGAATGGGCAAATTAAGGATGCGAGCGGAAGCATCCATGCGATAAGCGGATACGAAGCATCTTTGTTGCACAACAAACTCACAGTCGCACGGGGAAATTATGACTACCCCGTGCGTCGCGAGGAAAACATACGGCAGGAGCAGGCTCGCCACCTAAATCGCGCGACGGGCCTCGATGGCGCGGCCAAGCGTAAGCTCGTCGGCATACTCCAAGTCGCCGCCCACGGGAAGGCCGCTTGCCAGACGCGACACCTCGACGCCCAACGGCTTGATGGTACGGGCCAGATAGCTCGCCGTGGTCTCGCCCTCGATGTTGGGGTTGGTGGCGATGATGACCTCGTGGATGTCCTCGTGGCCCAAGCGTGCCAGCAGCTCTCGAATGTGCAGCTGCTCGGGGCCAATCTTGTCCATGGGACTGATCACGCCGCCCAATACGTGGTAGAGGCCGTGGTAGCTGCCCGTGCGCTCGATCGCCTGGACATCGCGCGGCTCGCCCACCACGCAAATGCGAGTGGTATCGCGCATCGGGTCCTGGCAGATGGAGCACTCGTCGGCCGTGGCGTAGTTAAAGCAGCGGCTGCAAAAGTGGACCTCCTGCTTGACCTCCAGGATGGCCTCGGCCAGGCGGCGCGCCTCCTCGGCGTCGGCCTCCAACAGGTAATAGGCGATGCGCTGGGCCGACTTGGGACCAATGCCCGGCAGACGGCCCAGCTCATCGAGCAGTTTTTGCAGACTGTGGTTGGCACTCATATATATGCGTGTCTTAGAACGGCATGCCCGGGATGTTGAGGCCGCCGGTGATGGCGCCCATCTGCTTGTTGGCGAGCTCGTTGACGCCGCGGACGGCCTCGTTGACGGCAGCCATGATCATATCCTGCAGCATATCGACGTCCTCGGGATCGAGCGCATCGGGATCGATGGTGAGGTTGACGAGCTCCATCTCGCCGTTAACGGTCACCTTGACCATGCCGCCGCCGGCAGAGGCGTCGACGGTCTGGGACTTGAGGTTCTCCTGCGCGGCGGCAAGCTGCTCCTGCATCTTGCGAGCCTGCTTCATCATCTGCTGCATGTTCATACCGGCCATGATGGCTCCTTTACGTGCGGCCGCACGCCGAGCTGCAAGGGCAGCCGGAGCACGGCGGGACTTTCAAACTCAAAAATCGTACCACGGCGCGCGGCGAGAGAGCGGGGCGGACGTGTTACCTCAGTCGATATACATGTCCTCCAATACAAACCGCACTCAAAGATTATGCAAGGTCGAATTATGCAAGGTTGCATAATATCGCACACTCAATCTAGTAGAGCCGAATCCGGCATTTCATGTGCGCCACTAAATAGCTAAATGCCGAACCGCTGCTCGAGGCGGCGCACATGGCGGCAGGGTATAATTTGATTGCCATAGATAGTAATTTGGAGGTGCCCCATGAATGCCCCCAACGCGCTCCAAAACATCCGCTCAAAACACCCCGTTGCATATGTGGTTCTCTATCTCTTTGTCGGCTGGGCATTGCTGGTTGTCATCACCCATGCCATAGCTTTTGGAGCAGAACTGCTGATAGCCAGCTCGGACCAGCCCGTCGTCAAATGGGAGACGACCGATGAGTGCACCGACGGAACCCGAACCGTCTACTACAACAGCCCGTCCCTCTATCAAGAGTTCAAGGTCAAGATAAAGGACTTCAAGATTGTCGATGCCGAGCTAGGCGTTTATTTGGCAATCGGAGCAACCATTAACGCCGAGCAAGTCGAGTACACGGACAGCCATGCGACGTATCGTATCGACCTCAGCATCCTAGGCCGACCGTCACGCACCTGTCTGCTCAAATGCGACATACGCGGCACCACACTACACATGTCCGAAATACAGATGCGCCCGGACAAGGGGTCCTCTTCTTGAGCAGTATACCCGCCTGCGCAGCTACTCCACCGGCTTGAAGATGGTGGCCTGGCCAAAGACGCTGCGGATGAGGGCCTTGGCCTCGTCCTCGGTCTGCGGGATGCTCGGGGCTGCGCCCTGATGGCCGAAGGGGCTGCCAGCACCGGGATTGGATTCCCAGGGAGCGGCGGGGACGTCGTCGTTTGCAGAGGCTGCGGGTGCCACAGCAGCGGCCTTGGTCGCGGACGCCGCACCCGGCACGTCGAACGGGGGCAGATCGTCCCCGCCGGCATCGGCAGCAAAACCACCGACCATAGCATCGTCGTAGGGCACCTGCTCGGATTCCCATGGCGCAGCCTGCGCAGGCGGCTGAGCCATGGGGACGGACGCGCGCTCGGGCGCTCGGGGCGCGGGCTCGGTCGGGAGCTTGCCCGTGGCAGGAGCACCGGCAGGGTTGTCGGAGCGCAGCCAAGGGGCCTTGGCCAGGTCGGATGACTTGGGCGCAGGCGCGGCAGCGGACTTGGGCGCGGGGATCGGAGCAGCCGGTTTGGGCGCAGCGGGTTCAGGCGCCGACGGGGTCGGTGCCGCTACCGGCGCCGCTTTTGGCTGCGTCGCGCTGGCGCTCGAGGATGCAGGGGGCACCGAGGACACGGGTTGCGGGTCCGCAGATACCGCAGCCCGTGCAGATGGAGAATGCTCCTCATGTTGAGGAGCCGGCGTGCCACCCCCATCCAGGACATAGTCGACGGTACGACGACCGAAGACCGCGCAGACCGTCGGCAGGACCACCGACTGCGTATCGGCGCGACCGAGCATCTTGATGGCAAAAGTCGAACCCGCGGGGAACGAGACCGTGAGCTTGGAGCCGTCGTCGGCCGTGGCGCGGGCGTTGAGCAAAAGCCCTGCGTAGGAGGCCTGACGAGCCTTGACGCGCTCGACGACCTCGGCCCATTTGCGCTGGAGCTCGCCGGCGTCCTCAACCGCGGGGGTCTCGGCAGCACCGGCGGCGGCAACCTGGGCGGCGTTGTTGGGCTTGGACACCGACACGGTCGATGCAGCAGGCGCGGAAGCCGGAGCCGCAACGGGCTGAGGTGCAGGCGTTACAGGTCTGGGCGCCGGCGCAGGAGCCGCGGACTTGGTCGCAGGCTGGGCAGCCGGAACAGCAGCGCCGCGGTCCCAAGGCATACCGCCCTGGCGCGCGGACGTAGCAGCGGGGGCAGCGGATGCCGCCGGAGCGGCAGCACGAGCGCCCGAAATGAGCGTCGGCTGTTGGGCAGCAGCGGGTACGGATGCTGCAGGCGCGGCGGCCTGAGCAGCAGCCACGCTCGCCGGCACGGCGCCGTTGGCAATCATGGCCTCCAGGCGTGCCACGCGCTCGGCCAATGCCTCAATCGTTAAATCGGCCTCGGGACGCGCCAGACGCGTGCAGGCAATCTCGAGCACCAGGCGCACGTCGCTCGCGCCCCTCATCTCCAGTGCGGCATCGTCGAGCACCGTCAGCACGCGGGCCAGGCGGTCGGCAGGATGCTCGCCAAAGGCAGCGGCCTCGGCAGCAAGCGCCTCGGCCTGCTCGGAGCCGCCCTCAAACAGCTCGGCACGGGCACCGGCAACGCAGGCAACGTACACGTCGCGCACATGCGCCACCAGGTCGCGCGTCAGCTCCAGCAGGTCATTGCCCTCCTCGACCTGCGCACGGATCAGTCCATAGAGCTCGGCAACATCGCGATGGGCAATGGCGCGGGAAAACTCGCCCAGAATCTGGTCCGAAACCTCGCCCAAAAGCGAGCGGGCGTCGTCCGCATGCACAGAACCGTTGCCAAAGACGCTCAGCTGCTCCAGCGTGGAAAGCGCGTCGCGCATACCGCCCTTGGCATGGCGCGCCACAATGGCGAGTGCCTCGTCGTCGTAATCGAAGCCCTCCTGCTCGCACACGTAAGACAGGCGATGCTCGATATCCTCGTTGCCGATGCGGTGGAAATCGAAGCGCTGGCAGCGTGAGAGAATGGTCTCCAGAATCTTTTGCGGGTCGGTGGTGCACAGCACAAAGATCACGTGTGCCGGCGGCTCCTCAAGCGTCTTGAGCAGCGCGTTGAACGCCGCCGTCGTGAGCATGTGGACCTCGTCGATGATATAAATCTTGTACTTGCCGCGCACTGGGGCAAAGTTGACGGAGTTGATGATCTCCTCGCGCACGTTGTCCACGCCGGTACGGCTTGCGGCATCGAGCTCGTAGACATCGGGGTGGTTACCCTCGGCAATGAGCTCGCACTCCTCGCAAGTACCGTCGGGCATGCAGCCGCTTGCACCCTCGGCGCGCGCCGCCTCGGCATTGCGGCACAGCAGCGCCTTGGCCAGAATGCGCGCCATGGTGGTCTTGCCCGTGCCGCGCGGTCCGCAGAACAGGTAGGCGTGGGACAGGCGCCCCTCGGTGATGGCGTGCTCGAGCGTCGAGACGATATGCTGCTGGCCCACCACGGAGTCAAAGGTGAGCGGGCGATACTTTCGGTACAACGATTCCATGGGTGCTCCCCCGGGTATACTGAGTCTTGTTGCCGCGGCGGCCATGCGGTCGCACGGCATACTGCATTCCATAATAACCCGTACGGCGAGCCCGCCGCGATAGGAGTCCAAAGAGCATGGCAGACGCAGAGAGCAACCTCGTTCCCTCCGAAGCAGCCGACCAGGTCGAGGTCGCGCTCGAGGAGCAGGCCGCAGCCGATGACGGCATCCTGTACCTCAACGAGTACCAGTACGAAAACGACCTGGTCACCGACTTCGCCCGCCTGGTCGCCTCGCCCAGGCGTCGCGGCTCGCTGTATGTCGCCGCGGCAGTTGCCGCGCTCATCGGCATCGGCATGCTGGTGGCCGGCGGCAGCTGGATCAAGTTCGGCGTCGTGTTGATCGTGTTCGGCGCCTTTTTGGCCTGGTGGAGCAAGAACCTGCACCACACGCTCGCCCGCGACTTTATCGACGCCGTCGAGGCCGACGAGTCCATGGGTGGCCGCTATCGCCGCGTCGCCGCCAACGAGGACGGCCTGATGGTTTGGGGCAAGAGCGGCAAGTCGCAGTTCTTCCCGTTTGACAAGCTCGACCACGTACTCGACGGCGAGCGCATCTTTGTGGCCATGTTCGCCGACCAGGGCGTGACGATCCCCAAGGACACCTTCGTCCGTGGCGATGCCGAGCAGTTCGGTCCCTTCCTCAAGGCCCGCATCAACAAAAAACTCCGCATCGAGACCAAGAAGAAGAAAATGAAGGCCGAGAAGGCCGCCGCCGAGGCCAAGCAGGGCGACAAGCCCCAGGAGACCAAGGGCAAGCGGCGCAAGCAGAAGAAGAACAAGAAGAAGCGCTAAGGCCAAGCCAGGCAGGCAGCCTCGCATCCCGCTATCCTCCCCATGCACCCGCGCGTGCTACACTAGCAGCATCTATGCCACCGCGAACGGCTCGGCTCCGCGCCCGCCGCTCACAAACGAACTTTAAACGCACGAGGGTTGGCCATGCCGCTTTTCTCGCAACATACCGCCCGGTTCTCGCCGGACGTTCCTTTGGAGGGCACCAGCTCTCGCGAGCTGCTCAAGCGGTACCAGCCGCTCGAGACACTTGCGACCGGCGGTTTTGGCTCCATCGAGATCTGCCGCGACACGCACCTGCGCCGCCGCGTCGCCATTAAACGCATCCCCCTTATCAACGGTGCCGGCATGCCCGCTAGCGACATCATGGATGTCCTGCGCGAGGCGCACACTGCCGCCATGCTTCAACATCCCAACATCGTGCAGGTCATCGACTTTACGCACGACACAGCCTATGCCTACCTGGTTATGGAATATGTCGATGGCATGTCGCTGGCCGAGTTTTTGCACCGCGCGGACGGCCACTCACTTACCTTTGACGAGGCCGCGGCCATTGCCGATGCCCTGGGCCAGGCGCTCACCTTCGCCCACAGTAATGGCGTACTCCACCTGGACATTAAGCCCGCCAACGTGCTCATCGACCACTCGGGCAATGTAAAGCTCACCGACTTTGGCATGGCACGACTGTCGTCTGCCGGTGGCTTTGGCGGCTCACGCGGCGGCACCATCGGCTACATGCCGCCCGAGCAGCTCGATATCGAGACCGGCACGGTCGACGAGCGCGCCGATGTCTTTGCCCTCGCTTGTGTGATCTACGAGGGCCTGTGCGGCAGCGCTCCCTTTATGGCGGCCACGCCCGCCGACTCGCTCGGCCGCATCATCGGCGGCGCCACCTATCCCAGCGAGCTGATACCACACTTTCCCCCGGGAGCCGAGGCCGCGCTCATGAGCGCGCTCTCCCCCATGCCGCAGGACCGCCCCAACAGCATCGAGGCATTTTGCGACCAGCTCCTTGCCGGTCTGGGCAGCGTGCGCGAAGGCCGTCGCAGCCTGGAGCAAATGGTTGGCGAACTTTCGGATGACGAACAGGAGCTCGACGATATCGAGCCGTCGCACTACGAGGACGACGCCATCGAGGTCGACCCCGCACTCGGCTGGGCGGGCACGCGCTGGAGCCATACGCGCGACTACACCATGCGCACTATCTCGGCGCTAACGTGCGGCACCTTTAGCTTTTTGCTGATGCAAACGGCCGGGGTCGCGACGCTTCCCGGCCTGGCCATTGCGGCCATCGCGATCGGAGCGGCGGCTGGCCTGGCCCCCCAGATTGGCTCGGCCATCTCGGCTGTGGGCTTTTTGGTGCTCATGGCCAACGCCACCATGCAGGCACAGGGCATCCTGTCGATGCTGCCCGTCGCGGTGATCTTTGCCGCTGCCATGTCCGGTTGGTGGATCGCCTGGGGTCGCACCGAGACTGCCGCGAGCGCCACGCTCACCTGTGCACTCGCGCTTGGCTGTCTGACCGGCAATACCTTCCTGGCAGCTGGGGTCGCCGCCGGCGTCGCGTCATTTTGGCTCGGCCCGGCAAGCGCCGCCGCGGCAACGGGCATGGGCGCGCTTTTTGCCCGTCTGGCCACGGTCGCGCTTTCAGCCGGAGGCGTGCTGGGGCTCGGTAACGTTGCCGCAGCGCTGGGAGACCCGCTCCTTTGGGCTGCCTTTGTGCTGGTCGCGGCAACTGCCGCGGCGTCATCTGCGCTGCTCAATGTCCATGCCAAGCATGCCAATCAGGGCTCAAACCTTGCCGCAATCGCCGCCATCGCTGTCACCGGCATCGGCTGCGCAGCGGCGTCCTGTCTTGCACACCATATGGAAATTGCCAGCCTTGCAGCCGCGGTCATCGCCAAGGCGGCGGTTGCGGGAATCCTATCCTCTATAATCGTTGGGATATGCCTATATTTGCTCGGATACCAAAGAACCTATACGGAGAGTGATCTTTCGTGAACTTCCTGAACATCTTCGAGGACCACGTGGCCGGCATCTTCGGTGCCACCCGTGCCCCGTTCTCCTTTAAGAAGCTTGCCAAGCAGGCCGCTCGCGACATGGAGGATCAGACTCTGGTGATTAACGGCGTCAACACGGCGCCGGCACTCTATACCATCCTTATCGCCGCCGACGACGATCCCATGCTCGCCCCGTTCTACCCCGAGCTTTCGCGCGAGGTCCGCGAGTTCGTGAAGGCGCAGGCCGAAAAGCGCCGCTATGTCTTTGTCGGCGAGCCCCTCGTGCGCTTTATGATCGATCCGCAGCTGCGCGCCGGCAAGTTCTCGGTCTTTGCCGAGAACGTCGATGCCCCCACGCTCGGCCGCCTGTACGAAGAAGAGCGCGCCTATCAGAACGGCCTGGGCCAGAACAACTCCGCGGCAAGCCGTGCCGCCAGCGCCCCGCGCGCCGGCCAGCAGCAGTTTGCCGCCCCGCAGCAGCAGCGCCCCGCCGCCATGCCCCAGCAGCAGCCGACGCCTCGCGCCGCCGCTCCCGACCCGCTTGCCGTGGCAGACCCCTTCGCGCCTAGCGTCCCCGACCCCGCCGCAGCACCCATCCCGGTGCCGCAGACCGTCTCGCGCGACGCGCTTGCCGGCATGGGCGGAGCCGCCGCGACCGGTGCCGCCGTGGGCCTAGGCGCCGCAGCCGGCATCGCCTCCAACATGGCGAGCACTCGCGCCCCGCAGCGCCCGCTCGCCCAGCTCGTCGACGTCGTGAGCGGCGAGAGCCATAGCATCACCTCCGCACAGGTGACTATCGGTCGCGAGCGCTCGGTTTCCGACATTGCCCTGCGCGACCCCAACGTGTCGCGTCGCCACGCCCAGCTCACCTTTACGGGCTCGGATTGGTCGATCGAGGACCTCAATTCCACCAACGGCACGCTCGTCAACAACCGCCGCATTACGCGCTGCCCGCTGCGCAACGGCGATCTGCTGACGTTTGGCCTGAGCACCTTTGAATTTAGGGGATAGTCGCTTATGAACATCGATATCGTCCTTTTTGCAGGCCGCATCGTCCTGGTCGCCCTGCTCTATATCTTCCTGTTCGCCGTCATGAAGACCGGCGTGGGACTTGTGCGCGGACAGCGCCGCGACTCGGCCATTTGGACGATCGATGTGGACAAGGGTCCGCGCGGCATCCGCGGCATCCACGTAGACATGCTCGGCCCCGTCATCGTCGGCCGCTCGCCGTCTTCGGACATCTGCATCAACGAGCCGTTTGTCTCGGCCTCGCATGCGCGCTTTTCGCTGCAGGGCCCGGCGCTCATCATCGAGGACCTCAACTCGCTTAACGGCACGCTCGTCAACGGCCGCCAGCTCGTGGAGCCCGCAACGCTGCGTGAGGGCGACGAAGTCCAGATTGGCGACGTGGTCATGAAGGTGAACCGTCGATGATCGACGAGGAGAACAAGTCCGCAACCATGACCGAGGCACCGGCTGCCGCCGTAGCTGCACCGGCCCACGCCGCTCCGGCGGACTCCACACCCGTGGAGCCCGAGGACACCGTGTTCTCCCTGCCTCTTTCGCATGTAACGCATGATATTTCGGATCTCGCCGATAACGAGGACGAAGAGGATGCCGTAGCGGCGCCCATCGGCGCACATGCTGCGGAACAGCCCACAGCGCCCGAAGCAACCCCGGCGCCGGCTCACTTTGCAGAGCCCGTCGCCGCGGCAATCAACGAGAGCGCTGCGGTGTTTGCGGCACCCGAGCCCGCCGCGCCGGCGTTTCCCATAGCCCCGGCATCCGAGGTTACGCCCGCGTCTACGCCGGCGCCCGAGCCTATAGACGTCAGCCCGCAAGACGACGAGTCGACCGCCCGCGTGTCCGAGGAGCCCGGCTCCCCGGACACCGGCGATTCTGAATCAAACGCCGTGACCGACACCGTCTCTCCCGGTGACACCGCCGAAATCGACGTTGCCGCCGTTGAGGCCAAGCTCAAAGACCCCGGGTCGACCATGAGCTTTGAGCCCCTGACCGAGGAACGCATCGAGACCGACTCGACCTATGATGCCGGCACCACCACGCAACTCATGTGGGGCGCCCGCTCCGACGTTGGCTGCGTGCGCCCGCACAACGAGGATTCCTACCTGGTGCAGTCGCCGCTCTTTTGCGTATGCGACGGCATGGGCGGTCACGCCGCCGGCGAGGTGGCCTCCTCTATCGCTGTCGAGACCATCGCCAAGACAGCTCCTCAGTCTGCCGACGCCGCACGCCTGGCGGCAGCCGTCGAGGCCGCCAACGCCGCCGTAATCGAGGCTGCCTTGAATGGCCTGGGCAAGCCCGGCATGGGCTGCACAGCCACTTGCGCCTATATCGAAAACGACACGCTCGCCATCGCCCACGTGGGCGACTCGCGCGCCTACCTGCTCCACGAGGGCACGCTCATCCGCGTGACCCGCGACCACTCCTACGTGGAGGAACTCGTGGACGCCGGCGAGATCACGGCAGATGAGGCTCGCGTCCACCCCAACCGTTCGGTCATCACCCGTGCGCTGGGCTCGGACCCCGCCATGTATGCCGACCACTTCACTCTGCATATCGAGGAAGGCGACCGCCTGATCCTGTGCTCCGACGGCCTTTCGAGCATGATTCCCGATAGCGATATCGAGAACATCGCCACGCAGTCCTCAACCGCGCAAATCTGCGTCGACAACCTAGTGGACGCGGCGCTTGCCGCCGGCGGCCACGACAACGTGACCGTAGTAGTCGTTGACCTGGTTGACGATGGCGTCATGCGCGAGGCGCAACGCGTGCGTCGCCGCAACGTTACTATCGCCGCCATCCTGGCCCTCGTCTTTGTGCTGGCAGCTGGCATCTGGGCCTACACGGGTGTCACCGGCTCGTACTACCTGGGTACCTACCAGGGCAATGTCGCCGTCTGGCGCGGCCTGCCCGGCAAGCCACTCGGACTCAAGCTCCACTGGCTCGAAAGCGAAACCAGCATCAAGCTATCCGACCTGCCCGAAGACACGCAAAACCGCCTCAAGGCGGGTATTCCGCAAACAAGTGTCGACGATGCGCAGGACACGATATCCAAGTACCGCCACCAGATCGACGAGGAGCAGACCCGCCAGGTGATCGACGCGCAAACGATTCGCGACAACACCAATCAGGGATCGACCTCCGAATCAGATTCCGAGAAAACCGCCGAACAGTCCGCCGAGGCCGAAGCCTCCGATAAGAATTAGAAAGGGAGTGCCGCTTATGAGTCGCCGCAACACCGAGCTGCTCTTGCTCATCGCCTCGGCGTTCCCCGTCATCCTGCTGTATGCGATGTACGTCCTCACCGCGGGCGCTGCCATCTCCTTTGAGACGCTCGCCGTACCGATCGGCCTCTTTGCCGCCTTTGCCGCGGCCCACATCGCCGTGCGCATCTTGGCGCCCGGTGCCGACCCCGCCATCCTGCCCATCGTATTTATACTTTCGGGCATCGGCATCACGTTCGTGACGCGTCTCGCCCCCGCTCTCGCCATCTCACAGCTCATCATCCTGTTTGTCTCGGTGGCGCTCATGGTGGGAACGCTTGCACTAGTCAAAAACCTCGACGTGGTCATGCGCTACAAGTACACCTTTGGCATCATCGGCATCATTCTGCTGATGCTGCCTATCTTTATCGGCACCACGATCTCGGGCTCCAAGCTGTGGATTCGCATCGCGGGCTTTACCATCCAGCCCGGCGAGTTCGCCAAGGTCTTTATCGTCCTGTTCCTGGCCGGCTACCTGGCCGAGAACCGCGAGCTGCTCTCCATCTCCAACCGCAAGATTCTGGGCTTTAAGATCCCTCGCCTGCGACTGCTGCTGCCGCTGTTTGCCGTGTGGGGTGTGTGCCTGCTCGTCGTCGTCTTCGAACGCGACCTGGGTTCGGCCGTGCTGTTCTACACCATCTTCTTGCTGATGCTCTACGTTGCCACGGGGCGCTTTTCGTATGTCGTTATCGGCCTTGCGCTCTTAGCTGTTGGAGCCGTGGGCGCCTACAAGTTCCTATCGCACGTTCAGGTGCGTTTCCAGGTTTGGCTCGATCCGTTTAAGGACGCCCAGGGCCAGGGCTACCAGATCGTCCAGTCGCTCTTCTCGCTTGCCGATGGCGGTCTGGTCGGTGTTGGCATCGGCAACGGCATGGCCAACAACATCCCTGTCGTCGAGTCCGACTTTATCTTCTCGGCTATCGGCGAGGAGATGGGCCTTTTGGGCGGCGGCGCCGTGCTCATCCTGTTTATGCTCTTTGCCGTTCGCGGCCTCACCACGGCTGCCCGCGCTAAATCCGACCTCGCCGCCTTTAGTGCCACAGGCCTTACGGCCGCCATCAGCTTCCAGGCCTTCTTGATCGTTGGCGGCGTAACCCGCCTGATCCCGCTGACCGGCGTCACCCTGCCCTTTATGAGCCAGGGCGGCTCCTCTCTGCTGGCGAGCTTTATCATCGTCGCGCTCCTGCTGCGCGCCGGTGACGAGGCGACCGGACGCGAGGCCGAGCTTACCGGCACCGGCACCATGGCCGCCATCACCGATGATCAGGTCGCATCTGCCGCCGCCCCGACGGGCACGCGCTTTGCCACCTCGTCTTCGTATGCCCGCGGCAGCCACTCCGCCGGCTCGCGCATGCGCCGTCGCCTGCTCGACACGCCTGAATCCGGTGTGCTCGGCCGCGTTGCGCTCGCCAACCGTCTAACCCGTGCGGTGCTCGCCTTTACGGCGCTGTTCGCCATCCTTATCGGCAACCTCACCTATGTCCAGGTCATCAAGGCCAAGGACTATCAGGACATGCCGACCAACAACCACACCATCGCCCGCTCCAAGTACATCCAGCGCGGTTCCATCATCACGTCCGACGGCGTGACGCTGGCCGAGTCGCTGCAGCAGGAGGACGGCACCTACGTACGCTCCTACCCCAACGGTAACCTGGCAGCGCACGTGGTTGGCTATGTGAGCCAGCAGTATGGCACCACCGCCATCGAGAGCGTCATGAACGATACGCTCACCGGCTCTAAGGATTACTCCAGCTGGAACAACGCCATCGCGTCGCTCGCGGGCCAGACCCAGCCGGGCAACACCGCCAAGCTCACCATCGACTCGCGCATCCAGACGGCTGCCGAGCAGGCGCTCAAGGGCTTTAAGGGCGCTGTAGTGGTCATCGACCCGCGTACCGGCGCGGTGCTCGCATGTGCCAGCTCGCCCACCTACGACAACACCAACATCGATGCCCTGCTGCAGACGGGCGGCGGCGAGGACGGCTCCATGTACAATCGCGCCATGGACGCGCTGTACACGCCGGGCTCAACGTTTAAGGTCGTTACGCTTTCCGCGGCACTCGAGACCGGTACCGCCAGCCTTACCAGCACCTACCAAGCGCCCGGCTCCATGGACATCGGCAACGCACCGGTCACCAACTATGCCAACGAGAGCTACGGCACCATCAGCCTGCAGCAGGCCTTTGCCGTGTCCTCCAACGTCGTCTTTGGCCAGGTGGCAAACGAAGTTGGCGCAAACACGCTCGTGCAGTTTGCCAACGCCTTTGGCTACGGCCAAAAGCTCGGCCAGGACCTGACCTCCGCGGCCTCCATCATGGCCGACCCGTCGCTCATGACCGAGTGGGAGACCGCCTGGGCCGGCGCCGGCCAGCCTGTCGGCATGGACCACACGCCCGGCCCGCAGACCACCGTCATGCAAAACGCCGTGATTGCCGCCGCCATCGCCAACAGTGGCGTGGTCATGGACCCGTACTTTGTAGCCCAGGTACTCGCCCCGGACGGAACCGTAGTCAAGACCACGCAGTCCCGCTCGCTGGGTCAGGCCGTCAGCTCCGCCACGGCCGACCAGGTCAAGCAGGCCATGCTTGCCGTCGTCCAGTCCGGCACCGGCACCGATGCCCAGATCCCAGGCGTCAAGGTCGCCGGCAAGACCGGCTCGGCCGAGATTGGCGGCACCAACGTCAACTCGATGTTCGTTGGCTTTGCACCTTACGATTCACCCACGGTCGCCATCTCGGTGGCCTTAGAGGATTACGACAAGCATGACGTCAAGGCCGCCAAGATCGCCGGCATCGTCCTGACCGCGGCGCTTGCCGCACAGGGAGCGTGATGCCCATGATCGAATCGGACACCCGAGGCGCGCCGCGGCCGAAGAGTTAGCGGCAACGCGCCACACGGCCCCAGCGGCCACATCATAGGTACTACACACATCGTTGAGCGAATAGTTATGTTAGGAGCAGGAATGGAACAGAGGGTCCTCGGGGGAAGATACCTCCTCAAGGATAAGGTGGGAACAGGCGGCATGGCGACCGTCTACCGTGCACAGGACCAGGTTCTCGACCGCACGGTAGCCGTCAAGATCATGCTGCCGCAGTATGCTGGCGACGCGACCTTCGCCGCACGCTTTAAGCAGGAGGCCCAGGCAGCAGCCGGTCTCTCCTCCCCCTATATCGTGGGCGTCTACGATTGGGGCAAGGACGGCGACACCTATTACATCGTCATGGAGTACCTGCGCGGCACCGACCTTAAGAGCGGCATCAAGAGCCACGGCGCCCTCGACCCCAAGAAGGTCGCCCAGATCGGCTCGCAGATTAGCTCCGCGCTTTCGGTCGCCCACAAGCACGAGATCATCCACCGCGACATTAAGCCGCAGAACATCATGGTGCTGCCCGACGGCAACATCAAGGTGATGGACTTTGGCATCGCGCGCGCCAAGAACAGCCACCTCACGCAAGACAACAACGTGCTGGGAACCGCCCACTACGTCAGCCCCGAGCAGACCCGTGGTCAGGACCTCGGCCCCACCTCGGATATCTACTCGCTGGGCGTCGTGATGTACGAGTGCGCCACCGGCCGCGTTCCCTTTGACGGTGACGACGCTATCTCAGTCGCACTCAAGCAGGTCAACGAGCTGCCTATTCCGCCGAGCCAGATCAACTCCGGTGTCGACGCCGACCTTGAGCGCATCATCCTCAAGTGCATGGAGAAGGACCCCGCAAACCGCTTCCAGACCGCCGACGAGCTGCGTCAGGTGCTCAACAGCTACCTGTCGGGCCGTGCCGTCAACGTCTCGGAGCCCACGCGCATCATCGGTGCCCCCGGTGAGCTGGGCGCCACCAAGACTCGCGAGCTTTCCGATCAGACGCGCGCCATGGTGCGTCCCGTCTCGGGCGTGAGCGGCCAGAATACCGCCCGTAGCTCGGTTTCGGGCTCCACCGGCTCGTACGAGGTCGAAGAGCCCAATTCCAACAAGAACAAGATCATCGCCGCCGTGGTGGCAGCCGTTGCCGTCATCGGCATCGTGGTGGCCTTTGCCACAGGACTCTTTGGCGGCGAGCAGGTCACCGTGCCCGATGTGCTGGGCAAGGACCAGCAGACTGCCGTCGAGCTGATCAAGGAAGCCGGCCTCGAGGTCGGCACCATCGACCAAAGCTACAACGACGATGTCGACGAGGGCAAGGTCGCCGAGCAGACGCCCAACGGCAACACCAAGAAGGCCAAGGGCACCAAGGTGAACCTGGTAATCTCCAAGGGTCCCAAGCCCTCCGAGAAGGTTGAGGTTCCCCAGCTTTTCGGCCTGACCAAGGACCAGGCCGAGGCCGCGCTGGCAAGCGTTGGCCTGAAGGGCAACGCCTCCGAGGAGGCCAACGAGGCCGATGAGGGCCAGGTCTTTGAGCAGGGCACCGAAGCCGGTAAGGAAGTCGCGAAGGGCACGACCATCTCGTACAAGGTCTCGAGCGGCCCGGATACCACGTCCGTCCCCGACCTGACCGACATGACCGAGGCCCAGGCGCGCAACGCCCTCGATATGGCAGGCTTTGGCGTCGACGTGAGCTACCAGGAGAACGACTCGGTTACCGAGGGCACCGTGATCAGCTGGAACCCCAGCGGCAAGCAGAAGCCCGGCGCCACGATTACCGTCGTCATTGCCAAGAAGTCCGGCAAGGCCACCGTCCCGGGCAACCTGTACGGCAAGAGCATTTCCGCCGCCGTTACCGCGCTCAACAACGCCGGTTTCTATAACATCGGCTTCTGTGACCAGAACGGCAATCCCGTGAGCGGTAACGAGGATGCCACCGTTACGGGCGTCTCCCCCACCGGCAAGCAGTCCACCGACAGCACGATCACGCTGACGGTCGCACTTTCTGGCTCGGGTTCGGGCTCTGGCTCGGGCACGGGTGACGATTCCGGTACGACCAACTAGTCGCCACCCCACCGCTCATCACGGCTCTCGCCGCAAACATATTCGCTCACAGGCGCCCGCTTGCTTCCCCAGCAAGCGGGCGCTTTCTTTATCTGAAGCAGCGAATACTCCGGCATGCCTTAAACCAGAAGAGCCCGGCACCGTAGCGGTACCAGGCTCGATATTTCTCTGGTGCCCCCGGGCGGATTCGAAAACTCCCCCCCGCGGGGAAATGAGTGACGCGGGTGTCGACGGTCCGAATCCGGCCTTTAGACCAGAAGAGCCCGGCACCGTAGTGGTACCGGGCTCGGCAAATTTCTGGTGCCCCCGGGCGGATTCGAACCGTCGACACCCGCTTTAGGAGAGCGGTGCTCTATCCCCTGAGCTACGGAGGCATGTTGTACTAGTGTAGCAGATTTACTGCATCGCAATACGTCGTATGACCAGACTTCGAAGTTGCGGTGGAATAGTTCCTGCCTAAAGCATCTAAAGCCGCATTTAGGAACTATTCCACCGCAACTTATGAGGAGCTAGTTGCCTTTGTGAAAGAGGTTCTTGATGACACCGGGAATACTCTTGGCGCCCTTGGCCGTCACATCGATAAAGTCGGGCGAACGCACGAGCTTGTCCTCGTCGACGTACTTACGGACCGCACGAAGCGTCTCTTTGTCGTCCCGCGTCGAAAACGTAAAGTGACCGTTATCCTTGGTAAAGATGGCAAAACGCGTGATCTTCTTGGTGCCGCGCAAAACCTCGGCGGCGATATAGTCGACCTCGTCCCACGGAATTTGAATATAATCCTCGGGATTGCGCTCGTTATAGTACTCGAACGCCTTATTGCCCACCATCACGTTACCGTGGCTGGTAAGCCCCATCAGGCAGGTTGCCGGCGTTGCCAGATCGACCGTGCTGTTCTGAGATTGCGCCATGCGCACCTCGCCCTCCAAATAAAACAATCGGACCGCATCCAGTGTACCCACCGGGTGCGGTCCGTTTCAATGGCTCAAAAGCCCTTGCCTAGCAATTCTCGGTCTTAAGCCGAAACGTGCTTACATGAAGCCGCAGACGCGACCGATGATGCCGATGGCGAAGAGAGCCAGGATGATGACGATCGGGCTGACCTTCTTCTTGAGGAGCTTGCAGACCAGCAGGGTCAGGCACACGGCGGCAAGGCCGGGGATGAGCTGATCGAGGTTGGCCTGAAGCGTGGTGACCTTCACCTGATCAAGGGCGTTAGCACCGATGGAGTTATACATCGTCAGTGCTTCCTTGACACCCTCAGAACCGGAGGGCAGGTTAGCCCAGTCGATAAAGGCGCCAGCAGACTGCGTGACCTTGGAGACGACCGGGGTGAAGGAGATGGACACCCAGCGCTCGACCAGGGCGCCGATGATGAACATACCCAGGATGGAAGCACCCTCGGTGACCTTGCCCATCAGACCGCCGGAGAGGTCCTTGGCGATGGAGGAGCCGACCTTGTAGCCAAACTCCTGCGTGTACCACAGGAAGGCGTAACGGATGATGTTCCACGCGAAGAAGAACAGCAGCGGACCGGCGATGCTGCCGGACAGGGCCAGGGAAGCGCCCAGAGCGCCCAGAATCGGGCGAAGGGTGAACCAGAAGGCGGGGTCGCCGACGCCGGCGAGCGGGCCCATCATACCGACCTTGACGCCCTGAATGGCGACGTCGTCGATCGGAGCACCGTTGGCGCGCTCCTCCTCGAGAGCGAGGGTGACGCCAATGACGGGGGCGGAAACATAGGGATGGGTGTTATAGAACTCCAGGTGGCGCTTAAGAGCGGCAATCTGGTCATCCTTGTTGGTGTAGAGCTTCTTGATCGCAGGGATCATTGCGAAGCACCAGCCGCCGTTCTGCATACGCTCGTAGTTCCACGAGCCCTGAAGGAACTGATGACGGAAGCAAACCTTCTTGCGGTCAGCCTTGGTGAGCTGAATCTTGTTCTCTGCCATATGTATCACTCCCCTCCTACTCGTAATCGTTCAGAATGTCACCGAGCGGGTCACCGGAGCCGCCGCCCATGCCGCCACCCTGCTTGGCCAGATCCTTAAGGCCAAGGTAGATGAGGGCAAGGGAGATGCCGATGAGGCCAAGGGCGATCAGCGTGAGCTGAGGGATGGCAGCAAGGACAAAGCCGAGGATGAAGAACGGCCAAGTCTCCTTGGTGGCCATCATGTTGATGACCATGGCGTAACCGACGGAAGCGACCATGCCGCCGCCGACAGCCATGCCGCCGGACAGCCAGTCGGGCATAGCGTTAAGCGCGTTGGTAACAGCCTCGGCCGGGATGATGCACAGAAGTACTGCCGGGATGGCGATACGAAGGCCCTGCATGAGGATGGCAGCGTACTGCCAGCGCTCGATGCCGGAGAAGTCGCCCTTCTCGGCGCAACCGTCCATGGCGTGAGCGATAGCGGTGGCCAGGGTACGGCAGATCATGGTCAGGAACAGGCCAGCGACCGACAGCGGGACGGCGACGGCGATGGCGGCGGTAACGGCCTTTGCCGAATCGGTGGCGCCACCGTTGAGGGCGAGCACCATGATGATCGAAGAAGCGACCGAGGCCAGAGCGGCGTCAGGCGCGACAGCGGCGCCAACGTTAGCCCAGCCAAGGGCCATCATCTGGAGCGAACCGCCCAGGAGGATGCCCTCCTGAAGGTGACCGGTTACGAGACCGATAAGCGTGCATGCCACGAGCGGCTGATGGAACTGGAACTCATCCAGAATGCCTTCCATACCGGCAAGCAACGCGACAATCGCAACAAGCAGAATAGTGATTGCAGACATGTATCGGACCCTCCTTTACTATGCTTGAGCGGCCAGTTCGGCCTTAGCTTTCTTCAACATGGCGTCGAGATCCTCGGAGGAATCCGAAGGAACCTTGCGGACCTCGAACTTGACGCCCTTGGCCTTGAGGGCCTCGAGAGTCTTGACGTCGTCATCGCCCATAGCGACGGCGTTGGTGACGACGACCTTGCCCTTGGAGTGAGCCATGGAACCGATGTTGACTTCCTTGATGTCGACGCCGGCCTCGATGGCCTTGAGCAGATCCTGCGGGTTCTCGAAGAGCAGCATGGCCTTGGTGTCACCAAAGCGCGTGTCCTTGACGACCTCGGCCATCTTCTTGATGGGCACGACGTTGGCATGGACTCCCGGAGGGGCAGCCTGCTCGATCATGGTCTTGCGGAGCTCGTCGTGAGCAACGCCGTCGGAAACCACGATGATGCGGTTGGGGTTGATCTGCTTGGTCCACGTGGTGGCCACCTGACCATGAAGCAGACGGGTGTCGATACGGACGTGGGCAATCTTGATGTGCCCGTCGCCGATGACCGTTCCCGGAGGAATAGCGCCTGCAGGAGCAGCGGCGGCCGCAGCCGGCTTCTTCTCCTCGGGCTCCAGAGACTCGGGCTTGACGCGCACGCCAGCCTTAGCCTCAGTCACGAGATGTTTTGCGATCGCATGTGCAGTGTTCTTTGCGTCAAAGCGCTGCGAATATGCCTCGATGAGCATAGGCAGGTTGACACCGGTGACGATAGCCCAGGAATCGTGGCCCTCGATGAGTCCGCTGATCTGGTTGAACGGCGTGCCGCCCCACAGATCAACGAGGAAGAGCACCTGCTCCTGGTCCTCGAAGGAAGCGACTGCTTCCTCGACCTTGGCACGGAAATCGTCGGGGCCCATGCTCGGCTCGAGCGAGACCACGGCAACAGACGGCTGATCGCCAAAGACCATCGAGCCCGTCTGCTTGATTCCAGCTGCCAAGTCCCCGTGGCTAGAAAGAACAATACTTACCATCACATAACCTCCTTTTTGTCTACGTATTTCCTACACGATATGAAAGGAGTATACCTGTTTGGATTGTGGAATTATAGCTAAATTCGCAAAAAGTTTCATTATTTGTTTAAACGTCTAAGTTTGTTACAAGTTGATTACGTTGCTGGCTTATAGCTCATTGCCTGCTAAAACGTGATTTGCTGATTGTTTTCAAAGACATATAAAGGTGCACCGTTCGTTAAGACCGCTTTTAGGTGAATCCCAATGCGTCTGCGTGCCACCATTTTGTTTAAACAGACATGACTTGACTAACCGAAGCAAATATGTTTAGAACTCTAGCCCATGTAGACATTAGATGTTAGGCGATGTGGAGAGGGTTGGCGGCGTCGACGGCATCGGGGGCGTCGGAGAGGCCGTCAGGAGCAGCGTCTGCCGGGTCCTCGTCGGGGGTCTCGATCTGTTTGATCATGACCTCCTGGCCCTGCAGCAGGTATGTTTCACCGCTGCCGCAATGGGGGCAAGTCTTGCCGTGCTCGACCGTCGCGTAGTCGCGGCCGCACGCCTCGCAATGCGTCACGGCCTCGACAGGCTCCACGATAAGCTCCGCGCCCTGCGTGATAGGCTTTTTATCCGCCGCCCAGCGCCAAGCGTCGAGTAGTAGATCGGGGACGACGCCCGAGACCTCGCCCAGCAGCAGCGTGACGCTCGAAACGCGACGCACGCCATGAGCGCGCGCCACATTCTCAACATCGCGAATGATGTGATAGACGATTCCGAGCTCGTGCACTTTTAATTCCTTCCGCCGTTCTACCGAACGGCGGTCGGCTTGACGCTGCGCGAGCCCCAGACGGGCGATCTGCCTTTCAATCGTCGGGCATGGGCAAAAGCCCTATGCCCTCCTCTTTCAAGGCACCTCGCCACGCCTGGGACTCGCTCGCTGTCCAACCGCTCTCTGCGCCGTTCTCCTGCTTGTTGCGTTTCTTACTTCTTCCCGAATTTAATCTTGATGGCGCGCTTGAGCGCGTACTTGCCCAGGCTTGGAAGCTTTTGCTCGTATTTGACCATCGTGGAGCACTCGGGGCGGTCGCGATCCAGATGGATGGCGTCGAACGCGCACTTGGTGGTGCACAGGCCGCAGCCGATGCACTTGTTGGGGTCGACGATCGAGGCGCCGCAGCCCAGGCAGCGGGCGGTCTCGGCGCGCACCTGCTCCTCGGTAAAGGTCTCAACATACTCGCTAAACGGTGCAGCCTTCTCGCGTTCGCGGTCCACATGCGCAACCTCGCGGCTCGCGTTGTCGTAGCTCTCGATCACGACATCGTCGCGGTCGAGCGCGGTGTAGCGGCGCTGGTTGCGGCCGATGGTGAGCGTGGAGCCCGGCTGCACAAAGCGATGGATGGACACCGCGGCCTCGTGACCGGCGGCGATAGCGTCGATGGCAAAGCTGGGGCCGGTGTAGACGTCGCCGCCCACAAAGATGTCGGGTTCGGCGGTCTGGTAAGTCTGGGGATCGGCAAGGGCACCCTGGCCGCGGCCGAGCTCCACCTTGGAGCCAGCCAGCAGGTCGCCCCACACAATGGACTGGCCAATCGACATGACGACACGGTCGGCATCGACACGGCGCAGATCGTTCTCGTCGTACTCGGGCGCAAAACGGCCCTCGTCGTCAAAGACACGCGTGCAGCGCTTGAAGGTGATACCGCATACACGACCGGCCTCGTCCAGGTGAATCTCCTTGGGGCCCCAGCCGCAGCTGATGTGAGCGCCGTCCTCAACGGCCTCGCGACGTTCCTCCTCGCTGGCGGGCATCTGGGCCTCGCTCTCCAGGCAGAACATCTCAACGTGCTCGGAACCCAGACGGCAGGCGTTGCGCGCGACATCGATAGCCACGTTGCCGCCGCCCACCACAATGGTGCGGCCGGGCAACGCGTCGATCTTGCCACTGTTGACCTCGCGCAAAAAGTCGACGGCCACGGTCACGTCCACGGCATCCTCGCCCGGAATACCGGCAAGGCGGCCGCCCTGGCAGCCAATAGCAACGTAGAAGGCCTTAAAGCCCTGCTCGCGCAGCTCGTCGAGCGTCACGTCGCGACCGACCTCCACGCCATAGCGGAACTCGGCACCCATCAGGCGAATGATCTCGACCTCGGCCTCGATAACATCCTTCTGCAGCTTAAAGCTGGGAATGCCATAGGTGAGCATGCCACCCGGGCGCTCGTTCTTCTCGAACACGACGGGCTTGTAGCCCTTCTCGGCCAGATAGAAGGCGCAGGACAGGCCGGCCGGACCGGCACCGATGATGGCGATCTTCTGATCAAAGCCGCCAGCGCGCGTCGGCGTAACCACGGGCGGGACGTAGCGGGTCGCGGCATCCAGATCGCGCTGGGCGATGAACTTCTTGACCTCGTCGATAGCCACGGCGGCATCCACACGGCCGCGGGTGCAGGCATCCTCACAGCGGCGGTTGCACACACGGCCGCAGATAGCGGGCAGCGGGTTCTCGCGCTTAATGAGTGCTAGGGCCTCGTCATAGCGACCCTGCGCCGCGAGCTTTAAGTAGCCCTGAACGGCAACGTGCGCGGGGCAGGCCGTCTTGCAGGGAGCGGTGCCGGACTCATGCGTCTCGATACGGTTGTCGTTGCGGTAGTTGGGCGACCACTTGGTGTGATCCCATTTGGTGGCGTCGGGCAGCTCCTGGCGCGGATACTCGGGCACCTGTCCGCCGGCCTTTTTGCTGCAGAGCTTCTGGCCGAGCTTGGCGGCGCCGGCCGGGCACACCTCAACGCAGCGACCGCAGGCAACGCACTTGTCCTTCTCGACCTTGGCGACATAGGCCGAGCGCGACAGGTTGGGCGTGTTGAACAGCTGCGAGGTGCGCAGGGCGTAGCACACGTTGACGTTGCAGTTGCAGATGGCGAAGATCTTGTTCTCGCCGTCGATATTGGTGATCTGGTGCACAAAGCCGTTGTCCTCGGCCTGGCGCAGGATGTCGTAAACCTCGTCGCGGGTCACGTAATGGCCACGATCGGTCTCAACCACGTAGTCGGCCATATCGCCCACGGCGATACACCAATCGGCCGGGTCGTCGGCGCAGCCCTCACCCATCACGCGACGGCTCGCGCGGCAGCTGCAGGTGCTAGCGGCATATTTGCCATCGTATTTGTCGAGCCAATGCTCGATATGCTCAATCGGTACCGAGGTGCTCGCGGCGTCGATAGCCTTCTCGACCGGAATGACATGCATGCCGATACCGGCGCCTCCGGGCGGCACCATCGGCGTGGCCTTCGACAGCGGTCCCTTGGACGCCTGCTCAAAGAACTTGGCATAGACCGGGTGCTCCTCGAGCTGGCTCACGCGCATGTTGAGGAACTCGGCGGAACCCGGCACCAGCATGGGCAGCACCCACTGCTTGGCGCGCTCGGGGTTTTCCCAGTTGTACTCGAGCAGACCCGTGTAGCTCATGTCGTCGAGCATCTTCTCGATATCGGCTTCGGGCATGCCGGTGAGCTTGACCATCTCGGGCAGCGTATAGGGACGGCGCATCTTCATCTTGCAGAGCACTTCGGCCTGCTCGTCGGTTGCGGCCTCGGCAAACGACCAGTACTCGTAGCCCAGCAGCTCATCGCGATGCAGCAGACGGTTGGTGCAGTGCTCGCACAGTTTGACGATGGCCTCGCGCGGATGCTCCGGTATCGGCGGCACGAACTCCGCGCCGATATCGGGCTCGGTATAGCTAATCCCCGGTCCGTTGAGAATCATGGTTGTCCCTTCTCTTGCCACAGCCCGGCGAGACCGCGGCGCCCCTCTTTTTTTGCAGGCCGGGCATGCCCCATGCCGTTCACCCGCCATTAGTTGACATTGTGTCAAAAATAGTATTGACGAACCGTCAACAATATTCAAGACTGTTAGGCGAACGGTCAGGCAAAAGAGGATGAAAGGCGGCAAAAACATGGGCAACAACACAGCAGATACCTCTGTGGTCGATGCCGTTCCCGCATCCGATAGCGCGGCAAAGCGCCTGACGGGCGACGAACGCCGTCGCGAGATCCTCGATGCCGTACGTACCGTAAGCTCCGAGCTGGGCGTGTCCCACCTATCGGTATCGGCCGTGACCAAGCGAGCCGGCTGCACGCGTTCATTGTTCTACCACTACTTTGCCGATATGGACGCCGCCGTCACCGCCGTCATGGACGAGGCGATCGACGGCTTTATCTCCGAGCTCGAGCAGTGGAACGCCAGCCGCACGGTTGGCGACATCGAGGGCGCGCTCGACACCATCGCCCCGCTCTTTAAGCGCCTGGTCGCCAGCGGCCACGAGCTGCCGAGCACGCTCACCTCGAGCAGCGGCGCGCTCTACGGCGGCTTTTTGCACAACGTGGTCCAGCGCGTGGCGCAGTATATCTGCGACACCACCGTAGTGGATTTTGTCGCCCATCATGAGCTACGCATCGACCATGTCTACGAGACGTTCTACACCCTCATCATGGGTCTTTTGATGTATATCCGCACGCACCCCGATGTGCCCGACGAAACGGTCAAGGAAATCATCGCCTCGACACTTCACATCGAGGGCTATACCGCCAAGTATCCGGAGCGCAAGCCCCAGAACTGACGACATTTGGCCAAACTGCCCGCGATCAGAAGAGGGGCCGCGGGCGTGTGAAAGGAGAGCAGCATGCTGTTCGATGTTTGGGGTAGCGATACCCTTATCCACTGGGCCGGCTGGGCCATGGTCTTTATTGGCCTCATCGTGCTCAACGAGGTCGGCCGCCGCACTAAGCTGGGCGCGGCAATCATCTTTGGCGTGGCTCCGCTGGCCATGACCATCTACTGCGTCGCCATCGCCATCGGCGTCTCGCAGGGTGCCGAGTGGGCGCTCACCAACCCCACCCATGTGTACCAGAACAGCTGGTTCCACTACGCCAAGGTATACGCGGCGCTGGCCGGTTGCTGGGGCTTCATTGCCATTAAGTACCAGTGGGGCAAGATTGGCAAGGCGCATTGGTTCCGCGCATGGCCGTTTGTGATCGTCGCCATCAACATCATGATCGCCGTCGTGTCCGACTTTGAGAGCGCCTATCACTTCTTTGTCCTGGGCGAGTCCACCTGGGTCACCTCCGAAGGTGCTACGCAGCTGGCCGGCTGGAACAACGTGTTCAACGGCATCGCCGGTATTATCAACATCTTCTGCATGACCGGTTGGTGGAGCGTCTACGCCTCCGAGGATCAGACCGACATGCTGTGGCCCGATATGACCTGGGTCTACATCATCGCCTACGATATCTGGAACTTCTGCTACACCTACAACTGCCTGCCCACCCACTCCTGGTTCTGCGGCTTTGCGCTGCTGCTGGCGCCCACCGTCGCCGCCTTTATCTGGAACAAGGGCGGCTGGATCCAGAACCGCGCCTTTACGCTTGCTATTTGGTGCATGTTTGCCCAGGTGTTCCCGTACTTCCAGGAGGAGTCCATCTTTGTGACCCACTCCACGCTCGACCCCGGCGCCGCCACCGCGGTCTCGATCGCCGCACTGGTCGCCAACGTCGCCGCGATCATCTACATCGCCTACCGTGCCAAGAAGCTCGGCCGCAATCCCTACAAGCAGGATGTCTTTGAGGGCACCAGCGATTGGGAGAAGGCTACCGCTCGCCGCGCCAAGGTGGATTACGCACACGCCGAGTAACGCGCCTGGCGCAGACATCGCTTGAGCACGAAGCAGCATAGCCGGCTCCGCGCAACTCAACGCATTGTAGAGCCCCCGGAATGTGATTCGTTCGCGTTCCGGGGGCCTTTTGCCGCCGCGAGGATGCGGCCGAACGATGCGCTCGAGTTAAATCGGATCTTATATTTCGCACGCGCTTTATATGGCTCCATTTTTGGGTACAGTGTTGTCCCGATATTGAGCTTGGGGGATATATGAAAGATGAGACGATGGGCCAAGAGGATGCGGCCCAAGATGCAGAAGCTTGCGCTGAGGCCTTGGAGAGCTTAGACCGGATTTCACTCGATGAGATTGCGTTTGACGATTCGGGCGTTGATGTGCAGGATGAGCCGGAAACCGAGGCGCAATCCGATGATCAGGATGCAGGCGACGTTGAGCCTGCCGAGGATGAGGCAGATCACGAAGACACCGAAAGCGAGGCCGGCAACCAGCCCGAATCCGACACGGGCGAGGAAACCGTCTTGCTCGACAGCTTACCGGCCGAGGATTCGCTGACCCGCGAGCTTCCTGGCCTGGGTTCCGCACCAGCCGTGGACGAGACCATCGCCATGGGCGATATTCCCCTACCATCCGTTCCCTCGGCACGCGAGGCCGAGGTTCGCCATCGCAAGATGTCGCCCAAGCGCCGCAACCTGATGGTTGCCGGCGTTGTGGCCGTCGCGCTCGTCGCCGGCGGCGCAGGCTATGCTGCCTGGAACGGATATCAGCAAGAGCAGGCTGCCACTGTCGCCGCCAATGCCCACACGATGATGTCAGTGCAGATTGGCGTGCAGGCCGCGGGCCTCGACTGTTCCACTGGCTCAAAGATCCCCGTGCAGGTGAGTGGCCAGGACTCCGACGGCTCTTCTGTGAGCGAAACACTCTACGTTGACGAGCACGGCCGCGGCATCAAACTGCTGCCCGGCGATTACACGCTCTCCATCGCTGCCTCCCCCATCGCGGCCGACGGCACCATCTATACCGTCCCGACCACCAAGACGCAGGTCACCGTTAAGAGCGATGGACAGGATTTAAGTGCCCAGGCCACCTTTAAGCTCAAGGTGCCTTCGGCCGACACGGTGACTGACGACCAGATCGATGCCGCCGCCAAGTATGCCGAGGAGGGCGGTGCGAGCTCCGCTGCGGCTGCCAAAGTGCTCCAGCAGGCAGCAACCGCGCGGCGCGACGCCGCCGTCAATGCCGTGAGCGCGCAAAAGGCACAGGCGTCCCGTGATGCTGACGCTCGCCACAAGGCAACCGACCTCTACCAGCTCGATATTCCCGTCGAGTGGTACGGCAAGGTCGCAACTTGGCAAAACGGAAGCACGCTATGCATCTATCTGGGCGACGACGCCAATACGCCGCTCGTGACGCTCGTTGCGGTGCGCGAGGGCGAGAGCTTTACGCCCGATGAAGGCGATACGGTTTTGGGCGCGGCCAATCTAGGCAACGGTTATACCGTCTACGCCAGCGGCCCCGTCTATCCGTACGTGGTGCCCCAGACCATCAACGGACGGACGCAGAACCCCGTGTCAACCTACCCCATGGACACGGCCATTGAGCTTGTCGAGCTTACGACCGGCAACCGCTACACCTATAGCCAGATCAAGAACGACCTGGTTGGCAAAGACGGCAACGCAGACGCCGCCACCAAACTCGAGACCGACTACCTCGCCCAGATTCTCCTGCCGAGCATCAAAGCCCAGGACTAGCCTGGCACAGCAAGGTGCTCCCCAACCGTGATGAAGGAGCCAGGAGGTCCTGACCCCACAGGCCTATAGATGATTAGGCAAGGAGCCACTTCCATGCGGGCATAACGTGTACCACACCGTGCTCGCATGGAATATCGGTCTGTTCATCCATGGTAACGATTGCCGACTCGCCAAGATCGAACTGGGCCATCGAGGCATCAAGCGCGGCAATTTCGCGCTCGCGCATCTTCTCACTTGCCATATCCGCGCTCACCTGAATCAGGCTATAAGCCCGCATGAGAAGTGCGTCCCCAGCAACAAAGTCCACCTCATGGCTTTTACTCTTCTCTTTGATCAGCAGACGGCAGACCGAGCCGGTCCTCACCGCGGGAGTCCTTCTTCTTAGCGCATTGAACACTGCGGTCTCGAGCCTCTGGCCCTGGTCCAATGCCGATGCGGGAGAGAATGCTCCAAACATCGCAGGATCGACAGCGTAGACCTTAGACGCAGACCGCATGTTATTTGCCAGTGAACGCGTGAACTCCGGCACAGAAAACAACAGGTAGGCGTCCTCATAATACTCAAGTAAGTCGCTGAGCGAATTACGACTGACGGGTATCTGCCTGCTCTTGAACTCGTTATACACTTTGTTCACCGACAGCTCTCGTCCCGAAGATGCCATACACCGCGTCAGGAACAGCGATGCCAGGCGAGGGTTCTTGACGTCGTAGCGTTCAACGACGTCCATGGCGACCGTTCGCGAAGCATATTCCTGTAGCAGCTGAATCGCGTCTGCGGGCGTCTGCCCAAGTGTCGCGATGAATCCCCCTCGTTCAAGATATCCGATCAGATGATGTCGAAGCAGCGCTGCATCGCTTGGGGAAAAGGTCGCATCTGGCTCGAAAACGTTCCCCGTCTTATATCGAACGTATTCCGAAAAACTCAACGGAAAAAGCTCCCGTATAAGAGAACGACCCCTGAACTCGCTCTTAAGCTCTGAGGACAGCATCTTGGAAGAAGATCCCGTCACATAGACGGTCGCTTTCTCCGTATCGACTACACGCCGCAGAAACGCACCCCAATCGGGAATTTCCTGGATCTCGTCAAAGAAAATGTAAGCGCCCTCGGTTCGAGCAACAGGATACAGCGCATAGAACGTGTCGAGCACGTCCGCCAGCAGCGATGGCTCATACGGGCGCAAGCGCTCATCCTCAAAATTGAAGTAAAGCATCCGGTCAAGCTCGACGCCCCGGCTCTGAAGCCGCCGCATCTCCTGATACAGGCGATACGTCTTTCCACAACGGCGGGCCCCCACAACCACATTTACGATGTTGTCACGCTTTGGCTCCTGTGGGTTTTCCAGATCAAGGTCTCGCTCAAAGACCTGCGGAACCCCCTGCTGTTCAAAGTCCTTTATTTTCTGGGCGATCAAGTCGTTGAATGCCATGATTCTCCAATCTTGCTCTCTAGCTAATCAAAATTATACTGATTCTTGATTAGCTAGAGAGCAAGATTGTGTGTAGTTTGATTAGCACTTAAGCAAGTTTTATCACCGTTATTGCTCCGAAGGATATCGAGTGGCTAAGAGGACAACCGAGCTCGAATGCGACTCCCCGAGCAGCCAATTTGGCAGTCAATTTGGGACGGGGCTTTTTTGACTACCCTCCCCCTGCAGAAAAATCCCTAACGCAGTTGCGGTGAAATGGGGACTGTTTTTGCTGGTCAAACCGCAAAACAGTCCCTATTTCACCGCAACTTATTGGTGGCCTTTTTGGTGGCACTCAGCGCCAGGGATCGGCTTCGAACATCGGCTCGCGCTCGGGGCGGCGATCGCTGTAGGGATCGTAGCCGTCGTCGTCCTCGTTCTCGGCACGGATGTAGGGGTCGCGCGGCTTAGGTGCCGGCTTAGGTGCAGGCTTGGGTGCGGCGGGTGCGGCATCGGCCGCCGGCGCGTTCGTCTTGTTCTCGTCTTTCATCTACATAGCTCCTTGCCATGTACTCATGTTCAACACCATCGATTGTCGCACGAAAAAGGGCGGCGGACCCAATTGGATCCGCCGCCCTTGGCGTTTAGGGACGACTGGCAGATTTTAAGGCATGGCCCAAAAATCTACTCGGCGTCGGGGACCTCGTAGGTGGCCGCCGGCGTGTTGTCGCAAACGACGGTAAAACCGCCGTCCTTGTCGACATCGACCGTCACCTGATCGCCCTCGCGCACCGTGCCGTCGATGATGGCAGCGGCGATGGCGTCCACGACCTCGCGCTGGACCAGGCGCTTGAGCGGACGGGCGCCAAAGACCGGGTCCAGGCCGCCCACGGCGAGCATCTGCTTGGCCGCCGGGGTGATGGCAAGCGTCATGCGCTCCTTGGCCAGGCGTGCGCGGACGTCGGCAAGCTGGATGTCGACGATCTTCTCGATCTGCGCCATGCCGAGCGGATGGAACACCACGATATCGTCGATACGGTTGAGGAACTCGGGGCGGAAGGTCTGAGCCATGGCGGCGTCGACCTGATGGCGCATCTCCTCCTCGTCCTTACCGGACAGATCGGCGATGGCCTTGGAGCCCACGTTGGACGTCATGATGATAATCGTGTTCTTGAAGGACACCTGGCGACCCTGGCCATCGGTCAGACGGCCGTCGTCGAGCACCTGCAGCAGCACGTTGAAGACATCCGGATGGGCCTTCTCCATCTCGTCGAGCAAGATCACGGAGTACGGACGACGGCGCACGGCCTCGGTGAGCTGACCGCCCTCGTCGTAACCCACGTATCCCGGGGGCGCACCGATCAGACGCTGGACGCTGAACTTCTCCATATACTCGGACATGTCGATACGCACGAGCGCGCGCTCGTCATCGAACAGGCACTCGGCCAGCGCCTTGGCGAGCTCGGTCTTGCCCACGCCGGTGGGGCCCAGGAAGAAGAAGCTGCCGATGGGCTTGTCCGGATCGGAGAGGCCCGCACGGCTGCGGCGCACAGCTGCGGCGACAGCGGAGACGGCCTCGTCCTGGCCGATGACGCGCTTATGTAGCTCGCCCTCCAGGCCCTTGAGCTTGTCGAGCTCGCCCTGCATCATCTTGGAGACGGGTACGCCGGTCCAGGCGCTCACGACCTCGGCGATCTCATCGGAAGTCACCTGTTCGTTGAGACCCTCGCCGTCCTGCTGCTTTTGTGCCTCGAGCGCGGCCTCTGAATCCTGAATCTGCTGCTGCAGGCCCGGGATCACGGAGTAGCGCAACTCGGACGCACGGCCCAGGTCGCCGTTGCGCGTCGCGCGCTCCTCTTCGCTCTTGGCCTCGTCAAGCTGGCCCTTAAGCTCCTGCACGTGGTCGATGGCGTTCTTCTGGTTGAGCCAGCCGGCCTTTTGCACGTTGAGCTTTTCCTGGACCTCGGCAATCTCTTGGCGCAGGGCCTCCAGACGCTCCTTGGAGGCGTCGTCGGTCTCCTTCATGAGCGCCTGTTCCTCGATCTGCAGCTGGGTGAGCTGACGCGTGGTGGCGTCGATCTCGACCGGCATGCTGTCGAGCTCCATGCGAAGGCGGCTTGCGGCCTCATCGACCAGGTCGATGGCCTTGTCGGGCAGGAAGCGATCGGCGATATAGCGATCGGAGAGGTCGGCGGCGGCCACGAGCGCGCTATCGGTGATATGCACGCCGTGGAAGATCTCGTACTTCTCCTTGAGGCCACGCAGGATCGAGATGGTGTCCTCGACGGTAGGCTCGCTCACCATAACGGTCTGGAAACGACGGGCGAGCGCCGCATCCTTCTCGATGTACTTGCGGTATTCGTCGAGCGTAGTCGCGCCGATCGCGTGCAGATCACCACGGGCAAGCGCCGGCTTCAGGATGTTGCCGGCGTCCATGGAGCCCTCGGTGGCACCCGCGCCCACGATGGTGTGGAGCTCATCGATGAACAGGATGACCTTGCCCTCGGACTTCTGTACCTCCTTGAGCACGGCCTTCAAGCGGTCCTCGAACTCGCCGCGGTACTTGGCGCCGGCGACCAGCGCGCTCATGTCGAGCTCGATGAGGTCACGGTCGCGCAGCGTGCTCGGCACGTCGCCGGCCACGATACGCTGGGCGATGCCCTCGACGATGGCCGTTTTACCGACGCCCGGCTCACCAATGAGCACGGGGTTGTTCTTGGTGCGGCGGGACAGGACCTGGATGGTACGGCGAATCTCATCGGTACGGCCGATGACCGGGTCGAGCTTGCCGGCGCGGGCAAGGTCGCAGATGTTGCGACCGTACTGCTCCAGTGCCTCAAACTGCGTCTTGTCCTCGGCAGACGTCACGCGGTCATCGCCGCGCAGCTCCTCGTAGACTTGCTCGATGCGCTCCTTGGTGACGCCGGCGTCGCGCAGAACGCGGCCGGCCTCGCCCTTGTCCTCGGCAAGCGCCATCAGCAGATGCTCGGTCACCACAAAGCTGTCGCCCATCTTGGTGGCCTTCTTCTCGGCCTTTTCGATGACGCGGACGAGCTCGTTGGACAGGCCCATCTGCTGACCCTCGCCCGAAACCTTGGGCGCGTGGTCGATGGCATCCTGTGTGGAGCGTGCAAGCTGAGCCGGGTCGGCACCGATGCGCTCAATGATCACGGAGATATTGCGCTCGCCGGCACCGAGCAGGGCAGACAGCAGGTGAATCGGCTCCACCGCGCCGGCCTGCGCGTCAGCAGCCGTGCTCATGGCGGTCTGCAACGCCTCGCGCGACGTCATTGCTAGCTTATCGATTCTCATGGAATCACCTCTCTTGGGGCGGCCGCCCTACGGGGCGGCTTCACGTTGTTCGAGAAGTATTGTTGCCAGCTTTGCGCGATCTTATACACAAATCTAAGTCTCTATATATAAGATTTTCTGAGTGATTGAGAGATAGGGGTAAAGATGTCGGCCCGCCGCCGCACAGGTGCGCTACCGTCTCAATCTGTAACATCTATCGACCGTTTCTGGCTCCAGATGTTACAAATCGAGACGAATTGTTCAGCGGCACCCGTTTGTCTCAATCTGTAACATCTACTCGGCAAATAGAGCTCTATCTGTTACAAATCGAGACAAACCGAGAACCACCACAAAGGGGACAGGCACCTTTGTGGTGGTTTTCGACGCTAACGGTCGACCATCTCGCGCCATGAGATTAAACTTGAATTGTTCTCTGAACATATCCATTTCTGCCTATCCTCAACAGATCTTTGTCTCGAGGAGCGCATATGAAGCCGCCTCATTCCACCGGTCGCAACGTCATCGCCATTCTCGCCATACCCATCGTGATGCTCTTCCTTATCGTCATCACGCCCTTTTCTTTTGGTATCGCCTCGCCCTTCGATCTTTGCGGGATGATCGACGCCGGCTCGCGTGCCACCTCGCTCTCCTTTGTCTGCCGTGGCGTGTTCTACGAATATGCAATTCCCACCGGACTTTGGCAGTCCAAGTTACCGTTGCTCGGTCAGATCGACGGATGCTCCCCCTATTTCTGCCTTGGACCTCAGGCGCTAAACTATCTAATCGACGACCAGCCACTCGACTCCATCGGCCTTGCCTACGACTACGCACCAAACACCGATGAGCGCCACATGAACCAAGTCCTCGACAAGATGCTTGGACAGTGCGGGCTCACCGAGGAGGCCGGTCGAACCATCTATAGCAACCAGAAATTAAAGCGAACAGAACTCCGCCGTGTCGGAAAAATCAAAGGGCGAAACAGGGCCGCCTACTGGGATGCCTGGGCAACACGCGACAAGGGCGAATTCGGACACAGCACCTATATGGTCACTGTCTACACCAAAGACGGAATTAAGGACAATGTTGACGATTTCGCGTCATCCAAACTCGGCATCCCCAAAACAACCAAGCCCGCCAGCCCAGATGAAATCCTGTAGAGACGCTCATTAACATACCGCTCAACAATCACAACAACATCGAGCTCGTTCCCCACCACCACAAAGGTGCCTGTCCCCTTTGTGGTGGTTTTCGACAAAAAGAAGCCACCCCGATAACAGAGGCGGCATCAAGCAAGCCTATTTATTAGCGTCCCTCAAGACCCAACGAGAACGCAGGAATGTAGCCCGGGGCTTACCCTTTCCCGAACGCGACCCTCGCGAAGCGCGTGAGCGGGCGGGAAAGGGTAAGCCCCGGGCGGACAATTAAGTGCGTTACTCGGCAGCGGCCTTGAACTTGTTGTAGTTGATCAGGCAGCCGGCCTTGACGATGGCACGCTCCTCTGCCGTCATATCGGCAATGTAGAGCTCAATCTGCTCGACCGCACCATCGGCGCGAACCACGTAAGCGGCGATGTCCTTCAGGTCGCCGTCGAGCGCGGCGCGGATACCCGGCACAAAGACGTAGTCGCCCACCTCAAAGCTGGGCTCGGCCTCCATCTGGAAGGGCACCATGCCCCAGTTCATCACGTTGGAGCGATAGCGCTTGGTGGCGTACTCGTGGACGATGTTGGCCAGGCCGCCAATTACGCGCTGGCAGCTCGCGGCCTGCTCGCGGGCAGAACCGTCACCGGGCTTCTTGGCATAGAGCATGGAGCCGTACTCAGTCGCCTTGGCATCGGCCGCGACACCCGCGCCGGTCAGCGCCTCAAACACGCTGGCAAGCTCGGCATCGAGTGCCGCCAGGTCGCCCGCTGCCTCGCCGGCAACGCGGCGCTTTTCCACCGCGTCGACCTCCTTGGAGCGGCCCACGTAGGCAGGGTCGCGACGGCTGAGCGTAAACTCGGCCAGACCCAGCGGGTTGGAGCGGAAGGAGCTCGTCTCGCCCGAGGGAATGAGCTCGTCGGTCGTAGTGACCGGGTCCATGATCTTGGAGCACACCTTGAGCAGGATGTCGTCGCCGAGAGGCTCCATCGCGGGCCACGGCTTGATGTTGGGGCCCTCGACCAGCTCGTCGGCCGGCTCAGCCTTGCCAAAGCCCCAGTACACGCGCTTCTTGTACGGCGCGTCGTCAAAGGTGTACTCGCAGGCCTCGTCCCAAGTCTCCTCGGGCAGGTCGGTCGCCGGCGTCAGGACGCCGCCGTTGGTAGCCGTCGCCGCAATGGAGCGGGCGTCCATCAGGGCCACGGCGCTCAGCTGACCGTTGCCCGGCTTGGAACCCTCGCGATTGGGGAAGTTGCGCGTGGTGTGGCGGATCGAAAGGCCGTTGTTGGCAGGCGTGTCGCCGGCGCCGAAGCACGGGCCGCAGAATGCCGTGCGCACAATCGCGCCGGCCTCCATAAGGTCGTAGATGTAGCCGCGGCGTGTAAGCTCGAGTGCCACGGGCTGGCTCGTGGGATAGACCGACAGCGAGAACTCGCCGCAGCCGGTGTTAGCGCCCTTGAGCACGCGAGCAGCCTGGACCACGGAGTCGTAGTTGCCGCCCGAGCAGCCGGCGATAACGCCCTGCTGCACGTGCAGCTTGCCGTCGACGATCTTGTCGAGCAGGCTAAAGTGCGTCTTGCCCTCGCCGATCTTGGCGGCCTCGAGCTCCACCTCATGCAGGATGTCCTCGAGGTTCTCGTTGAGCTCGTCGATCTCAAAGCCGTTAGAAGGATGGAACGGCAACGCGATCATGGGCTTGATACTCGACAGATCGACTTCGACGCAGCCGTCGTAGTAGGCGACATCGGCGGGCTTGAGCTCGCGGTAGTCCTCGCCGCGACCGTGCATGGTCAAAAACGCGTGCGTGTCCTCGTCGGTGGCCCAGATGCTCGACAGGCAGGTGGTCTCGGTGGTCATGACGTCGACGCCGTTGCGGTAGTCGGTCGTCATGCTCGCGATACCGGGGCCCACGAACTCCATAACCTTGTTCTTAACGTAACCCTTGGCAAAGACGGCACGGATGATGGCGAGCGCCACGTCGTGCGGGCCAACGCCGGGGCGCGGGGCGCCCGTGAGGTAGATGGCAACGACGCCGGGATAGGCGACATCGTAGGTGTCGCACAGCAGCTGCTTTGCCAGCTCGCCGCCGCCCTCGCCAACGGCCATGGTGCCCAGAGCGCCGTAGCGGGTGTGCGAGTCGGAACCCAGAATCATCTTGCCGCAACCGGCGAAGTTCTCACGCATAAAGGAGTGGATGACGGCGATGTGCGGCGGAACGAAGATGCCGCCGTACTTCTTGGCCGCAGAAAGGCCAAAGACGTGGTCGTCCTCGTTGATGGTGCCGCCCACGGCGCACAGCGAGTTGTGGCAGTTGGTGAGCACGTAGGGCAGCGGGAACTGCTCCATGCCCGAGGCGCGCGCCGTCTGGATGATGCCGACAAAGGTGATGTCGTGGCTCGCCATGGCGTCGAAGCGAATCTTGAGCGCCTCGGGGTCGCCGGACGTATTGTGTGCCTGGAGGATCGAATACGCGATGGTGCCGCGCTTGGCATCCTCGGGCGTCTGCGTAATACCGCGCTCGGCAGCCTCGGCCTCAGGCACAACCTCGCTGCCACCGCGCAGGTAGATGCCGTCCTCGTACAGCTTAACCATACTGTCTCCCACTCTGCCCAAAAGATTTGGGCGCATAGCATACATTCGTTCAATATCGTGCCATAGAACGGTTGCGAGTGGGTTACGAATCTGCAGGTTCACTTTATCTCAGTAAAGTAAAGGACGAGCACCTTGCATCACTCTTCTGACAAGGAGTGTCCCAAAGTGCCGGCACAAAAGGAACGTCCCCAACTGCCAAGTGCCGCAAGAATGTCCCCTTTGACCAGTCATTTAAGAACGTCCCCAATGACTACCGCATCCGGAGCAAGGCAACGCCGCAGGTAGAGGACGGACAGCGAGCGACGTCCAGAGCGAACAAGTTGGCATGAAAAAGGCGAGGCATAGACCTTCTGGTCATGCCTCGCCTTTTGAATGACAAATTGTCGCTCTGGACGTCGCGCAGCGTCGAGCCGTTACGCCGTTCGGCAGAACGGCGTAACCTAGAGATCCCCTCCTGCGCCCAAAAGTTTGCGAATGACCTGTTCGGGGTTAACCGAGCCGTCGCGCGGGGCCAGGGCGGTGATCTTCTTCTGCATCTTGTACTCGTGCAGCTCGTCCTCGAGCTGGCGCACGCGGGCACGGAGCTTTTCGTTCTCGCGCTCGCGCTCCTCAGCACGCTCCTTCATATCGAGAATACGCACCACGCCGGCAAGGTTGATGCCCTCGTCGGTCAGCTGGTTGATGAGCTCCAAGCGCTCGATATCGGCACGCGAATACAGACGCGTGTTGCCGCCCGAGCGCTGGGGGTTCACCAGGCCCTTGGACTCGTAGACGCGCAGAGTCTGCGGATGCATACCGGTCAGCTCGGCCGCCACGCTAATCATGTACAGCGGTTTGTTCCTATTGTCCTCGGCCATGCTACCTGACCCCTTTCCGTCTCGTTATCGTCCATCATAAGCCCGCGGGCGTGGGCGTGCGCCGCGACCGCCCTAGTACGTCGCCTTGTAACGGTTGACCTTCTCGCGATAGTCGCGTGTGTCGGTCTCGCGCAGCTTGGTCATGGCATCGCGCTCGTCATCGGATAGGTTCGTGGGGACCTGCACCTTGATCTCGACGAGCAGCGCGCCTGTGCGGCCACGGTGCTTAACGTCGGGCGCCCCCATTTCCTTAAAGCGGAACTTCTTGCCCGTCTGGGTACCCGCGGGCACCTTCAGACGAACCGTCGCACCGCCGGGCGTCGGCACGTCCACCGTGCAGCCGAGCGCCGCCTCATAGACCGAGACCGGTACCTCCATAGTCACGTCGGCACCTTTACGCTTAAACAGCGGGTGCTCCTCCACATGCGTGGTCACGACCAGGTCGCCGCGCTCGCCACCCGCAACGCCATACTCGCCGCGACGCTTGTAGCGCAGCTTGCCGCCGTCGACCGCACCCGCAGGCACCGAAACCGTGATGGTCTGCTGCTCGCCCGTCGAGGGAATGCGGTAGGTGACCTTGTGCGTCACGCCGCGAAACGCGTCCTCGGCCGTCACGTCGACAGTCAGCGACAGGTCGCCGCCCTTGCGCGCGCGGTTGCGGCCCGCACCGGCACCGGCAGCGCCCGCGGCCCCGGCAAAGCCCGAGCCCCAATCGCTGCCCCAGGCGCCGTTGCCGCTAAAGATGCTGTCGAAGATATCGCCCCAGCCGCTCGCGCCGGCACCGGCGCCGTAGCCACCGCTATACGCGCCGCCCGCGCCCGGCATGCCGCCGAACATGAGCATCTGGTCGTACTCTTTGCGCTTCTTCTCGTCCGAAAGCGTCTCGTAGGCCTCGCTAATCTCCTTGAACTTGGCCTCGTCGCCGCCGGCATCGGGGTGATATTTTTGCGCGAGCTTGCGAAACGCGCTCTTGATCTCTTTGTCGGAGGCGCTCTTGGATACGCCCAGGATGTCATAGAAGGTTTTGCCTGCAGCCATCGTAGCTCCTCTCCTGTTACGTCCGCCGTCCAGCGGGCGACGGCTCATGCTTTCATATGGCACTAGGCCAGAAAGGGCCCCGGGTGTTGCCCCGGGGCCCTTCTCAATTACTCCTCGGTGCTCTCGGCCGTATCGGCCGCGGCATCCTCGGGCGCCGCTTCGGGCTCCGGTGCGGGGCGCTTCTCGCCACCGTAGGTCACCGTCACCATCGCGGAGCGCAGGATGCGATCCGCCATGCGGTAGCCCTTCTGGTACACGTCGTTGACGGTCTCGTCGTACTGCGATGCGTCCTCGACGCGACCCACAGCCTGATGCTCAAGCGGATCAAACGCCTCGCCCTTGGGGTCGATGGGCTCAACGCCCTCGTGCGCAAACACATCGAGCAGCTTGGCATGTACCGCGTCAACGCCATCGACGAACTGCTTAAAGTCGTCGGAAAGCTCTTGGCTGCGGGCATGGTCGATCGCGCGCTCAATATCGTCAATCACCGGCAACAGCGCGGTGACAAGCTTCTCGGTCGCGCGCTCGCGCTCGGCAAGGCGCTCGTTGGCGGTGCGGCGACGGAAGTTCTCCCAGTCGGCCTGCAGGCGGGCGGTGCGCTCGGTAGCGTCCTTCGCCTTGTCCTCGGCGGCCTTCTGAGCCTCTGCCGCAGCGTCGAGCTCATTGCGCACGTCGGCAAGCTCCTTTTGGGCCTGCTCGAACTTGAGCTTAAAGTCGTTGTCGGCGGCTTCCTCACCGGCGCGGATAGCAGCTTCCACCATCTCGTCCTCGGTCATCGTCGCCTCCTTGTTGGAATCCTCTACCTGGTTCTCGGCAGCCTCGGCGGCCTCGGCCTCGTTGGCCTCGGTATCGTCGACGGCCTCTACGGGAATCTTCACGTCCTTCTCCTCAGAGTCAACGGGGGCGGCGCCAGCGGCAGCCGCCTCCGTGCGAGCTTTACGGGCGGACATGATTACTTGTCCTCGTCGTCCACAACCTCGTAGTCGGCGTCGACAACGTCATCGTCAGCAGGCTGGGCACCGGCGGCACCGTCAGTCTGCTGCTGAGCGTCGGCGTAGACAACCTGGGCCAGCTCGTAGGCCACAGACTGCAGGGACTCGCCGGCGGCCTTGATGGCCTCGACGTCAGAGCCCTCGAGCGCCTTCTTGGCGTCGGCGATAGCGGCCTCGGCCTTGGACTTCACGTCGGCGGAAACCTTGTCGCCCAGCTCGTTGAGGGTCTGCTCGGTGGAGTAGCACAGGCTGTCGGTCTGGTTGCGGACCTCGACCTCTTCCTTCTGCTTCTTGTCCTCCTCGGCATGAGCCTCGGCGTCTTTGACCATACGATCGACTTCGTCGTCGGACAGAGCAGTGGAGCCAGAAATGGTGATCTGCTGCTCCTTGCCGGTGCCCTTGTCCTTAGCGGAGACCTTGACGATGCCGTTGGCGTCGATGTCGAAGGTAACCTCGATCTGCGGCACGCCGCGACGGGCAGCCGGGATACCGGTCAGCTGGAACTTACCGAGCGACTTGTTGTCGCGGG
>CALDWI010000053.1 GCA_937923795.1 uncultured Collinsella sp.
GCCCAAGTCGTGGCTGCCGCTCAAATAGTTGAGTGCGCCGACGACCGATTTGAGTGCCTTGGGGAAGCGTTTGTCGAACAACGGGCACGAATCGACGGTCACGATCTTGCTGGGATCTACGCCGTGCATGCCGAGGCGCACGCGACCGTTGACAACGGTCGGCTCGAGCTCGATTTTATTACGGTAGCCCCAGTCGTCCTTGGTATGACGGATAGGTTGCACTAGCTCATCGACTTGATCGGGGCTGAACTTGCCGATGCGCTCGAGCGTGGAGCGCAGGTTTTGCTCCTTGGCGGCAAGCTGCGCGGTGCGTGAGAGATTGCCCCACGAGCAGCCGCCGCAAATGCCCACGAAGGGGCAGGGAGGCTGGATGCGATCGGGGCTCGGCTCCAGAATCTCGGTGGTGCGGGCGCGCATAAACGACTTGCCGTCCTGCACGATCTCGGCCTCGACGGTGTCGCCCGCCACGGCGCCCTGCACAAAAACGGCCTTGCCGTTGTCGGCGTGCGCCACCCCGTCGGCGCCGTACGTCATCGATTCTATGGTGAGCTTCATATTCCTGCCTGTCATTCGCGTTGTTGTCCGCACCATGGTAGCAGGGAAAAGCGCCCCGCATCCGAGGCTTTCCTCAAATGCGGGGCGCTTCTACAAACGTCTATTTGGTCTTGCCGGTAATGAGCGTCTTTAGGCCTAAGCCAATCAGGCCCAGACCCATGCGCACGCGACCGGGGCGATGACGCTCGATGGCCTTGGTCTTGCCAGCGGGCTTCTCGCGACGGGTGCTCGTCTCGGACGAGGGCTTGGCGACGACCTGCGGCTCGGGCTGAGGCTCAGGTGCAGGCTCGGGCTCAATGACGGTCGCCTGGACCTGCTGGACCACGGGCGCCGCCGGCTGTGGCTCGGGGGCGGCGGCGGTAACGGGCTCCGTCTCAACGACGGGCTCGGCTACGGCCTCGACGACGGCCTCCGGCTCCTCGACAGGCTCGGGTTCTGCCACCGGGGGAGCGACGACAGCCTCCGGCTCGGCAACAGGCTCGACAGCTGCTTCGTGCTCAAGCTCACTCTGAATAGCTTTCTCGGCCACACGTTCCTTCTCCTGCGCACGCTGCTGCGCGGCGGCCTCGGCGTTGCGATAGGCACGCTCCAGTAGAGCTTCCTGCGAGTTGAAGGGTTTCTCACCCTCTGCACGTTCCACGGGGACCCAGGTGCCGTCGCTCGTGAGGCTGCGGGCCTTCACGTTGTCCTGCAGCTGCATGCCCATGTACTCGTGCACTAGGGCGCGGCAGGTGGGGTCGAGCACGGGGAAGGCGATCTCCACGCGGTGCTCGGTGTTGCGTGTCATCATGTCTGCCGAGCTCAGGTAAATCATGTCCGAGTCCACGCCAAAAGCGTAAACACGGGCGTGCTCCAAAAAGCGTCCGACGATGGAGCGGACATGCACGTTCTCGGTCTTGCCCGGAACACCGGGCTTGAGGCACGAGATGCCGCGGATGATCATGTCTACGCGCACGCCGGCACACGATGCCTCGGCGATCTTGTCGATAACCTCGCGGTCGGTCAGCGAGTTGAGCTTAAAGAACACGCGGGCGGGCTCGCCGGCAAGGGCGCGCTGGATCTCGCGGTCAAGCCCGCGCATGATGAGCGGTTTCAGTCCGACGGGCGCCACACCCAGGAAGCGGTAGTCGCCGCGCAGGTTGCCCAGCGACAGATTGCGGAAGAACAGGTTGGCGTCTTCACCGATGCCGGGATGGGCCGTCATGAGCATAAAGTCGCTGTAGAGTTTGGCCGTCTTCTCGTTAAAGTTGCCGGTGCCCAAAAGCGTGAGGCGGGTGAGCGCCATACCCTCGCGATAGGTGAGCTGGCAGATCTTTGAGTGGCATTTAAAGCCCTCGGAACCATAGATGACGGTGCAGCCCGCTTCTTCCAGACGCTCGGCCCACTCGATGTTGTTCTGCTCGTCAAAGCGCGCGCGGAGCTCCATGAGCACCGTGACCTCTTTGCCGTTCTCGGCAGCATCGATCAGCGACTCGCACAGGCGGCTCTGCTTGGCCACGCGGTAGAGCGTGATGCGCAGCGAGATGCACTCGGGGTCATAGGCGGCCTCGTGCACCAGGTCCAAGAACGGGTTCATGGCCTCGTAGGGATAAAAGAGCAGCTTGTCGTGCTGCAGCACCTGCTCGCGGATGGAGCGGGTCATGTCGATGTTGGGATTGGGCTGCGGCTTAAACGGCGTAAAGAGCAGCTCGTTGCGCAGGTGCTCGGGAATCTTGCCCTCAATGCCGAAGACGTAGCCCAGGTTGAGCGGGATATCGCAGGTAAAGACAGAGCGGCGCGAAAGCTCGAGCGCCTTGCGGATAGTCTTGAGCGTTGCCTTCTCGAGCGACCCCGAGACCGCGAGCACTACCGGCTGCAGGCGCAGGCGCTTCTTGAGGATGCGCTTCATGTGCTGGCGGTAGTCCTCTTCCTCTTCGACGCCCTCGCCGTCCGGATCGATGTCGGCGTTGCGGGTGACGCGGATCAGCGCACGATCCAGCGGCCTATAGGAGCCAAAGCAGCTGTCCAAGCAGGCGAGGATGACGCCCTCGAGCAAGATGTAGGAGTAGGTGCCGGTGGGCGAGGGGATCTCGACCACGCGGTTCATCGAGGCGGGAATCTCGATAAGGCCCAGCAGGCTCTCCTCGTCGGTGGCGCCGTCCAGACCACAGGCCAGATAGAGCGCGCCATTGCGCAGGTTGGGGAAGGGGTGGCGCGGATCGATGACCAGCGGCGAGATGACCGGTGACACGTAGGCCTGGAAGTAGCGGGTTACAAAGGTGCGCTCCTCGGGCGTAAGCGAATCGATGCGGGCGCGGTGAACGCCCAAGGTGTCGAGCTTGCCCTCGATGCTCTTAAAGATGGACTCCCAACGGGTAAGGAGCCCGGGCATTTCGGCCATGACAGCATCGACCTGTTCGGAGGCGGTCATATTGCTCTTGTTGTCGACAGGTTGTTTTTTGAGCTCCGCCAGATCGGACAGGCCGCCCACGCGCACCATAAGGAACTCGTCGAGGTTGGACTCGAAGATCGAGACGAACTTTAGTCGCTCGAATAACGGAACGGTTTCGTCGAAGGCTTCGTCGAGCACGCGGTTGTCAAAGCGTAGCCAGCTGAGCTCTCGGTTTTGCGTGTACGAGAAGTCGCGCGGCGGTTTGCGCAGCTTTGCGGCGGCTTGCTTCTTTTCGATTTTGCTCGGCATATGCATCTGTCCGTTCAGTCCCCACAAGGGACGGTAGCCTAACACTAATCACTATTGTCTCAATTTAGTCGACCTGTGGCACGGACGCATCGCGCGAACGGTATCTTTACCTACTTCTTACGCTGCCAAGGCATGCAACTAACTGCCCAACTCGTTTAGAAACAATCTATATCCATACTCAATTGGTGAGGATGTATGAATAAGAATGATTGAGAGCTGAATATAATCGAATCCAAATTGAATCATGAACAAACGACATATATATGCAGAAAACCGTTTTAGCTATGCAATTCCTAAACATGAAAATATTTGTGCAATCTAGCTTAATTCCTTAGAAAAAAGAACATTTACCTTTGAAAACCTGCTTTAGAGAACCGAAGTGCATCATGGGGGAATCATATGCGATATACCGTTCATCGCACTTTGCTGACCGTTCGGGGGCGAGGTGGAATTGCGGGTGGTTTTTGGATATAACTAGAGCTGTCAGCAAGCAGCGTCCCATACGGAGGGGCGCTGATACATTCGGCCAGCAAGGCCCGAAAGAAAGGTAGGAGGCCATGACGAAAGGTCTGCACGTGCCTTCCGAGATCGGCAAGCTCAGGAAGGTCTGCCTGCACCGTCCCGGCGACGAGCTCCTCAACCTGCCGCCCGACGAGCTCGAGCGACTCCTGTTCGACGACGTCCCGTTCCTGGAGGTCGCACAGCAGGAGCACGACACCTTCGCCCAGATCCTGAGGGACCAGGGCGTGGAGGTCCTCTACCTCGAGAACCTCGTCGCCGAGGTGTTCGACCAGGTCCCCGGCGCCCGCGCCGAGTTCACCGACCAGTACATCGCCGAGGCCGGCATCCGCGGCCAGCACATGCCGCAGATCGTCCGCGAGAAGCTGGACTCCATCGAGGACAACCTCGAGTTCGTCAAGAAGACCATGGCCGGCATGACCAAGTCCGAGATCGACATGCCCCTCACGGCGTCCACGACCCTCGACTCCCTGGTCAACTCCGAGTCCGAGTCCGACCTGATCATCGACCCGATGCCCAACCTCTACTTCACCCGCGACCCGTTCGCGGTCGTCGGCGAGGGCGTCAACCTCAACCGCATGTACTCGGTCACCCGCAACCGCGAGACCCTGTACGGCAAGTACGTCTTCAAGTACCACCCCGACTACAAGGACGTCTCCCTGTACTTCCGCCGCGACTGCCAGTTCCACACCGAGGGCGGCGACGTGCTGAACATCAACGAGAAGACCCTCGCCGTCGGCATCTCCCAGCGCACCCAGGCCGCCGCTATCGACGTCATGGCCCAGAACATCTTCTGGAACTCCGACTCCAAGGTCGAGCGCATCCTGGCCTTCGACATCCCGGTCTCGCGCGCCTTCATGCACCTCGACACGGTCTTCACCCAGATCGACGTCGATAAGTTCACGATCCACCCCGCCATCATGGGCACCCTGCGCGTCTACGAGCTGACCGCCGGCAAGAACCCGGGCGACGTGAACATCCGCCTGATCGAGGACACCCTCGAGCACGTCCTGGAGGACGCCACCGGCGTCGACCAGGTCAAGCTGATCCCCTGCGGCGGCGGCGACCCGATCGCGGCCTCCCGCGAGCAGTGGAACGACGGCTCCAACACCCTGTGCGTCGAGCCCGGCAAGATCTGCGTCTACGCCCGCAACACCGTCACCAACGACGTGCTGTACAAGGAGGGCCTGGACCTTCTCGTCGTGCCCTCCGCCGAGCTCTCCCGCGGCCGCGGCGGCCCGCGCTGCATGAGCATGCCCTTCTGGCGCGAGGACCTCTAAGGTCTTTCAGGACCCGTACAGGTCATAATACATACATCTAGCTGCCATTAGATGTCTCCCATTGGGGCGGTGCGGGTTTTCGCACCGCCCCAATCTTGTATGAGGGACGTCAACACGATTGGATGACTGCTTTTGTAAGGAGCTTGGCCATGGACATCAAGACGATTGGCGTTGAGGAATGGCTCAACGTTTGGGAGAAAAGTGCCACGTGGGACATCGCCCAGTCGACGATCTCGTCGCTCACCATGGGCGAGCTGCGCGCGCTCGATGAGCAGGACAGCGCCACGTTCTACGAGCGCTTGGACCGCGAGAAGATGAACTACGGCTGGATCGAGGGCTCGCCGGAGTTTAAGGCCGTGGTTGCCAAGCTGTATCGTCGGGAGGTCAATCCCGACCACATTCTGCAGACCAATGGCTGCACGGGTGCGAACCTCAACGCCATCATGGCCGTGGTCGAGCCCGGCGACCACGTTATCGCCGAGTGGCCCACCTACGCGCCGCTCTACGAGATTCCGCGCACGCTGGGCGCCGAGGTCGAGTATTGGGAGCTTTGCGAGGAACTCGGCTGGAAGCCCGATATCGAGGAACTCAAGCGCTTGGTGCGCCCCAACACCAAGCTTATCTGCATAAACAACGCATCGAACCCCATCGGTACGGTGCTCGATACCGATATGCTCGGCCAGATTGCCGAGATCGCCCGTTCGGTGGGCGCCTACGTGCTGTGCGACGAGGTGTATCTGCCGCTCGAAAACACTGAGTCCTTTATGTCGATGGTCGACGTGTACGAGAGGGCCATTGTCACCAACTCGTTGTCGAAGACCTATTCGACGCCTGCGGCCCGCGTGGGCTGGGTCGTGGCCGACGAAGAGGTGTCCAACCGCATCCGTACCTATCGCGATTACACCATGATCTGCGGCGGCGTGTTCAACGATGCTCTGGCGACCTATGTGCTTGAGCACAAGGATAAGATTCTCGAGCGCAATCGCAAGATCGTGTTTGGCAACCGCGATATCGCGCAGGCTTGGATCGATACGCAGCATCGCGTTTCCTGGACGGCCCCGCAGGGCGTGTCCACCTCGTTTATCCAGCTGGATATTCCCGAGGATGACGAGGAGTTCTGCAGGCGCCTGCTGTCCGAGAGGGGAGTGCTGCTGGTCCCCGGTAGCCGTTTTGAGCTTCCCTGCGGCGCACGCCTGGGCTACTGCGCGAGCGAGGACGTTCTGCGCGAGGGCCTGAGGCTTTTGGGCGAGGCACTGGCGGAGTTCGATCGCTAGGATTCCGATGGTCTTCGGGGGCCTTATCCAAATTAGCCGAAGATAATCGAAAACGGACCCGTTTCCCTAGGGGAAGCGGGTCCGTTTTTCTATACCGAGAAGTCAAGTTGTTACAAATGGGGCCGTAAAGCGAGGCGGTATCCGCTGGGCCTTATACTGAGTTTCCGGTGAACGGTATCAAGCGTCTGGTAAACGGTAATTTATTTATAAGAAATGAATAGGACAAACTTTTTTCTGAATAAAAATGAAAATGGTTGAGACGCGGTGTGAACCGCTAATTCTATTCATAGCTTTATTGGAAATATGCAATTTGAGGATGGTTTAACAAAGTTTAGTTCCATTTGATTTTAGGATTAAAACGCGTTTAAGCACGTAAATACGCTTTATTAAGATGAAGTGTGCCATGCGTGAAGTATATGTGTATGCCGTTCACCCCCTATAAAAAACCGTTCGGGGGCAAGGTGGAAGTATGAGCTGATTTTGGATATAAATATGTCGTCAGCAATAACGCCTCACACGGAGGGGCGCTAACGAATCGGCCCTGACAAGGGCCCGAAAGAAAGGTAGGAGGCCATGACGAAAGGTCTGCACGTGCCTTCCGAGATCGGCAAGCTCAGGAAGGTCTGCCTGCACCGTCCCGGCGACGAGCTCCTCAACCTGCCGCCCGACGAGCTCGAGCGACTCCTGTTCGACGACGTCCCGTTCCTGGAGGTCGCACAGCAGGAGCACGACACCTTCGCCCAGATCCTGAGGGACCAGGGCGTGGAGGTCCTCTACCTCGAGAACCTCGTCGCCGAGGTGTTCGACCAGGTCCCCGGCGCCCGCGCCGAGTTCACCGACCAGTACATCGCCGAGGCCGGCATCCGCGGCCAGCACATGCCGCAGATCGTCCGCGAGAAGCTGGACTCCATCGAGGACAACCTCGAGTTCGTCAAGAAGACCATGGCCGGCATGACCAAGTCCGAGATCGACATGCCCCTCACGGCGTCCACGACCCTCGACTCCCTGGTCAACTCCGAGTCCGAGTCCGACCTGATCATCGACCCGATGCCCAACCTCTACTTCACCCGCGACCCGTTCGCGGTCGTCGGCGAGGGCGTCAACCTCAACCGCATGTACTCGGTCACCCGCAACCGCGAGACCCTGTACGGCAAGTACGTCTTCAAGTACCACCCCGACTACAAGGACGTCTCCCTGTACTTCCGCCGCGACTGCCAGTTCCACACCGAGGGCGGCGACGTGCTGAACATCAACGAGAAGACCCTCGCCGTCGGCATCTCCCAGCGCACCCAGGCCGCCGCTATCGACGTCATGGCCCAGAACATCTTCTGGAACTCCGACTCCAAGGTCGAGCGCATCCTGGCCTTCGACATCCCGGTCTCGCGCGCCTTCATGCACCTCGACACGGTCTTCACCCAGATCGACGTCGATAAGTTCACGATCCACCCCGCCATCATGGGCACCCTGCGCGTCTACGAGCTGACCGCCGGCAAGAACCCGGGCGACGTGAACATCCGCCTGATCGAGGACACCCTCGAGCACGTCCTGGAGGACGCCACCGGCGTCGACCAGGTCAAGCTGATCCCCTGCGGCGGCGGCGACCCGATCGCGGCCTCCCGCGAGCAGTGGAACGACGGCTCCAACACCCTGTGCGTCGAGCCCGGCAAGATCTGCGTCTACGCCCGCAACACCGTCACCAACGACGTGCTGTACAAGGAGGGCCTGGACCTTCTCGTCGTGCCCTCCGCCGAGCTCTCCCGCGGCCGCGGCGGCCCGCGCTGCATGAGCATGCCCTTCTGGCGCGAGGACCTCTAAGGTCTTTCCGTTTCCGGTGCGGTCCCCCTACAACCGCACCGGCTTCGCCCGTTAAACGGGCACCACTAATACTTACGTAATTCATTTCTTCGAAAGGAATCAAACCATGGGTGTTAACCTTTCCGGCCGTAGCTTCCTCAAGCTTCTCGACCTCACCACCGAGGAGATCGAGTACCTGCTCAAGCTCTCCAAGAACTTCAAGGATATGAAGCGCGCTGGCGTTCCGCACCGCTATCTCGAGGGCAAGAACATCGTTCTGCTCTTCCAGAAGACCTCTACTCGTACCCGCTGCGCCTTCGAGGTCGGCGGCATGGATCTGGGCATGGGCGTCACCTACCTCGATCCGGGTTCGTCGCAGATGGGCAAGAAGGAGTCCATCGAGGACACTGCCCGCGTTCTCGGCCGCATGTATGACGGCATCGAGTTCCGTGGCTTTGCCCAGGACGACGTCGAGGAGCTCGCTGCTAAGTCCGGCGTGCCCGTGTGGAACGGCCTGACCACCGAGTGGCACCCCACCCAGATGCTCGCCGACATCCTGACCGTCCAGGAGAACTTCAACTACGACATCAAGGGCAAGACCCTCGTCTTCATGGGCGACTGCAAGAACAATGTCGCTCGCTCCCTCATGGTCGTCTGCTCCAAGCTCGGCATGAACTTCGTGGCCTGCGGCCCCGAGGAGTGCATGCCCGCTGACGACGTCATCGAGGCCTGCAAGCCCATCGCCGAGGCTAACGGCTGCACCATCAAGCTGACCACCGACGTCAAGGACGGCGTCACCGGTGCCGACGTTATCTACACCGACGTGTGGGTCTCCATGGGCGAGCCCGACGAGGTCTGGGCCGAGCGCATCGCTCAGCTCACCCCGTATCGTGTCACCTCCGAGGTCATGGCTATGGCCAACCCGGGTGCCATCTTCCTGCACTGCCTGCCCAGCTTCCACGACACCAACACCACCATTGGCGCCGAGAAGTGCGAGCAGTTCGGCATCACCGAGCAGGAGGTCACCGACGAGGTCTTCGAGAGCCCCGCTTCCAAGGTCTTCGACGAGGCCGAGAACCGCATGCACACCATCAAGGCTGTCATGTACGCCACGCTCAAGTAAGAGCATCTAGCATCTCGCTCGGGGTGTATTGCTGCACACCCCGAGCGGTTTTATCTGGTAATAATCTCGCATCAAGCGGCAGGCACGGCACGGAAGAGCCGCTTCTGGCGAGATCAGTAAATGATTTATGAAGGGGGGATGAGAACTATGACTGAGACCGCTAAGAAAAAGCGCGGTATGCCTTCATCGTTCACCATTCTTCTTGCTCTGCTGGCAATTGTCGCAGTGATTACCGTTATCGTCTCCGGCACGTCCGGCGGCGCGGTTACTGCCGCCCGTCTGAGCGATTTCTGCACCGCCCCGATTAAGGGCTTCGCTGACGCTCTGCCCGTCTGCCTCTTCGTTATGATCCTGGGCGGCTTCCTCGGTATGATGACCGAGACCGGCGCCCTGGACAACGGCATCGCCGTTCTGGTGCAGAAGCTTAAGGGCAACGAGATTATGCTCATTCCCGTGCTGATGCTCATCTTCTCCCTCGGTGGTACCACCTATGGTATGTGCGAGGAGACCGTTCCCTTCTACGCCCTGCTCGCCGCTACCATGATGGCTGCTGGCTTCGACCCCATGGTCGGTGCCGCTACCGTCCTGCTCGGCGCTGGCTGCGGCTGCCTGGGCTCCACGGTTAACCCGTTCGCCGTCGGCGCTGCCGTCGACGCTCTGACCGGCGTTGGCATTGAGGTCAACCAGTCCATCATCATCGGCCTCGGTGCCGTCCTGTGGATTGTCACTACCGCTATGTCCATCTTCTTCGTGATGAACTATGCCAAGAAGGTCAAGGCTGACAAGGGTTCCACCATCCTGTCGATGCAGGAGCTCAAGGACGCCGAAGAGGCTCACGGCAAGGCTGCTTCCGAGGTCCACAAGGAGGTCAAGCTCACCGGTCGTCAGAAGGGTGTTCTGATCGCCTTCGCCTTCACCTTCGTCGTCATGATCGTCGGCTTCATTCCGCTGGCCGACCTCAACGAGGGCGTCGCCAACTTCTTCGACGCTGGCGCTGTCTACGACGCCGACGGTAACGCCGTCGTCCAGGGCTGGTCTGCCCTGATCACCGGCCTGCCCATTGGCCAGTGGTACTTCGACGAGGCTTCCACCTGGTTCTTCCTCATGGCCGTCCTGATCGGTATCATCGGTGGCCTGTCCGAGAAGCAGATCGTTAACACCTTCATCACCGGCGCTGCCGACATGATGTCCGTTGTTCTCGTCATCGCCCTCGCCCGTGGTATCTCCGTCCTCATGGCTAACACCGGCCTCGATGTCTTCGTCCTCGACGCTGCCGCCAATGCCCTGGCTGGCCTGTCCGGCGTGATCTTCGCTCCCATGAGCTTCCTGGTCTACTTCGGCCTGTCCTTCCTGATCCCCTCGACCTCCGGTATGGCCACCGTCTCCATGCCCATCATGGGACCGCTGGCTGTTAAGCTCGGCTTCTCGCCTGAGGTCATGGTCATGATCTTCTCCGCCGCCATCGGTGTCGTGAACCTATTCACCCCGACCTCCGGCGCCATCATGGGCGGTCTCGCCCTGGCCAAGATCGAGTGGACGACCTGGCTCAAGTTTGCCCTTAAGCTCATCGTCGCGCTCTCCGTCGTCTGCGCCATCATCCTGACCGTCGCCTGCGTGTTGCTCTAAGTACCCAACGGGTACCCCACGGAAACCTTGACGATCCTGTAAAGGATCATCTGGTCATCGTCTGTCCGGTGGGGTAAACCCACCGGTAGACTCCTACCTTTAGCCCCCTCCCGTTCCGTGCGCGGGAGGGGGCGCTCTTGTGTTCCGGCGTTTTACCAAACGCCGGAACCACTCGACGCTGCAAGCCCGCCAGAGCGGCAATCTGACGTTCAATCGTCGGGCATGGCCAGAAGGCCTATGCCCTCCTCTTTCAAGGCACATTG
>CALDWI010000054.1 GCA_937923795.1 uncultured Collinsella sp.
TTTGACTTAACGCTCGAAAAGCGCCCACGCTACGGAATCCGCGTTGCGGGCGGGGAGTCACAACGGCGCCTGTGCCTGGCCTCGCTGGTGAGGCCCGTGTTGCCCGACACCGACGATGCAAAGCTCGCCGAGCGCCTGCGGGCCATCGCCGCATGTGTGGACGATGCCCTGACGGCCTCGCCCGTCACGGTGAGCTCGCTGGCATCCCGCAATCTCATCATGCATCTTTACATTGCTCTTGGCCGCATCGAGCAGGGCTGCTATGTCCCAGCTGCAGAATCGGACGTTCAAAAACTGGAGGGAACGCGCGAATACGCCGCGGCTTTCCAGATTGCCGCAAACATCAAGGATGCCCTGGGCGTGAGCATGCCCCGAGAAGAGGTTGCCTTTATCGCAATCCATTTGCTCGGCAGGGGCACGGGCGTGCCCGAGAAGGGCTCTGCCGTTATCTCGGACGAGATGTGGGAGATTGCTTCCGAGATGGTACGTGCGGTCAACGATGAGTTTAGGTTTGACTTTAGCGGCGATCTTGAACTTCGCATGAACCTTGCTCGGCATATCGGCCCTCTGGGCTATCGCCTTGAATATCACATGCATATGGATAACCCCATGTTGCCCGATATCAAGACGAGGTTTCCGTTGGCCTATTCGATGGCAGCTGGCACCTCGCAGGTACTCGAGCGTCATTTTGGCAGCCAGCCCTCTGATGAAGAGCTCGGCTACATCGCCATGGCATTTGCCCTGGCCCTCGAGCAGCAAGCCGACCAGCCGCGTCGCAAGCGCATCCTGATCGTGTGCGCCTCGGGAGCGGGAAGCGCCCGTATGCTCGAGCACCAGTACCGCAAGCAGTTTGGCATGTATATCGATTCGATTGAGACATGCGATGTCGCCCGCGTGGGAACGTTCGATTTTTCGCACATCGACTACGTGTTCACAACGGTGCCGCTCAACGTCAAGTTGCCCGTGCCCGTCCGCGAGGCCGATTTCTTCTTGGAGACGAGCGATGTCAACGCTATCCGCAAGGTGCTGAGCGACGACACTGCGCAATCGGACTCCGTAAGCTCTTTCTTTAGCCGTGCCCTGTTCTTCAACCGCGTTGAGGCGTCGTCGAAGCAGGCCGTTCTCCGATATCTCTCCGAGCGCGCCGTCGAGAGCGGCCGTGTCGATGCCCAGTTTGCCCAAGAGGTCGCCGAGCGCGAGAGCGCGAGTGCCACCTCGTTTGGCAATGGGGTAGCCATGCCCCATGGGATGCATCCCTTGAGCGCCGAGGCCTTTGTTACCGTGGGCCTGCTCGAACATCCCATTCTTTGGGACGAATACGGCCATGAGGTCGATATCGTCTTTATGGTGTCGTTTGCCCGGTCGGGCGGCGATGAGGCGCGGATCTTGAGCTCACTGCTCGCCGAGATCTTTATGGACCGCCAGGGGGTCGAGCGCCTACGCGAGCGCCGGTCCTGGCATGAGCTGATGGCGCTTGTGCAAGCGCATACGGCTTAAGACTTCTTTTGTCGATAACCCTGTCTGTCTACCTGCAATAAACCTCGAGGATTGCGGGCGGGAGATAGGCGTTTCGAATATTCAAGTACAAACCAAACATCACGGGAGAGGAGACCGTTATGGACGATCAGGGAACCGAGATGGTTTCGTTTCAGCTGGTCGCTGCAGCGGGAGAGGCACGCAGCCTTGCCTTCGAAGCCCTTGAAAAGGCAAAAGCGGGGGATTTTGACGCCGCCGCCAAACTCATGAAGCAGTCAAAGGATGCGGGAATCAAGGCTCACCACATCCAAACGCAGCTGCTTTCGACTGAGGCAGCGGGCGAGCATCTGTCGGTGGATGTGTTGCTGGTCCATGCTCAGGACCACCTCATGTGCTCCATGCTTGCTCAGGAGCTCGTGCAGGAGCTGATCTGCCTGTATGAGTGCACTGCAACCAAGAACGCCTAGCGGCGTGCGGTGACTATCCAACCAATCAATGCGAAGGGAATCCCTTATGAAGATCCTTCTTGTTTGCGCAGCTGGTCTGTCTACAAGCATTCTGATGAAGAAACTCGAGAAATATGCGGAGCAAAACGGCATCGAGCTCGATATCGATGCGGTGGGTATCGGCGAGTATCAGGAGACGTGCGCCAATTATGACGTGCTGCTCTTGGGGCCGCAGGTGTCCTACCAGCTCAACACCGTCAAGCAGGGGAGCGGTAAGCCGACCGCGGTCATCCCCGCACAGGACTACGGCATGGGCAACGCCGCCAACGTGCTGGCACTCGCCCAGTCGCTGTTGGGTTAGGAGGCGACCATGGAGAAGTTCATGACCCTGCTTCAGGAAAAACTGACCCCTATCGCCAATTTCTGCGGCACCGAGCGCCACTTTGCCTCCATGCAAAAGGGCTTTATGAGCGCGATCAGCTTCATCTTGGTATCTGCCGTCTTTATGATCCTCGCCAACCCGCCGGTCACGGCCGACCTGGTGGCGCAGGGCGGGTTCTGGTCCGTCTTTGGCCCTTGGCTCGATTTTGCGACGGCCAATAAGCTCACGCTGCTCATCCCCTTCAATATGACGATGGGCATACTGTCGGTGATCGTGACGTTCGCAATCGCATATAACCTGGCGGGCACCTACAAGATGCCCAAGCTTAACGCCGGCATGACCTCGCTGGTGATGTTCCTGATCGCCGCGGCGCCGTCGTCCTACTACCAGCTTGCTGACGAGTCCGTGCTCCAGGCGGTCCCCTGCACCTATCTGGGTGCGCAGGGCCTGTTTACCGCCATCATCGTTGCCTTGGTCTCCGTCGAGGTCACGCGCTTCTGCCAGACCAAGGGCATCACCATCAAGATGCCCGATGGCGTGCCGCCGTTTTTGTCCGAAACCTTTGGCGCCATCGTACCTATGCTCGCCAACATCCTCATCTTCTTTGGCGGCAACCTGCTGATCCAGATGATCGATCCCGCGCTGTCCATCCCCTCGGTTATCGAGAAGCTGCTCGCTGCCCCGCTTTCCGTCGCAGTTGACTCTGTGCCCGGCGCACTGCTTATCTGCTTCATGACGCTGCTGTTTTGGTGCTTTGGCGTCCACGGCAACATGATCGTAATGCCCATCACCGCCCCGGTCTCGCTTGCCGCCTTTGCCGCCAACGCCTCGCTCTATGCTGCCGGGCAGCCGCTTGAGTTCCACCCGGTGCTCATGTCGTTGGCCATCAACCTCATCGGCGGCACGGGTAATACGTTCTCTTTTGTGGCGCTCTGCGCGTTTAGGGCAAAGTCGCAGCAGCTCAAGGCATTTGGCAGGGCATCGATCGTGCCGAGCTTCTTCCGTATCTCCGAGCCCGCGATCTTCGGCGCGCCCATCATCTTCAACCCGATCCTCATGATTCCGTTTGTGCTAGGCGGCATGATCTCGGCCCTGCTGTATTGGGGTGCGGTCTCACTGGGTCTTGTCTCTAACTTCTACATCTTGGTGAGCGGCACGTTCCCCATCTTCGTTCAGGGCTTTGTCCAGTGCCTCGACCCGCGCATCTGGGTGTTTACGATCGTTTTGATCGTGGTCATGGCTGTGGTCTGGTACCCGTTCTTTAAGGTGTACGATAACCAGCTCCTGGCTCAGGAGCAGGAGAACGCCGCGGCAGCTTCTGCCGAGGATGCTGAGTAGCATGAGTTACTTTGACAGAACGTCTGCCGCCGGTATGCCCGAGGGCTTTTTGTGGGGTGGTGCCCTCGCCGCCAACCAGGCCGAAGGGGGCTGGAACGAGGGCGGCCGCGGCATGTCGCACTCCGACCTGATCCCACAGGGTTCCGACCGCTGGGATGTAATGTTTGGCAGGCAAAAGCCCGTGGACGAT
>CALDWI010000055.1 GCA_937923795.1 uncultured Collinsella sp.
AAGAGAAGAGGCGGGGCATGCCCCGCCTCTTACACCACATCTCTGCGCGCTACCATGTCCCGAAGCTCAGCTGGTTAATTTCCGCTTTCGCGATGTCGAATACGGAAGCAGGGCGCAGGCTGAGTTTCTTCAAGCCGGGGGATTGATATTGAGTTTTTCTGGCTCTTCTCTCGCATCAGATGGATTGGAAGTGAGCGAGTGCTCTATTGAAGGCTCGCATGACGTAGCCTTGCCCATCTACTTTTGCTATCGACAAAATGCCTGGACCGATCGACACCAGACGGTATTTCTTCACCTATTGCGTCATCTTGCTTCGTGAGGCCATTTGGCCTCGTGTCGTCAAGTGAATGTTGACGCCTTGTAACACATGACTGACGGCTTTGCCCTCATGCTTTTCCAAGATTCCGATTCAGATTGTTGACTCTTGGAGGGCGGAGCATGAAAAACCGTACGGTTTTGCTTTATATGACGTTCGTTTTTCTGTCGAACTTCAGCACCATTTTGTATTTTCTGACGGTTTACCTTGAATTCGTCGGATTCTCGATGGTGGCGATTTCTAGCATGATGATTGCATATCAAGTGAGCAAGTTCATCCTTGAAGTTCCCACTGGCTATATTGCTGACAGGTTTGGGCGAAAGGTGAGCGGTCTCGTTGGCGTCGTGGGAATGCTTGGATACTACGCCGCCCTGCTTCTCGTCCGATCTCCTCTGCTTTTAATCGGTGCGTTCGCTCTCAAGGGTTTTGCCGTTGCATGTGTGAGCGGATCCATCGAAGCGATTTACATCGATAGCATCTCTCGGGACCAACTCGTGAGACTTAATATCGTTGAGCGATTCGTCTTCTATGCGTCTTATGCCCTCTCCGCTTGTGTGGGCGGTTTCATTTCGTCCGCTGGCGCGTATCTCATTGGGCTTTCGGTCGATATCATCGCAATGGTGCTGACATTGGTTGTCGTTGTCTGTATTCCTGAGGTGAGAAGAGGGGGCACCGCGGTGACACCTGAGCATGGAATTAGCCCGAAGATGATCTGTGCTGCTATTGCGGGTAATGGCATTCTTCGGTCAGCGTTCATCATGGACTGTTCTCAGGCATTTGCCTTCGTCGCCCTGGAAGACTTTTTCTCACTGTTGCTTGCAGGCCGCGGAATGAACGCCGTCGCTTCGGGCGTGACCATTGCGGTCCAGCTCCTTGCCTCGGCCTCCATAGGGTTTATTGTGCCCAGTGCGATTACTCGTGTCGACAAGGGCCGTTTTGCGCGTATTTGCGGCATCATTCGCTTAGTATTGACAGCTTTGTTTTTGATTCCCCTTACTCCGGCTAATTTGCTGCCCGTGTTCTATGTGCTGCAGACGGTTGCGTACTCGTTGTTTGCCCCAATCAAATACTCAGTTTTCCAAAATGCTGCCGATTCTTCGATGCGTTGTTCACTGATTTCGGTTCAAAGCCAGATGGTGGCGGTGGGTGCCGTTCTTTTCTATCTGCTCAACGCTGTGTTGAGTAGCGTTGCAGGCATTCGAGTCGTATTGCTTGTTGCACTCGGGATTTCTTCCTTGGTGTATATCCCCGCGCTATTTCGTCTTACAAGTCAAAGGCCGTGAGTATTTGGACAGCGATAACTTATATATCAACGCAATAAACCCGAGCGCGAGGGCGTTTGGGTTTATTATTGAAGCGTATGTAACCTGGCGGCGCCACACCGCCTGTTAGTAGGGAGACACATGAACGTTCTGGTCGTCAACGCAGGATCTTCGACCCTTAAGTATCAGGTCATCGATACCAAGTCCCACAAGGTGTCCGCAAAGGGCTCCTGCGAGCGCGTCTGCTTTACCGGCGGTACCTTCACCCACGCTGCCAACGGTTCCAAGAAGGTGACCGAGAACATCGAGTTCCCCGACCACAAGGTCGCCATCGAGGTCGTCCTGAAGGACCTCGAGGCCAACGGCGTCAAGATCGAGGGCATCGGCCACCGTATCGTTCAGGGCGGTTGGTACTTTGGCGACTCCTCCCTCGTCGACGAGGACGTTCTCGCCAAGATCCGCGAGGTCGCTCCGCTCGCCCCGCTGCACAACAACCCCGAGGCCAACGTTATCGAGTACTGCCTGGAGCAGTATCCCGACCTGCCCAACGTCACGGTCTACGACACCGCTTTCCACTTCAACATGCCCGAGGTCGCCAAGACTTACGCCCTGCCCAAGGACGTCTGCGACAAGCTGCACATCCGTAAGTACGGCGCCCACGGCACCAGCTACCGCTACATCTCCAAGAAGGTTGCCGAGATGACCAACGGCGAGGCTCGCAAAGTCGTCGTGTGCCACATCGGTTCCGGCGCTTCCCTGTGCGCCATCGAGGACGGCAAGTGCATGGACACCACCATGGGCTTGACGCCGCTCGACGGTGTCATGATGGGCACCCGCTGCGGCTCCATCGACCCGGCTACCGTGTGCTACCTGCAGCGCGAGGGCGGCTACACCTTCGACGAGGTCGACGAGATGATGAACAAGAAGTCCGGCCTTTTGGCTGTGACCGGCGGCAAGACCAACGACTGCCGCAACGTCGAGGAGCTCGCCGCCGCTGGTGACCCCGAGGCTCAGCTCGCCTTCGACATGTTTGTCTACAAGATTGCCGCCAAGGCTGCCGAGATGGCTACTTCCATGTGCGGCATGGACACGCTCGTCTTCACCGCTGGCATCGGTGAGCACGCTCCGGCCGTTCGTGCCGGCGTTGCCGACCGTCTGGCCTTTATGGGCGTCAAGATGGATCATGCCCGCAACGCCCTGCGTGGCGACGGCGCTTGGTGCCTGTCCGCCAAGGATTCCAAGGTCAAGATTTTCGTCATCCCCACGGACGAGGAGTTCATGATCGCCTCCGACGTCGAGCGCATCGTCAACGGCAAGTAATTGCAAGAGGGGAGGGGCTGGACGACCGAGCGCCGTTCGGCCCCTCTTTTGCGCTCGTTGGGCGATATGCTTGATAGCTATTTATCAAGTTGTGATAACTTCTTATTAAAATGCGGCCGCCTTAAGGGTCTGCGTCGACCGTATTGCACTGCAAAGGAGTCTCATGAACGTACTTGTTGTCAACGCCGGCAGCTCAAGCCTTAAATATCAGCTTTTGGATACCGATACCCGCGAGGTTTTCGCCAAGGGCAACTGCGAACGTATCGGTTCGGACATGGGCATCTTTGGCCACTCCGAGAACGGTGGCGCCAAGCAGACCGAGGAGGTCCCTTTCCCCGATCATCGCTCTGCTATCGCTCGCGTGCTCGAGGAGCTTGAGAAGACCGACTTTACGATTGATGGCATTGGTCATCGTATCGTTCAGGGCGGCTGGCACTTCGATGATTCCGCAGTTGTCGACGACGAGGTTATGGCCAAGATTCTCGAGGTGGCCCCGCTCGCCCCGCTGCACAACTACGGCGAGGCCGCGGCGATTGAGTATTGCCGTGAGAAGTATCCGGAGCTGCCCAACGTGGCGGTCTTCGACACCTCGTTCCACATGACCATGCCCGAGGTCGCCTATACCTACGCGCTGCCCAAGGACGTGTGCGACAAGTACCACGTGCGCAAGTACGGCGCTCACGGCACGAGCCACCGCTATGAGTGGATGATGGCCAAGGAGATCCTGGGTTCGCGCTGCCACCGTCTGCTTTCGTGCCATTTGGGTAACGGTGCTTCGCTTGCTGCTATTGAGGACGGCGTGTGCCGCGACACCACGATGGGCCTCACGCCGCTCGATGGCCTGATGATGGGCACCCGTTGTGGTTCCATCGACCCGGCCACCGTGTGCTACCTGCAGCGCGAGGGCGGCTACAGCTACCAGGAAGTCGATGACATGATGAACAAGCAGTCTGGTCTGCTTGCCATCTCGGGCATCTCCAACGACGCCCGCGACATCCGCACGCGCGCCTCCGAGGGCGACGAGCGCTGCCTGCTCGCCTTCGATATGTTCGCCTACAAGGCTATGCAGCAGGCCGGTTCCATGATCGCTTCCATGGCGGGCGTGGACACCATCACCTTTACCGCCGGCATCGGCGAGAACGACTGGTCGATCCGCAAGGCCTTCTGCGACTGCTTTGAGTGGCTGGGCGTACGCATCGACAACAACAAGAACCGCGAGGCTGTGGGCAACGGCCCGCAGGTTATCAGTGCCGCCGGTTCCGCCGTCACGGTCATGGTCATCCCCACCGACGAGGAATACATGATCGCCCACGACGTCGAGCGTCTGACCAAGAACAACTAACGCGTTCGCTTGTGATCGAACGAAAGGCCTCCTGAGCAGCAGCTCGGGAGGCCTTTTTGCTAGCAGGCGGAAATTCCAGTCCCAAAGTGACCATCGCCGGCAACGCCTGCACTTCCAGCAACGGAACCCGACCATTCAGATCCTCAGCTCCAGCTCGTAGCCAAGCCGCCGTCCACTCCAGATGCCCTGAATGCCACGTGACGGTAGAAGGCAGCGCAGGTTAACCCCTGAAAACACTCCGCAGACCAGAAACGCCCCCGTTCGTAGCTCCGAAGGAGCAGAACGGGGGCGTTTCATTGGTCGAGGACGTTTTCAGGGGTTAACCTGCGCTGCCTTCGGCGGGGATATGTCTGCTACTCAGCCATCTGAGCCTGGACGGCGGTGATGGCCACGACACCCACGATGTCGTCGGCAGAGCAGCCGCGCGAAAGGTCGTTGACCGGCTTGGCGATGCCCTGCAGGATGGGGCCGTAAGCGTCGGCGCCGGCGAAGCGCTGGACCAGCTTGTAGCCGATGTTGCCGGCCTCGAGGTCGGGGAACACGAGCACGTTGGCCTTACCGGCGACGGAGGAGCCGGGAGCCTTGAGCTGGGCGACGGTGGGGACGATGGCGGCGTCGAGCTGCAGGTCGCCGTCGATGGCGAGCTCGGGAGCCTTCTCCTTGCAGAACTTCACGGCCTCCTGGACCTTCTTGGCGACCTCGCCACCGGCGGAGCCCATGGTGGAGTAGGAGAGCATGGCCACGTGCGGCTCAACATTGCCCATGAAGGTGGACCAGGAGTGAGCGGAGGCGATGGCGATCTCGGAGAGCTCGTCGGAGGACGGGTTGATGTTGAGGCCGCAGTCGGCGAAGATCAGCGTGCCGTCGGTGCCGAACTGCGGGGTGTCGGTGCACATCACGAAGAAGGCCGAGACCAGCTTGGTGCCCGGGGCGGTCTTGAGGATCTGAAGCGCAGGGCGCAGGGTGTCGGCGGTGGAGTGGCAGGCGCCGGAGACCAGGCCGTCGGCGTCGCCCATCTTGACCATCATGGTGCCAAAGTAGGTGGCATCCATCACCTGGGCGCGAGCCTGCTCGATGGTAACGCCTTTCTTGGCGCGGAGCTCGGCAAACTTTTGCGCATACTCCTCGTGCTTCTCGGCATTGCGCGGGTCGATGACGGTGGCGCCGGGAACGTTGATCTCGTCGGGGTTGCCCAGGATGACGATCTTTGCCAGGCCCTCCTCGATGATCTTGGTGGCCGCGACGATAGTGCGCGGATCCTCGCCCTCGGGCAGGACGATCGTCTTAAGGTCAGCCTTGGCGGCAGACTTCATACGGTTTAGGAAATCGCTCATGTTACTCCTTACAAGCGTTTCGCTAAGCTCCAGGCGCCCGGCTGTTCACGAATAAACCCGCTGCTAGCGGGTCTACCTTTCAATTATGTTCGCCGCGGTGCTTGAGCTTTCCTTGTGTGGCAAGCTCATTATAGGACGCATTAGCGCTATAATCGCTCTGATAAATATGTCTCGAAGAATGTTCGAGAAAAGCCCAGCTAACGAGCCCGTGGCTTTTGACAAGGAGTATCGATGCAGATTACCTCAGGCCTGCCTGAAGGCTTTAACGCCGGCGCGTACGACATGATTGTCGTCGGTGCTGGATATGCCGGTGCCGTTTGCGCCCGCCGTCTTGCCGAGACCATCGGCTATCGTGTTGCCGTTTTGGAGCGCCGTAGCCACATTGCGGGCAATGCCTATGACTGCACTGACGAGGCCGGAATCCTGATCCACGAGTACGGTCCGCATATCTATCACACCTTTAACGAGCGCGTGCACAATTTCCTGTCGCGCTTTACCAAGTGGACGGATTATCAGCACAAGGTGCTCGCCAACATCAACGGTACCCTTATGCCCGTGCCCTTCAACCATGCGAGTCTCAAGCTCGCCTTTGGTGACGAGCGCGGCGAGGAGCTGTATCAGAAGCTCGTGGAGACCTTTGGCAAGGATGTCAAGGTGCCCATTATGGAGCTGCGTAAGAAGAACGACCCGGATCTTGCCGAGGTCGCCGATTACGTCTACGAGAACGTCTTTTTGCATTACACCATGAAGCAGTGGGGCCAGACGCCCGATCAGATCGACCCCTCGATCACCGGCCGCGTTCCCGTCTTTGTGGGCGATGATGACCGCTACTTCCCGCAAGCTCCCTTCCAGGGCATGCCGCAGGACGGCTATACCGCGCTGTTTGAGCATATGCTCGACCACGATCTGATTGATGTGTTCTGCGACGTGGACGCCCGCGACCTCTTCGAGATCGACGAGACCACCGTCAAGATCGACGGCAAGGTCTATGGCGGCGAGATCGTCTACACCGGTCCGCTCGACGAGCTGTTCAACCTCGACCTGGGCGCTCTGCCGTACCGTACGCTCGACATGAAGTTCGAGACGCTCGATATGGACCAGTTCCAGCCCGTGGGCACCGTCAACTACACCACGAGCGAGGACTACACGCGTATCACCGAGTTCAAGAACATGACCGGTCAGGTCCTGCCCGGCAAGACCACCATCATGAAGGAGTACTCCAAGGCCTATACGCCCGACTCGGGCGAGACGCCGTACTACGCCATTCTTGAGCCCGAGAACCGTGAGCTCTATGAGCGCTATCTTGAGCGCGTCCAGAACCTGACGAACTTCCACCCGGTGGGTCGTCTGGCCGAGTATCGTTACTACGATATGGACGCCGTGACCAATTCCGCCCTCGATCTTTCGGATGAGATTATCGCCTGCCATGCATAAAGTCATAACATTCGGTATTCCCTCGTATAACGCCGCCAAGGACATGGACCATTGCATCACCTCCATCTTGGAGGGGAGCAATTACGCCACCGATATCGAGGTTATCGTGGTGGACGACGGCTCCAAGGACGAGACGGCCGCCAAGGCCGACGAGTGGGAGGCCCGTTATCCTGGAATCATCCGCGCGGTGCACCAGGAGAATGGCGGTCACGGTATTGCCGTCCTTTCGGGTCTGCGCGAGGCGCAGGGCACCTACTACAAGGTTGTCGACTCGGACGACTGGCTTGACGGCGCTGCCCTTTCGACCATGCTGTCGATTCTGCGTGGCTTTGAGGAGCGCGACCAGCGCGTTGACCTGTTTATCTCGAACTACGTGTACGAGAAGGTTTACGAGGGGACGCATACCGCTATTGGTTACAAATTTGCCCTGCCGCGCAAAAAGATCTTTTCTTGGGATCAGATCGGTCATTTCCGCCTGGACCAGAACCTACTCATGCACAGCCTGTGCTATCGCACGGATGTGCTGCGCGAGTCCAACCTTCCCATGCCGCCGCACACGTTCTATGTGGACAACATCTACGCCTACGTGCCGCTGCCGCGTTGCAAGACCATGTACTACGCCGACATCGACCTCTACCGCTACTTTATCGGTCGCGAAGGTCAGAGCGTCAACGAGGCAACGATGGTCAAGCGTCTGGACCAGCAGTTCCGTGTTACGCGTATCATGATGGAGTCGTACCACCTGTACAGCGATGTTGAGTCGTCGCGCCTGCGTTCGTACATGATGGGCTACTTCACCATGATGATGGCGATCTGCTCGGTGCTCACCAAGCTTTCCGAGGAAGATTGCGCCGACGAGCGCCTAAAGACGCTGTGGAATGATTTGAAGGCCTACGACGAGCGCATGTATCGTCGTGCCCGTTACGGCGTGGTCGGGTTCTTCACCAATCTGCGCGGACGGGCGGGAGACAAAACCACACTCGGCCTATACCGTCTTGCCTCAAAGATCTTCAAATTCAACTAGCTGCTGAGTAATCGCTGCTGATAGGTTGACTGGGCCCCTTGGCCCTTAGTTTGCTACTGCGAACAGTCCTGCTCGCACGGAAAGCACATTTAGTGCTTTCCGGCTCGTGCGGAACTTGTATCAAACTAAAGGCCAAGGGGCCTCTGCTATAAGAATCGATTGTCAGGTTATTTGAATTTGAAGATCTTCGACGCGCGGTACACAGGGGGCTGGGCTGAAAAAATATTAGGTGGTAGTCGGTCGGAGGCGGGCGGGCATTACGTTTGTCGCGAGTTCCGCATGCAAAGAAGGCCACTTAATGTGGCCTTCGTCTTGCATAGGACTGTAGAGCAGCAAACGTAATGCCCGCCCGCCTCCGACCGACGGTCGAGTGAGATTACTTCGCAGCACCTGGGATTCCGTGGGAGGTTTTGGCGGTTTTGGCTCCGTTTACGATGGCGGTCTGTAGGGCCCTTACGGCGAGCATGCCCAGCAGGTCTAGGGGAACGGCGGCGCTTGCCTGGGCGCCCAGTTTGCCGCTGGCGAGGGTGTAGATGGTGTCGCCGTCGTTGGTGGTGTGCGTGGGACGGATGGCGTGTGCGTAGGCGTCTGCGGCCATCTGGGAGACCTTGGTGGCTTGTGCCTTAGTGAGTTCCACGTTGGTGACGATGCAGCTGATGGTGGTGTTGGTGCGGTCGAGCGGCATCTGCATGGATCCGGCGGCGGCAAAGGCTGCGAGTTCCATGTCGACGATTTGGTCGCTATCGGCTGCGGCGCGCATACCGGCGACCCACTCGCCGGTGAAGGGGTCAACGACGTTGCCGCAGGCGTTAACCGAGACCACGGCGCCCACCTTAATGGGGCCAAGCGCCACGGCGGCGGCGCCAAGACCTGCCTTCATGCAGGTGGCAGGACCCATGAGCTTGCCTACCGTGGCACCGGTGCCGGCTCCAACGTTGCCCTGCTCAAGCGTGGTGGGGGTGTTATCGAGTGCCTCGCGAACGGCGGCGATGCCGGCATCGATGTCGGGACGAACCGTGGGGTCGCCGTAGGCGAGATCGAAGATGCAACTGGAGCATACGATGGGCACCTGCGTGGGGCCGACGGGCAGGCCGATGCCGCGGCTCTCGAGCTCGCGGGCAACGCCGCTTGCTGCCTCGAGGCCAAAGGCCGATCCACCCGAGAGGCAGACAGCGTGGACCTTATCGACGGTGTTCTCGGGACGCAGCAGGTCGGTCTCGCGCGATGCCGGGGCACCGCCGCGAACGTCAACGCCGCCGGTGGCGCCTTCTGCTGCCACGATTACGGTGCAACCGGTGCCGGCCTCCTCGTCCGTATAGTTGCCAAAGCAAAAGCCATCGACATCGCAAACGTCAATGGCCTCAAGCAGTGTGTCCATGTTTTACTCCTATCGGTTTTCCGCCGGGCCTTATGCCCGGTCGGGATCCGTACGGTACGGCAAAATTGTAGGCGCTGGGGGATACCCAGCGCCAGATGCAATTAAGAGAGTTTTTGAATCGCGCGTGCGACGCGTGAGATGGGTAGGCCCACCACGTTGTAGAAGTCGCCCGAAATATCGTGCACGAGCATGCGTCCGCCGACACCCTGAATACCGTAGGCGCCGGCCTTATCCATGGGCTCGCCCGAGGCGACGTAGTGTTCGATCTGCTCGTCAGTGAGCTCATAGAACGTCACGTCGGTCACATCGACAAAGGATAGGCTCTCGGCGGCATGCGGGGCGGCAGTGTCGCCGGCCTTAACGATGCAGACGCCGGTCGCGACCTGGTGCGTGCGGCCCGAAAGCTCACGGAGCATAGTGCAGGCCTCGTCCTCGTTTGCCGGCTTGCCTAAAATCTTGCCATCGAAGGTGACGATCGTGTCGGCCGCGACGGTCAGCTCGGTGGGCTCGGCATGCTCGGCAGCGACAGCGGCGGCTTTGGCCCGTGCCAATCGCTCGACAAGCGTGAGCGGCGCCTCGTCGTCAAACGGCGTTTCATCGATATCGGCAGGGATGATGCGGATGTCATAGCCCGCCTCGCGCATCAGCTCGATGCGGCGCGGCGATTGCGAAGCCAAAATCATAGCTGGATGCCCTCTGCGACCTTCTCGACAGCCTTATCGCCGGCGAGGGTGCGAAGCAGCTCAAGCGCAAAGGGGAGCGACTGGGCCATGCCACTGGCGGTGATGATGTTGCCGTCCTGCGTGACCTTCTCGCCGGTATAGGCTCCCTCGGGGAAGCTCTTCTCAAAGCCGGGGAAGCACGTGGCGTGGCGCCCCTCGAGCAGGTCGAGCTCGCCCAAGATAAACGGGGCGGCGCAGATGGCGGCAACGTGCTTGGTCGCGGCGAACTCGCAGACCACATCGCAGACGCGCTGATCGGCGCGCAGATTGGTGGCGCCGGGCAGACCGCCGGGCAGCACAATGCAGTCGTACTCGTCAAAGTTGATCTCATCAAAGAGCGCATCGCAGGTCACGGGGATCTGCAGCGAGCTGACGACCTCGCGCGTGGGCATAATCGAGACGAGCGTGGCGCGCACGCCGCCGCGACGCATGACATCGACCATGGTCAAGCATTCAATAGTTTCAAAGCCATCGGCGGCGAGAACGGCAACGCTGGGCATGAGGATTCCTTTCGTAAGGCGGCATACAATTAGCCGTCTTATACCCCGAAGGTGCCCGCTTGCCACGCTCAATCGCCGAATGATTTTTATGGGCAATGATAGGGCGCTAGTTGCGCTTGAGGTGGACGACGGTTTCGCAGTGGAAGGTTTGCGGGAACAGGTCGACCGGCGTGATCTTGACGGGGGAGAAGGTGCCTTCCTCGACAAAGCGCTTGAGGTCGCGCGCCAGGGTGGCCGGGTCGCAGCTCACGTAGGCGACATCGCGGGCGCTCGTGCTGGCGATGAGGTCGATGGCCTCGGGTGCCAAGCCCGCGCGCGGCGGGTCGACCACCAAAACGTCGGCATCCTGGTCGGGGAACTCGCGCACGGCGTCACCGCCAATGACGTCGACGTTATCGAGCTTATTGATCTCGAGGTTGCGGCGCAGGTCGCGCACGGCAGGGCCATAGGCCTCAACGGCGGCGACAAAATCGCAGCGGCGGGCGAGCGGCAGGGTAAAGGTGCCGGCGCCGCAGTACAGGTCCACAGCCAGTTCGTCTTCCTGAGGGTCGAGCGCGTCCATGACAAGTTCGATCAGAATCTCGGCACCCTTGGTGTTGACCTGGAAGAACGACGGGGCCGAAAGGCGCATTTGGCCGTCAGCGATATTCTCGGTCCACGAACCCTCGCCGGCGAGCATCTCGACCTTGGAGACGCGGCGGGCCTTCTTCTCGCCCTTGCTCATCACACGCACGATGCTCGTGGGATGAGCGGCGTCTGCCAGTACGCGCGAGACCTGCGAGCGCGGGAAAGAACCCGTGGGCGTCCAGAGTGCGACCTCGAGCGCCTTGGTGCGGCGCGAGGCGCGAATGCCCACGCGCTCAAGGCCCAAGTCGTGGCTGCCGCTCAAATAGTTGAGTGCGCCGACGACCGATTTGAGT
>CALDWI010000056.1 GCA_937923795.1 uncultured Collinsella sp.
GAGCCGGATGAGATTCCTGCTGCTCTGGCACGTCATGTTGCTCGTCGTACTGCCGGCCGCGATGTGCACGTTTGCGTCGGCCCCTCGCGTGACGAACTCGAGGTTTTGATCGATAAGGCCGATGTTGTTGTCGATGCCATTTTTGGTACCGGTTTCCACGGAAATCTGCGTGCGCCGTTCTCCATCTGGATTCCTACGGTCAATGAATGCGCCGATTGTGTCGTATCCATTGATGTTCCCTCGGGCCTGAATGCCGAGACGGGCGTTGTTGATGACGACTGCATTCGTGCCGAGCATACGGTGACGATGATTGCGCCCAAGATTGGTCTGTATAGCGCTGATGGTCCTGAGTATGCTGGCGATTTGATCTGCGGCAATCTTTACGACCGTCTTGACGAGGTCATCGATGATGTCGACCACGCCGCCGAGATTGTCGAGCCCGGTGACTTAGTTGATTACTTTGCCCCACTACCTACGAATATCGATAAGTATTCCCGTGGCTCTGTGCTTATTGTCGCCGGATCTGCGCAATATCCTGGTGCTGCCATTATGGCGGCCAAGTCTGCAGCTCGCGCGGGTGCTGGTTACGTGGCAGTCGCGGCTCCTGACGCCTGCGCCAATCTTATTCGCATGGCACTTCCTTCGATTCCCGTCTTTGCTATTCCGTCTGATTCCCGCGGCTCCTTTGGCGCCGCTGCGCGCATGACTGTGTGCGAGATTGCAAAGAAGTACAGCTGTGTACTGTGCGGTCCCGGTATGACGACATCTGCCGGCGCTATGCAGGTGGTTTCGGGCTTGCTCGAGCTTGATGTGCCGCTTATCTTGGACGCCGATGCACTCAACTGCCTTGCTAAGATTGCCATTGACGGTATTGATAGTAATCCCGAGATGTATCGTCGCGAGCAGCCGTTGGTTATGACGCCGCACTATCGTGAACTTTCGCGTCTGGTTGCCGGTGACGAGGTGAACGACCTTGGTACTGCGATTGCAGCCGCGCAGAAGGTTGTCTGGGCTGCAGGCTCTGACAATCTGGTGGTCATTGCCAAGGGGCCGACGACGGCTATCTGTGGCGTTGAGCGTGTGCTGCTGCCGCTCTCGGGTCCGGCTTCTCTGGCAACTGCCGGTTCGGGTGATGTCCTCGCGGGTATTTTGGCCGGCACGCTTGCCACCATGCGCGACGAGATGGATCGTTGGGAGTTGCTGTATTCGTACGCCGTCGCACTTCACAGCTACGCCGGTTTTGCCGCGGCGACGGAGTATGGTGAGAAGAGCGTCATCGCGACCGATCTTATCGACTTGATCGGTCCGGCCATGGAACTGGCGGCAAAGGATGCGCTCGAAGATCTGGGAATCATGGACGAAGGGTCGGATGACTAATCATGAATAAAGCCGATTTGACGCGCTGGTCCTGGGTCGAGATCGACCGCGGGGCGCTCCGTCGCAACACGAGGGCCTATAAGAACTTGCTGAATCCACGTCAGCGCCTGTGCTGCGTGGTCAAGGCCGATGCTTATGGCCATGGAGCTGTTGAGTGCGCCAAGATCATGTATTCGGCCGGTGCCGACATGTTTGCCGTGGCGACGGTTAACGAGGGCGTTGAGCTCCGACAGGGCGGGATTACCAAACCCATCCTCATCCTAAGCGAGCCGCCTATCGAGGCCATTCCGACGTTGCTCGAGTTTGATATCATGCCTTCGGTCTATACGTCTGACTTTGCTCTTGCGTATGGCGAATGTGCCGTCGCGGCGGGCAAAGTGGGCAAGTATCATCTCGCCATCGAGACGGGCATGAATCGTATCGGCGTTCACTACACGCAGGTGCTCGACTTTGTCCGCGGTATAAATTTCCATCGCGGTATTCAGTGCGACGGCGTATTTACGCACTTCGCCACGGCCGATGAACCTTCGGGCTGGGACTACAAGCTGCAGTGTCAGCGCTTTACCGAGGCCGTTCAGGCCATTAAGGATGCGGGTTTTGAGTGCGGTATCGTGCACTGCGCCAACACGCCGTCCTCGATGCTCGACCCCTCGATGCATTTTGATATGATCCGCGCCGGCGTTGGCTTGTATGGCATGCAGCCGTGCGAGCTGAGTGGCCGCGTGATGCAGCTTGATCCCGTTATGAGCGTCCATGCGCGTGTGACGCGCGTGGCACACCCTGCGATGGGTGAGGGCGTGGGCTACGGTTTTACCTACCGCGTACCGCGTACGCGCGTTCAGATCTGCACGCTGCCGATCGGTTATGCCGATGGCCTATCGCGTACGCTTTCCAATCGTATGGATGTGCTGTATCGCGGCGAGCGTGTGCATCAGGTTGGCAATATCTGCATGGACCAGTTTATGGTCGCCATTCAGTCCAACCCGGCACACGAGATTCCCGAGGCCGAGTATGGTGACGAGATGATCATTGTCGGCCGCGATGGCGATGCCGAGATCACTATGGACGAGATGGCCCGACTGCGCGGAACGATTAACTACGAGGTCGCCTGCGGCTTTGGCATGCGTCTCGACAAGGTCTACGTGTAGGAGCCGCTATGGGCGTCATGCACATCCCCGGCCATACCCATCAGGCACCACGTGAGGTCGCACTCGAGGAAATTGAGGCCGTTCTGGGCGATTGTCACCTCTGCCAGCTCTACCAGTCGCGTCACAATATCGTGTTTGGCGTGGGAAACCCCCGCGCTCGCGTCATGTTTATCGGTGAGGCGCCGGGCCGCAATGAGGATTTGCAGGGCGAGCCCTTTGTGGGGGCGGCAGGCGAGGACCTCAACGGCATTTTGTCGCTGGCGGGCCTCAAACGCGAAGACGTCTACATTGCCAACGTGCTTAAGTGCCGCCCGCCGGGAAACCGCAATCCGCGTCCCGAGGAAGTGTTGGCTTGCTCGCCGTTTTTGCGTGAGCAGATTCGAAGCATCTGGCCCGATATTATCGTGACGCTCGGCAACCCCGCGACGCACTTTGTGCTTAAGACCGAGATTGGCATTACTAAGCTGCGCGGCAGGTTCCACCAGATGGGGCATTTTGTAGTAATGCCCACGTTCCATCCGGCAGCAGCGCTGCGCAATCCGGCGTGGCAGGAGCTGCTGGAGGAAGACTTTAAGATGCTGGGCGACTATCTGGAGCGACATCCCGCACCAGAGGACGTCTCGGAATAATAAGGAGCATATATGTCCCTGGAGCGCCTGGGGGTAGGTACTTACAAAACGACTTGCGCTGCCGATACGGAGTACTTTGGCGAGCTAATTGCACCGTGCCTTGAGGACGGCGATGTGCTCATCCTGACCGGTGGCCTGGGAGTGGGCAAAACTCACTTTACCAAGGGCGTCTCGCGCGGGCTGGGCGATGGGCATATGGTTACGAGCCCTACGTTTGCGCTCATGGCCGTTCACGATCAAGGTCGTATTCCGCTGTTTCACTTTGATCTATACCGCCTGGAGCATGCCTACGAGCTCGAGGATACGGGCATTTTCGATGTGCTGGGCTATGAGGGTGCTTGCCTGCTGGAATGGGGCGAACAATTCCAGGACGAGCTGACGGATGAGTATCTTTCGGTGACGCTCAAGCGTGATGAGGGCGACAGCGATGTGCGAACGATAACGCTTGAGGCGCACGGTGACCGCGCAATGGAGCTTTCCCATTTGATTGATAGGGCTGTACAAGATGAGCTTGCATAACGACAACGCGCTGGTGGTGGCGCTCGATACCTCGACCGACATGCTTGCCTGCGCGGCAAGCTGGATTGATGGGCAGACGGGCGAGACGAAGCTCGTGAGTGGCGACCACATGTGTCGCCGTCACGCCAACGTTGAGCTCGTGAATACCGTTGATGGCGTGCTGGCTCAAGCCGGTCTGGATCGCAGCGATGTTGGTTGCTATGTGGTCGGCCGCGGCCCGGGGTCCTTTACGGGTGTGCGCATCGGCATCTCCACTGCCAAGGGCCTCGCGCGTGGTGCCAATGTTCCGCTGCTGGGCGTGTCGACGCTCGACGCCTGCGCTTGGACGGCGTGGAAGGCTGGCGTGCGCGGCAAGCTTGGTATCTTGGCCGATGCTATGCGCGGTGAGGTATATCCGGCGCTGTATATGCTGGTCGATGAGGGTCCCGAGCGTCTGTTTCAGCGCGAGCGCGTGGTCAAGGCCGCCGTGGCGCTTGATGAGTGGCGTCAGACCGCGGGCTGGGATCAGGTTCAGCTAACTGGTGACGGTCTCGTGCGTTATGGCAAGCTGCTGGGTGAGGACGAGACGGCACGCTGCGTGGAGCGAGGCCTGTGGTGGCCCTCGGGCGAGGGCTTGCTGCTCGCGCACGCCGCAGGCGATGGCGATCCCGCTCGCGTCTTGCCGATCTACACGCGCCTTTCGGACGCCGAGGAAAACGAGCGCAAGCGCCTGGGCCTTGCCGAGAGCGCGCAGAGTGAGGTGACAGGTGTTGCCGACGAGCTCGCTGGGCGTCATCTGCAATTCCGCCCCATGGGCGCGGCGGATGCCGAGGGCGCGAGCGCACTGGAGACCGCCTGCTTTGAAGGCGCCGGACACGAGGCGTGGACGCCGGGCATGTTCTTGTCCGAGCTGGGCGAGGACGTTGCCGCTCCGCGTAGCTGGTGGGTGGCGCACGACGACGGTCAGTTGCTGGGTCTTGCCGGCGGCATGGTCGTCGACGGGGACGTGCAGATTATGGACGTTGCCGTCGATCCGACTCATCGCCGTGAGGGTATCGCCCGCAAGCTTCTGTCGCACGTGAGCTATGACGCGCAGATGCTCGGCTGCACCACGGCTTCGCTTGAGGTTGAGGACGGCAACGAGGGCGCAATTGCACTCTATGCCGCCCTGGGCTTTACCGAGGCGGGTCGTCGCCGTGGCTACTACGGTGCCGGCAAGGATGCCATCGTCATGACGGCGCCGCTGCCCCTGGTGCTTCCGGTCGACAATGCTTCGCCGGAGCCGACGGCGGCAGAGCAGCGCGTATGGCCGCTGCCTGCGCCTGGGCGCTCCGAGGGGGAGCGTGCCGAAATTGAGCGCCGCCACCTAGTGCTCGCTATCGAGAGTTCCTGCGACGAGACGGCCGTGGCGATAATCGATGCAGATGGCAATATGCTGGCCAACCAGGTGTCGACACAGATTGATTTTCACGCCCGCTTTGGCGGCGTGGTGCCCGAGATCGCCTCGCGCAAGCACGTTGAGGTGATTGTGAGTGTCGTGGATGCGGCGCTCGAGGATGCCGCAGCATCGCTGGGCCTTACGGGCGGAGCCATTGCACCAAGTGAGCTTGCCGCCGTGGGCGTGACGCAGGGTCCGGGCCTGGTGGGCGCGCTCGTGGTTGGCGTCGCCTTCGCCAAGGGCTTTGCCTACGCTGCCGGTAAGCCGCTCGTGTGCGTCAACCATCTGGAGGGGCACCTGTTTGCCAACCTGCTGGCGCAGCCCGACCTCAAGCCGCCGTTCATCTTCACGCTTGTCTCGGGCGGGCACACCATGCTCGTGCACGTGAAGGCGTGGGGCGACTACGAGGTGCTCGGTGAGACGCTCGACGACGCCGTGGGCGAGGCCTTCGACAAGGTGGCCAAGGCGCTGGGCCTGGGCTATCCCGGTGGCCCCATCATCTCTAAGCTGGCCGAGACGGGCAACCCCAAGGCGATCGATTTCCCCCGTGCGCTTAACAGCAGGGGGGACTACCGCTTCTCGCTTTCGGGCCTCAAGACGGCGGTGACGCTCTACATCGAGCAAGAGACCAAGGCCGGGCGCACGATTCACCTTCCCGATTTGGCGGCTTCGTTTGAGGCAGCTGTCTTTGACGTGCAGTACAAGAAGGCCAAAAACGCACTGCACGCTACCGGATGCAAGGAATACTGCATCGGTGGCGGCGTCTCGGCCAACCCGCATCTGCGCGAGATGATGATCAAGAAGCTTGGGCGTCAGGGGATTCGCGTAACGGTGCCGCCCTTGTCTGCCTGTACCGATAACGCAGCCATGATCGCGGAGGTCGCTCGCCGTAAATTCGACCGAGGCGAAATCTCGCCGTTCGATGTCGACGCCGATCCGAACATGACGCTGTAGCTGGTACGGCGCGGTCCCCGGACGGAGGGGCCGGATATAAGGTTTCCTGCTCTACAGTCCTGCGCAAGACGAAGGCCACATTAAGTGGCCTTCTTTGCGTGCGGAACTCGCGATAAACCTTATATCCGGCCCCTCCGTCCGGGGACCTTTCTGTATCGATATAGCTTCTGGGCTGTTTTGGCGTCGACAACGTCCAGCAAGGTTAACAAGCCAGTGTCGAATTTCCGGCGTGCTTTAGCTGAAAGAAAAAGTTGGCATGCGGAGCTTTGCTCCGCACATTTGGGATGGGAGCCCCTGAGAGCCGCGGGAGCCGGGCGGCGCATATGAACTTTATCGCGAGTTCCGCACGCAAAGGAAAGCACTTAATGTGCTTTCCGTCTTGCGCAGGACTGTAGAGCAGGAAAGTTCATATGCGCCGCCCGGCTCCCGCGGCTCTCAGGGGCATCTCTCATGCAAAAACTGTCGTGGGGTAAAGTCCGAGGTCAGTGGCGTTTTATACCGAGAAATCCAAAAAAGTTGAAAATTCATTACATATTTGCGTTGACTTTAGGTAACTAAAGTTTCATACTCCTTTTCAACCACTGGGGGATGTGAACACGCACGGATCGTTCACATCATGATCGAAGAGGATTTCTTAGACATGTTCACGCATCAGCTAAACATTATCAGCGTAGTAATTATCTGATGCGGGTTAGCACATACAGCTAGCCCGTACGATAACGGGCGGCTGATGAAGATGAGGGCCGTCGAGCGCAACCGACGGCCCTCATTTTATGTCTGGGAAGTTCTTTTTAGAGGAGGAAATGTAATGAACGGAGTTTTGCTCATGGTTGTGGCCGCGGCGGTGCTCGCTTGCGGCTATCTGGGCTATGGCCGATGGCTGGCCAACAAGTGGGGCGTTGACAAAGAGGCCCTCACGCCGGCCAAGCGCATGAAGGACGGCAACAGCTTCTCGCCCGTCTCCGCCTTTACCGCGTTCTCGCACCAGTTCAGCTCGATCTGCGGTGCTGGCCCTGTCACGGGTACGATCGTCGCCATGGCCTTTGGCTGGCTGCCCGTCGTGCTCTGGGTCCTCGTCGGCGGCATCTTCTTTGGCGCCGTCCACGACTTTGGCGCCCTGTACGCTTCGATGAAGAACAACGGCAAGTCACTCGCTCAGCTCATCGAGAAGTATATCGGCAAGACCGGCCGTCGCCTGTTCCTGCTGTTCTGCTGGCTGTTCTGCATCATCGTCATCGCCGCCTTCACCGACATGGTCTGCAAGACGTTCATGTTCACCCCGGCCGTCGACGCTTCTGGTGCTGCTACCGGTGCCATCGACTTCACCAAGTCCTATGCCGCTGGCTGCGCTGGTACCATCTCCATCCTGTTCACCTTCGTCGCTATCGCCTTTGGTTGGGCCCAGAAGAAGTTCAACCTTACCGGTGCTGCCGAGTTCGTCACCGGCGTGGTCCTCATGGTTCTCATGTTCGCCGTCGGTATGCAGTTCCCGGTCTACCTGGATAAGTTCCAGTGGTTCGCCGTCGTCATGGTCTACCTGGTCTTCGCTGGCGCTATGCCCATCCAGATGCTCAAGACCCCGCGTGACTACCTCACTTCCATCATGATGATCGTCATGATCGTCTGCGCTGTCCTCGGCATCGTCGTCCTGGGCGTCAACGGTCAGGCCACTATCACCGCTCCGGTCTTCACCGGCTTCTCCACTGCCTCCGGCATGATGTTCCCGGTCCTGTTCGTCTCCGTCGCTTGCGGTGCTCTCTCCGGTTTCCACAGCCTCGTTTCTTCCGGCACCTCTTCTAAGCAGGTCGAGAAGGAGCAGGACGCCGTCAAGGTCGGTTACGGCGCCATGATCGTCGAGTCCTTCGTCGGCATCCTTGCCATCATCGTCGCCGGCATCATGTTCTCCGACATGAACACCGCCGGTACCGGCGCCCTCAACGCCGGTGCCGCTTCCACCCCGTTCCAGATCTTCGCCGCTGGCATCTCCCGCGGCATGCAGGCCTTCGGTGTTGACGGCACGCTCGCTACTGTCTTCATGACCATGAACGTCTCCGCTCTGGCCCTGACCTCGCTCGACGCCGTCGCCCGCATCGCCCGCACTTCGTTCTCCGAGTTCTTTGCCCAGACCAACGATGCCCTGGCCATCGAGTCCAAGGCCGGCTACATGAAGGTCCTCGGCAACCCCTGGTTCGCCACGGTCGTTACCCTGCTTCCCGGTCTCGCCCTCGCTTTTGGTGGCTATGCCAACATCTGGCCGCTCTTTGGTGCTTCCAACCAGCTGCTCGGCGGCATGACCATGATCACCCTCGCCGTGTTCTGCAAGTGTACCGGCCGCAAGGGCTGGATGCTCTACGTGCCCGTCGTCTTCCTGCTCTGCTGCACCTTCACCTCGCTGGTCCAGAGCGCCATGGGCTGCATGGCCGCTGTCCAGGCTTACGGCTTCTTCGGCACCATCCCGGCTACCGCCACCACGGCCGCCGTCTCCGTCGCCGCCACCAAGGGCCTGCAGCTTGTCTTCGCCGTCCTGCTGATGGTCCTGGGCCTCATCGTCGCCGTCAACTGCCTCAAGGAGCTCTTCGGCAAGGAGGCCGGTTCCATGCCCGACGAGGAGCCCGAGTGGTCCGAGATGGGCAAGGCCGAGTACGGCCGCGCCGCTGCCGCTGAGGCTCCTGCCGACGCCGAGGCCGCCAAGGCTTAGTCGACCTGACGAGTTGAACGTCACATCTATATGACTCGGAAAGACCGGGTCCGCGACTTCGCGGGCTCGGTCCTTTTTTCATGCAAAAGCTGGTGACGCTCGAGTGTTCTCGCAGATGTTTTGCGTGGATAAGGGCGTGCGTTGTACCATATAGACGTATATGTGTACATATGAAAGGGGCCCCGTGGCCAAGACGGTATATTCCGATAACCAAAATAATGTCGATGCCCTGGCTGAACGTCTGAGCAGCCAGACGTCGCTTTCTGCCGAGCGTGCCAAGCTGGTTGCCTACGACCTGCTCTGCCGCAAGGCGCTCAAGATTAAGTCGAGTGCGCTGGCGCAGATTTTCCGCTCCGTCGATAAGGAATGTGACACCAAGGCGATGCGCGATGAGCTTATCGCGGCAAATATCGTGACCAAGATCGAGGGTAGCGGCATTAACGGGCGCCCGGCGTTCTATACCATCAATGCCGAGATCCGCGATGCCCAGGAGCAGCCTGCCGAGTCCGTCGAGGATTTTGTCGTCGAGGATTCCGCTGACGTGCCTGCTGTGGAAGAAACTGCTCCGCGTGAGCATGTCGATACCGATGAGTTGCTCGATGAGAACGTCGTGCGTGCCTTTACGGCCAAGGCAGGACGCGGCGGTTTTGGTGGGGGTGGCAAGCGCGATGCGCAGCGCCGCGCCCAGCAGGAGCGCTTCCGTCGCGCCGTTGCTCAAAAGGGCGAGACGGATGCCGAGGCTGTTGAGACCGAGGTTGCTGCCGAGTCGCAGAAGCCCACGAAGGAGCAAAAGCCCGTGGAGGCCCAAGAGCCCAAGCGCCGTCGCGGTGCTCACTTTAAGGCTGCACAGCAGGATGCCGCGCGTGAGGTTGAAGAGTCTTCTGAGGTTGCAGACGATGTTGAGGAGTCTGCCAAGAAGGCTCCGAGTTCGTGTCGTCCCGGCCGCGGTTTTGCGGGACGCGCGTATCCCGTAAAGCATCAGGGGAAGGGCGAGTCGGTTTCGACCACCCAGGACGAGAAGGTCGTTGAGCCGGCGGCTCGCGAACAGAAGCCTGCTGAGCCGCAGCTTGAGGTTGATGCCGAGGCTAGGGGCCAGCAGCCTACTGATGAGCAGGCGGAGCAGGGCGCGTCGAGCAAGCCTCGCCGCCGTCGCCATCGTGGGGGCCGCAGTTCCCATGCCGAGACTGCAGCCGAGAAGACCACGCCGCAGGACGAGGATGCGAAGGTCGAGGTTTCTTCGGGGCAGCCTAAGCGCCAGCCGGCGAAGGAGAGCAAGTCCGATCGTCCGCAGAAGCAGGCGCCTATGCCGAAGCGCGAGCGCAATTCCCAAGGCGATTCTAAGCGCAAGTCTCAGAAGAAGCCGGAGTCTACCGCAGCAGATACTGCTGCCCAGCAGCCCAAGTCGGCAGTCCACGGCGAGGTCTCGGCGTTTGCCCTTGCCCGCGTTTTAGGCAGGCAGCTGCTCAAAGTTGTCCCTACGCCTACGGCGCTCTCTAAGATCAAGGAGCAGCAGACACAGATCGTAAAGGTCGAGGGCAAGGACGGCAAAAAGGCTCCGCAGCGCACTCAGCACAACGAGATGTCCAACCGCAAGATTGCCGAGGAAATCGCAATCATCCAGGCTTGGATCGAGCAGAACCGAGGTGCCGATACGCCGGTTGCCTCGCGCCGTCAGCGTGCCTACCAGATCTTTAACGACGAGAAGGCTTTTGACGGCAAGCACGGTGAGCGCCTGATCAGGCGTATGACCGAAAAGGGCATCAGCATGCAGGCGATCAAGGTCGCCCCCAATCGCCCCGTGCATTTTACGGGCTTCTTTACGCTGGGCGCCGACAAGCCGTTCATTATGGTCGAGAACCTGGACACCTACGACGAGATCGTCAAGCTGCTGCGTGGCCGCAAGCACGCCAAGCTCTTTGGCATCAAGGTGGGCGGCGTGATTTTTGGCGGCGGATGCAAGGCGAGCGTCTCGCATGCCCTGGACGATTATCTGGCCGAGATTGGCTATCGCTTTAACTACGTCTACTACGTAGGCGATATCGATCGCGAGGGCGCGCGCATTGTCGAGCAGACTCGCAATGCCAATGTGGTTGAGATTCGCCTGCATGCCGGCATGTACCGCGCCATGCTCGCCGAGCATAAGCGTCGCGTGAAGGCCGGCGGCGAGTGCGAGCCCGCGGCTGCCAACCAGGGCGTGCCGCAGAACCTGGCGGCGACGATCAAGGATCTGCCCATGGTTACGCGCGTGCAGTTCCGCAACGTGCTGCGCGAGGGCGGGCGCATTCCGCAGGAGATTCTGATGACCGCAGACTATCGGGATGGCGACTCGGGAAGCTTCGACCGCATGCTGAACAATTAGCTCCGCCGTTCTACCGAACGGCGGTCTTCTTGACGCTGCGAGGGGCCCTGGCACGGCAATCTGACGTTCAACTTCGGCGGCGCGACCAGAAGGTCAGCGCCGCCTTGTTTCACGTCACCTTGCCATACCAGGGCCCCTCTCGCTGTCACGTCCAAAACATCGAGGTTAAGTGGCCTCCTGTTCGTGCGGAACTCGCGACAAACTTAATGCCCGGCCCGTCGGGGCCACACGCCATTTTGTAGATGACGGCTCGCTTTTCGGAACTGGGCTGATATTTTCTTGATGTTAGGCGCTCTTGGTCCTAATGGGCTTGGGGCGCCTTCGCGTTTCCTCGGCTTCGCACCCTTGCGGGTTCGAATCCCTCCGCTTGCCCACATAAAAGCGCCCTGGGCCGTTATGGGCTCAGGGCGCTCAGTTTTAATGGCTGGG
>CALDWI010000057.1 GCA_937923795.1 uncultured Collinsella sp.
AGCTCAGCACGGCCGCCGTGGGCACGAGCGCGCCGGGCATGCCCGCATCAGCCGCCAGCGCGGCCATGACTTGAGCGAGACGCATACGCGCTTCGTCGGCCGTAATGCTCGATGGCGTCGTGATCTCGCACGTCGCAAGCGGGCATTCCTGCGCCGCGGCCGAATCCTCTGCAAACAGGCCAAAGCGAATGAACGTGTTACCCACGTCGACCGTCAATATATATGCGCACCCATTAAGCATCGTCGGCGCTCCTTTCGTCTGCCCAGCAGTATATCGCCTACCTAAACCAGTCATCCCAAAATGACTAGGTTGCGGCTATACTGATGCGCGGTCGTTTGCGAGCTCACGCGACGGCCTTTGGTAACCCGACTTCCCGCGCCGCATCCGTAGCGGCGCTCCCGGGGGAAGCGGATATACGCAAAGGAGTTCAATATGAGCAATCCCTCGAACCGCGCCTCGATGCGCGGGCAACTCACGCTGCGCGGTGTCGTCATCGGCGTCCTTGGCTGCGTGATCATCACGGCAAGCTCGGCCTACACGGCCCTCAAGATGGGCGCCCTCCCCTGGCCAATCATTTTCGCTGCCGTCATCTCGCTGTTCTTCCTGAAGCTCATGGGCAACGCCAGCCTCAACGAGGCCAACGTCACCCACACCATCATGTCCGCGGGCGCCATGGTCGCCGGCGGCCTGGCGTTTACCATCCCGGGCGCCTGGATGCTGGGCTATGCCGACCAGATCAGCTGGCTCGACATGTTTATCGTGGCGCTCGCCGGCACCATCCTGGGCCTGCTGGCCACCGCGCTCATCCACCGTCACTTTATCGTGGACGCCGCGCTGGAGTTCCCCACCGGCAACGCCGCAGCTCAGACCCTACGCGCCACCGAGGCCGGCGGCAAGACCGGTAAGCAGCTCTTTGGCTCCATGGCCATCGCAGGCATCTACAGCGTGCTGCGCGACGCCCTGGGCGTGGTGCCCAGCATGCTGTGCACGCTCAACATCCCCGGCGTGACCTTTGCCATCTACAACTCGCCCATGCTGCTGTCCATCGGCTTCCTCGTGGGCTTCGCCCCCGTCGCGTTCTGGTTTGCCGGCGCGCTGCTGGGCAATTTTGGCATCATCGTCGGCGGCACCGCTGCCGGTCTGTTTGACGTTATGACCGCACAGGGCATTGTTAAGTCCCTGGGTATGGGCCTCATGATGGGCTTTGGCGTCGCCGTCGTCCTCAAGGACATCCTGCCGCAGGTCGCCGGTATCGTCCGCGGCCTCGCCGCCGACAGCTCCACCGACACCGACGAGCAGTCGCTCATCTCGGGCTCCCTTAAACTCGACGCCGGTATCATCGGCCTGGGCGCTGCCGCCATCGCCGTGATCATCGCCATCGTGCTCGACCTTGGCCCCGTCCCGGCCGTCATCGTCACGCTGTTCACCTTTGTCACCACCATCATGAGCGCGCAGAGCTGCGGCCAGACGGGCATCGACCCCATGGAGATCTTCGGCCTCATCGTCATGCTCATCGTTGCCGCCTTCGCGCAGCTCGCTCAGGTCAAGCTGTTCTTTATCGCCGGCATCGTGGCCGTAGCGTGCGGCCTTGCGGGCGACGTCATGAACGACTTCAAGGCCGGCGCCGTGCTGGGCACCAACCCGCGTGCACAGTGGGTCGGCCAGGCCATCGGCGGCATCGTGGGCGCCCTGGTCGCTGCCGCCGTCATGGTCGCGCTCGTCACCGCCTATGGTCCGGACGCCTTCGGCCCCGACAAGAGCTTTGTGGCCGCGCAGGCAAGCGTGGTCGCCACCATGGTCTCGGGCATCCCGAGCGTGCCGTGGTTTGCGGGCGGTTTTATCGCCGGCATCGTCATGTACTGGCTCGGCATTCCGGCCATGATGATCGGTCTGGGCGTGTACCTGCCGTTCTACATGTCGCTCACGGCCTTCTTGGGCTCCTGCGTCAAGCTCGCCTACGACAAGTGGGCTGCACACCGCGACGCCGCCGCCGGTCTTTCGGACGAGGAGAAGGCCGCCAAGGATGCCGCCTTCCAGGAGCAGGGTCTGGTTGTCGCCAGCGGCCTGCTCGGTGGCGAGTCTATCGTCGGCGTTATCCTGGCGTTTGTCTCCGTGGGTCTGAGCCTGCTGGGCTAAGCTGAGCAGCTGCTCGACAGCAACCATATTGTCTACGATTTGCTCGGTCGGCAGCTTTCGCGGCTACCGACCGAGCTTTTTGATACCACCGCAAAGAAAGGCCGGCGCGCTGCGTATGACAGCGCGCCGGCCTTATCGGTTAAGCCATCGAAGCGCTCCTGCTATGAACCGAAGTTCGTTGCAGAAACTACGCTCGAAACGCTACATCTGCTTGCGACGACGATCACTCAGCGTCACACCAGCGGCCACGAGGGTGATACCGCCGATGACGAACACCTCGCCCGCAAGCGCGGAGTTGTCGCCGGTCTGGGCAAGCGCGCCCGACGCAGCCTTCTTCTTAGCGGCAGGGGCCTTTGCAGCAGCCTGCGTAACCTGAGGCTTAGCCTGCGGCTCGGCCTTGGGATGATACTTGTCGTACTCGGCCTGTGCAGCAGCCAGGGCGTCCTTGGCATCGCCGAGTTCTGCCAATGCGGCGGCATAAGCGTCGTTGGCATCGGACAGCTTGGCATCGGCATCGCTCAGGGCAGTCTTGAGGCCCGCAGCGGCATCGACGGCGGACTTGTATCGAGCGTAGGCGGCATTCAGCTTGGTCAGCTTATCGTTGCCCGTCGTGCCCGCGGCAAGGGAGGCCTTGTGGTCGACGGCCTCAAGATCGGCCTTGAGCGCCTCGTCGCCGGCAAGCTCGGCCTTGGCCTTGATGATATCGAAGTTCGCATCGACAACGGCCTTGTTGGCGGCCTCGAGCTGCTTTTGGGCATCGGCGACACCGGCGACGGCGGCGTCATAGGCGGCCGTGGCGTCGTCGACCGCCTTCTGGGCGCCGGCGAAGCGCTCGAAGGCCTTGTTTGCGCGGGCCAGCTCGCCCTCGGCGGCCTTGACCTTCGCCTGTGCGTCGGACACGGCCTGCGTCTTGGCGGCAACTGCCTGCTTGGCATCCGAAAGAGCGGTCGCGGCGTGTGCGCCTGCGGCTTGAGCCTTATCTACGCCAGCCTGAGCGGCGTCGTCGGCCTTCTTGGCCCCGTCAAGCGCGCCCTGCTTGCTCGCAAGGTTCGCATTAGCGGCATCGCGCTTGGCAGTAAGGTCCTTGACCGAAGCGGTGGCGTTGTCATACGCCTCGCTGGCCTTGTCGGATTTTGCCTTGGCAGCATCGCAGGCGCTGCGAGCCTTCGCCTTGTGAGCAGCGGCATCGGCTGCCTTCTTCTTGCTGTCAGCAAGCGTGGCGTTTGCCTTGTCGAGGGCCGCCTGGGCAGTAGCGGCCTTGCTCTTGGCGGCATCGAGGTTCTGCTTGAGGGACTCGATGTCGATTCCGCCGAGCGCGTCCTTCGCGGCGTCGTATGCCGTCTTCGCGGCGACGGTGCCGGACTTGGCCTTCTCGTACTCGCCCTTGGCGGTGTTCGCGTTAGTGTCGGCCGCGGCATAGGCGTCGCGCGCGCTTTCTTGCTTATCCAATGCGTTAGAATAAGCCGTTCCAGCAGTCCCGAAGTTCTTCTGCGCTTCTGCCAGCTTATTCTGCAGCTGCTTCAGCTGCTCCTTCTGCTCCTGCGTGCCGCCTGCGTTGTATGCGGAATCGATGTAGTCGTTCAGGAGCTTCTTGAACTCAGAGACAGTAAAATCAGCCTGACTGTCATAATCGCTGTAATCGAAGATGGTTACCTCGGAATCGCTGTTCTTACCGCTACCGGTTGCGATGCCGATAGCCTTCGTACCTGCATCGATGATGTTGAGATAGTGCCCGCACTCATGGTAAATGCTGCTGTAGTGCTGGTAGATATAATAGGAATCATATCGATGGTTTCCAAGGTCACTATTCTTCTCGACGTACTTATCGAATGCCTCTTTCTCCTGGGTGTAGAGGCCGGTATATGGCCAGCCGAGGGTATCCTCAGTCTCGCCGCCGGTATATGCACCGCCACCGCCGGCAAGATTTTCACCGTTATCCCAGTAGCAGCCCGAGTGTCCCCAGATGTTCGATGAATATGACACATTAAGGGCGGCTGCCGCAGTCATGCGGAGGCTGACGCTGAGCGCCGACTGACCGTTCGCCTTGCGGAGGTTGTTCTGGGTGTCGAGATATGTCAAGGCGTTGCGCATCTGCTCCAAGGAAAGCGGGTTGGTGTCGCGCGACATGTCCTGATCGACGTACTGGTCATACCATTCGGCCTTGTCATCGGCGCCGGTCAACGTCGATACGGCATCCTGGGCGTTCTTTTTCTGCGTGGCCGTGAACTGGCTGCCGCCGATGATGTAGTTCATGAAGCCGAACATACCCTGGTTGATGACATCCTGGTCTACGGTCATGTGCGACTTGAGGTCGGCAATCTGCTGGTTGAGCTTATCGACCTCGGCGTTTGCGGCATCGTAAGCGTTTTCGGCGGTAGTGGATTCAGCACATGCCGTCTCCCACTCGCTACGCTTCTGCTGGCAAACCTCGACGAGACGGTCGTACTCCGCCTTCTTGTCGGCCTCGGTCTGCTGGGCCTGCTCGTATGCCGTCTTCGCGGCGTCACGCTTACTGGCCGCGTCCTTGTACTCCTTGTTTGCCGCATCGTATGCAGACTGGGCAGATGCCACAGCAGCGTTGGCTGCGTTGACCTTCTCCTGCGCGGCAGCGACGGCAGCCTGGGCGGCCTGCAGATTTGTCTGTGCGGTGGCGTCGGCATCCGTCGCGGCATTGAGCTCCGCCTGCGCGGTCTTGAGCTCACCAGCAGCAGCGTTCTTGGCGGCCTCAAGCGCACTCAGGTCGACACCCGTACCCGAGACGGCAGCATCGAGCGCGGCCTGCGCCTGGTTGAACTTCTGCTGGGCGTTATCGCGCGCGGTGGTTGCGGCTGCGAGAGCAGCGGCAGTCTCCTGCTTCTTGGCCTGGGCGGAAGTCAGAGCGGCCTCAGTGTCCTTCTTTTCCTGCTGAGCACTCGCCTCGGCGGCCTTGGCCTGGTCCAGATTGGCCTGTGCAGTAGCAACGGCCTTATTGGCGTCATCGAGCTTTGCCTGCGCGTCCTCGACGGCCTTCTTGGCGGCCTCGTACTCGTCCATACCCATGGCCTCGAGCTTGGCCTGGGCATCATCGAGGGCCTTCTTGGCCTCATCCTGCTTTGCCTTGGCGTCCTTGAGCGCCTGGGTCTTATCCTCGACACTCTTGTTGGCCTGTTCGAGCTGATCGTTCAGGTCGCCCAGCTTCTTCTGCTGCTGCTCGGTCTTTTCGACGGCGGCTTTGAGCTCGTCAATCTTCTCCTGGAGCGCGGCGACTTCTGCTGCGTTCTGCTCGATTTCGTTGTCGCTCACAGCCTGCGAGGCCTGATTCTTTTGCTGCTGCGCCTGCTTTTGAGACTGGCCCGCCGCATCGGCGTTCTTCTGGGCGGCATCGTAGGCGGCCTGAGCGTCCTTGAGCTGCTTTGCCGACTCCTCGGCCAGCTGGGCAGCCGTCTTTACGACCGCTTGGTTACCGGCGGCAACGGTATTCTCTACAGAACTACCCCCCCCCTGAACAGAATCGCCGTTATCGGTCGACGGTGCGGCGATTGCCGCCAGCGGCGACATGAGCGGCTGAGCGATGAGGCCCGCCGTCAAAACGGTTGCGACGGCGCGGTTAGCAACGCCCTTGACGTTGACGGCCTTGGCCCGAGGCTCAAAGTGTTGTGGACTGTAGTTTGCCATGGCTTTCTCCCTTTGACACGGATGTATCCATACGTATCAAACGGTAGCTGTCGATTTTTGAATTCTGTTGCGCAACATTGGCGACCAGCGTATTTTTTGAAATTCACGCTCTCGTGCTTCACAATTTCGTCACATATGTAGGAGCTGGTGCATCATATTCTTGCGGGATCGAATTGAGCCTATGATTTGCATTTGCCCCCGCGTCATCTGCCCCATCGGATTCCGCATCCAGCAGACACCCCGCCCGCCACGGTGTAGAGTTAGGACAACGGGCGCGTTGCGCGGACCGCGCTGGAACGAGGTGGACATGGAACTCGACAAACAACAGATCAAGCGACTACGCGAACGCCATCACCGGCGCCACGGCATCCGCCCTGCTCATAGTGAGGCTGCCGAGCAGGCTGGTCGCTTTTTAAAGCGCGCGTTCAACATTCGCGAGGGACGCGCGCCCTATCACGTGATCCGCAAGCGTTTTGTAAACGGGGCGCGTCTGACTGGCTCCCACCTATGCATCCTCATCATCGCCATGCTGATCGCGAGCATCGGCCTCGATATCGATTCGGACATCGCCATCGTGGGCGCCATGCTCATCTGCCCGCTCATGGGCTCGGTCCTTGCCATGGCATACGGCATCGCCACGCTCGACCGCGAGATTACCGTCGAGGCCGTCGCCAGCCTTGCGCTGCAGATGGCCTTTTGCCTGGTCACGTCCACGCTGTACTTTAAGCTCTCGCCCCTTGGCACCACCACGGCCGCCATCATCGACAACTCTACACCCACCGTCTGGGACCTTACCGTCGCACTCGCAGGCGGCTTTGCAGGCGGGCTGGGCAACTCGCGCGACCAGGAACCCGCCACGCTCATCGCCGGCGTGGCCGTGGCGACCGCGCTCATGCCGCCTCTGTGCGCGGCGGGCTATGGCATCGCCATCGCAAGCGGGTCGCTGTTTCTCTCGGCGCTTTACGAGTTTGGCATCAACGTGGTCTTTATCGCACTCGCGGCCGAAGCCGTATTACTTATCTTGCGCGTGCCGCTCAAGCGCGACCTCAACGGCGACGGCATTGTAACCGCCGAAGAAGATGCCGAGGTCGACGAGCTATCGCGCAAGGTGCGCCGCCGCATCATTGTGGGTACGGTAGTCTTTGCCATCCCCTGCATCGTTATGACGGCGGGGTCTATTGGCTCGGCGCAGACCGGCGTGCAGGACGGCTACGGTGTCACCGAAACTACGCGCGAACTTGCCGCGGTGCTGCCGGGCTTTAAGGATTACACCGTCGCCGTCGAGACCTCGGCTACCGAAGGCGAGGAGGAGGGCGTCGTCGAGCGTGAGATTGTCGCCCATGTGACGACAGGCGAGGCGCTTGGGGCACACGACCGCCACGTCGCCCGCAAGCTCATCGACCTCAACGTGCCTGAACTCGATCGCGTGGAGTTCGATGTGAAGTGATGCAGAGCGCGGGATGAATGCTCGCACGGACGCAAGTTACGACGAGGCGCAGGTGCGATACGGACACGAGCAAATAGCGGGGTGCAGTTCACACCCGCGCCCCGCTCGCTTTTTTATTGCCGTGAATCAACTGTCCGAATCGACCTCGCCAGACTCCACCGTAAACGCCGGATCGGTGCTCACAAGATAAAATCGGGTCACCTTAGTATCTCTAATTAGGTAAATCTGCCCTTGATTGCGTCGGCGCGATATATATGCAACGTGAACCGTGCCGAACTCTTCGCCGTTTTCCTTCTTTAATACCAGGATATTGGGATCGTCCGTACGCTTAAACTGCCCGTCAACGCAGCTGCCGTCTTTGTCGACCAGTTGCCACCGATGGTTATCCTCTTCAAGAAAGGCCAGGGTTTCCAGACTCGTCTTGTCGTCCCGATAGTAACCGTCAATGGCAAACCCTTCGGAAGCGCACTCCTGCATATAGGACGTTTCTCGGCTTATAGCAAACAGCCCTGTAGCGCCCAGGAGCACAGCCAGGCAGACCACTGCAAGGGTTATCGAAATAGCACGGCGGCCCATGTTAGCCCAACCGATAGTTGTTTAACGGAGCGCGAAACATACCTGGAGCCTCCAATGTCAGAGGGGAACGTCCCCAGCAGGCTGGCGACAACTATATGCTTCTTTTATCAAACCATATGGCTGCCACTCGCGGAGGGGGTATCGGCGAGCGGCGTGTTTTCATACTCCATTGGTCAAACCTAAGCGCAGCCCTACAGCTCGTACTTGTACACGCGGTAGATATACTTTTCGGCTTCCATCTCGTAGGTAGCGATGGGCAGACCGTAGCGGTCGTACTCGGTGAAGGTCTTGGCCTGACCCGATGCCACGAGCATGCTGTTCGAATTGCCGACGCGCTGCACACTGCTAACGTAGCCCGAGAACGGCACCGCGATCTGGTCTTCGAGCCCGTAGGTGCGTGCCACCTCGTCCACCGTAAAGATGCGCCCAAACGAATGCGAGCCGCGGCTGTAGTCGGTCACCACCGCGGCGCCCAGCTGGCCCCAGTCGAACTTGGGATAGCTTTCGGCCGCACCAAAGTTGTTGTCGTATAGCAGCACCTGGTAGCGACCAGTCGTTGCCGTGTCAGAACTCGGCAGATACGTCACGCTGTGCTGGCCCGCGTTGAGCGAAAAATCGCCCTGGGCCTGCAGCAACTTGTCCTCAAAGCCCGAGCCGGCCCATTGCCACTCCTTTCTATTTCTGGGTCCATCTTCTCACTGCTGGCGGCCGAAAATGATCCGTTTTCCTCCGACCCCGAGGGATCGTTCTTAGTACTTGAAGAAGCCCTCGCCCGAGCTTTCGCCCAGCTTGCCTTCGTCGAGCATTTTCTTGAGAACGGAGGCCATGGCCTTAAAGTTGTAGGGCATCATCATCTTCTTGAGCAGCGGGCTCACCAGGCCCGGCACCTTCTGATACTGCATGACGATGTTGTAGGCCGTCTGGATACCCACCGTGTCGAATACGCGGAACGGGCCCTTGGGAGCGCCGGTGCCACGCGTCCACGCGAGGTCGATGCTTTTGGGATCGCTCACGCCCGAGACGTACAGATCAAGGCCCGAAAGCAGCCACGGTACCAACATGGAGTTGAGCAGATAACCGTTCTTTTCCTTGTTGACGGGCAACGCCAGCATACGGATGTCGTTGGCAAAGTCGACGAGTTCATCGAAGTAGCGCTTGTCGGTCTGGTCCTGTGCCATGACCTCGGTCATGTTGTTCTTCCAGATAGAGTTGGCAAGGTGCAGCGACAGGTACTTCTCGGGGCGGCCAGTGTACTTGGCAAAGGTACTCGGCAGTAACGTGGAGGAGTTGGTCACGACGACGGTCTTTTGCGGAAGGACCGGGGCGAGCTTCTTGTAAAAATCGATTTTTGCCTGGGTGTCCTCGGCCATAGACTCGATGACCAAGTCGGCGTCGGCCACTGCCTTGGCAAGATCGAGCTCCAGCTTGAGTGTGGAGTAGGCGCGCTCAACGGCGGCGAGTGCCGCCTCTTTGTCGAAGGGCTTGCCGCTATCGGCGATACCGGAGCACCACTCGCCCGTGCCGTCCGCCATACCCTCGATTGCCGCGATGCACTCCTCGCGCACATGATCGATCTTGGGCTGGGTGCGACCGATGCTGCCCTCGCTGCGCAGCCAAATCGTTACATCGAAGCCGCAGTAGGCAGCCTGAAAGGCAATCTGGCTTCCCAGCACGCCGCCGCCGGCAACGCAAACGGTCTTGTAGCTCATAGGAACAGTCCTCTCTTACGTAATTCCATAGATGTGTATTTATTCAACCGTAAGAGGGCTGCACACTGGGGGTGGGTTCTATAAACGGACGGTAATTTGCGGCGAACGGCTACATCTGTTCATTATCTCAGGGTTCCGAGGGCGATTTTTTGTGCCACCGAGACGTCGTTTGCGGAAGTATGCGGCAAATTCCGGAACCCTTGAGCACCCCCCGATTTTCCGCCAATAAAAACGCAGGTACAGGGCTTGGACATATTCGGTGTGCTCGGTCTATTCAGATTTTGCCGCATACTTCCGAAATCTGAGTTCGCAAAGGGTGATAGTCGGGGCGTTTACGCAACATATGTCCAAGCAAAAACGGGTGGTAGCCGGTACGGCCACCACCCGTTTGTCTCATATCCAGCCCATAGCAGGCCAGCTACTTCTTAATGCCGCGTCCCAGGCGCTCAGCGACCGACGCCACGGCACTCTCGTCGACCGAGCCGCAGCTCACGCAGCCATCGTGGGCGCGCATCTGGCCGGTAACCTCATCCATCGCGAGCGGCGCCACCTTCTCAAGCTTAAAGCCCTTGCCGGCGCGCATGTTTTCCTTGGCCACGCTGATCATGAGCTTAATACGGTTGAGCTGGTTGACCTCGGACGCGCCGGGGTCGTAGTCCACCGCGACGATATTGCTCTCGGGATGCTGGCGGCGCAGCTCCTTGATCACGGCCTTGCCCACCACGTGGTTGGGCAGGCACGCGAAGGGCTGCGTGCAGATAATGTTGGGCGCGCCGTGGTCGATCAGATCGAGCATCTCGGCCGTGAGCAGCCAGCCCTCGCCCATGTTGTTGCACACCGAAAGCACCGTGCGGGCCTTGTCGGCCATGGTGCCGATGCGCTCGGGCGCCTCAAAGCGGCGGGACTTTTCGAGCATCTCCTCCACCGGCGTGCGCATCCAGTCCACGAGCTTGATGAGCGCCTGCATACCAGCGCGCGTGGTAGCGGAGCTTCCCAACTCGTCCTTCTGCAGCTCGGCGTTGCTCATGGAGTACAGGAAAAAGTCGAGCAGACCCGGCACCACGGCCTCGCAGCCCTCGCGCTCGATGACATCGACCACGTGGTTGTTGGCTGTGGGATGGAACTTGACCAGGATCTCGCCGACCACGCCCACGCGCGGCTTGGTACCCTCGCCCACGAGCGGCATGGTGTCGAACGCGCGGATGGCCTCGCGGCACAGCTTGGTGTAGTTGTGGCGGTTAAACTTGGGCGCCAGCTTGCGAGCGCGCGCCATGTACTCCTCGTAGAGCGCGTTGGCGGCACCGGGCGTAGCCTCGTACGGGCGGCAGCGATAGAGCATCTGCATCATCACGTCGCCAAAGAGCACCGCGTAGACTGCCTGCTTAAGCAGCGCCGGCGTAATCTTAAAGCCAGGGTTGTCCTCGCCCAGCGCCACGGCCGAAAGCGAGATCACCGGGATCTCGGGGTGGCCGCTCTCGCGCAGGGCCTTGCGGATGAGTGCGATGTAGTTGGTGGCACGGCAGCCGCCGCCGGTCTGGCTGATAACCACGGCTGTCTTGGACAGGTCGTATCGACCGCTCTCGATGGCCTCCATGATCTGGCCCGTCACCAGGATCGACGGATAGCAGATGTCGTTGTTCACGTAGCGCAGGCCGGCCTCGACGGCATCGTGATCGGTCGAGGGCAGCAGCTCCAAGTTGTAGCCAGCACCACGGAACACCTCTTTGACCAGGTCAAAGTGGATCGGCGCCATCTGCGGGCACAGGATGGCGTAGCCCTCCTCGCGCATCTGCTCGGTAAAGGGCACCTTGGGCCACGCGGTCGAAGCACTCTCGCGCTGCGCCTCGAACGTGTACTTACGGCTCGCGAACGCGGGGGCATCCGTGGAGGGCGCCACCGGCGCGGCATCGCCCTGCTCGTAAGTCTCGCCCGCGGCCGTAGCCTCGGCCAAGCGCTCGGCCTCCTGGTCCTTGAGCGCCGCCATGAGCGAGCGAATACGGATACGCGCGGCGCCCAAGTTGGACACCTCGTCAATCTTGAGCACGGTGTAAATCTTGCCGCTGGCCTCCAGGATCTCCTGCACCTGATCAGTGGTCAGAGCGTCCAGGCCGCAGCCGAAGGAATTGAGCTGGATCAGGTCCAGGTCGTTGCGCATCGTCACAAAACGGGCGACGGCGTACAGGCGGCTGTGATACATCCACTGATCGACGACGCGAATCGGACGCTCGGGCTTCACCAGATGCGCGAGCGAATCCTCGGTAAAGACCGCAAAGCCAAAGCTCGAGATAAGCTCGGGCAGGGCATGGTTGATCTCGGGGTCGTTATGGTAGGGACGACCGGCGAGCACGATGCCGTGACCGCCGTGGTCCTCGACCCACTTGAGAGCCTCCTCGCCCATGGTCTGGATATCCTCGTGGAAGCGCGCGTCGGCCTCAAAAGCAGCGTTGACGGCGGCATCAACCTCGGAGCGCGTGATTTTAGGACCGCGCACGCGACCGCGACCGGCCTCAGCATCGGCCACACGGTCGACGGCGAGCACCTGGTACAGGCGGCGCTTGAGCTCGGTCTTGTCGTGATACGGCACAAACGGATACAGGAACTCGATGTTCTGCTCGCGGATCTCGTCAATATTGAGCGCCAGCGCCGTGGGGTAGCTCATGACGATGGGGCAGTTATAGCAGTTGCCAGCCGTCGGATCCTCCTTGCGCTCCCAACGCACGCACGGCATCCAGATAAAGTCGACGTCACGGTCGATGAGGTTCATCACGTGGCCATGGCTCATCTTGGCCGGATAGCATACGCTCTCGGACGGCATGGACTCGATGCCCGCCTGGTAGGTCTTCTTGCTCGACTGGTCGGACAGCTGCACGCTAAAGCCCAGGCGCGTAAAGAACGCGTGCCAGAAGGGGTAGTTCTCGTACATGTTGAGCGCGCGCGGGATGCCGACGGTGCCGCGCGGGGCCTCGTCGGGGCTCAGGACCTCGCGGTTAAAGAGCAGCTCGTTTTTCTTTTTGAAGAGGTTGGGGGCCTCGGTCTTCTGCTTTTTGTGGCCGGCGCCCTTCTCGCAGCGGTTGCCGGTAATGAAGCGCCTGCCACCGCCAAAGTCGTTGACGGTAAGCTGGCAGTTGTTGGAGCAACGGCCGCAGCGGACATGCTTTTGCGTCACGGTGAGGTGCGCGATGTCCTCAGCCGAAAGAATGGTCGAGGTGCCGTCGGCGCCGGCGCGATCGCGGGCGAGCAGGGCCGCACCGTAGGCGCCCATGCAGCCGGCGATGTCGGGACGCACGGCATGAACGCCGGTGAGCTGCTCAAACGCGCGCAGCGTGGCATCGGACATAAAGGTGCCGCCCTGGACGATTACCTGGCTGCCGATCTCCTTGGGATCGCGCAGCTTAATGACCTTGAACAGGGCATTCTTGATGACGGAATAGGACAGGCCGGCGGCGATGTCGCCCACCGTGGCGCCTTCCTTTTGCGCCTGCTTGACGCGCGAGTTCATAAAGACCGTGCAGCGACTTCCCAGGTCGACCGGGGCTTTGGCATGGATGGCGGCGTTGGCGAACGCGCGCACGTCCATGTTCATAGAGACGGCGAAGCTCTCGATAAAGCTACCGCAACCCGACGAGCAGGCCTCGTTGAGCATGATGTGCTCGATGACGCCGTCCTTGACGCGCAGGCACTTCATGTCCTGGCCGCCAATGTCCAGAATGAACTCGACGCCGGGCAGGAACGCCTTGGCGCCGCGCAGGTGCGCGACGGTCTCGATCTCGCCGGAATCGGCCTTGAGGGCCTCGATGAGCAGCGCCTCACCGTAGCCCGTGGTGGTCACGTGGCCGATGGTGCAGCCCGCGGGGATGTGGTTGTAGAAATCGGCCATGATGACCTTGGCCGTGCCTAGGATGTCGCCGTTGTTGTTGCCGTACCAGGTGTGCAGCAGCTGACCGTCCTCGCCCACGAGCGCGGCCTTCATGGTGGTGGAGCCGGCGTCGATGCCGATGAACACGCGTCCGGTGTAGCCTTCGAGCTTGCCCTTGGGGACGACCTCGGTGTCGTGGCGGGTCTTGAACTCGGCAAAGTCCTCGTCGGTGGCAAAGAGCGGATCCAGACGCTCGACCTCGGCACCCTGCGTGTCACCCAGGGCATCGATGGCCCCGATGAGCTGCGGGAACGTGCTGAGCTTGTTGGACTCGTGCGCCATGGCGGCGCCGCTCGCCACAAACAGGTGAGCGTTTTGGGGCACGATACGGTGCTCCTCGTCCAGATTGAGCGTGAGGTAGAAGCGGTGGCGCAGCTCGGAGAGATACTGCAGCGGGCCGCCCAGGAAGGCGACGTTGCCGCGGATGGGACGGCCGCACGCCAGGCCCGAGATGGTCTGGGTCACGACAGCCTGGAAGATGGAGGCGGCCACGTCCTCGGGGCGGGCGCCCTCGTTGAGCAGCGGCTGCACGTCGGTCTTGGCAAAAACGCCGCAGCGGCTGGCGATGGGATAGATGGTGGTGGCGTTGGCCGCGAGCTCGTTGAGGCCGCTGGCGTCGGTGTGGAGCAGGGTTGCCATCTGGTCGATGAACGCACCCGTGCCGCCGGCGCAGGTGCCGTTCATGCGCTGCTCGATGCCGTTATCGAAGTAGATGATCTTGGCATCCTCGCCGCCCAGCTCGATGGCGACATCGGTGGCCGGGATGAGGGTCTCGACGGCACGCTTGCTGGCGATGACCTCCTGGACAAACTCCAGGTCGAGCCACTGGGACAGCAGAAGGCCGCCCGAGCCGGTGATGGCGCAGGTCATCTGGGCCGTCGGCAGCACGGTCGCAGCGCCCTCGAACAGGTCGCGGGCGCAGGCACGGACGTCGGTGTGGTGGCGCTGGTACTTGGCGTAGACGATCTGGTTGTCGTCGTTGAGCACGGCAAGTTTAACGGTGGTGGAGCCCACGTCGATGCCCAGGTGCAGGTTGCCGCGAGCGTTCTCGGGGTTGAAGATCGCGCCTTCGGGGGCGTGGGCGGCGGCTACGGGCTCGGCAGCGGTAGTGGGCTCGCTGGCGACGGACGTCTCCCCTGCCGCGTTCTTGGCATCGGCAACTGCCTCGGCAACTTTCTCGGCAGCCGCGGTCGCGGCCTTCTGCGCGGCGTCCACCACGGCGGGCGCGGCCTCGCGTGCGGCAGCGACCATGCGATCCTTGATGCCATCGACGAGTTTGCTCATTATCTCTCCTCTTAGTTGTTGGACTCGACGGTTGCGGCGGTGTCGGCCGTATCCTCGAGCTGCAGGTTCAATAGCTTCAAGCCGTATTCCGGCACGTTGATATCGATGGGTTGACCATATAGGTCGCCGGGACGCACAAAGGCGATAACCGTCATAATGCGTGCCATGGCCTCGGGCGATTCGGTGAGGCCGTGCTCAAACCAGCGCTGAATCATGCCGACCTCGGCGCTCACGACGTAGGTAACGTAGTAGTCAAAGAACGTGCCCAGCGCCAGGCCCAAAATGCCCGTCTGTGCACGAGGCACCACGGCCTCACGCGCGGTGTCGATAATCTTCTTAATGAAAGCCTGGTCGCCGCCCGGGCCCAGCAGCGATCCGATTAAATCGCGGTTGGCCGCAAGGTAGCGCAGCAACTCAACCGAACCGGGCGCCGGCTCGAGCTCATCGATGTTGTGATAGAGATCGGGCAACTGAGCTGCGGTGATGAGCTCAATGCGCTCGCGGATCTCGGCCAGCAAGCCGTCCTCGATTTGATTGATAAAGTCGGGAATATCGCGGTAGTGCGAATAGAACGTGCGGCGCGTAAGGCCAGCGCGCTCGGTGAGCGACGCGACATTAATGTGCGAAAGGTCGCCGCTTTCGGCAAGCTCGCTGGCAAGTGCTTGGCGTAGGGCACGCTGCGAGCGAAGGGACCGGCGATCACATTTCTCGAGCTGGGACAAGCGTCCTCCTTGTTACTCAGTCTGCGCGCTATTGCACAGTGCGAGTATTATTGCACACCGTGTGTATCAACACGTAAAGGCAATATTTTGGATGTGACAAAGGGGCTGTCCCTTTGTCACATTCAGCGACCGCCTAGGTTGTGCCAGTTGTGCTTGGCTTTTGAAGCGGCATTGCCGATTGTTCAAAATGTCATTCGTGGGTAGAATAGTGTCGACGGCAGCCCAAGTTCTGGAAAGCTGGGCAGCGCCGTTGTTTGCATTAGGGGGTCAACGCCTTAGCGGCGGCGACCCCTTCTGTTGCGCTTCGAACGCTGCTTGAGTGCCTCGGAAAGGCCGACAAGTGCCGTGAAGAACGAGACCAAAGCGGTCAGAAGTCTCACGAAATCAATCAAATCGGTCATGGGCATCACCTCCCATCAGATGGAGGGCGCTGCCCGGCACATGGAACTGCCGCCAACAGTATCAATTCTATCAAAGCGCAGTTAGATATGCGAATGTTTGTTCGCATATCAGAAGATCGGAACTCGGGCATGGCGAAGGAGCAGTTCCTTTGCCATACCCAAGCTTGTCGCCGAACTGCTACCTACATTTTTCGAGTTATTCGGCCACGCTGCTGGTTCTGCATAAATGCACCACCGGGATTATCTGAGAGTTTTTGTCCTTATTTGAGCGCATACATGCCCATTTGCGCACTTACGTCACCGAATCAAACACCGTTAGAGGTATGAATGTTCCTGCGAGGGCATCTTTAGCCATTTAACGACCTCCGACAGGCCGAATAACTCGAAATTTGTTGGTGGCGAAAGCGTAACAGTCCTATACGCCAAAAGCCGGCATCTCCCATGTGACAAAGGGACTATCCCTTTGCCACATTATTCGATGATGGTGCGGGAGTTCTGCTTATGCATAGTGACGAGCATGTGTTTGGGGACGGCGTGGACCATGCAGCTGCCGATGGTCGCGCTCGCGGCGGCCTTGGCCGCGTCACTGCCATTCTTGGTGGCATAGCTGTGACGGAACCGCTTGAGCATGGCGATGTCGTTGCCGCCGTCGCCGTAAACCGCGACCTCGTCCTCGGCAATACCGTAGTAGCCCGCCAGCCAGGCCACACTCTCGCCCTTGTTGCACGCCACGTCCGTGATCTCGAACATCACCGGATCGAACGGCGCGTTGACCACGCGGTCCGATCGCTCGGCCAAATATGCCTTAAGGTCGCGTTCCAGCTCGGGCGAGGTCACGCGGCAGTTGATCTTACACACATCGTGGCGCAGGATGTCGCCGATCGACTGATCGAAATACTGCTCCTCGTGATACCCGCCACGCGCACGCATGCCGCGCATCACGATGCGCTTGATAGGGCTGTCCTTCTTAAAACCCGCCTGGTGCATCTCGAACGAACCGCTCGAGAACATGCCATCGGGCGTGGAGCAGTCAAAACAGATATCCGGGAACTCCTTGAGCAGCTCCTCGGTGATCTGCGGGTCGATGGTCCAGGTCTTGAGCACCTCGCCGTGGCTGTCGCGCACGATAGACCCGTTGGAGCAGCAGGCGTCAAGCGCCAAGCCCGTAAAGCCATGCTCGCCGATCGGCAGCGTCGAGCGTCCGGTCGCGGGAACCACATGCAAGCCAGCCTCGGTCAGCTCGCGAATGGCACGGCGGATGGTCCCATCTGCCTCGTGCAGGGCGTTCAGCAGCGTTCCGTCTAAGTCACTCGCAAACATCTTGATCATGGGCATGCCTCTCCTTCGTCTGCACGATATTGTAGACGAGAACGGGCGCACCCCAAGAGAGGCACGCCCGTCAGGCGAAAGATTGTCCTACACCGCGGCAGGGCCGTGTTCGCCGGTACGGATGCGGATGACCTCTTCGACCGGCTCGACCCAAATCTTGCCGTCTCCAACGGCACCGGTGCGAGCGGCGTTGCAGATGATGTCGACAATTCCGTCGACATGTTCATCGGCGCAGATGAGGGTGAACTGCACCTTAGGGATCGTGTTGACAAGCAACTCATTGCCGCGCACGTATTCCTTCCAGCCATGCTGCGCGCCGCAGCCCTGCACCTGGTTGATGGTCATACCACGAACATCAGCAGCAAACAGCGCATCTTTAAGAACCTCAAGCTTTTCCTGGCGCACGATAGCCGTGATCTTTTTCATAATGAATTCCTCTCAATAATCAACGTATCCCTTTACATGAGACGCGGGGTTCCCAGGTGTCGCAAACCAACCTCAGAGATCAAAAAGTTCAACTGACTGGTCTTAGCAGGTTTCCCAAGTGCCGCAGATTGCCGTGAAAGAGGAGCGAAGCGTACTTAAGTACGTGAGCGACGATTGAACGGCAAGGTGCGGTGCTTGGGGAAGCTGCTAGTCAAGTCCCGAGAAGGAGGGATACGCGCTCTCGCCGTGTTGACTCGCATCCAGGCCCAGTGCCTCGTCGGCCTCGTCCACGCGCAGGCTGCCGCGGAACAGCGCCTTGACCACCGCGGCGATCACCAAATCGAGCACCAGCACAATAGCGACCGTCACCACAATGCCCAAAATCTGCGAGATGAGCAGCGACACGTCGCCCGTGTAGAGCAGGCCGCCCTTACCGGTCCACGAGAGCTCCGGCACGCAGAACAGGCCCGTGAGCACGCCGCCCAAGATGCCGCCAATGCCGTGGCAACCGAACGCGTCGAGCGCATCGTCGTAGCCGAACTTGGTCTTAAGATGGCTAATGGCCAGGTAGCAGACGGGCGATACGATCAGGCCCATGACCAGCGCCGCCCACGGCTCGACAAAGCCCGCACCCGGCGTGACCACCACAAGGCCCGCAACCAGACCGGTGCTGGCACCCACCAGCGTGGGGCGGCCAGTATGCACGCGCTCGACGGCAAGCCACGAGACCATGCCTGCCGCGCTGGCCGTCACGGTGTTGAGGATGGCGAGTGCCGCCACGGCATCGGCCTTAAACTCGCTGCCGCCGTTAAAGCCAAACCAGCCAAACCAAAGCAGCCCGGCGCCCAGCGCCACAAACGGCACGTTATGCGGACGGTAGCTCACCATGCCAAAGCCACGACGACGGCCGAGCATTAAGCAGAGAATCAGGCCCGTCAGACCGGACGAAATGTGTACCACGTCGCCGCCGGCAAAGTCGAGTGCGCCGATGATGTCGCCGATAAAGGAGCCATCGCCGCCCCAAACCATGTGGGCGAGCGGCGCATAGACCACAAGCAGCCAAATGCCCAGGAAGGCCGTCATGGCACCAAACTTAACGCGGCCGGCCAGGCTGCCCGTGACGATAGCAGCCGTGATCATGGCAAATGCCATCTGGAAGGCAATGTTGATGATCTGAGGGTAGGCGGCACCGTCCGCGGCATTGCCCTCGGCCGCCTGCAGCACCTGGTTGAGTACCGGCAGGCACAGCAGCTGGTCAAGGCCTCCAATAAACGGGCTGGAACCGTCGCCGCCGTAGGCCAGCGACCAGCCGGCAACAATCCACAGCACACCAACCAGGCCAATGGCGCCAAAGCACATAAGCATGGTGTTGATGACATTTTTTGCGCCTGGACAGGCCGCCATAGAAAAACGCCAGACCCGGTGTCATTAAAAACACGAGCATGGTGCAGACGAGCATAAACGTTGTCGATCCCGTATCGTACATTCGCTCTCCCTTGGTCGCATGAACGTTGTCGGCGCCCATAATGCGGCCGAGGGGCAACTGGTGTAGACCAGATACGGCGTTGTTAAACGCGGCGTTGTCGAATGGAAACGGTGCCGCAATCTTGGAAACGGCGCGGCAACGGACGCGAAACGGACGGGAAATACGCGAGCAAGGAAGCCGTGAGCGCGCCCGTCCCGGCTAGCGGCGGAACAGCTCGTGGGCGCGGTCGCGGAGATTAGTTGCTCGAATGACACCTTCGTAGCGATTGATGCGCAGGCGCGGGAAGGCGTTAAAGAAGCGTAGGTCGCGGCGGCTGAGTGACACGCTCGGCACCGGACGGCTTATGCGCTTGCCGGCAAGGCGACGACTGAGCGACGGACGCGGCATGTTCGGCGCGGCATCGGCCACGCGGCGGGCGGCAAGCGCCAGGCCGCGAGCACCATCCGCGATAAACGTCGGCATCGAAGCCTTCTCGCGCAGGGCATCGAGCGTCGCATCGCCCAGCTCCGCCAGCCACGCGTTAACGGCACGGCTACGGATATGCGTCTGTGCCACCGAGTCAATCGTCGATTCGGGAATGCGCTCGAGCATTGAGTCGGACGCATCGGCAAGCGACTCATTGATGCGGTCGGCAAGGTCGGCGCGCACGCGCTCCAGCTGATCGGACAGACGCCGCCAGCTCGCCAACGAGCACACCGCGTCGACCATCATCGCGACCGCGACGATAAAGGCGGACAACCGCACAATCAGCACCGGCAGATGGCCAAGCAGCCCCAACACCGCCGGCTCCACCACGCGACAGATGCACAACGCACCCAAGCCAAACGCACAGGCCCAGTACAGACAGATGCGTCCGTGCAAGTTAAACGGCAGGTGCGAATAGTCCCAAAAGCGAGCGCCTGTTGTCTTTTCCAATAGGAGGCCCACACTGTACTCGATTACGCTGCACACAAGCGCCGCGGCGACAAACTGGCTCGCGGCATCCGGAATTCCGCGCAGCAAAAGCCAGCAGGCAATGCCGCCCACACCATAGATAGGACAACACGGCCCCAGCAAAAAGCCACTGTTGGCAAATCGTCCGTGATTGAGCATGGCGCAGACCGTCGACTCCCATGCCCAACCGCAAAACCCGTAAAAGGCAAACGAGAGCACCAGTGCCGAAAGCGGGCAGGCGGCAAGCGTCGAGCCGCCAAAAGCCATATCAATCGCGGTTCCCACCGTCTACCCTCTCCCCTTTTCGCTCGATGCTTTGCTCACGCCATCGTCCGCCTCGTCCTTGCGCGGCAGGCGGCCGGCGACTGTCTCGCGCAGCGCGCACCATTTGTCTGCCAGGCATACAATCCAAGCCTCACGACACGTCGGCGGCACCGGCACCAGCGGAAACATATGCCGCACGATAATATTCCGCTCGCGCGGCGTCAGCTCAAAATCTTCTTCCGCACGCGCCAGGGCAAAAAACGGATGCCGAAATCCGTGCAGGCGATGGCTCGGGTCGGGGTCGTGCCAATCGTAGAGAAAGTAATCGTGTAACAGGGCTCCGCGCAGCAGCGAGGCACGGTCGACCGAAATGCCAGCACGGCCCAAGCGCTCGGCAAAGGACAGACTTGCCCGTGCCACCGAGGTCACATGTGCATAGACCGTCACGTCGCCATGCTGGATAAACTCGCGCGTCAGGTCCAAGCGGCCCGCCTGGGCGAGCTGGCGGGCGGCATACTCGACCTCGTGCGCGATTTTCTCGGCACGAACGGCATCGGACATGCTGCCTCCTTCCGGCGGCTCATGGCGGCAAGCCACGGCCTGTGCACAATCGATAAAAACATCATGGAACACATCAGTATGGCATCGGACAAAACGTTTTGCCCCACCAGTTGGCGAATTACCGCGCCGCCGTCACATATCAAACGCCAAAATGTGCGAGACTGTCTTGTGCAATTGTGTCGGCCGAGGGAGCGCCGGCGCTCGATTCGCATGGAGTAACCCACAACGATGCTGCTTACGCAAACGACAACGCCCGAGGACGTCAAGGCTCTCGACCGCGCCGAGCTTCCGCTGCTCTGCGGCGAGATTCGCCACGCCATCCTCGAAAGCTCCGCCGCTGTCGGCGGACACGTTGCCCCCAACCTGGGCGTCGTTGAGCTTACGGTTGCGCTTCATCGCGTGTTTAACTCCCCTATCGACAAGATAGTCTTTGACGTTTCGCACCAGACCTACGCCCACAAGGCGCTGACCGGGCGCGCGTATACCTATATCGATCCGGAACGTTTTGGCGAGGCTTCTGGCTTTGCCAATCCCGACGAGTCCGAGCACGACCTGTTCGCCATGGGCCATACCTCCACGTCGGTGAGCCTGGGCTGCGGCCTGGCGCACGCTCGTGACCTGGCGGGCGATACGTACAACGTCATCACCATCATTGGCGACGGCTCGCTTTCGGGCGGCCTGGCGTTTGAGGGCTTTAACAATGCCGCCGAACTCGATAGCAACCTGATCATCATCGTCAACGATAACGACCAGTCCATCGCCGAGAACCATGGCGGCCTGTATCGCAATCTGGCCGAGCTGCGCACCAGCAACGGCACCTGTGAGCGCAACGTTTTCCGCGCGATGGGGCTCGACTACCGCTATCTGGACGCCGGTAACGATGTGTTGGCCCTCGTCGACGCGCTGCAGGAACTGCGCAATATCGATCATCCCATCGTGCTGCACGTCTCCACCGCCAAGGGCAAGGGCTTTGAGCCGGCCCAGAGCGACCCCGAACGCTGGCACCACGTGGGTCCGTTTGACATGGCGACTGGGCGCAAGCTTTGCCCGGGCCATCCGAGCGAGCCCGCGCCGCGCACCTATGCTGACATTACGGGCGAGGCGCTCAGCGCCGCCATCGAGCGCGATCCACAGGTCGTTGGCATCACGGCCGCCACGCCCTACATTATGGGCTTTACACCCGAGCTTCGCGCTGCCGCCGGCAAACAGTTCGTCGATGTGGGCATTGCCGAGGAGCACGCCGTGACCTTTGCCACCGCGCTTGCGCGCTCGGGCGCCAAGCCAGTCTTTGGTGTGTACGGTACGTTTTTGCAGCGCGCCTACGACGAGCTGTGGCACGACCTGTGCCTCAACGACGCCCCCGCAACCATTTTGGTGTTTGGTGCGTCAATCTTTGGCACCACGTCCGAGACGCATCTTTCGTTCTTTGATATTTCCATGCTGGGCGGTCTTCCCAACATGCACTACTTGGCGCCGGCCTGCATGGAGGAATATCTGTCCATGCTGAGCTGGTCGCTCGACCACCGCGAGCATCCCGTGGCAATCCGCGTACCGGGCATCGGCCTGGTAAGCCGCCCCGACCTTGCGCCCGCCGAAGACACCGACTACAGCGCCGTTCGCTACAACGTGGTGCGTCAGGGCCGCGACGTTGCCGTGCTCGCGCTTGGCGATTTCTTTGAGCTGGGTGAGCGCATGGCAAACCGTCTGACTGCCGAGTACGGCATCGAGGCCACGCTCGTCAACCCGCGCTTTGCAACCGAGCTCGACCGCGAGTTCCTCGACAGTCTTGCCGCCGAGCATCGCGTTGTCGTCACCCTCGAGGACGGCATCTTGGACGGCGGCTGGGGCGAGCGCGTGGCATGCTATCTGGCATGCACGCCGTTGCGCACGCGCACCTTCGGCATCGCCAAGGGCTTCCCCGACCGCTACAACCCCAACGAGCTGCTCGCTCAGAACGGCATGACGGTCGAGAACATGGCCGCCGAAGCCGTAAGGCTACTCAACGAGTAAAAAACCTCCGCAAGGAAAGCATCCCTGCGGAGGTTTTTGTTTTCGCGACGCGATTATCTCAATCTGTAACATCCAAGGCCCGAATTCCCGTCTAACTGTTACAGATCTAGACAAGACGTCTTAGTCCCTGACCTTTGTCTCAATCTGTAACAGATAGAGACCTTTTAGCCATCCAGATGTTACAGATCGAGACATTCGAATTCCCCTGAAGTGAAAATCTCGATCTGTAACAGGTAGAACCCATTTCCTCGTCTAACTGTTACAGATTGAGACAAAGCAGCAAGGCATGCCGCCGCACCGACCATGCCGTCTGCAAAGCGCTATCTCAGCTGCAATAAGCGACGTTTACCCAGATAAAACCTGCCAAAATAAACCTGTCCCTTTTTAGTAGGTAGAATAACCCATAAGGTAAGTATGTTTCTGAGTTATTTCGTGTTGACCCATTTGAGCGCGATAGGGTATAACTCTACTCAACCGCTAGGGATTTTATTGAGAAAGGTGTTCTACCATGAGCAAGAACCTCTCCCAGCAGGTCGTTCTCGACCGCCGCGGCTTCGTTGCCGCCACCTTCGCAACCGTCGCCGGCCTTGGTCTTGCCGGCTGCTCCGACACCAGCGCCGAGGCCGACAAGGGTTCCGCCGCCGGCTCCTCCAAGAGCTCCGAGGATACCGAGGCTTCCACCACGCTCGACGCTAAGGCATTCGACAAGCTCGTCGACAACGGCCCCAAGGCCGATGACGACGCCATCGCCGCCAGCACCTGGGCCACGGCCGTCAAGGACGCCGGCGTCTTTAAGATCGGTGGCGTTCAGACTTCCACGCTCTTCTCCCTCCTCAACGAGAAAGACGGTCAGACCCGCGGCTTCGACGCCGGTATCGCACAGCTCCTGTCCAACTACATTCTGGGCGAGAACAAGGTCGAGATCACCCAGGTGACCTCGGACACGCGCGAGTCCGTCTTGCAGAACGGCCAGGTCGACGCCGTCTTTGCCACCTACACCATCACTGACGAGCGCAAGAAGCTTGTCTCCTTTGCCGGTCCCTATTACTACACGCAGCAGGCCATCCTGGTGCTCGCCGATAACGACGACATCAAGAGCGTCGACGACCTGGCCGACAAGAACGTCGCCGTCCAGTCCGGCTCCAACGGCCCCGCCATCCTGGAGGAGCTCGCTCCCAAGGCCAGCCAGCAGGAGTTCAAGACCGACGAGGAGGCCCGCCAGGCACTCCAGCAGGGCCGCGTTGACGCCTACGTCATCGATAACAACATGCAGCAGAGCGCCCTGGTCCGCGAGCCTGGTAAGTACAAGATCGCCGGCAAGCCCTTCGGCAGCAAGGAACCCTACGGCATCGGCCTGCCGCTCGATTCCGACGGCGTCGCCTTTGTCAACGACTTCCTTAAGAAGATCGAGGACGACGGCACCTGGACCAAGCTGTGGCAGATCTGCATCGGCGACCGTACGGGCGACACCAATGTTCCCGAGCTGCCCGAGATCGGCGCCTAGGCAGCGAGCCTGGTAACGGCCGCAACGAAACCATACGGAAACGCATGATGCGCTTTATTGCGGTAAACTGTTTCCTCACTGAGTTGTCGGGGCTTCCGTACACACGGGAGCCCCTTTCCTTATCGGCGGGAGGTCCGCATGAGTCTCTCCGAACTCTGGTCGCTCTATGGCCAGAACTATATCGACGCGCTGCTAGCGACCTGGGGCATGACGCTTGAGTCGTTTGCCATCGCCATGGTGCTGGCCGTCGCCGTCACCGTGATGCGCGTGTCACCGCTCAAGCCACTGCGCGTCTTTGGCGACCTGTATGTCCAGGTCTTCCGTAACATCCCCGGCATCGCACTGCTCATCATCGTCGTCTATGCGCTGCCACCGCTCAAGGTCGTCCTGCCCTACCGCACCTGCGTTATCGTCGCCACGGTCCTTTTGGGCTCGGCCTTTGGCTCCGAAAACTTTATGAGCGGCATCAACACCGTCGGCGTCGGTCAGGTCGAAGCCGCCCGTTCGCTCGGCATGAGCTTTAACCGTATCCTCGCCAAGATCGTAATTCCGCAGGCGCTGCGCTCGAGCGTATTGCCCATGACGAACCTCTTTATCGCCGTCATGCTCACTACCGCCTTGGGCAGCCAGGTGCCGCTTAAGCCGCAAGAGCTTACCGGCGTGGTGAGCTACATCAACACGCGCTCGCTCGGCGGCGTCGCCGCGTTCTTTATCTCGGCGCTCGGCTACCTGGGCACGGCCTTTGTAGTGAGCCACATTGGCAACTACATCGATAAGAAGGTGAGGATCCTCCGATGAGCAAGCACTCCACCTCCGCGCTCACCATGCGCGATGCGCTCTACGAGGCTCCCGGCCCCAAGATGCGCGCAAAGATTCGCATCGGCACCGCCATTTCGCTCGTTGCTGTAGCGGCGCTCCTCGCCGTCGTACTGCAGCGCTTTTATGTGACCGGTCAGCTTTCGGTCCACTATTGGTATTTCTTTACGCACCTCACCACCTGGAAGTTCTTACTTGCCGGCTTTGAGGGCACCGTTAAAGTCGCACTCACCGCCGGCGCCATCGCGCTGGTACTGGGCTTAGGCCTTATGCTCGGCCGCACCAGCGACATCAAGCCGCTGCAGCTGGTCTGCCGCGTGCTCACCGATTTCTTCCGCGGCGTGCCGAGCCTGCTGTTCATCTACTTCTTCTTTTTGGTGCTGCCCCAGTACAAGATCGCGCTACCGTCGTTTTGGATGCTCACGCTTCCCGTCGCGCTCGCCGCAGCCGGCGTACTCGCCGAGATCTTCCGCGCCGGCGTCAACGCCGTGCCGCGCGGCCAGGTCGAGGCGGCCCAGGCGCTCGGTCTCTCCAAGGCCAAAATCACCTTTAAAATCGTGTTGCCGCAGGCTATTCGGTTTATCATTCCGTCGTTGATTTCGCAGCTTGTGGTCGTAGTCAAAGACACCACCGTCGCCTACGTGGTGAGCTACCCTGACCTCATGCAAAATGCCCGCGTGCTCATTACCAACTACGACGCCCTCGTGTCGGTCTACCTGGTAATCGCGGCCATCTACATCCTCATCAACGTCGCGATCAACAAGGCCGCTGTCTATGTTTCGCACAAGACCGGCGCGACCATCATCCGCTAACGCTTTACCATTTCGAGTCATAAGGAGCCGAGCACCATGGCACAGAGCACCTCTTCTACCGGCAATCAGCCGCTGATCGAGCTCAGGCACGTCGATAAGCACTATGGAGACCTGCACGTCCTCAACGACATCAATCTGTCGGTCGACCGCGGCGAGGTCGTCGTGGTGATTGGCCCCTCGGGCTCGGGCAAGTCGACCATGTGCCGCACCATCAACCGCCTGGAAACCATCGACTCGGGCGAGATCCTCATCGAGGGCGAGCCCCTGCCGCAAGAAGGCAAGGATCTTGCCCGCATGCGTGCCGAGCTGGGCATGGTGTTCCAACAGTTCAACCTGTTTGCACATATGACCGTACTGCAGAACGTCATGCTGGGGCCGGTCGACGTGCTGGGCGTGTCCAAGGAAGAAGCTCGTGAGCGCGCCATGGACCTGCTGAGCCGCGTGGGCGTGGCCGAGCAGGCCGATAAGGTGCCCGCACAGCTCTCGGGCGGCCAGCAGCAGCGCGTGGCCATCGCCCGCTCGCTTGCCATGCAACCCAAGGCCATGCTCTTTGACGAGCCCACGAGCGCCCTCGATCCCGAAATGATCAACGAGGTGCTCGAGGTCATGGTCCGTCTGGCCCAGCAGGGCATGACGATGATCGTCATCACGCACGAGATGAACTTCGCCCGCCGCGTTGCCGATCGCGTCGTGTTTATGGCCGACGGCCAGATCGTGGAAACCGGCACACCCGACGAGTTCTTCGACCATCCCCAGACCAAGCGCGCCCAGGACTTCCTCAACTCCATCAAGGGCCACTAACCCAATTGCCACGCGGGGCAAATTCATCAGTAACATTTGCCCCGCGCCACCCCAGCACCATGTCCACCCGGATTCGAAAGCCGCACCCATGATCGGAACCCGCACCTCATCGTCCTACACCCCGCACGTCGACGTCGCCCCCGCCGACCGCCCACTCATCCTCGTCGCACCGCGCTGGGAAGAGGCAGAGCCGTTTTTAACCGAGATGCTCTCCCCCAACGAGGAAATCGCAAGTGTCTTTGTCGATGCCATCCTTGCCGCTGGCGGCCTGCCGCTGCAGATGTCCATCACCGAGGACATTGAGGTCATCCGTCATTACGTCGATATCGCCGACGGCATCGCCATTCCCGGCGGCCCCGATGTCAATCCCAAACGTTGGGGCGATGATCGACCCTACGACCCCACCCTCTGCTGCGAGATCCGCGATAGCTTTGAGTTTAAGCTGGTCGGCGAGGTGCTCCGCGCCAAAAAGCCGCTCTTTACCACCTGCCGCGGCACGCAGCTGCTCAACGTCGCCACCGGCGGCACGCTGTGCATGGACGTGCCGAGCCTGGGTGCTCGCGAGGGCCGCACGCAGTGGCGCCATACCCACGTGCTCAACGACCCCGTGCATCCCGTCGAGGTCGTACCGGGCTCGCTGCTGGAACGCGCGGTTGGCGGGCACAGGCTGATCCAGACCAACTCCGCACACCACTGCTGCGTCGACCGTCTGGGTAAAAGCACGCGCTTGGTCGCCAAAGCAACCGACGGCGTTCCCGAGTGCATCGAAGTCGAAGGCCAGCCATTCTGCCTGGGCGTACAATGGCATCCTGAGTACACGTGGAAGACGCTCGAGGCCGACTTTAACCTCTGGAAGTCGTTTGTCGAGGCGGCAGCCAAGGTCAAGCAGGCCCGCTAGCTCGCAAACCACAAAACAGATAAGGGCGCCCCGCCGGCCACATGGTCCGGCGGGGCGCCCTTTTACCTATATGTAGCCGGCAAGCAGCCCAAGGCTCGCAAGCTCTTATTCAGCCGCCTCGCGCAGGGCCGACAACGTGGCCGCATATTGCTGCTGCAACGCATGCATTCCCTCGCGAGCGCCATCAACGGTATCGGCGCCGCGCAGCGCCTCGGTCACCACGACCGCCGGCTCGTACAGATTATCGAATCCCAGGTTCTGGCTCACGCCCTTGAGCGTGTGCGCTGCCATAAACGCACCTTCGGCGTCTCCTGCCGCCATGGCGGCCTCCAGCTTGTCCATGCTCTCGTCATCCAAAAACTTGAGGGCAAAGGGGCAAGCATTTCCCCGCCCATCAGCCGAGCGCACGCGTCTTCATAATTAGCGCCGATCTTCTCATACGCCTCACGCATGGAAATCATGGATTAAAAACTCCTTTGGTCAAACTAAATCGTAGGAAACGCGACGACATCGGCGGGGCGCGCCAATGTCTCGGCAATTTGGTCTTGCACCTCGAGCAAACAGTCGAGCAGCAACGGGTTAAAGGTGCCGCACTTACCGTCCAGAACCATCTTGATCGCTTCCTCGTGCGGGATAGCGTCCTTGTACACGCGCACGCTCGTCAGGGCATCGTACACGTCGGCCACCGAAACCACCTGTGCGGCAATGGGAATTTCGTCGCCCTTAAGGCCATCGGGATAACCCTTGCCGTCCCAGCGCTCGTGGTGCCAACGCGCGATCTGGTACGCATATTCCATAAGCGCATTACCGACGTGATGGCGGCCCAGCTCAAGCAGCATGTCGGCGCCGATCGTGGTATGCGTCTTCATAATCTCGAACTCCTCGGGCGTAAGGCGTCCGGGCTTGTTGAGAATCGCATCGTCAATCGACATCTTGCCGATATCGTGCAGCGCCGAAGCCAGGGCGATCGTGGAGCGTTCCTCATTGTCGAGGGAGATCGTGTCGCTACGCCGGACCAGACAGCCAAGCAGCAGCTCGGTCAGCTTCTCGATGTTCGTAACGTGCCTGCCGCTCTCGCCGTTGCGAAGCTCCATGACGCCGGCCATGATGTCGATGAGCATGCGACTGTTCTTGACGCGCTCGTTGTACTGCTGGGACAGCAGGTTCGTCAGGCGGCGCTGTTTGGCGTATAGGCGGATGGTGTTGCTTACACGGCGGCGCACGACACGGGAGTCAAACGGGCGGTTGATATAGTCCGAGGCACCCAGCTCGTACGCGCGCAGAACCACATCGTCGGATTCTTCGCTCGAAATCATGATGACAGGCAGATTGTCAACAACCGATCGGCGCGACAGATCGGCCAGTACCTCAAAGCCGCTCACGCCCGGCAGGACAATGTCCAGCAGCACGAGCGACAACTCATCGCCATAGCGGTCGACCATATCGAGCGCCGTACGACCGTTGTCGGCCTCGAGGATGCAATACTCGTCCTTGAGCATCTCGTTGAGAATGGCTCGGTTCATCTCGGAGTCATCAACAATAAGCACCAAAGGCTTTTCGCTTTGGAAGGCTTCGATGGAATCGGCATCGGTCACGACCGTACCGGCTTTTGCCTTAGCGCGGCTCAATAACTGGACAGCGCGGCCAACTCCCTCATCGACCGTCTCGCCATGAATGCGAACGCCACCAACACATGCCGTCAAGCTCACGTACTCATGGCCCGGAACAATCGTGGAATGAACGGCATCGGACACCTGATGCAGGCGACGGGTGAAGTCATCGGAGGGAATATTGGGCATGACGACCACAAACTTGTCGCAGCCATAGCGCACAAGCTCGTCAGTCGAACGAATTCCGCTGCGTATGGCTGTCGCCACAGCACCGAGCGCAAGGTCGCCGGCATGACGGCCACACGTATCGTTGAAGACCCTAAAATCATCAAGGTCGATCACCGCAACGCCGGCATTCATGCGGGCGCTACGGAGCTTTTCCTCGTAATATCGGCGATTGCGCACGCTCGTCAGCACGTCGGTGTAGACAAGGTCCTCTTCTGCAGCCTCTTGCTCATCGATCGGACGCACCATCAGCAGGACGTGAGGCTCGCCCTCGACCTTCAGAGGGCGCAGGCGAGCGCGGTACTCGGTACCATCATTGAGCAGCTGCTCCGATACATCATCGGAACCTGCCAAGGCCTCAAGACTTGCCTGACGCAGACAAGGGCACCGATTGCCGGCGAGCAGGCAGTTAGGCTCGCTCTTAATCTGATCGGCCGACAGCAAACGCACCACGGGGTAGGTCTTCGCGACGCGGGCGACCTCAGCGGCAGCCTCCTCGTCGGTTAGATTGACCTCGTGATTATTGAGCATATGGGGCCCCTTCTATCGTTACGCACGGCAACGGTGCATATCAATTGGTACAAGGGTAACATCTAACAGCTGAAGATAAACGCGCGATTATCGTTACATTTTTATGACCTGGCAAACGGCGGTGATGGAGCCGCGGGCGCGTGGTTATTGGCGCATTCGTTAACAATGACGAAACGCTAACAGCCCCTCTCCCCGCAGGTCATCGAGCGTGCTAACGCTCCAAGACATCGCGAACGGCGTTTGCCGCCGTAACGGGGCGATCGCGCAGACCGTTATGCGCGCCCGGGATCGTCACAAGGGGGCAATCGAGATATTCGGCAGCCGCTCGCGTGCCAGCCTCGCGGGGCGTATCGACCGAAAGCTCGCCGAGAAGCACAGCAGCAACGGACTTCGATGCGCAGACACTATCCCAATTGGGAACGTAAGTCATATTTGTTCCATATTCGTTCGCCATAAAGCAACGACCATTGCGCAGGGCATGCTTGGCTTCCGCTTCGGTCGTCCCAGGAGCCTCGGGGTCCAAGTCGCCGAGAGCTCCCAAGAAAAGCCGAAGCGCCCTTGAAACCTTTCCAGCCGCAATCATATCGAGCAAAATCGGAGCCGCGCCCATGCCGACGCCTTCGGCCGACACAGCCGGCTCATGCAGAATCGCACGGGCGACGAGATGGGGTTCGATGCGAAGAAGCTCCAGCGCCACCAACGTACCGGCGCTGTGCGCAAGCACATTTGTCGGAGCGCCAACGTGTTCGATCACGGCCTGCAGGTCGGCGGCCTGAGCGGCAAGATCATAGCTGCCGTCTGCCGCTTCGCTGCTGCCGCCACAGCCGCGGCGGTCGTAGGCAATTACGCGGTAGTTGTGACTGAGCTCACATGCAATGCCGTCGAAAAATGTGCCGTCGACACAAGCGCCGTGCACGCACACCAAGGCAGGAGTATCAGGCGACACATCCGGGCCGGCATATTCGCGACAGGCAATCGTGGTGCCCGCATTCTCGACCGTAAAATCCATGTTGTGCCCCCATCATCAACGCCCATCCAGTTGCGCGTCAGTACGGCTGGATAGACCCGCATTTCTTTACGCCTTGTTAACAGATTAACTTTACCCGACCCGAGGCTTTTCATGACACGGCATAATGAGCGACGTGAAAAAACGAAACTTGTAAAGCAAGAGCCCGCACCCTGCTTTGGAGCCGATGCTATGCTTAGGCACAATTGTCTTGAGGAGCATATGCCTATGTCTACGTTTTTGAATGCCAGCCCCATCTTTGGGCCCGTTCGCAGCCGTCGCCTTGGTCTCTCGCTCGGCGTCAACATGATGCCGGCCAGCGGCAAAATCTGCACGTTCGACTGCATTTACTGCGAAAACGGCCTCAACGCCGAGCGCCCCTGTCACGAGCCGTACAACACAGCTGCCGTGGTACTCGACGCGCTCGAGGCAAAGCTGCGCGAGATGGCAACCGAGGGCGAACTTCCCGATGTGATCACCTTCGCAGGCAACGGCGAGCCCACCGCCGCACCGGAGTTTCCGCAGGCCATCGCCGGCGCCGTCGCGCTGCGCAACGAGCTTGCCCCAAACTCCAAAATCGCCGTGCTCTCCAACGGTACGCGCGCCGACCGCCCCGAGGTGCACGATGCGCTCATGATGGTCGACGACAACATCCTCAAGCTCGATACGGTCGATCCGGCATTTATCCAGCTGCTCGACCAGCCTGTTGGCCCCTACGACGTCGAGCACCAGATTGAGACGTTCGCAAGCTTTGACGGTCACGTTATTATCCAGACGATCTTTTTGACCGGTGAGTATCTGGGCAAGCCCATCGACAACACCGGCGAGGAGTACGTTGCCCCCTGGCTCGCGGCACTTGAGCGCATTCGCCCACAAGAAGCGACCATCTACACGGTGGCTCGCGAGACGCCGGTCGCCGGCCTTGCCAAAGCGGCGCCTGAGGTGCTCGACGCCATTGCCGCGCGCGTGCGCGCCATCGGCATTCCCTGCCAGGTGAGCTACTAGCGCGCAGCTGCCCTGTGAGTGGGCTATACTAGCTGCGAATGAAAGGAAGTTAGCCATGTTTGACAATAGACCCGTGCCTGGCCGCAACGACGCTTGCTGGTGCGGCAGCGGCAAAAAATATAAGAAATGCCATAGCGCCTTTGATGAGCGCCTTGAGCGCCTGTGGGAAGAGGGCTGGGAGGTCCTGCCCCGCACGCTCTACAAGACGCCCACCGATATCGAGGGCATCAAGCGCTCGGCCGCTATCAACGTGGGCGTGCTCGATTACGTAGGCGAACACATCGCCGCGGGCATGACCACCAACCAGATTGACCAGATGATCTACGACTACACCGTCGAGCACGGTGGCACGCCGGCCGACCTCAACTACGAGGGCTATCCCAAGAGCGTGTGCACCTCGATCAACGACGTGGTCTGCCACGGTATCCCCTGCGATGCGGATGTGCTGCACGAGGGCGACATCATCAATGTGGACTGTTCCACAATCCTAGACGGCTACTTTAGCGACTCGAGCCGCATGTTCTGCATCGGTGAGGTCTCTGCCGAGCGCCAGCGCCTGGTCGACGTCACCCGCGCCAGCGTGGAGGCGGGTCTGGCGGCCGTCAAGCCATGGCTGCCGCTGTCCGTTATGGCCGAGGCCGTGCAAAAGACGGTCGAGGACGCCGGTTTTAGCGTGGTGCGCGAATACGGCGGGCACGGCATCGGTAAGGAGTTCCACGAGGACCCGTTTGTGGGCTTTACCACCGAGGCACCCGATGTGGACACCATCATGGCCCCGGGCATGGTCTTCACCATCGAGCCCATGGTCAATGCCGGAGCGCCCGACATCAAGATCAGCAAGGGTGACGGTTGGTGCGTGCGCACCAAGGACGGCAGCGATTCGGCTCAGTGCGAGGTACAGCTCGTAGTGACCGAGGATGGCTACGAGCTGCTGAGCTGGTAGCTGTAGATGCGCCGGGCTTCGCGATGGATATGTTAACCATCGCGAAGCCCGGCGTTTTATTTGAACGTTTTGCCTGATAAAACATGCCAAAATAAATCTGTCCCCTTTTGGCAGGTTGGGCGGAGAGGACTGCTTGTGAACATCCTGGTTTTGTTGCCTGTCAACGACCGCCATCGCGCAATTCTTGAGTCGAGTGCTCCGGGCGAGGACTTTATCTACACGAGCTCCGACGCCGCCACACATGAACAGGTCGCCGATGCCGACGTGATCTTGGGCAACATTGACCCTGCCCTGCTTACCGCGTGCAAGCACCTCCAGCTGTTGCAATTGCAGACCGCCGGCTATGACGACTACCTTGCCGCCGGCACCGTACCAGCCGACGCCAAACTGTCTTGCTCGGTGGGCGCCTACGGTCAGGCCGTAAGCGAGCACATGTTTGCCATGGTTCTTTCTATGATGAAGCGCCTGCCCGGCTATCACGACTTGCAGCGCGAGCATCGCTGGGAGGATTTGGGGCCGGTTACCTCGCTTAAAAATGCCAACGTGCTGGTGCTGGGCGCAGGCGATATCGGCGGCCACTTTGCCACGCTCTGCCGCAGCATGGGCGCACACGTCCGCGGCATCAAGCGCCATCCGCTCGTCTACCCCATTGTATTTGAGGACATGGACGGCATGGATGCCCTGTCTGAGCGCCTGGCCGAGGCCGATGTCGTCGCATCCTTTATGCCCAGCACACCCGAGACCCGCGGCCTGGCGAACGCCGAGTTCTTCGCCGCGATGAAGCCGGGCGCCTTCTTTGCCAACGGCGGCCGCGGCGATCTTGTGGTTGCCGACGATCTGGTTGCCGCTCTTGAGTCCGGACACCTTGCCGGCGCCGCGGTCGACGTCACCGACCCCGAGCCGCTGCCTGATACAAGCCCCCTGTGGGATGCGCCCAACATGCTCATCACACCGCATATCTCGGGCTGGTTCCACTTGGAGGCTACGCTCAACAATGTGGTCGACATTGCCGCGGAGAATCTGCGTCACCTGCAGGCAGGCGAGACCCTGCGCTGCTGGATCGAACATTAAGAATTACGCCGTTTTACAAACGGCGTAATGAGCCGACGCTGCGAGCCCGCCGTTTGGCCAATCTGCCGTTCAATTTTAAAGGCGCGACCAGAAGGTCAGCGCCTTTTCATTTCACGGCACCTTGGCTCAAACGGCGGGCTCTCGCTGACTTTTATTCGACCTGCGGGATCTGACTAGCGCAGGCTCTGCCTATGAAGTCCTAGCAGTTCCGTCTTGTCGTTGGCGTTGAAGCATTTGCCCAGATAAAACCTGCAAAATAAACCTGTCCCTTTTAGCAGGTTTTAGAGCTCCACGCTTTCGGCGCCGTTGATGGTTAGGTTTCGCTCGTAGAAAGCCGTGAGGGCGCGGATGGCGTACATCACGTCGCGCACGCCGCCGGTCTCGTAGCTCGAGTGCATGGCCAGCTGCGGCAGGCCCACGTCCACGGCATGCATGCTCGCCTGCATATTGGACAGATTGCCGAGCGTGGATCCGCCGGCCATATCGCTCTTGTTGGCGAAGGCCTGCGTGGGCACGTCGGCGTCATCGCAAATAGCTTGGAACACCGCGCGGCTAAAGGCATCGGTACAATAGTGCTGGTTGGCGGCTTCCTTGATGACGATGCCGCCGTTGAGCACAACCTGGTTGCGCGCATCGCACTTCTCGGCGTGGTTGGGGTGCACGGCATGCGCGTTGTCGCAGCTCACGAGCATCGATGCGGCAAGGGCGCGATGATACGACTCGTCGTCAAAGCCCAGCGATCCGTTAATGCGGCGCAATGCATCGGCCAAGAACGTTGACATGGCGCCCTGTTTGGTCTCGGAACCAACCTCCTCGTTATCAAAACAGCAGAAGACCGAAACGTCGTGCGCGTTCTCGGCACCCAAAAATGCCTGCAGCGAGGTGTAGGCGCAGGCCAGGTCGTCGAGCTTGGGCGTCGAGATAAACTCGTCGGCCCAACCCCAAATGCGCGCATCCTGACGATTGACCAGGAACAGATCGCGGCCCAAAATCTGCTCGGGCTCAACGTCCAGCTCATCGGCAATCAGAGCGTCAAAATCTCCCTGCTTGAGTTCACCGGCGCTGATGAGCGGGCACAGGTCAACGGCTCGGTTGGGAGCAAAGCTCTCGTTAACGCCACGGTTCATATGGATGGCAAGGCTCGGGATGATGGCGACTTCGCGCTCGGTGGCGAGCAAGCGACTCTCGATGCGGTCGCCCTCACGCACCAGCACGCGGCCCGAGAGCGCCAGCGGGCGGTCGAACCAGGTGTAGTCGATCATGCCGCCGTAGGCCTCGATGTTCAGGCGCAGCGTCTCGCCTGCGCCGTCGAGCTCGGGCACGGCCTTGACCTTAAACGTCGGCGAATCGCTGTGCGACGCCGTGAGCTGAAAATGATAGTCGCCGGCAACGCCGTCCTCGCCCCACGTAGCAGCCAGGTCCTCGCCCACCTTAAAGGCAACAACGCTCGAGGTGTTGCGCTGCGTGTAATAACGCCCGCCTGGCTCGATGTCCCACGCCGCATTCTCGGGCAGGTAGGTAAAGCCCGCCTCGTCGAGCTCGGCCATAATGGTCGCCGCCGTATGGAACATGCTGGGGCACGCCTCGATAAAGTCGATAAGGTCGTTGGCGGCCTCGATATCGTCGGCCGTCACGTGCGCGCGCTCGGGCGTTTCCTGATCCGTCATGCTCTCCCCTTTCGCTGGGTTGATGGTCCCCTCCAGCATACCCCGCCACGCCAGCGCCGCACTCTTCATTCCATGTTTAATCCCGCGCCGCTCACCAAGTTGAGCCATCATGCCCGCGCTCCTTTTGCGACAATTACGCTAACAGGACGAGAGGAGCCGTCATGAAGCCACGTAACATTGCCATCGCCTGCGGTGTCGCGGGAGTCGCCGTCGGCCTTGCCGCTGCCACCGGTATCGTTTACCGCAAGCAAATCAAGTCCGCCGCGTCGCTCAAACGCTTGACCGGCTACGCGGATAGCTATGACCTGTACGCAATCGACATCGCCTACGACTACGATCTTGATCGCATCATCGCCGCTGGCGTGCGCGACGACCAGGCCTACATCGATGCCGTGGTGGCGCAGGTGCTGCCCGGTGTGCCGGTACATGTCCAGGCGCCCCAGTTTGCCTGCAGCGCTTTTGTCGCCGTAGATGCCGAAGGCCGCGTGCGCACCGGTCGCAATTACGACTTTAAGGACGACACCTCGGCACTGCTGGTGCGCAATCACCCACGCGACGGCTATGCCTCCATCGGGTTTGCCGCCCTTAACAACCTGGGCGATAACACTCCGCTTGACTCCGTCGCCGGACGTGCCGCCGCACTCATGGGCCCGTTTGCCCAGCTCGACGGTGTTAACGAATGCGGCGTGTCCATTGCCGTACTCACTCTGGACTCCAAGCCCTGTGACCAGGACGCGCAACGCCCCGTCATCAATACCTCACTCGCCATCCGTCTGGTGCTCGACCGTGCCGCCACCACGCAAGAAGCTGTCGACCTGCTTTCCGCCTACGACATGCACGCCATGGCAGGACGCGATTACCACTTCTTTATCAACGACGCCGCCGGTGACGCGCGCGTAGTAGAGTGGGATCCGCGCGATCCGGACCGTGCTTTCAAAGCGACCCCTGTTCGCCAGGTCACGAACTTCTACGCCTGCTATGGCGACGAAGTGCTGCCCAACCAAAAGAATGGCGAGCTGGGCCATGGTAAAGAGCGCGCCGTCGCAATCGCCGATGTCCTTGACGCCCATGTCGGCGCCCAAGACGAGGCAGTCGCTTGGAAGGCCCTACGCGCTGCGGCGCAAAAGCCCAATCCGGAAGACATCACCAGCAACACGCAGTGGTCGGTCGTCTTTGACAATACCGAGCCCGTTGCCGCCATCACGCTGCGCCGCCACTGGGGCAACGTCGATGCCTTCGCACTGTAAGGAGCCAGGCCCGTCGACCTTACGTTCCCTGACGTTGCTTACATTTCCATACGCTTGAGCTAACACGTTTTACCCCCGTATCAACAGTGTGCGGGGGTAAACTTATGCGCATGTTATAACTTGCCCGGAAGGATTCATCATGCTCAGGATCGGTCTTCTTACCAGTGGCGGCGACTGCCAGGCGCTCAACGCCACCATGCGCGGCATCGTCAAAACGCTTATGACCAATAGCGAAGAACCTATCGAGATCTATGGTTTTGAGGACGGCTACCAGGGCCTTATCTACAGCAGGTTCCGCGTCATGTCGCCCGCCGATTTTAGCGGCATCCTCACCCGCGGCGGCACCATCCTGGGCACGAGCCGCACGCCGTTCAAGCGTCTGGATATTCCCGAGGCCGATGGCGTCGAGAAGGTACCCGCAATGGTCCACACCTATCATAAGCTGCAGCTCGACTGCCTGTTTATGCTGGGCGGCAACGGCTCCACCAAGACCGCCAACCGCCTGCGCGAAGAGGGCCTCAACGTTATCGCCCTGCCCAAGACCATCGATAACGACACCTGGGGCACCGAGCTGACGTTTGGCTTTACGAGCGCCATCGACGTCGCCACCAAGTGCATCGACGACATCCACACCACCGCTTCGAGCCATGGGCGCGTGTTCGTTATCGAGATCATGGGCCACAAGGTTGGCTGGATTCCACTGTACGCCGGCGTCGCGGGCGGCGCGGATGTCATCCTGATTCCCGAGATCCCCTACGACATGGATAACGTCATCAAGACCATCGAGCATCGCATGGAAACCGGCAGCCGCTTTACCATCGTGGCCGTCGCCGAGGGCGCCATCTCCAAGGAGGACGCGGCGCTGTCCAAGAAGGAGTACAAGAAGAAGCTCGCCGAGCGTACGAGCCCCTCGATTGTCTACGACATCGCCAAGGAGATCGAAGCCAAGACTGGTCGCGAGACCCGTGTCGCCATCCCCGGCCACACGCAGCGCGGCGGCCAGCCCGACGCCCAGGACCGCATCTTTGCGACCCAGTGCGGCGTCGAGGCGGCACTCGGCTGCCTACGCGGCGAGTTTGGCTACATGATCGCCCTGCGTGACGGCAAGATGTGCCACATGCCGCTCGAGGAAGTCGCCGGCAAGCTCAAGTATGTCGACCCCCAGAGTGATCTGGTGCGCGAGGCCAAGGCGCTGGGCATCAGCTTCGGCGGCGAATAGCCTCGGCCGAAACTGCTCTCATCGGAGACCCCAGGGCTTACCTCCCAAATCGTCCTCGGACATGTCAGGATCCCGCCGTGCGCTTCGCGCGGCGGGATCCTTCCGTCCTGCGGAAAGATTTGGGAGGTAAGCCCTGGGGCCTCCTACGGTGACTGGGGAGGCCGAGACTATTCGTCTTCTTGCTGCGGGTGCCTGGGGTAGGATGCGGCGTGCATTTTTGGGAGTATTCAGCAGCCGAGGGTGCCTGCATACTGGATTTTGGGCGAAAGGCAGGCACCATGGGCCGCATCCTGTAAAAAAACGAGCGGCTCTAGAGGCGTTGGGACTCAGAATCGGGGCTTTCAGCGCAGTTTTGCACCCCCGCCCCCGCGCCCGCGGACCCCGGGACGCTGAATACTCCGGAATTTGCACGGCGCCCCCTGGGGTACCTGTGGGCAAAAAGCAACCGCCCCGTCAAAGTATGCATTTGGCGGGGCGGTTTATGCAAAAATGCTGCTGCGGGCGCGTCGGCAGCTCGCTAGAACTTGAATCCCAGGACAGGTTACTCGGCGCTCTTGAGGGCGCCGACCATGTCGATCTTGTTGAGCGTTCGGTTGGTGGCGAGGTTGACGATAAACGTAAAGCCGAAGGAAAGCACTACGGCGAGCACGTAGCTTAGCGGCTCGACCTCAACGTCAAAGTACAGCGACGGCATCTGCAGGATGTACGTAAAGCTCTCGGCAAGCAGGCCACCCAGCGGCACGCCCAGTGCGGTGCCAATCGCCGTGAGGATCAACGTCTCCTTGTTGACGTAATGGTGTACCTCGCCACGGCGGAAGCCCAGCACCTTGATGGTCGCCAGCTCGCGCTCGCGCTCGGAGATATTCGTGTTGGACAACGTAAACACCACCACAAACGACAGGCACGCCGCCATAAAGGTCACGAGCACCACGACGGAATTGATGATAGTGAAGTTCGCCTCGTAGTTCTGCCAATGTTCGGCCGTGCTCGAGATGGTGAGCCAACCGTCACTCTTAAGATTCTTGCTAAACGCAATCTGGTCGGCCGACGAGCCCTTAAGCAGCACAAAGATGCCGTTAAGACGCGCGCTTCGGCCGAACGCGCGCTCATAGGTGCCCTGCGTCATATAGAGCGTGTTGCCCAAATAGTTGAGCGAGATGTCGCTGACTTTGACCTTGGCGACGTTGAGCGACGAATCCTGGACCTGCGCCGTGTCGCCCGGCTGAATCCCAAGAACCAGCTGTGAACTCTTGCTCAGATACACGTCTCCGTCACGCAAAGACAGTGGCTCTTTGGACTCATCCTCGAGACGCACGTAGTCGTCCAGGTCGTTCGTGCGGTCATCGGGCACCACGATCAGCTGCACGGTCTCGCTCTTGCCGCCAAATGTAAAGGTGACGTTGTCGGTCATAATCGGCAGCGTCGAAGTCACGGTCACGTCGGAATCCTTGGCTGCGCTTCGCTCATCCAATGCCGCGCACGTCTGCGAAAAATCGTCGGGATTGGCAACCGCCAGCAGGTCATAGCGCGTGATATGCCCGTACTGCTTGGGCGAAAGCGCCACCGACGTATCGCGGATGCCCATGCCGCAAATCACAAGCGCCGTACAGCCCGCGATGCCAAAGATGGTCATAAAGGCGCGCTTTTTGTAACGGAATAGGTTGCGTGCAGCGACCTTGTTCAAAAAGCCCATGCGGCGCCAGATAAAGCCGATGCGCTCGAGCAAGATGCGCGAGCCAGCGCGCGGGGCCTTGGGACGCATAAGCGAGGCCGGGGTCTCGGCCATCTCGTGGCGGCAGGCGATAATCGTGGCGCCCACCACGCCCACGGCAAACAGCGCCACCGAGACGATCGAGGACACGATGTCGTACGAAAGCAGCATCTGGGGCAGCGAGTACATGTCGTCGAACACCGTAAACAGGAACAGCGGCAGGCCCACAAATCCGATGATGTTGCCGAGCACGCCGCCGATCAGACAAGCCCACAGCGCATAGTCCACGTATTTGGACAGGATGCGTCCGCGCGAATAGCCGAGCGCCTTATACAGGCCGATGAGCGTGCGCTCCTCCTCGACCATACGCGTGGCGGTGGTAAGGCTGATGAGCACGGCGACGATAAAGAAGATGAACGGGAACACCGTGGCGATGGCTTCAATTGACGAGCTATCGCTCTCCACGCTCGAGTAGCTTGCGATATTGCCGCGGTCCTGGATGTACCAGGTGCATTCGCCCAGGTCGGAAAGCTCGGCGCGGGCGTCGGCAAACTGTTGGTCGGCGGCGGCACGGCGCTGGTCCAGGTCGGCTTGCGCCTGCGCACGCTCGTCGCTGCCCTCGGCCATGCGATTGATGTTGTCCTGCTCGATCCCAAAGAGCATGGCGGCCTGACGCTCGGCCGCATCCAAGCTTGTCGGCGTGTCGACCGTCAGCTCCTGAGCGCGCGCCTTCTCACGCTCCTCGCGGATCTTCTCTATATTGCCCTTGACCTCATTGATCTTTGCCGCGTAGGCATCCGAATATGAGTTGAGATCCTTGGCTCCCTCGACGACCACGTGGACCGCGGAGTAGGAAGAAGATGTCGCGGCGTCCTCGCTCACATAGAACTTATAGTCCGCCGCCGAGGCGGCACGGAAGGCGTTGACCGTCGAGTCGGAGCTCACATCAGTGGGATCGAGAACCTCGGCCGTGATGGTGTAATCGCCATCGGCAAACTGATCCTTGGCGCTTTGGTTCGACGAGCTCGCATCGTTGGCAGCAAAGCTCACCGTATCGCCGAGCTTTTTGCCCGAAGCCTTCAGGAACTTCGAAGTCACCGCGACCTCATCGGCGCTCTCGGGCAAATCGCCGTTCACGAGCACTGGCTGATCGATATTCTCCTTGGAGAGACTTTGCACGACCACGCGCTCGCGCGTTGTGCCCACGGCGGTGTAGGCGGTCTCGGTGTAGATGCCCTCGGCCGTTTCGACGCCATCGACCTCTTGGATGGCGTCGAGATCATCGTCAGTCAGGCCATAGGTCGACTGCACGTTAATGTCATAGACATTTTGCTGGTCGAAGTAGGCGTCAACCGAATCGCACAGGTCCTCGCAACCCGCCTTAAGGCCGCACATCACGCTCACGCCGAGCGCGGTGATCACGACGATAGACAAGAAGCGTTTGAGGCTGCCGCGAATCGTGCGGTAGACACCGCGGCGAAACACCGTCGGCACCATATCGTTTGAGCTTTGGGCAGTGCGGTAGGTCGTAAAATCCTGCTCGCGCTCCGTGTTCTGCGCGTCGCGGCGTTGGCTGTTTTGGCGGTCCTGATCCATGGGCGCTACCACTCGATCGTCTCGATAGGCACGGGATTTTGCTGGACCGTCTCGCTCTCCACGCGGCCGCTCTTAAAGCGAATCAGGCGATCGGCCATGGGCGCGAGCGCGGAGTTGTGCGTGATGATGATGACCGTAATGCCCTGCTTGCGGCAGGTATCCTGCAGCAGCTGCAAGATCTGCTTGCCGGTTTTATAGTCGAGCGCGCCCGTGGGCTCGTCGCACAGAAGCAGCTTGGGGTTCTTTGCCAGTGCGCGGGCGATGGACACGCGCTGCTGCTCGCCGCCCGAAAGCTGTGCCGGAAAGTTGCCCAGGCGCTCGCCCAGGCCAACCTGGCGAAGCGTTTGTTCGGCATCGAGCGAATCGGGGCAAATCTGAGCTGCGAGCTCAACGTTTTCGAGGGCCGTCAGGTTGGGGACCAGATTGTAGAACTGGAAGACAAAGCCGACGTCGGCGCGGCGGTATTCCACGAGCTGCGCCTCGTTAGCGGAGCTCACGTCGCGCCCGTCCACCGTCACGGTGCCGGAAGTTGCCGTGTCCATGCCGCCCAAGATGTTGAGCGCCGTCGTTTTACCGGCGCCTGAAGCACCCAAAATGATGGCGAGCTCGCCGCGCTCGACCGTAAAACTCGCGCCGTCGAGTGCGTGAATGCGGGCGTCGCCCTCGCCGTATGCCTTGATGACGTCTTTGAATTCGATATAGGCCATCGATTAATTCCCATCTGGTCGGATAACTCTTTAGTATTACCCATTTCGCACCGACCAAAAAGGGACAGGTTCATTTTGGCAGGTTTTAGAGGCGGACGGTGAAGGTGATCTGGTTGCCGTGGCCGCAGACAGAAGCGCTCCCACCATGGGCTTCGGCGATGGCACGCACCACGGATAGGCCCACGCCCGAGCCGCCCGTCTTGGAGCTGCGCGACACGTCCGCACGATAGAAGCGGTCGAACAATCGATCTAGGTCGCCTTCGGGCAGCTCGTCCACGGCGTTCGAAACGACAAGCTCGGCCGAACCTTTGCCTGCACCGCGTGAGACGGCACGCAGACTCAACTCAATTACACTGCCCTCACTCGCATAGCGCGTGGCGTTATCCAGCAGCAGCTCAACCACCTGCGCCACCGCTGCAGCATCGGCATGGGCCCGCACGCCACTCGCAATCGACGTCGACAGACGCTTGCCACGCGAAACCGCCACCGACTCAAACGGCGACGCCGCCTTGTCCACTGCCTCCGAAAGATCGATCGATATCATGGTAAAGCCCGCCGAACCCTCGTCCATGCGAGCCAAAAACACCAGACGCTCCGTGAGCGCCGTCAACCGTGCAACTTGTTCGTGAATGCTCTGCGTCCACTCGCTCTCGCCGCTCTCGATCTCTTGCACCTCATTGGCGGCATCAATCACGGCCAGCGGCGTCTTGATCTCGTGGCTTGCATCGGTAATAAAGCGCTTTTGCTTGCTGTAGCTCTCGACCATCGGCCGAATCACCGCGCCCGAGGCACCCGCCACAATTGCCAACACCGCCAGCCAGCCAATGCAACTAATCGCCACGCTCGCGCTCAAAAACGAATGAAAGCTTGCAAGCTCGCGCGAGCAGTCCACAAACACATAGGTGGTCTCGTCGCCCTGAACCGTAACCGTATAGCGGTAGTTACCAGAAAAGCCCGAGGTCCAACCCTTGGAATATAGTCCTGCAGCGATGCGTGCAGCACGCTTGGCACCCACCGCGGCAATGCGGGCCGTGTTGACATCGGTCACCTGCCCACCGGCAATCGACACCGTAAAGTAGCGCGTGTCGAAGGGAGACTCCGCCGTCATACCTTCGAAGTGCCCGGTGCGCATGACCACCCTGTCACCGGCAGCGGTCTTACCGGCGCCCACATCCTCGCCGAGATCGGTCTTGGGCTCATCCGTCCAATCGATGCCGTCCTTGCCCGCCAAGATATAGTCCAGACGAGCGTCGGCCATCTTGCAGACATGCGAGTAGTTGACGATATTGATGCCGGCGATGATAAGCGTAAGCACGGCGGTCACGGCACCCATGGCAACCAGGATGAACTTACGACGCAGGCGACGTCCCATTGCACTGGCAGCATCGGCGCGCCCCGGATTACCCGAGTCCGCGCCCATGCCGAGCTTTGCCGTCGTGCGCTTCCACCACGCACTCGCGCTCACGCCTATTCGCCCTCCTCAACAACCTCGAGCGAATAGCCCTGGTTGCGCGATGCACGGATGGCCACGTTGGCACCAAGCGCCGTCAGCTTTTTGCGCAGGTACGAGATATAGACCCACACCACGTTAGCGCCTTCGGGCGCGTCCTCACCCCAAACTTCGAGCATCAAACGCTCGGTGGGCATGCGCGTGCCGGCGTTGCGCATAAAGAGCTCCATAAGCTGAAACTCTCGATTGGCCAGGTGCTCCTCGCCCAAAGGGCCCACGAGTGTGCACGATGCCGTGTCGAGGCGCACGTTGCCCACGCTGAGCGTCGTGGCGTCAATTGCCGTCGCGGCACGCGTCATGGCGCGAATGCGTGCGAGCAGCTCCTTGGCGGCGAACGGCTTGGTCAGGTAGTCGTTGGCACCGGCATCCAGGCCCTCGACCTTATCGGACACCTCGCTTTTTGCCGTGAGCATGATGATGGGCAGTCGCTTACCGGCGGCGCGTGTGCGCTTGAGTACCTCGATACCGTCCATGCCGGGCATCATGATGTCCAGAATTGCGGCGTCATAGTCGTTGGCGAGCAGATACTCGAGCGCCGTCAGACCATCGAGCGCGGTATCGACCTCGTAGTCGCTATGTTGAAGAATCGCGGTAAGGGCGCGGGAGAGGCCGGGTTCGTCCTCGGCAAGCATCAGCTTCATAGTTGTTCCTTTGGCGCACGGCTATACAGGTTTCGATACTGCCGATGATAGCGCACCGTCAACCGCCTTAGCGCAGCCTTAGCCGCTCAACCTGCGCGTTTTTAAATACGCAGGATATGGCTTAGCCAAACTTAAGGCGCAGATGTCAAACGCTTGTCCGCACGCCGGAGACGATAGAACAGCAACTCACCCTTTCGCGGCACCTTTATCATGCAAAGAGCTCGGGCACTATTCCTCGTACGCGCCCTCAAGCCGAAGCAGCCACTCCTTGCGGTCAAGCCCGCCGGCATATCCGTTGAGCGAACCATCGGCGGCAACCACGCGATGGCACGGCACGATAATCGAAATGGGATTGCGTGCAACCGCAGTCCCCACGGCACGGGGAGACACAACGGGCGCCTCGTTTCCCGGTACACGATGTCGAGCCGCAACACGCTGGGCGATCTCGCCATACGTAGCGACCTCGCCACGCGGAATAGAAAGCAGCTCGTACCAAACTTCACGCTGAAACGCCGTGCCGATCATATGCAACGGCGGCGTAAACCGAGGTTCCTGCCCTGCAAAATAAGCATTCAGCCAAGCCCAGGAACGCTCAAGCACCGAAGACGCCGCACCATTTGCCGGACTCACCGACGACATGCCGCCAGCACCAGAAACTGCATCGGCGCCTTCAACATGTTCGGGATCTTCTTTGAGAAGCGTGGAGCCAAAATGCTCCTGCCCCTCAAACCAAAGTCCCGTCAGACCGCGGCCATCAGCGGCAAGCAAGATTTCGCCCAAAGGCGAAGCAAACGTCGTCGTGACCACCAGCGGCTCCTTTCAAAACTCCGCAACATAATACCGCGAATTGTGCAGACAACCCCAATCGACCCCAAAGTCACCCAAGGCAGCAGGCGCGCAGCGCCGCAGCTGCCGCACGACCCCAAAGTCCCCGCAGGCAGCAGGCGCAACGCGCCGCAGCTGCCGCACGACCCCAAAGTCCCCGCAGGCAGCAGGCGCAACGCGCCGCAGCTGCCGGCCGCGCCCCACAGTCCCCAAAGGCGGCAGGCGCAACGCGCCGCAGCTGCCGGCCGCGCCCCACAGTCCCCAAAGGCGGCA
>CALDWI010000058.1 GCA_937923795.1 uncultured Collinsella sp.
CGACCATGCACCCGTTTTTGTTACATTCGCGAGCCGTCTACCTGCGGTTTTGTTTTTCTCAAATTCGACATGCTCGGCGATAGCCGATCAAACGTAGTAAATGGGCATAGTTTTTGACAGACGGCATCGCGCGCGTCCCTCGCAAGGGCAAAATGATCCGTTTTCCTCCGTCCCCAAGGGATCAGTTGAACAGATTGCCGATGGGGTCGGGGGCGGAACTGGGGAGATAGCGGATTTCTAGCTCTACGCCAAGCTTTTGCAACTCTTTGAAGGCGGCGATGTCCGTATCGTCTACGGCAACGGCAGTCGTTGCAGAGCGCTTGCTCTCCCCCGCCTGCATATGGCCGATGCTGATCTTGCTTATTGGCACACCGCCCTTAACCAGCGCGAGCGCATCGGAGGGCGAGGCCACCATGATCAGAATCCATTGGCGCGACGTCGCGGTGTGGATAATGTCGATGGTCTTTTGCACCGAGAAGAACCGTGTCCAGACGCCATCGGGCGTGGCCACCCTCATAGGGGCCCACTTGCGAGCGTCCGCCGCGATCTCATCGTTGACGATTAAAACAAGGTTGGAGCCCACGGCTTCGTTCCACAGCTCAACGTCTTGCCCGTAAATGAAACGGTCATCGATACGCGTGAGAAGGATCTTGGGTTGAGCCATGGCTGCCCCATTCTGTTTGAGACCCATATGAGCGGGACGTCGACCACCAGCTCAATAGCAGGTCAAGCGCCAAATGGACGCCGCAGACATCACGTCTCCAATATTAGTGCATTTAAAGTGAGAAAAGCCGTCAGAGCACTTGCGCCGATGTGCGATGTCCCGTATCATAGACAGCCGTTGACGTCCCAGTTGCGTCACCACATGGCCGCCAGCGTAGCTCAGTTGGTAGAGCACCGCTCTCGTAAAGCGGGGGTCACCGGTTCGAGCCCGGTCGCTGGCTCCATTGCACAAGATAGCCGCCTTCGGGCGGCTTTTTTGTTGCCGATTTGAGTGCGCTTGCGCCAACCCACGCATCGCTGCGTCGACCGCTTCCTACTCAAAAACAGAAAACCCCACCAAACGTGATTCCCCTTGGGGAAACACGCTTGGCGGGGTTGTAGCGTGATTCCCCTAGGGGAATCACGCCATCAGACGAACAGCTCCACTGAGTGGTTCTTTACTCCTGCCAGTAAGCGTCGGCAAACAGCTTACTCGGCAAACGCATTGCCGACGCTCTTGCCACCCACATACGTCTCGACCAGGGTAAGGTCGGGACTGAACACGACAAAGTCGGAGTCGTGCCCCAGCATAATGCTACTGCACTTGTCGTCGACATGAGCTAGCAAGCGATGCCGGGGCCGCAGCACAAGCTCCTACAGCTCGGTCACGACAACGCCGTTGTAGACCTCGTCCCAACGATCCATGACCAAGTGGCCAGTCATAGGATCCATGGCATTGAGCTTGCCGCAGGTGTTGGCGGTACGCAGCACCGTCTCGTCGTCCGCGCCAGCAGCAATGGCATGCGCGAAGCCAGCGATAGTGGAGTCACCAGAGCCCGTGGCGTTAACGGCAGGGATATCGGGCGTCTTTGCGCGGAACGCACGGCCAGTGTGGAAGCCAACGGAGCCGGCAGCGCCCATGGACACGACGACCCAGGGGATATCGGAGAAGCGGGCATCAGAGGCGAGCGCGGCGCGGAGCTCGTCCACATCGTCGGTGGTAAAGCTCGTACCCAAAAGGCCGTTGATCTCGGTCAGGTTAGGCTTGACCAGCTCGGGCTTAATTTCGGACTTAAGGGCGGCCTCGAGCGAAGCGCCCGAGGTATCGAGCAGCACCTTGGCGCCGGCGTTCTCGGCAATGCCCGTGATCTTGGCATAGTAGTCTGCCTCGACACCGCGGGGCAGCGAACCCGAGATGGTGACAACGTCGGCCTTGCTCGCAAGCTCGGTAAACTTGGCGGTAAAGGCATCGAGCTCCTCGGGGGCAATCGTCGGGCCGCTCTCGAGCAGCTCGGTCTGGTTGCCGGCGTGGAGGATGTTGAGGCAAATACGAGTCTCGCCCTTGATGGGCACAAAGTCGTTGTTAATACCGTTGGCGTCCATGAGCTCAGCCATGTAGGCGCCCATGTGGCCGCCGAGCAGACCGGTTGCCACAACGTCGTCGCCCAGCTGACCCAGCACACGGGCCACGTTGAGGCCCTTGCCGCCAGCGGTCTTTTCGGGCGTCACACGGTTAACATCGTCGATAACGAGCTCATCGAGCTGATAGCGCGTATCGACAGACGGGTTCATCGTAACGGTGAGGATCATTTTTAGCTCCTTATCTCGCAGGCTCCTTGTGCCTCGCGATACGAGTCGACAAAACGGAATTACAGAATCTCAATCGTGAACGAGCGAACGACGGTCTCCTTGGGCTTGGCGACAAGGCAGCCGCGCTTATGCTCAAGCACGTCGTCCTCATCGGAGCAGGTCGAAAGGCCGCCCCAGGGCTCAACCGCCACAAAATCGCCCTCGGGCTTGCTCCACACAATGAGATATGGGAAGCCCTCAAAGCTCAGGCGGACGCCCTTGTCCTCGCCCTTTTTGGAAAGCGTGACCTGACGGCTCTCGAGCACGTCAAAGACGGTCTCCGCAAAATCGAAGAGCTCATGCGACAGAGGCAGCGTCTTTCCCACCATGGGGTTCTTGGAGCGGTTGGTAACGTCAATCAAGCCAGTCGAAGGGACAGCGGTGCAGAGCTCAGCAGCTTCGTCCTTCTCAAAGCGCAGCTCGTAGTCCGTATAGGCCTCGCCCTCATCGAGCGGACACCTAAAGCCGGGATGACCGCCGATAAAGAACGGCATGTCCTCGGTTCCCTCGTTGGTCACCTCATAGGAGACGCGAACGGCATCCCCCTCAAGCGTATAACGAGCGACAAGCTTAAACGGGTACGGATAATCGCTCAGCAGCGCGGCGTTATCCTCCGAAGCCAGGCACATCGCCAGCTCGTTCTCGCTCTGGCTCAACAGCTTCCACTCCTGCTTGCGCGCAAAGCCGTGGCGGGCGAGCTTCACATGATGCCCGGCAAACGTCATGGCGCTATCATCGCGCAGGCCTCCGCAAATCGGGAAGCAGACCGGCGCCTGACCGGACCACACCGCGGGGTCACCCTGCCACAAATACTCGCGACCGTCGGCCTCAATCGAGGTAAACGAGCCGCCAGCCGTGGAAACCTTAATAGAAATCGAATCGTTGGAAAGAGCGTATTCCATTACCCATCCTTTCGAACAACTGCTTTTTTTGCTCGCAAGTACCCGTCTCGGCCCTGACCAAAGGACAAACCCGCACACTCATCGATGTGTCTGGTATCCCAGCCATGCAACGGGGCACCATACAGACATTGATGCAATTACAGCTGAAAGGCCTTCTTATGCGAACCATCATCCTCTACGCCTCGCGCCATCACGGCAATACGAAAAAGCTCGTGGACGCCATCGTCGAGGCGCACCCCGAAATCGATACCCTCGACGTCAAGACGCTCGGCAAAAACGAGTACCCCGACCTGCACGAATATCATCTGATCGGCGTCGCTACGGGCATTTATTACTCAGAGATCGACAAAGATATGGCACGCGTGCTCACGAACGTGCTGCAGCCGCAGGACAAGGTGTTTGGCCTTATGACCTACGGTGGCAAAAACAAGCGGTACGGCAAGGATATCGATGGTATCTGCCGCATGAGGCAGGCCATCTTTATGGGCGTCTACGGCTGCCCCGGCTTTGATACGTGGGGGCCGTTTAAACTCACCGGCGGTGTCCAAAAGGGGCACCCGACCGCTGAGGAAATTAAGGGCGCCATCGACTTCTTCGACAAGATCGAAGACGAGTATGGCGACATCATCGTCGAAGAGTACGCCAAGCGCGAGAAGCGTCTAGCCTACGAAAAGGAGCGTCCTGCGGGAGGTCTTGTGGCCGGCGTCAAGCGCACGGCAAAGAAGATCGCTAACAAGCTGTAATTGTGAAGGTACTTTTGAGCGTTTAACCCATACGGCGGGTCCGAGCAGATTCGGGCCCGCCGTCTTTTTCTATCGTTACTCGGTAAAGGCGTTGCCGACGCTCTGGCCGCCAACATACGTCTCGACGAGGGTAAGCTCATGGTCGAACACGACAAAGTCGGCGTCGCGACCCGGCATGATGCTGCCGCACTTACCCTCGATGTGCGCGGAGCGTGCCGGCACCTCGGTTGCCATGCGAATGGCGATATCGGCGCTGGCGATGCCCCAGTCAACGATGTTCTTGACGCCCTGGGCAAGCGTGAGCACCGAGCCGGCAATGCTCTTGCCGTCGGCGAGCCAGCACAGGTTGTCCTTCATGATGACGTCCATGCCACCACTGGTGTAGCTGCCCTCGGGCATGCCGCCACAGCCCAGACAGTCAGTGATGAGCACCGTGTGTTGCCAGCCCTTTGCCTGCAGCAGCGCCTTGATGGCGGCAGGGTTAACGTGCTTGCCGTCACAGATGATCTCGGCGTAGGTCTCGGGCGTGGACATGGCAGCACCCACGACACCGGGCTCACGGTGATGCAGCCCGCGCTGACCGTTATAGGTATGCGTAAAGCAGCTGGCACCGGCGTTGATGGCGGCGATGCACTCATCGTAGGTGGCGTCGGAGTGACCGATGCTGGTCACCACACCCTTGGCATTCAGAGCAGCCGCATAAGCAGCGGCACCGTCGCGCTCGGCCGCCATGGCGCTCTTGACGATGCGACCACCCGCAGCCTCCTGCCACTGATCGAAAACCTCCTCGGAAGGATCGATAAGATAAGCGGGGTTCTGCGCGCCCACGTGCTTCATGGTAAAGAAGGGGCCCTCCAGGTAGATGCCCTGAATGCGAGCACCGCAGAAGTCGGGGCCGCGACCCTCGTCCGCCTGAGCGATGGCGGCGCAGGCGTCCTTGATCTGCTCGACGCCATCGGTGAACGTCGTGGGCAGCCAGCTGGTGGTACCGCGACGGGCGAGCTCGGTCGAGCTGATATCGATGCCCTCGGGATCATTATCGGTAGTTGAGTGGTTGTAGAAGCCATGGATGTGAGTATCGACCATACCCGGTGCGATCCACGACCCCGTGTAGTCCTTAATCTCGCAAGAGGGCTCGTCGGCCTGCCAGGCGCCAAAGACGCCATCCTCGACCATAAGATAGCCGCCCAGTTGCGGGCCTGCCGGCAAGAAGAACTTGTCAGCCTTAATTGCGTACGTGCTCATATGCACTCCTTGCTTCTAAAGCAGTGACTGTGGCGATGCTTATACCCAGCTCACATAAAACAAAAAGCGCCCGCCCGCCGTTATGAGCGGACGGGCGCCCTTACAGAGGGACGCGATTAAGCGGTGAAGGGGTGAATCGTCACGCCCTTGACCACGCGGTTGACCGTGCCGGTGGGGCTCGGCGTATCAGGCGTGTTGCCCACGCGCACGGAGTTGAGCAGGCTGATGGCCTGGGCAAACATCACGAACGGCAGAGCGAGGTAGCCCTCGGGAAGCGCTTCGTAGCCCTTAAAGGTGAAGGACTCACCCTCATAGACGGTGGCACCTTCCTGCTGAACGGCGATGGTGTGCTGAGCGATCTCGTCGCCACCGATCTCGTTGAGGATGTCGATGTCGTACTGACGGGTGTAGGCGTCGTTGTTGACGAACACGAAGACGAGCGTCTTATCGTCGACGAAGGACTTAGGTCCATGACGATAGCCCATGGAGGTGTCGTAGGAAGTAGCGACCAGACCGTGAGCCAGCTCGAGGATCTTGAGCTGGCTCTCCTGGGCAAGGCCACCGAAGGAGCCAGAACCCAAGTAGGTCACGCGGTTGAAGTCGCCAGCCAGGTAATCGGCGATCTCGGGCTCACGGGAGATGACCTCCTCGCCCATCTTGGCGATGGTCTCGACCCACTCGGCCTTCTGCTCGTCAGAGGCAGTGTCGAAAATAAGGGTGGAGAGCAGGGTCATGCAGGAATAAGAACCGGTCATGGCGAAGCCCTTGTCGTTGGCGCGCGGAATGAGCAGCGTCAGCGCGTTGGGATCATCGGCAGACTCGACAGCGAGCTTGCCCTCGGGAGCGCAGGTGATGTTGAGGAACTTGACGTTGTGGACGAGCTCCTTGGCAACGGCAACGGCGGCAAGGCTCTCGGGGCTGTTGCCAGAGCGGGCAAAGGAAACCACGAGCGTGGGATCCTCGGCGCGCAGGAAGTCGCGCGGGGCGCTCACGATGTCGGTCGTGGCGATGGGCTTAAAGTCGTAGAGATCAGTGTTGCCAGCGTGACGCAGGTACGGGGCGCAGGTATCGCCAACGTAGTCGGACGTACCGGCACCGGTGAAGACAACGGACAGACGACCCTCACCCATAGCGCGAGCCTCGGCCAGGAAGGCCTCGATGGCCTCCTTGTTCTCGCGATAGATGTTGAGCGTATCACGCCAAAGCTCGGGCTGCTGAGCAATCTCGGCCGTGGTGATCTGGGCGCCGAGCTCGGTGAGCTCCTCGACACTCTTCTCGAACATTTCTAATACCTCTTTCTTTACTAAATTTTCTGATATACAAAGACTCAACCTGAAAAGTCAAATCGAGTAGTAGTCATAGACTGTTTTTCTTTCGTTAGCACTCGTATCCGATCACACAGTATCTCGATAGTGAGAGATTCTGTACTTGAACTTGTCCGCACGAGCCACCGAAAGCGTGAACTCGACAACATCATTTTGGGTGTTGTGAGTAGTTCGGACTATGTCCAGAACTGGCGCACCCTCACCAATACCTAGAAGCCGAGCGTCACATGGACGTGCTATACCCGCAGAGAACTCCTCATCCGCTACTCGAATTTTCTGCTGATAATCCTGCTCAATAACATCGTAAAGGGGCTTTTGTTCGAGTAGAGGACGCTTGAGTGAAATAAAGAGCCTTGCTGGAAGATAGCTACGCTCAACCATCATAGGTATACCATCTGCCATTCGTAAACGTTTGAGTTTTAATACCTTTTCACCCAAATGAATCCCCATTTGCATCGAGAGCGTTTTATCTGCTTCCATTTCACAGAACTCTAAGATGGTTGTTTCTGGCAGCCGGCCCATCGCTTTCATCTGTTCAGTAAAACTGTACGATTGGGTAAGATTTGTTGCTTGAGCTAGTCGATCGGCAACAAACGTACCGCGACCTTGTTTTCGCACAATCCGACCAAGATACTCAAGTTCCTGAATTGCAAGCCGGACAGTCGACCGCGAAAGCCCGAAACGTTCGGCAAGCTCACGTTCGGACGGAATCAAATCACCTGGCTGATATTCATGATCAATTTTTTCGATCAGAATATCTACGAGCTGGTCATATAGCGGTTGTCTGTGCCTCGTGCACGTCATGATATTCTCCACGTAATGAGCAATTGACCAATACTTCAGCCTTCAGGTAACGCACCAACATGTCCCATAAATGGGCTAATAGCGACACTACATCTCATCGTCTTCATCAATGTCAGCACTCTCGAGTTTCTTGAGATCGACTCCCTCACGACCAACGACCCGTGCGCGTTCGGCAAGTTCATCAAGCGTTGGGTCTCCAAACGCACGCGTCATAACGAGCTCCACCAGCATAGGTAGATTTGTTCCGGTGACAACGGTCACGTTATCGAGCTCAGTCGTCATTGGGATAGCTTGATTGAACGGAGTACCGCCAAGCAAATCAACAAACACCAATACGCCATCACAAGCTTGACGCATCTTGGCAATGCAGGTTCGCAAATCATCACCAAAAGTAACCGCCTCCGAGCCCGCAAAAGGAACTACCTCAAAATTAGGTTGTTCGCCGGCGACCATATCCACAGCGCTTTTCAAACCAGGTGCAAACTGACCGTGACCAGTTAGTACAAATCCAATCATTCTATCTACCTTTCTACCGTTCGCTTTCTCTAGCCATAGAACCCCTCAAAAGGGCTCTTACGACCACTGCCTCATTAAAGTTTAGTGAGTATTTTGTTTTATCGTGGGAGGTCTGTGAGCGTCTCTAAGCTGCTTTTCAAGGTTGCGATATCTAAGTGCTTCGCCCTTGTTCCCGCTGCTCTCATATTGATATGAAAGCAGCAGATAGAGCTTTCCGCGTAACCCAAGGTCGCTCGTATCCAGCATAGCTTCCATCTCATCGATCTTATCATGCCGACGGCAAAAGACTATGTCGTAGGTTAATTGACTGTCCGCCAAAATGCCCTTCGACACGATGGGGCGCATCTCTTCCAACATGGACGCCGCCCGCTTCCGGTCACCCGTCTTGATATAGAAATTAAAGGCGCGAACCGCAAGCTGTCGACGTTGTTTGTCGCTGCACGGCATCTCCAGCAAGTGGTCAAGCATTCGATCTGCATATGCGTCCATATCAGCAGCTTCATAGATCGTGAAACGCAGGTAATACTGCTTATACGTAGACATTACTATGCGCGCAAGTTTGCGATCGAGCAGGTCTATGCAATCTTGGTATAAGCCCAAGTTAAACAATACCTGCAATTTCATATCGAAGTATTTTTTCGCTCCTTCGGTCACAGCGAAATAAGCCACGACAACACAAATGAACAGGACAATCCAAAATGGCATTGCACTATATTCCCTTCAAGGCAGCCTTAATGAATTAATCGAACACGATGACTGCATAACCGCCTATGAACAGCGGTGTCCGACAAAACAAAAGAGGCGCACACTCCAGGGGATATGGCGATAAAGTCGCCTTGGAGGTGTGCGCCACATCTTAATTGAGGATCAAATGTCGCGACAATATGGGGTACTTAGCCCTTGCAAATGATACCGAATGCACCCAAGGCAATGGACAGAACCAAGACGATAAAGATGGCCTTCGTCGAGGTCATGCCCTTCTTACCAAGGAGCCAGTATACGAAGCCGACGAGCGCGGCAGGAACCAGCTTGGGGCAAATCATATTGCAGATATTCTGCAAGTCAACGGTAACGCCACCGATAACAGGCTTCGCTGCAATGACGATACCGACATTGGTTGCGACCAGGGCACCGACCATAAAGACACCCATTACGGAGGCCGCGTCGGTCAACGCGTTCAGGCGGTCGCTCATGGTGGTGACGAGCTTCATACCCTGCTCATAGGCCATGTGGGTCTGCTTGCAGCGGAACCAGTCAACAAGGATGTTAACGGCGACCCAGATGAAGATACCCAAGGGGTTGCCGTTCATGGCCATATTGGCAGCCAGGGCGCCAAAAATGGTCGGGAGCAGCGAACCGAAGATGGAATCGCCGATGGAAGCCAGCGGTCCCATGAGACCAGTCTTGAGACCGGCAACAGCCTCGAGGCCCTCAATGCCCTCCTCTTCCTCAATCGCCAAATCGATACCGGTGATGATCGTGTTGAGGAAGTTTGAGGTGTTGAAGAACGGTGCGCACTGGGCGCGGCAGGCTTCTTTTAGCTCCGGCGTGCCGTCACCGTACAGCTTGCGCAGCGTGGGCAGGATAATCCAGAGATAACCAGAGTGTTGCATGCGCTCGTAGTTCCAACCATCCTGGAAACCAAGCAGGTTACGACGGTTGATCTGCGCAAGGTCGTCCTTGGTAATCTTGTAGCCAGTGGTGCCATTGGCGAGTTTCTCATTAGAGCTCATCGTCGTCGTCTCCCTCCGCAGCGCCAGCAGCAGCGACGGGACGCTGGTTGTTCTTGTAGTACAGCAAAGACAGAGCAAAGCCAATAATAGCGATCGCCAGCATCGACATGTTATTGAACATACCGACCATATCCACGGCGCCCTTACCAAGCGCACCGTTCACAGCGACGATGTTGGCGTTGAGGTTCATGATGCTCGTGAAGGCCGTACCAAACAGGGCGGCGACTACAAAGCCGAGCAGCAGGTAGGCGACGTGCTTTTTGACCGGCAGGTAACGGAGCAGGATGGCGAAGCCAACGGCGGGCAAGGCACCGCCAGCAACAGACAGACCGTCACCCAGCCACTTCAAGTCGCCGTTAAGGGCGGTGGTGATGCCCTCGACCAAGCCCTGGCCAAATGCGAGAGCCAGGAAGACCGGAATCATGCGGGACAACATCCAGGAAACGGCACCGAGCAAGTAGTGTACGTTGTAGGCGCCCCAGTTCATCTTCTCGATATCGGCATCGCACATGTGACCGAAGAACGTGTTGGCGAAACGACCGGCGATATCGGTGTAAACGAGAATGGCAGCGACAGGTACGCCGATAGCGGCAAGAGCCGTCTCGGGATTCATGCCCGCGCCCACGGCAAAGGCCGTGGCGACCAGAGTGCCGGAGTTGGCATCGATACGAGAGGCGCCGCCAAAGGTACCAACGCCCAGGACGGTGAGCTGCATGCTGCCGCCGATAAACAGGCCAGTCTGCAGGTCGCCCATAATCAAACCGGTAATCATACCGGAGAAGACGGCTGAGCCGGCACAGGTGTACCAGTTCAGCTCATCCATAATCTGATAACCCGCATACAGGGTTAACAGAAGAATCTGCCACCAAGCAATCATGGTAAACTCCTTATTTAAGGTGTAACAGTTTCTACAATACCAATACGCTTATATAAACCGTGCATCCCCCTTCACGGCCTAGCGTTAATTCGACTAGAGCGTGAGAGCCTCTGGGTTATCCTGCGGCGTCAGCTGAATGACAATAGGAAGATTATCGGCCTTGAGTTTGGCAAATGCGTCAAGGTCCCCCTGGTCGCAACTAATGTTGCGATTCAGCTTCTTGACCGGCTCCATTGTCGTCATATTACCGACGATGAGCTGCTCAAGCTTAACACCTTGTTCCAAAAGTCGAACGTAGACCTCAGGCTTTTTCGCAACAATGAAGAGACGTTGCGCATCATATTTGCCAGCAGTGATGTTGGCAGCGGCCTTGTCGACAGGAAGCACGGACAACTTCACAGTTGCCGGGCAAGCCATGCGAAGAACCTGCTTTTGGGTAGCATCTTGCGATACCTCGTCGTCAACTACCATGAAGCGGCTTACCTGACGGGCGTTAGACCAGAGGTTTGCCACCTGTCCGTGAATCAAGCGAAAGTCGATTCGTGCGCCTACAATCATTTCTACTCAACTCCTTCTTGTTCAAGTGTACGGATAACGGGCTCAGAGCGAAGGGAGATTTTCGCATCATACACGCCCTCTGTTTCGAACATAACGAGTTCATTGGTACCAGGGTGTAATAAACCGTGCGGAACATAGAGCGTCATGATGGGACCCTTATCCCAAAAACGTCCGACATTCGTTCCGTTTACGAATGCCACACCCTTTCCAAAACCCGTAGTGTCGATAAAGGTATCAGCCGGCTCAGATATATCAAACTTTGCGCGATAAAAGGAAGGTTGCCCCTCTACCCAGCCGGCGGAATAATCAAGATTATCGATGTTATCGAGTGGCAGACAACGCATCTCCCAACCGGTAACAAAGTGAAGATCAACGCAAACTCCTGTCCTAATGCCCTTATGCTGCGTATCAGCGAGCAATTTGTGACCATAATTGACGCGACCCATATCCTCGGTCAGAACATCCAGGCGGTTGTGTTCACAGGGAAGAACGCAGTGAATATCTTCCCCGATGTGCTCCTGATACTGCGTCGCCACCTTGTCACCGTTCACAAACACCTGAGCGCGGTCGCGGGCGTCAATAACCCGAATACGCTCTTCATCTGCACGGTCACGCTCGACAGTCGTGGTATATAACGTATATCCATACGACTGACCCATCTCTTCCATGGGCATAGGATATTGGGCTTCAATCGGCTCCGAAAGAATATCGAGCACATTAAAGAGACTTACGCGCTCACTCACCGAAATATCGGGCATGGAAAACGCCTTTTTTGTTAACGGCTTGCTTTGCGCGATATCGGGATACAGCTCGTGAACTGTCCTTTGAATTGCGAAGTATTTCTCGGTCGGGTTGCCCTGTTCGTCCAATGGAGCATCGTAGTCATATGATGTCACCTGGTGCAGGTCATGCGTATGGCGTGCAGAACATCCGTTCATAAATCCAAAGTTGGTGCCTCCATGAAACATGTAGAGGTTTAAAGATCCTCCAAGCTCGAGCACCTCGCGAACGCAAGAGGCAAGATCTTCGGGATCGCGTCTGATGACGTTCTCCCCATAGCGATTGAACCAGCCGTCCCACAACTCCATGCACATAAGAGGCCATTGTTTTCCATGCTCCTTGTGAAAAGCAGAAAGAGCCTCAAAGTTCTCCTTTGCATGAGAACCAAAGTTGCCGGTGCACAACACATCATCGTCAATGAGCGTACCGGCACGAAGGCACCCACGCCACGGGCCATCGGAAGTACAAAGGGGCACGGAAACCCCACGCTCGACCATAAGGCGACGAATCGCGCGAAGATAGTCCTTATCCTCGCAATATGATCCATACTCGTTTTCAACCTGCATCATGATGATATTTCCGCCCTTGTCAATCTGACGCGAGACGAGTATCGGCATGAGATGGTCGTAGTACTGCGCAACGTGAGCAAGAAATTTGGGGTCGCTGCTACGCGGCCTCATATCATGTTCGCGCAGCAGCCATGCTGGCATGCCGCCAAATTCCCATTCTGCACAAATAAACGGAGAGGGCCGAACAATTGCATACAGACCGAGCGATGCTGCCTCATCAAGAAATGCCGCCAAATCGATTGAGCCAGAAAAATCGAAGACGCCAGGCTTTGGCTCATGAAGATTCCACGGTACATACGTTTCGACCGTATTAAACCCAAGAGCCTTAAGGTTATAGAGCGAGTGGTGCCAGTCGCTCGGATGAACACGCATATAGTGAATCGCCCCCGACAAGATGGTGAACGGCTCATCATCAAGTAGGAATTGATTGGTGATCTTAAACGAATGCATGCTACTCCCGATCTTCGTGCTCTACGACGCGGATGCCGGTTCCCCGACCCTCAGCTAAACGCCTTGCCTATTATGGACGCATTGACGCAATTATGTAGTCAGAATCTGAAGTGGTCCGTAAACGGTAGCCAAATGACGATGAACGGCTTTAATGAACAAAATATAAGCCCGCTGGTAAATTACTTTTTTACTATAGATTTCTAGCGATTCTATATTTGAAAGGTGGTATGTACCAGCTATCCACTATTTCATACTAGTTACATTATGCTTCAATCGCATTTCTTCAAATGCTTATCTACTTTGTTGTTGCCGATTTGAGTGCGCGTGCGCCAACCCAAGCATCGTCACGGCTTCAGTTCCCCTATTCATAAACATAAAACCCCGCCAAACGTGATTCCCCTAGGGAAAACACGCTTGGCGGGGTCGTAGCGTGATTTCCCTAGGGGAATCACGCCATCAGACGAGCAGCTCAGTCGAGCAGCGCGCTACTCCTCCCAGTAAGCATCTGCAAGCAGCTTAAAGCAGATCTTCTTGACCGGCTGTGCGCCATCGCCCGGGAACTCGAGCGTGGGCATGTGAGGCTCGCCGGCAACGAACAGCGCAAACTTGTCGTCAGCAAGATCGCCGGCGATCGAAGCGTCGGAATCGACCAGATCGTAGTCGTCCTTCTCGTCAAACTCCTGAACCAGCGTCAGGCTGCCCGTGGCAACCTTAAAGGCCTCGCGACCCTCGACATCGATCTGCAGGTCATGATAGCGCTGATGCGTCTCGTAATGAGCCTCAGCCTCGGGACGCGTCGTGGGAGCCATGACGTTCGCAAAGACCTTGTCGCCCAGAATCGGATGGCTGCCGACCTCGAGCTCCGCCGGGTCGTTCTCCTCGAGCCAGTCGATCAGCACGTCGAGGCCCTTGAGCATTCCGCGATATTCCTCGATATCGCCCAGTGCACCATAAATCATCTAAATCCCCTCTCGGATCGTTTCTTTGGCGGCTACTCGGCAAACGCATTGCCGACGCTGTTGCCACCCACATACGTCTCGACCAGGGTAAGGTCGGGATTGAACACGACAAAATCGGCATCGCGGCCCGGCATAATGCTGCCACATTTATCCTCGACGTGAGCAGAACGCGCGGGCACCTCGGTCGCCATGCGAATTGCGATATCGGCGCTCGCAAGACCCCAGTCAACGATGTTCTTGACGCCCTGTGCGAGCGTGAGCACTGAGCCGGCGATAGCAGAGCCATCGGCGAGCCAGCAAAGGTTGTCCTTCATAATGACATCCATGCCGCCGCTGGTGTACTTGCCCTCGGGCATGCCGCCGCAACCCAGGCAGTCGGTAATCAGCACCGTGTGCTGCCAGCCCTTGGCCTGCAGCAGGGCCTTGATAGCAGCAGGGTTCACATGTTTGCCATCGCAGATGATCTCGGCATAGGTGTTGGGCGTGGTCATAGCGGCGCCAACAACACCGGGCTCACGGTGATGGAGGCCACGCTGGCCGTTATAGGTATGCGTAAAGCAGCTGGCGCCAGCATTGATGGCGGCGGCACACTCATCATAGGTAGCATCGGAGTGGCCAATACAGGTCACGACGCCCTTTGCGCTCAGAGCCGCGGCGTAAGCGGCAGCACCGTCACGCTCGGCCGCCATAGCGCTCTTGACGATACGACCACCAGCGGCCTCCTGCCACTCGTCAAAAACTTCCTCGGACGGGTCGATCAGATAAGCGGGGTTCTGGGCGCCCACATGCTTCATGGTAAAGAACGGACCCTCCAGGTAGATGCCCTGAATACGGGCACCACAGAACTCGGGTCCGCGCTCTTCGTCCGCCTGTGCAATAGCGGCACAAGCGTCCTTGATCTGCTCCACGCCGTCGGTAAAGGTCGTAGGAAGCCAGCTGGTGGTACCACGACGAGCGAGCTCGGTCGAGCTGATGTTGATACCCTCGGCATCGTTATCGGTCGTGGCATGGTTATAGAAGCCATGAATGTGGGTATCCACCATGCCCGGCGCAATCCATGTACCCGAATAATCTTTGATCTCGCAAGCGGGCTCATCGGCCTGCCAAGCGCCAAAGACGCCGTCTTCGACCATCAGGAAGCCGCCCAGCTGCGGCCCCGCCGGCAAAAAGAACTTGTCGGCCTTGATAGCATACGTGCTCATCTATGCTCCCGTACCCGCAGTGCGTTTTAGGGCGGATCAAAAACCACTGCATTGTTAATTCGAGCGATTGTTCGTTGCCTTCTTGCGCTTGGCACATTTTGCACCCGCCGCAAAACACGCCAAGCCGTTTATACCCAATAACTCTAGACTGCGCGGTTGTGGTAGACCTTGTACTTAAACTGGTCGGCGCGCGCAACCGAACGCGTATACTCGATAACCTCGTTGTTCATGTCATATGTGGTGCGAATCAAATCCAGGACCGGTGCGCCTTCGGCAATCTCGAGCAAACGAGCGTCGGAATGGCGGGCGATACTCGCATAGAATTCTTCCTCTGCCACGCGAACTTTCTCGTGAAAGTCCTGCTCGATCATGTCGTACAGCGATTTGTTCTCGATCATGGGGCGCTTAAGCGCAAAGAACTTGCGACTTGGCAGATATGTACACTCAATCATCAGCGGCACACCATCGGCTATACGCAGGCGCTTGATCTTGTACAGACGCTCGCCCAGGCGCGCGTTCATCTCTACGGCAATATTCTTGTCAGCCTCGACCTCGGTAAACTCGAGAATCGTTGTCTTGGGCACACGGCCGATCGCCTTCATCTGCTCGGTAAAGCTGTATGTCTGCGTGAGGTTTGCCGTTTGCAGAGAGCGGTCGCACACCATGGTTCCACGGCCGCGCTGACGAACCACCAAGCCTAGGCGCTCAAGCTCCTGTAGGGCAAGGCGAACCGTCGTACGCGAGAGCCCGTAGCGCTCCGACAAGTCACGCTCAGACGGCAAATAGTCGCCGGGTCGAAGCTCGTGATCGATTTTATCGGTCAGCAAATCGACGAGCTGATCGTACAGAGGTTGTTTGCGCGCTCCCATTGCCATAATGATACCTGCCGGATAAATGACTCGAAATTGGTTGTAACCAGACACCACGTACTATAGCAGTTTTAATGGAATAACAGCAGGTCAACCCGCAAATTTCGATATTGTTTGCCGGATGATAGTCTGCGCACTGTAATACCAATTACATCGCTGCATCAAGTATTGAGGTAGCAAAAAGGGCCGCCCCCGCGGAGCGGGACGACCCTTTGCAAGACAGATACGTCTTTGAGGCTTAGAGAAGCTTCTTGAGCTCCTCGGCAACAGCCTGGACCTGCGTGCCGATGATGACCTGGGTAGCACCCTTGTCCATCTTCATGACACCCAGAGCGCCGGCCTTCTTGCAGGCGGCCTCGTCGACCAGCTCGGAATCGCCAAGCTCGAAACGCAGGCGAGTAGCGCAGCAGTCAACGGTCTTGACGTTCTCCTTGCCACCGACGGCAGCGAGAACAGCGGCGGCCAGAGCGGCGAACTTGTCGTCGCCAGCAGCGGCGGAAGCGGAGGTCTCCTCGACATCCTCATCCTCGCGACCAGGGGTCATGAGGTTGAACTTGGTGATGGCGAAGCGGAACACGAGGTAGAAGACCAGGAAGGCAGCGATGCCCAGCGGGATAATCATCCAGGTGTTGGCAGCAGCCGGGAGGCTAGCGGAGAACAGGAGGTCGGTAGCACCAGCGGAGAAGCAGAAGCCGGCACGGAAACCAACAAAGTAGGTGATGACGGTGAAGACGCCGTACAGGGCAGCGTACACGACGTAGAGCGGGAAGCACAGGAACATGAAGCCGAACTCGAAGGGCTCGGTGACGCCGCAGACGAAGGCGCAGATGGCAGCGGAGACAACCAGGCCGATAGCAGCCTTCTTGTTCTTAGCGGTCTGAACCATAGCCAGGGCAGCGCCCGGGATACCGAACATCATGCAGGGGAAGAAGCCGGACATGTACATACCGAGGCTCCACTTGACGTCAGCGGAGGTCTCGCCAGCCCAGAAGTGGGTCAGGTCGCCCAGGCCGATGGTGTCGAACCAGAACACGTTGTTGAGTGCGTGGTGCAGACCGGTCGGGATGAGCAGGCGGTTGAGGAAGGCGTAGATGCCAGCGCCGATACCACCCATGGCGGCGATACCCTCACCAAGAGCAACAAGAGCACCGAAGATGAGCGGCCAAGCAAAGAGCAGGACGACGGAGACGACGATGCAGATGACGGCGGTCATGATGGCGACGCAACGCTTGCCGGAGAAGAAGGCCAGCCAGTCGGGAAGACGAGTGTCCTTGAACTTGTTGTAGCAAGTGCCACCGATGACGGCGGACAGGATGCCGATGAAGGAGTTACCAGCGATCTTGGAGAACGCGATGCCCTCGGTCGTGGCAAGCCAAGCGGTCTGAGCATCGGCGTCCATACCACGAATGGTGCCAACAACAGCAGGGTTCAGGAGCTGCTGGATCATCAGGAAGGCGACGAGGCCAGCGAGGCCAGCGGTGCCATCGTGATCGTCGGCAAGGCCGACAGCGGCGCCGACTGCGAACAGCCAGGCCATGTTATCGATAAGAGCGCCGCCTGCCTTGATGAGCAGGAAACCGGCGGTATAGGCAAAACCGGTAGTGTCACCGGCAGCACCCATGACTGCGGGAGCGAGCAGGTAGCCCACACCCATAAGAATACCTGCGACGGGAAGCGCCGCGACGGGAAGCATCAGCGCTTTGCCGAGCTTCTGGAGGTACTTCATCATATTGGTATCTCCTCCAACCTTTCTTTCGTTGTTCACCAACGAGTTCCATGTCCGCGCCTTGTGCATACCGGCTTCTCCGCTTGACGGCATTGATGCGCAAACTTAGATAACCCAGTCCCTATTTGGGGTTGCTGGTATGTACGGTAGCACACACTCAATTCAAACGTCCACCACATTTCGTTCAAATTACTATATCGTTGCCAAACGGTTATTTTTAGCCCGTAAACGGTAATTTCCGCAGGTAGACATGGTGCATTTCTTTCGTTATCAAACTAATTCTTAGCAATTTCCATTCGATTTCGTCTCAAAATTGGTTACTACCAGATGAACAGTGGTACCACATTGTTACTACCAGTTTGGCCGAAATCATTTTCACTTTACATGAATAAAGTCTTCAAGAATTTGTATATAAACCCCTCCCCTACCACTCTCTTCCCCGCCCTTTCTTACAACGCAAAAGCCCGCTAGAACGGCGTTCGTTCTAGCGGGCTCAATCAGATATATCGGCTTCGTACTCGAAAGCTCAGGCGATCTTTATGCAAACAGGCCGTAGATGCTGATGTTGGCCTTGGCGTAGAGGCCGTTAGCATACTCGGTCCACTTGGAGCTGGCGCTCGAAGCCTGCGAGGAATACTGCTGGTAGGCGGTGTAATAGGCGGTCATGGCCTGCTTATAGGTAGCGCTATCGGCCGTAAAGGCATCGTCGGCAAAGGCCTTAGCGTAGGCGCTATCGGCGTCCTTCCAGGTGCCCTTCTCGCTATCCCACTCGTCGCCGGCAAGGTTGATGATGTAATCGGCGTAGTCCTTGCTCGCGGTCTCCTCGTTGCCGTCAGCAGGCTCAGTCGGGGCGGTCGGCATGCTTGCGGAGGTGTCGCCGACCTTCTTCTTGTAGAGCTTCTGCAGCGTCGCGGACTGACGGACGATCTGCTTGGCCTGGTCCTTGGACACGCCATACTGCGTGGCCATGGTCTTGTAGTCCGAAGTGCCGATGGAATCCTCGGCGTACTTCTTCATCTCCTTAGAAGAGACGGTGATGCCCTCGTCCTCGGCAGCGTCGAGCAGGATCTTGTTGCGCACGTAGGACAGGATGACGTCGGCAGAGGGAGCGGTGTAGTTGCCATCGCCATCCTTGACGGTGTCGAGGCTGTACTGGCTCTCAATGGCCTCGCGCGCGGTGATGTCGCTCTTCTTGCCGTTGTAGCTGTAGCTTGCCACGGTCGAATCGAGCTGGTCCTCGGTGAGGGTCGCCGAGCCGACGCCCTTGCCGCCAAAACCACCGTTGCCGATAAAGAAGCCGACCACAGCAGCGATCACGACTGCAACCACGAAGGCGGCAATCATCGTCTTCTTGTGCTTGGATGCGCGGTCGTCTTCGTCGGAACCCAGGATATCGTCGTCCTCGTCCTGCTCCTCGGGCATGAGGTTCTCGTCGGCGGCGTCCGCGGCGATCTTTGCCTCCAGGCGAGCGTCCTCCTCCTCGGCCGTCGTACCGGCGGCAATATGTTCGGCAGACGTACCGGCGACCAGATCGATCTTCTCCTCCTCATCACCATCGGGGCCTTCGCCGCGCTCGATGATCTGGATGCCGTCGATCTCGTCCTTCTCGTCCTTCTTTTGAATCAGACCCATATCGGTTACTCCTTGTTAGGAAACATAGTCCACAATAGAATACGCCCGACAAAGCGCCGGGCGTATTGATTCTCAGGTTATACGCAAACACTTAAGTACTATTTAGGCGTTTGCAGTCTGCATGCCTTAGGCCAGGTGCGCGATAACGGCATCGGCAAAGGCCTGCGTGCCCACAGCGCCCTCAACGGAGCCGGTCTGGGCACGACGAACGTCGCCGGTAACCTGCTCACCCTCGTCGAGCGTGGCAGAAACGGCGGCGCGAATGCGATTGGCCGCGTCGTTCTCGCCCAGGTGATCGAGCATCATAGCCGCGGACAGAATCTCGGCCGTGGGGTTAGCGATATCCTGGCCAGCGATATCGGGCGCGGAGCCGTGCGTCGCCTCGAAGATGGCGCAGTCGGCACCGATGTTGGAACCCGGAGCCATACCCAGTCCACCTACCAGACCGGCGCACAGGTCGCTCACAATGTCACCGTACAGGTTGGGCAGCACCAGGACATCGAAGTCGTTGGGGTTCTGGACCAGGCCCATGCAGGTGGCGTCGACAATCTTGTCGTTGAACTCGATATCGGGATAGTTGGCGGCCACCTCGCGCGCAACGCGCAGGAACAGGCCATCGGTCGCCTTCATGATGTTGGCCTTATGCACGGCCGTCACCTTTTTGCGGCCGCAGCGGCGGGCGTACTCAAAAGCGTACTCCACAATGCGGCGGCTCTTGGCGATGGAAATCGGCTTGATTGAGATGGCGGAATCCGCGGCGAAGGTCTTCTGGCCCGAGCGCTCGACGAGCTGCGAGAGCTCCTCGACCTCGGCAGCGCCCTCATCGAACTCGATGCCGGCATAGAGGTCCTCGGTGTTCTCGCGCACGATAACCAGGTCGACGTCGCGGAAGCGCGAGCCGTCGCCCGGCTGCGACAGGCAGGGGCGCACGCAGGCGTACAGGTCAAAATGCTTGCGCAGGGCGACGTTAACGCTGCGGAAACCCGTGCCGACCGGCGTGGTGATGGGGCCCTTGATAGCAACCTTGGTCTCGGCGACCGCATCGAGCACATGTTGGGGCAGCGGCGTGCCAAACTCGTCCATGACGCCGGCACCGGCCTCCTGGACGTTCCAGTTGATCTGGACACCAGTGGCCTCGACCACGCGGCGCATAGCCTGCGTAATCTCGGGACCGATACCGTCACCAGGAATCAGGACTACATCGTGCGCCATAATCTGTTACTCCTCGTCTTCGGCGTCGTCAGATTTTTTTACGCTAGCACGCTTCTTCTTTTTGGAGAGATCCAGGCCAAAACGTTTAACAAGCATTTCGCAAATCTCGCTCGAACGGGCCTTGAGATAGCTACCCTTGCCGTTCTCGGCATCGAACTTAAGGCGCAGCGCGAGCTTCTCGGCGACCTCGGCGTCAATCTCGCCCCGGCCAAACTCGTACAGGCAACCGAGCATGTCGCGATACTCGAGGTCGCCGTGGTAGCACTGGATGGCCTCGTCCAGGATGGGCCAAGCCTCGCGCGAACGCTCGACGCTCGTGGCGCCCCACACGCACAGCAGGCGGAAGGCGGCATAGCGCAGCGTGGAGGAAATCTCGTCGAACAGTGCGGTCTCGGCGCCCTCAAAGGCATCGCCCAGCTGCTCGGGGCAGGTGGTGGCGAGCGCCGCCAGGGCATCGAGAGCCTCCCAGCGGGTCTGAGCCTCGGGGCGGTCGAGCGCCTCGATCAGCGCGGGCACGCAGGGCACGACGCGCTGCGGATCGCGCTCGGCAAGCAGGCGCAGCACGCGGGCGGCAAACTGACGGATGCGGCGCGTGGGGCAGCCGAGCTCCTGGACCAGGCGGTCGACGGCGTTCTCGTTCTCCTCTGCCAGCTGGAGCTGTGCCAGCTCCTCGTCGGTGAGCTGTTCGTCTTTGTTTTCTGCCATAGTTACCTCTTTTTACTATTTCTTAGCGTGCTTGTCAGCACCCTTGCTGTCATCGGTGACCGAGATGAGCTGTCGGTCGGCCGCGCCATTGCGACGCGCACGGCGGCGCTCCTCGGCATCGCCCGCGTCGGCGGCGGCGCGGTGAGCCTTGTTAACGTTAAAGACCTCGTCGTGTTTGCGCCACGGACCGACGGACTCGCCAAAGCTCATCTTAAGGCCGGCGATAAAGCCGCCGAGCCAGCCGATCGGCGCAAACTGCACCAGCGGGAACAGCGAGAACACCCAGGTCAGCAGGATGACTGCCGCCGCTCCCGCAAAGTTGGCAATCCAGTAGTCGCGCTTGGTGATGACGCGCTTTTCGCACGCCCACTGGCCGCACAAAAAGCCAATGTAGATCGCGAAGAGAAAGAGCACCAGCGCAAGCACCACGAACGTCCAGCTCATGGGCGCTACTCCCCGTGATGGTGGCCGCAGCAGCACTCGTGGCCATCATCATGGCCGTGGCCGCCGCAGCACTCGTGGTCCTCGCCATGGTGGTGGCCGCAACCGCACTCATGGTCGTCGCCGTGCTCGCCGCAACCGCAGCCGTCCTCGTGGGCACCATGCTCCTCGGGGCGATACTGCGACCAGTCCAGACCGGCGGCGATGGCGTCGACCTCCTCCTTGTAGAGTACCGTGATGGCCTGGGTGCCCAGCTTGGCGCCACCGATGGCGTCGAGCATATCGTAGAGCGTAAAGGCCACGTCGGCACCGGGCAGCGCGAGCTCGCGATCGTCGGCGTAAGCGAGCGCCAGGCGCAGGTCCTTAATGAAGTGCTCGACCATAAAACCGGGCTTGTAGTCGCCGTCGAGCGCCTTGGGCGCCAGGCTCTCCATGGCGCCGGACTTGCCGGTGCCGCCCAGGATCATCTGGCGGGTCTTCTCCAGGTCAAGACCGCTCAGCTCGGCAAATGCCATGGCGTCCGCCATGCCGACCATGCAGGCGCCCAGCGACACCTGGTTGGCGAGTTTGGCAGCCTGGCCCTTGCCGGCGCCATCGAAGCAGCAGATGTTGGCCGCAAAGGTGGCAAGGATGTCGCGGACCGGCGCGATGTCGTTCTCGGTAGCACCCACGATAGCCGTGAGCGAACCGGCGATAGCGCCCGACTCGCCGCCGGTGACGGGGCAGTCAAACGCCATGCGACCAGAAACCTGGGCGGCCTCGGCAATGTCACGGGCAAGCTCGGGCGAGCTCGTGGTGAGGTCGATCAAGACCGCACCCGGCTTGGTGCACGCGAGCAGGCCGTCGCCCGCCAGGTAGAGTGCCTCGACCTCGGAGGGATAGCCCACCATGGTAAAGACGACATCGGCGTTCGCCGCGGCATCGGCCGGCGTATCTGCCCAGACGGCGCCGCGCTCGATAAGCGCCGCCGCCTTGGACTTGGTGCGGTTGTTGACCGTGACGGGATAGCCGGCGTCCAGAATGTGGCCGGCGATGGGGGCACCCATGATTCCGGTGCCAATGAATGCGACGGAGAGCTTGTTTGCCATGAAACCTTTCCTTTTGGGTTGGGTGTTGTTACCAGGTTGAATACTCGGTGCCAGCGTTTGGGCTGTGAGTCGAGGGCGATTACGGACGCAGCGCTTGCCTACTGACCGCGCACGCGGCGGGCGATACGGTCGGAAAGCGACGCCTTGTCGGCGCGGTTCTTACCCCAAAACGCGCAGCCCACCATGCCGGGGCCCACGTGCGAGCCGATGGTGGGACCCACGGAGCCGCGAACGATCGTGACGTCGGCGCAACCCTCCTCCTTGCGGATGGCGGCTTCGAGCCAGTCACCATCCTTTTCGGCATCGGCCGTCATGATGGCGATGGGCATGGTGCGATCGGGCACGTAGTTCTCGCGGAACGACTTGAGGATGGACTTGAGCGCCTTCTTGCGGCCGCGGTTGACGCCGATCAGCGACAGCGAGCCGGCCAGGTCGTAGGAGAGCTCGGGCTTGACGTCGAGCTTTGCCGTGAGCTGCGCCGCCGCGGGCGGAATGCGGCCGCCGGCAGCCAGTGCGTCGAAGCTCTCGAGCGTAAAGTAGCCGTGCACGTAGGTCTTGGCCTCGTTTGCCCAATCGACCAGCTGCGTGGCGGTCAGTCCCGCCGAACGCTGGCGCACGGCCTCGAGCGCCAAGAGCGCGCCGGTCGCGCAGGGCAGAGCGTTGTCGACCACGTAGAGCTCAAAGTTGGGATACTCGGCACGCACGGCGTCCGCCGCCTGGCACGCGGAGTTGTAGCTCGACGACAGCGCCGAGGTAAAGCACAGGTAGACCGTGGGCGTGCCCTCTTTGGCGCACTCGGTAAAGAACTCGATATAGCGACCGAGTGACACAGCCGAGGTGGACACGCGGGCACCGGCGCGCATGCGGTCGTAGAACTCCTTGGGTGTGATGCTCGACCAGATGTCATCCGTGCGCTCCTCGCCATCGATAATGAAGGGGAAACCCAGGATATCGACATCAAGGTTCGCGGCGACCTCGGGGCTAAAGTCGCAGCAGGTATCGACGACGATGCGGCAACGGTTCGAATGACCGGCGGATGCGGCCTTGTCCATCAAAGCGACTCCTTACGTAAAAAGGCGGCCACCCGCATGGGATGGCCGCCAACCGTTAACTCATGCAAGTTAACGTATTTTACTCGTCAAGTGTTTCGATGCGGGGCTTGATGATGCCATATCCACCATTCTTACGGTGATACACCACATTGATGAGGCCAGTCGTCGCGTTCTCGAACACGTAGAAGTCGTGGCCGAGCAGATCGGTCTGCACCAGCGCCTGCTCCTCAGTCATCGGGGTGACATCGATGACCTTCTCGCGGACGAGCAGGTCGTCCTCCTCCTCGGGCAGCAGCAGGTCGGCCAGATCCTCGACGCGCTCGACCGGCGCGACATCCGCTGCGCTGGCACCGCCCTGGCGGTTGTCCACGACCTTGGTCTTGAACTTGCGCAGCTGGCGGGTGACCTTATCGGCGGAGAGGTCGATGGCGGCGTACATATCTGCACCGTGCTCGGCAACGCGAATCACCGAACCGCGGGCACGAACCGTAACCTCGACGATTGCCGGGTTGGGGTTCGAGGGGTTCTTCTCATAGCGAAGTACAACGTCGACCGTCATGGGCTCGATATCGAAAACCTTGAGCGCCTCGCCGATCTTCTCATCCACATGCGCACGCAGAGCATCGGTTACCGTCGTCTTGCGTCCAGAAACCTTGATATCCATACGTGGCTCCAATCTGCCTCGGGGACTTACTGTACTGGCTATGTACCCATTGCCGTGCATTTAATCACGCGGATTCCTAAAGACCCGAATAACGATTGCTTGATACCGCATACCGAAGTCTCGTACTTTTCCATGGCAAAGTGCGCTATAGGAGGGAGCCCACAGATTTGTATTTGGTCTCGAAAATTGGCTTTGACCTGCTGGTTTTATAGGGATGAAAAAGCCGGGGTCCCCTATTGGGGAAACCCGGCAGTGCGTGTTGAAACCGTGAAGAGGTGTCCTTTCCAACGTATAGGAGACACCACCCCTAGCAATAACTAGCTATTGAGTTTGTTAATGTCGTCGTCGGTGATGGTGCCTTCCTGGCTGGACGATTTGTCCTCGGAGGATGCGGTCTCATTGTCGGAATCGGAGGACTCGCTGCCGGAGGACGTGGTCTCACTGGACTCAGAGTCGCCCGGCTGCACGTTAGCGCCCGAAACCGTCTTAGTGGTGAGGTCGTAGGGCATCCTGCCATACCAGACGCAGTGGACCGCCTCGAGCGTGCCGTCGGCCGTAATACCGTCGAGGGCATCGCTCACGGCACGGCACAGTTCGTCATTGGACGAGAGGCCCACAACACCAAGCGTCGAGGGCGCCTCGAGCGCACCGACATAGGAGATCTCGCTCATCAGGCGTGCAAGGTAGCCGCCGGCCGTGGAGTCGCAGATCACATAGTCGACCTCGCCGGACTCGAGCGCCTCAAAGCACTCGTTGATGTTGGAGTAGGTCTTTTGGTTGGCGGTGATGCTCTGCTTAGCAAGCGCCTCCTGCGAGGCCGAGGACGTCTGAACGCCCAGGGTAGACGTGTTAAGGGTATCGGTGGAAACGCTTAGCGACCCACCATCGCTGGTTTTACCGAACACAGAAGCGGCATCGTACAGGCAGGTGCCGAGCGAGCTAACGTCCCCGTCTGTGGAGTTGATCTCGCCGATAAAGATATCAGCCTTTTTGTCGCCGAGCGCGGAACCTGCCGAGGACGCATCGACAAAGGCGACCTTAAGGCCCATGCGGCTTGCGAGGGCGCGGGCGGCGTCAACCGCATATCCCGTGAGCTCGCCGTCGGCGCCTTGCATGGCCTGCGGCGCATCGGAAGTATCGAGGGCGACCGTCAGGGTTCCGGGAGTGACCAGGGCATCGTCCGACACCGCCGGCGTGACGGTCTCGTACTCGATCTGGTCGATCGTGGGAGTCGTGAACGTAGACAGCGGGTTGAACGCGCATCCGCTCAGGCCCAAAACGGCAATGACCGCTGCGGTCCCAGCACCTAACCGAGCCGCGTGCATCAAGCTGCCCCTCACCATGTCCACTACCCTGCCTTCTGTGTCGTATACAATCCGTGCGTTGCGCGGAATATCAGGTTGTTCCCACCAGCTGACCTGGTATTTGACCCCACACTTGCGCACCGGGGTGTTTGCTCGGGAGGCCGCAGCCACCTTCACGACTGACCCGCTCGCCCGCGAGGCGGTATTGCCCCAAAGAAAGTAGAACGGACGGTGCGGCTTACATCTAGGACGCGCCATGATCGCGCCGCGCGCACGCGGTCGCTTACGTGGATCCCTTTGACCGCGTCTGTCTTGGACTAGGACGGGCATTTCGTCCGTCCGCAACCACAGCCTGGTAGGAACGAAGCGCATTATAGCTAAGTTCAAGCTAAAGTTTAAGGTTAGGGGCGTCATTCGCATCGCGAGTACAGATTTCGCAGGTCGGAGCGGGCTATTCGTGCCCCCATGAAGCCCGGAGCTCCCCCACGGGGAGCTCCGGGGCACCCGTCTCAGGGTGCCGTGTGCAAAAAACGGCAAATATGAGTACTGTTACCAATTTAGTAGCAGCGTATTACCGCCTCACGAGCCCTTTTTGAGTTCCGCACAGCCTGCTTGGCGCCAAGATATTCCACATTCGTTTATTATCTGGTAGCGCGCAGAGATGTGGTGTAAGAGGCGGGGCATGCCCCGCCTCTTCTCTT
>CALDWI010000059.1 GCA_937923795.1 uncultured Collinsella sp.
GCCATGCCGAAATGGCGCGAAGCACACGGTTGACAAAACTATAGAGACACGTCCCGGCGAGCCGGGCAGCCTTCGGGGATACCCCCGCTTTCGCTGGGCGCGCGGCAGCGGCCGCATGCGCGTAGTCAGACTTGGGGAGCCCCGCCGAAGGAGAGGATTGCGGGCCGCCGGAGCGGTATCCGCGGATATGAGACTGAGCCGAAGGCGTCGACGACATGCCGGGGGCGGACCGGGACGGGTTCAACGGCAGGCCCCGCCGACCGATTGCAAGCGGTCGGCGGGGCCATTGTGGCTCTTGACAGCGGATTGGGTCATATGAGCGAAAACCCGCCAGAGCGAGCAAGGTGCCTTGAAACAAGGCGGCATTGACCTTCTGGTCATGCCGCCGAAGTTGAAAGGCAGATTGCCGCTCTGGCGGGTTTGCAGCGTCGAGCGGTTACGGCGTTTGGTAAAACGCCGTAACTTAATAAGTTTGGTACCTTGACATTGATTTCTCACGCTCCTAAATTGGTTAGGCACAAAACAATTCCACTACCTAACTAAAGAAAGGAGCGAAGCTTAGATATGTGTGTTGAAGCACTCGTCCTTCCGCACGAGCCCGGCGGCGACCCGTTGCAACCGGCAGACATGCCCGAAGCGGTCAGCGCCGAAGACAAGCTCGCCAAACGCATCCTGAGCGGCCTGGGCTTTTGCGGCCATTACATGCATTTTCATGGCGGAGGCGTGTCCGGCAAGGCACCCATCATCTGCCTGCTGGCCAAGCAGCCCGGCGGCGAGATGTCGCAGCAGGAACTCGGCATGCACTTTGACCTCAAGCCGGGGTCGCTTTCCGAGATCCTGTCCAAGCTCGAGGTCAACGGCCTCATCGAGCGCAGCCGTAACCCCAAGGATCGACGGCAACTCACCATTCGCCTGACCGAAACCGGCCGGGAAAACGCCCGCATCGACCAGGCGGCCCGCATCCGCTTTAGAGAACGGGCCTTTAGCGCGCTCACCCACGACGAGCGCGAGGACCTCGCCGAAATGCTCGAGAAAATCCGTGTAACCTGGGAGGAACTGGATGATTAAAACCCTCATGGGCAGCATCCGCGACTATATGAAAGTCACTGTTGCCACGCCATTGCTCGTGCTTGGCGAGGTGCTCTGCGAGATGCTGATTCCATTTATCACCGCCAACCTGATCGACGCCATCAAAGACGGCACCACCGTAGCCGAGATGCTTCCCACCGCGGGCTTTTTGGTGCTCATCGCGCTGACATCGCTGGCTTTTGGCGCCGCTGCCGGCGTCACCTGCAGCCACGCGAGTTGCGGCTTCGCCAAGAACCTGCGTCACGACCTGTTCTACAAAATCCAGACGTTCAGCTTTGCCAACATCGATGAGTTCTCGAGCTCCTCGCTCGTCACGCGTCTGACCACCGACATCAACAACGTGCAGCAGGCCTTTATGATGATCATCCGTATCGCCGTGCGTGCGCCGCTGGTATTGATCTTCGCCTTTACCATGGCGTTTATCATGGGCGGCAGCGTCGCCATGGTCTACCTGGTCATCATTCCGCTGCTGGGCTTTGGACTGTTCTTTATCATCTTTAAGGTACGCCCCATCTTCTCGCGCGTGTTCCACAAGTACGACGCCCTTAACGAGTCCGTCGAGGAAAACGTCACCGGCATGCGCGTGGTCAAGAGCTACGTGCGCGAAGACTTTGAGAAGGAGAAGTTCGCCACCGCCGCGCGCGACGTCCAGATGGACTTCACCCGCGCCGAGAAGCTGCTCGCCTTTAACAACCCCATGATGAACATCTGCGTCAACGGCGCATTTGTCGTCATCATCTACCTGGGATCCAAGCTCATCATCACGAGCCAGGGCACGCTGTTCGACGTGGGCCAGCTCTCCTCGATCTTTACCTATGGCTTCCAGATCCTCATGAGCCTGATGCAGCTGTCGATGATCTTTGTCATGGTGACCATGGCCGACGAATCGGCGCACCGCATTACCGAGGTGCTGGCCGCCGAGCCCACGATCGCCGATCCCGCCGAGCCCGTGCTCGAGGTTGTCGACGGTTCCATCGACTTTGACCACGTGAGCTTTAAGTATTCTGCGCATGCGAAGCGCCAGGCGCTCGACGATATCGACCTGCACATTAAGAGCGGCGAGACCATCGGCATCATCGGCGGTACCGGCTCGGCCAAGTCCACGCTCGTAAACCTCATCGCCCGCCTGTACGACGCCACCGAGGGCACCGTGCGCGTGGGTGGCATGGACGTGCGCGACTATGACCTGGACGCGCTGCGCCACCAAGTGGCCATGGTGTTGCAGAAAAACGTGCTGTTTAGCGGAACCATCGCCGAGAACCTGCGCTGGGGCGACCCGAACGCCACCGACGAGGAAGTCCGCGAGGCGGCACATCTGGCCTGCGCCGACGAGTTTGTCGACGGCTTCCCCAAAGGCTATGACACCTGGATCGAGCAGGGCGGCTCCAATGTTTCCGGCGGTCAGAAGCAGCGCCTGTGCATTGCGCGCGCCCTGCTGCGTCGCCCCAAGATCTTGATCCTGGACGACTCCACCAGCGCCGTCGACACCAAGACCGACGCCAAGATCCGCGCAGGGTTGGCAAGCTATCTGCCCAACACGACCAAGCTCATCATCGCCCAGCGCATTAGCTCCGTGCAGGACGCAGACCGCATCATCGTCATGGAGGGTGGCCGCATCGCGCAGATCGGCAACCATGATGAGCTGCTTAAGACGAGCGAAATCTACCGCGAGACCTTTACCTCGCAGAACAAGATGTCTGCCGAGGCCGACACCGAGGTATCCGTACCGCAAGCTCAAACCCAGGAAGGAGGCGAGGCACATGAGTAAGGCAACGACCGCCGAGCGCGCGCTCAACCGCAAGGGTGGCACCATGTCGCGCCTCATCAAGACGCTCTTTGGCTTCTACCCCGTGCTTTTGCCCCTCGTCGTCGTCGGCGTGGTGCTCTGCGCCATCATCAACTCCATCGGCGCGACCTTCCTTCAGAGCGCCCTGCAGATTATTAGCGAATCGTGGCAGTCGGGCGATTGGGAAGCTGCACAGCCCAAGATCGCACAGCTCGTGACCACCCTCGCCTGCATCTACGGCGTCGGCATCCTGTCCTCGCTCTTCTGGAACCGCGCCATGGCCATCGTCACGCAGGGCTCGCTCGAGAAGCTGCGCGAGAAGATGTTCAACCGCATGCAGGACCTGCCGATTCGCTACTTCGACACGCACCAGCGCGGCGACATCATGAGCCACTACACCAACGACATCGACACGCTGCGCCAGATGATCAGCCAGTCGCTGCCCAACCTGCTCATGACGACCATCGTCATCGTCACGGTATTCTTTATCATGCTGTACTACAGCGTGTGGATGTGCCTGGTCATTGTGGCCGGCGTCGTCTTTATGACCTTTATGACCAAGCTGCTCGGCTCCAACTCCGCGCGTTTCTTTATTGCGCAGCAGTCCGAGCTCGGCGTGGTCGAGGGCCATATCGAGGAAGTCATGAACGGCCAGAAGGTCGTCAAGGCATTCTGCCACGAGTCTGCCGCCGAGGCTGATTTTGACGAGCGCAACGAAAAGCTCTTCGAGGTCTCGCAGAAGGCCAACATGTACGCCAACATCCTCATGCCTATCCTTATGAACCTGGGCAACCTGCTCTACGTGCTGGTCGCACTGGCAGGCGGCATTTTCCTGGCGCTGGGCGTGCCCAACCTGAGCATCTCGGGCATGACACTGTCCATCGCCGTCGTGGTGCCGTTCCTCAACATGACCAAGCAATTCTGCGGACAGATCGGTCAGATCTCGCAGCAGATCAACGCCGTGGTCATGGGCCTCGCCGGCGCCGACCGCATCTTTGAGCTCATCGACGAGAAGCCCGAGACCGACGAAGGCTACGTGACGCTCGTCAACGCGCAGGTGAACCCCGATACCTGGCAGCTCGAGGAGGCCGACCACCACACCGGCATGTGGGCGTGGAAGCATCCGCACCGCGCGACCGGCGAGATCGAGTACGTACCGCTGCGCGGCGACCTGGTCATGGACAACGTCGACTTTGGCTACACGCCCGACCACGAGGTGCTGCACGGCGTGTCCGTGTTTGCTAAGCCGGGCCAGAAGGTCGCGTTTGTCGGCGCCACCGGTGCCGGCAAGACGACCATCACCAACCTCATCAACCGCTTCTATGACATCGCCGACGGCAAGATCCGCTACGACGGCATCAACGTCAACAAGATCCGCAAGGCCGATCTGCGCCGCTCGCTGGGCGTGGTGCTGCAGGACGTGAACCTGTTCACCGGCACCGTGATGGATAACATCCGCTACGGCAACCTGGACGCCACCGACGAGGAGTGCATCGCGGCGGCCAAGCTCGCGGGCGCGGACGACTTTATCACCCGCCTGCCCGACGGCTACGACACGATGCTCACCGGCAACGGCGCGCAGCTGTCGCAGGGCCAGCGCCAGTTGATCTCGATCGCACGCGCCGCCGTCGCCGATCCGCCGGCAATGATTCTGGACGAGGCCACGAGCTCCATCGACACCCGCACCGAAGCCATCGTGCAGGCCGGCATGGACAAGCTCATGGAGGGCCGCACCACATTCGTGATCGCACACCGCCTGAGCACCGTGCGCAACTCCGACGCGATCATCTGCCTGGACCACGGCCGCATCATCGAGCGCGGCAACCACGACGAGCTGATCGCCAAGCGTGGGTATTACTACCAGCTCTATACCGGAGCGTTTGAGCTGGAGTAGTTCGGCTCGCCGAGATGGCCGATTTGCCGCTCATTCGTCGGGCATGACCCCAAGGTCAATGCCCTCCTCTTTCGGAGCAAATCGACTCATCTCAACGACCCAAACACAATGCACCGCAACGAATAAAGCCTCCGCAGCACGCATGAGCTGCGGAGGCTTTTCTATGATCTTCGTTACAAGCTTACCGTTCCTCGCGTTGCGGCCCGGCCGCCTCGGCTGTCTTTACGCGGTTCTTGTCGATGTACATGTTTTTGTCGGCCTGGGAAAAGAGCTCGCGCATCGTAGGCGGTTCATCAAAATCACTGGAAAGCGCGTAGCCCACCGCATAGCTGATAGGCATGTCGGGATGAGCCTCGGAATACTCGTTCACGTTCGCACGAACCCGAGCGAGACAGGACTCCACGGCAGCTCGATCGACATCCCACAGCACCGCGATAAACTCATCGCCACCGTCGCGGCCCACAAAGCAGGTCTCGGACGCCACGCACCCCAGCTGCTGGGCAAAAGAACGGATGTATTCGTCGCCCTTCTCGTGGCCGAAGTTGTTATTGACCGTATGCAGATTGTTAAGGTCGAAGACGCACACCGCAACGGGCGCCTCCGCGGAGACAGGCCGCTCCTGCCCCAAGATCTCCTCGCACTTGTTCTTGTTGGGCAGTCCCGTGGCTTCGTCGAGATAGACTTTGCTCTGCAGCTCGCGATTGAGCGCGGCAGTGCGCACCGCGCGAGCAAGTTCAACCGCAAAGGTCGCCACCAAACCAACGATATCGATGATCACCAGACCCTCGAGACGATTGAGTGCCGTAGCCTTCTCCTGGGAATAGTCCTCTGCGAGTCGTGTGGCATCGTCACAAATACCAAAGAACTCCTCGCTCATGGCGATGATATCGGTGTTCTCGTAACCGACTTCGCGCACGTGGATGATCTCGGCGCAAAGCTCATCAAAATAGTTTGCAAGCTCGGTCATCTTTGCCTGATACTCATCGTCGTCGAGACGGACGAGGTTGAGGACGTCACTTCCGCAACGCAAACCGTTGATGTATGAATCCACGGCTTTGAGCAGGTCATCTTGAGGCTGGCCCGCGTCCTCGAGCTTAACGATTCGCTGCGTGGTACCGCGCACCAGACCGGCGTAGTTGACTACGCGCGCCGTGCCCTGGATATCGGAGACGAGCAGCATAACATTGATGAAGAAGAAGATGAGAACTGCCGTGAGCACCATCATGAGCAGGCGCACCGCCCGGCTGGCCTTCTTGGCGACAGAAGTATTCACAAGTTCAATCCCCCAAATGGCAAAAGAGTAGGTGGCGCATAGCGTCTTGTAAATCATGCGGGGTCAACTCTACCAGATGATTTTTCTAGGACGTGTCTCTATAGTTTTGTCAACCGTGTGCTTCGCGCCATTTCGGCATGGCG
>CALDWI010000060.1 GCA_937923795.1 uncultured Collinsella sp.
GAGCGGGGGCTCCTGTCGTTTCCGTGCCCCTGGATTGGGTCATAGTGTCTGACTTTGCCAAGGCATCGGCGCCGCCGTTGTTGGCACTTGGGGACGTTCCTTATGTGCCGGCACCTGGGGACACTCCTTGTAGTCTTTGGGGAGTGGTTACTTGCTCACGAACAGCCAGACCAGGATGATCACCAGGATTGCGGCGACTATGCAGACGATGGCGCCGGTGAATTTGATGCGTGAGTCGCGGGTACGCTCGCGCACCGCGTCCTCGGTGGCCTCGAGCTGGGCGACTTCTCGCTCGGTCTCGGCGTGTTCGGCTTTGTCTCGGGCCAAGGATCCTGCAAGCGACTCAGTGATCTCTGGGTGGTCGTGTACTTCGGTCGCCTGTTCGATGATCGACTGCGCATGTGCGGCATCTGCTTGGGCGTTGGCGATGTTCTGCTCTTGGTCGCGGCGTGCTTTGTCCTCGGCGGCGATCTTCTCGCGCAGTTCGCGCTGGCGCGTCGCGGCAGCAGTCTTCGCCGTCTGCAGCTCGTCGCGCGCGGCATCGGCCTCGGCCGTCACGGCCTGATGGGCGCGCTTGGCGTCGGCGATGGGGGCTTGCGCCTGCTCGACGGCCTGCTCGGCTGCGGCAAGCGAGTGTTCAAGGTCGGCGGTGATGCGCGGGACATCTTCTTCGGCCTTACGCAGGGCATCTGCCGTGTCGGAGATCTGCATCGAGAGCTCGCTGGTGCGCACCGTATAGTTGGCGGGATTTGCCGAGGGATTGCGTTGCAGCTCGGCATACTCATGACGCAGCGTCTCGAGCTGGGCGCGCGTGGCGTCGACAGTTTGTTGTGCGGCGGCAATGCCGGCGTCTCGCTCGGCCTGCACCTTGTCGCGGATGCGCTTGGAATCCTCAAGACGTCGAACGAGGCGGTTGCCGGTCTCGCGCGAGCTCGCCTCGCGGGCCTCCACGGCGTCGAGCGCGGCCTTCAGGCGGAGCTCAGTCGCGTCATCTTCTGTCTTCATTTGTTCGAGCTGACCCTTGAGCTCTGTCGCTTTGGAGGCGTGGGCATCACGGTCAATCTCGGCGGCCGCTGCAGTCTTTTGGGCCGTGGCAATCGCCTGGCGTTGCTCGGCGATGATCTGGTCGTAGCGGCCTGCGATATCCTGGCGCGTCTCGAGTTCCTCGGCCTGATCGGCAATGCGCTGCTCAAGTTCGGCCAGGTGGGCGCGGGCATTGGCAAGTGCCTTTTTCGCGGCGTTCATCTCGCGCATGGCCGAGGCGCCCTGGGCAATAAAGGTGCCCACGGCGTTCGCGGTGTTCGAGACAGCGGTCCCCAGATCGCGGTTCGCGGCAGGGGAGTGCGAGGCGGTCGGGCGAGCGGTGTCAGCAGCATCCGCATCGGCAGCCTGCGGTACGGAGATGTTGCCGGTGCCGCCCTCGACCACAGAAAAGCCTGCTGCGTGCGGGTCGACCGCATCGGCGCCAATCGTGGGGTGCTCGAGCTGCAGAAACGAGGGCATGGTGCTGCCCCGGTCGGCAACCGGAGTCTCGCCGGGTACAAAGGTCGAGGCCGCCTCGGCAGCCTCCTCTTCCTCGGCATCAATATCGGCATCGGCGACGGCGTCTTTCATCGCTTTGACAGCATCCATCATGGAGTCCATGACGGCATCGAGCTCTTCTTCCGAAGACACCTCGATGGGGCCCGCTGCTTGCGGGGCGTCGTCCTGTACAGGGGCGTCGTCCTGAGCGGGCGCATCGTCGTTTTGCTCATCGGCGTTTTCTGTTTCGGGGGTTTCCGCCGTAGCGCTTTCGTCCAAGATGGGGTCGTCGATGTCGATACCATCGCAGGTCACAGTGTCAGTATCTGCGGTGACGTCTGCGGGATCATCAATATGCTGTTGAGTCTGGGGGTCCAGCTCGTCTGTCATAGGCATGTGCTCCTCATCGTTGTTTGTCACCCTATGATAAAGTCTCGCGCCGACATCCCGCGCGCCGCAGCAAAGTTTCAAAACGTGTTCGATGGCTCGATCTGATAACAATAACTCGACCGCTTTATCCAGTTTGTGCTTGACAATCCCTTCGCCGAACGACGTGGTGCCGTTCGCCTACCGCGGTCTTTTATTTTTGCTTGAACACGCTAAAGTTGCATCTCAGCTTTTGGCGCGTGAAGTTGGATACGCGCAGTCGGCGGGCGTGCCCGTCGCGATTTGAAAGGACTATGTATGGGACTTTTCACTGGTAAGACCGTGATCGTCACCGGCGGCGGCAAGGCCACGCTTAAGGACGGTTCTGCTGGCTCCATCGGCTACGGCATCGATATCGCATTTGCCAAGGAGGGCGCGAACCTCGTCATCACTGGCCGCAACGTCGCCAAGCTCGAGGCCGCCAAGGAGTCTCTCGAGGCCGAGTACGGTGTCAAGGTTCTGCCTGTTCAGGCCGATGTCTCGGCTGGTCAGGACAACGAGGCAGTTGTCCAGAACGTCATCGACAAGGCCATTGAGGAGTTCGGCCGCATCGACGCCGTCGTCAACAATGCTCAGGCCAGCGCCTCGGGCGTGACCATCGCCGATCACACCATGGATCAGTTTAACCTGGCCATTTATTCCGGTCTGTATGCCACCTATCTGTATATGCAGAAGGCCTATCCGCACCTGAAGGAGACCAAGGGCTCCGTGGTCAACTTTGCCTCGGGCGCCGGCCTGTTTGGCAACTACGGCCAGTGCAGCTATGCTGCCGCCAAGGAGGGCATCCGCGGTCTGACTCGCGTTGCCGCCAACGAGTGGGGCAAGGACGGCATCAACGTCAACATCGTGTGCCCGCTTGCTTGGACCGCTGCGCTCGAGAACTTCCAGGATGCTTATCCCGAGGCGTTCAAGGCCAACGTCCACATGCCACCGGCGGGTCACTACGGTGACGTCGAGAAGGAAATCGGCCGCGTGGTCGTTCAGCTCTGCGGTCCCGACTTTAAGTACATGAACGGCGAGACTGTCACCCTCGAGGGTGGCATGGGCCAGCGGCCGTAGGGGTTACGCGGTTTTTCCAAACCGCGTAACGGCTCGACGCTGCGCGGTCACCAGGGCGACAACTTGTCATTCAAAGAGGGCGGCATGACCAGAAGGTCTATGCCGCCCTCTTTTCATGCCAATTTGTTCGCCCTGGCGACCGCTCGCTGACGTCGCCAGGGCATCGGCGTTGCCTTGGCTGTTGGAGATGATCTCGTAGTCGTTGGGGACGTTCTTAAATGACTAGCTATAAGGGACACTCTTGCCGGCACTTGGGGACAGTCCCTAAGTGCCGGCAGATTGGGACACTTCTTTGCAAGATGGCGCTGAAGATTGTCCTCGACGACTAGTCGTTTAATGCATCAGTTTCTGTCGAGTCGGTGCGGTTTGCTGGTTGCCCGTATAATGGTCTGCGTATGAACCGCAACCAAGGAGTTCCAGTTTATGGACCAGAGCCTTTTTAAATTCGACCTGATCGCCGAGGACCCGACGACGCATGCGCGTGCCGGCGTGCTGCACACCCCGCACGGCGACATCGAGACGCCGATCTTCATGCCCGTGGGCACCAAGGCAAACGTCAAGGGCATTCCTACCGAGACCGTCAAGCAGCTCGGCGCCCAGATCGTGCTTGCCAATACCTATCACCTGTCCATGCGTCCCGGCGAGGACACCATCGCCGAGCTGGGCGGCCTGCACAAGTTTATGAACTGGCACGGCCCCATCCTCACCGATTCGGGCGGCTTCCAGGTGTTCAGCCACAACGATGCCGTCAAGCTCACCGACGAGGGCGTGCGCTTTATCGTCAACGACTACGACGGCCGCCACGTGTTCTGGACACCCGAGGACAACATGGAGATCGCCATGAAGCTCGGCTCCGACATCTGCATGCAGCTCGATCAGTGCCCGGGCTATCCCGCCACGCGCGCCTACGTTGAGCGCGCCGTTGAGCTGTCGAGTATGTGGGCCGAGCGCTGCTATAAGGCTCATACCCGTGACGACCAGGCGCTCTTTGGCATCGTTCAGGGCGGCATGCATCTGGACCTGCGTCTGCGCTCGCTGCGCCATCTGGAGGAGTGCGGCGACTTCCCCGGTTACGGCATTGGCGGCTATTCGGTGGGCGAGGACCACGAGACCATGTTCGAGACCCTGGCACCGCTCGTAAGCGAGTACATGCCCAAGCACAAGCCGCGCTACCTGATGGGCGTCGGCAACCCCACCACCCTCGTGCGCGGTGTGGGCGTGGGCATCGATATGTTCGACTGCGTGCTGCCGACGCGCACGGGCCGCATGGGTACGGCGTTCTCCAGCGAGGGTCGCCTCAACTTCCGCAACGCTCGCTTTGCGCACGACGATGGCCCCATCGATCCTACCTGCACCTGCCCGGTGTGCACGGGCGGCTACAGCCGCGCGCTCATCCGCCACATGGTCACGCAGAAGGAGATGCTCGGCGGCATTCTGCTGTCGATGCACAACATCTACTACCTGCTCAACCTTATGCAGCGTGCTCGCCAGGCCATTATCGAGGGCCGCTATGGCGCATTCGTGAGCGATTGGATGAATAGCCCTGCCGCGGTGGATTACTAAGGGCGACAGCACGCTTGCAGAGCGTGGGCAACGGCAAAGGCTGAGCGGCAGCCGCTCGTCACATTCGCTGACGCCGGCTGCGCGACCGCTGACCGATAGCTTGCAAGTGCTTGATGCATCGTGGGTACCATACCGAATAGTTGATGCTCGGGCGGGTGTTTGACGCATGGCGTCAACCCCGCCCGTTTTTCTTTTTCTCGATAGGAGTACCCATGATTAAGAATGAGAACGTCGAGGGCGAGCCTGCCTACGACGAGACGTACCGCCGCGGCCCCGTGGTCATGCGCGGCCCCATGATTCCCAAGGACAACACCTACGCCAACCTGCTGGCGCCCGAAGATTCGACCGACTGGTTACACGCCGATCCGTGGCGCGTCCTTCGTATTCAGGCGGAATTCGTCGATGGTTTTGGCGCGCTGGCCGAGCTCGGACCCGCAGTGACCATCTTTGGCAGTGCCCGCACGTCCAAGACCGATCCGCTCTACAAGGCGGCGCGCACGGTCGGGCGCAAGATCGCGCAACGTGGCGTGGCGGTTATCACCGGTGGTGGTCCCGGCATCATGGAAGCGGCCAACAGGGGAGCGGCGAGTGTCAACGGTAAGTCAGTTGGCCTGGGCATTGAATTGCCGCACGAGCAGGGGCTCAACAAATACGTGAACCTCGGTATGGACTTCCGCTACTTCTTTGTGCGCAAGACCATGTTCGTCAAATACAGCTCGGGCGCTATTGTGTTTCCCGGCGGGTTTGGCACGCTCGACGAGATGTTCGAGGTGCTCACGCTGGTGCAAACGCACAAGGTCAAGCGCATGCCGCTTGTGCTGGTAGGCAGCGAGTACTGGCAGGGCCTATTCGACTGGCTTAACGGTCCGGTGCTGGACGCCGGTATGATCAGCCCGCTCGATCCCGAGCTCGTGCACATCACCGACGACCTCAACGAGGCCGTCGACATTGCCCTGAGCGGGCTGATGTAGATCAATCGTGCTCACGCGACATGAATACGCATGGCAATCTGATGTTATCTAACATCAGATTGCCATTTATATTGGGTATACTGGTGTAAAAGACGAGGGCGAGGAGGTCGCAAATGTCTACAGCAACAGTTAAGCCTACGACGGTTCGAATCGAAGAGGGGCTCAAGGAGCAGGCGACTGAGTTCTTGGATTCGGTCGGCCTCAGCCTCAATTCCTATCTCAATCTTGCCGTTCGGCAGCTGGTAAATCAGCGAAAGATTCCTTTTGAGATTGTAGGAAGGGCGGAGGTGCCCAACGAGGCGACGAGGCGTGCCATGGTGATCGCCGAGGCTCATGAGTTGGGGATTTTGCCGGACGATAGCCCGTCATTCAACAACGCTGATGAGCTTATGTCATTCCTCGATGAGGAATAGCGATGTTCGAGATTAAAGTCGAGGCTCAATTTAAGGCGGACTACAAACGAACGATGCGCATGCATCCGCAGCTAAAGAGTGAGTTTAAGGCGGCAGTCGCAGAGCTTGCAGCTCACGGCTCGCTTCCCGCGGAATATGGCGCCCATGAGCTTTCAAACCCGGGCGGAAACTACAACGGCCACATCGATTTCCACCTATCCGATGGCTTGGTCGACGTGGTCGTTCTCTACTTACCGCATAAGACTAATCCTGTGATCCGGCTGGTCAGAATGGGCTCGCATGAGGAGCTGTTCCAGGGCCCGCAGGGCTGATTGCCGATTTCTAAGTTGCGGTGGAATAGGGATTGATTGACGGCTAATAAGTCAAAAACAGTCCCTATTCCACCGCAACTGCTGGGGGTACCCTGTTCGTCGCCGCGGCCTCCGGTTCCACTTTTCGCTGAATTTCGCTCAAAAGCTCGGCTGCGACTTCGCTGCTTTTGAAACGAATGCTGCAGTCTTCTTTCTTTGGGAAAGCCAGCAACGGAATAGCTCCGTACCAGACAGTTTCCTCGTCAATCACTGATGCGCACAGACATCCTTCGGCTTTGATGAGATAGTTGACGTTCATCTCGGCAAAAATCGCTTTCACGTCATCGCGTGGAGTTGAAGCAATAGAAATCTCAAGGGCAATTCCACGGGTAGCGGCATCCGCGAGTGCAGCGGCGAGCTTTTCAAGGCATGCGGCGGACGCGTAGGGTGCGGCAATAAAAATGCTTTTCGATGCGTTCTCGATGTCATTCACTAAAGCCTCCACGGCTCTTGCCGACCTAACGAGGATGTTTCGATCGTCCTGTCTGTTGTCGTTTGCCGCAAAGACTTCATACCCCAGCTTGGCGTAGGTCTTGAGCCTCTTTTGGTACATGCGCGCGAACATGGGTATCGACAGGTCAACATAGTCGAATATCTCAACCCGCTGTTTGCCCTCGTGGCTTCTGTGTAGCCTACCTGCCTGCTGCGTTATGCTGCCGTCCCAAGATATTGGAGTGGCAATGAGCAAAGTGTCAAGGTAAGACAGGTCGAAGCCCTCGCCCAGAAGACTTTCAGTTGCGACGATGATTCGATGCTCATGCTCAAAGCTGGGAAGACTCTTCAGTATTGCTTTTCTTTCTTTGGCGTCGATTTCTCCGGTTAAGAGTATGGGTTCGTGTCCACGGCTTTGAAGTAGCCTGCATAGCTCTTCGGCATGCTTTTTTCTTTTAAGATAGCACAAGCGGATGCCGGCCGTTTGATGCGGCCTCGAGGGCGTCCTCGATAATTGCTTCGTTTCTCGCGGCGTGTACACACAGGAGATCGAGAATTTGGTTAAAGGATGCTCCTGGTTCGTAGGTGGGTAATCGAATTCCGGTGAAACGCGGTCTAACAATGCGCTGAATCCCCTGCTGGATTGCTTGCGTTTTTGGATCGACGACATAGCGAACCGGGCCGCAGAGCATCGAGAGTGCCCGCGTGAGTCCGTCCGAACGCTCGGGCGTTGCGGAAAGGCCATATACATATTTGGCAGGAGCGGACTTGAGGACAAGCTCAAGCTGTGGCGCGGCCGCATGGCGGCATTCGTCACAGATGATGAGACTGTAATCGCGAACGAACTCCTTGGCTAATGACTCGCCGGTTTGGGGATCCTTGCCGGATAGCGACTGGAATGAAGCAATGTCGATGAGACGGCTTATGGCGGTCTTGCCTCCTCCGATTTGCCCAATGAGCGGAGGCTGTCTTTTGCTGATTCGTCCCTTTGGGGTTCGGACGGGCTCTCTGTTGTCCGTGATGTCGAGAAATCGTTCGAGTTGGGATTTCCATTGGGCAATGAGCGCAGTTTTAGGAACGATGACGAGCGTTGGAAGACCAATGGCGGCAATAAGATAAGCTCCGATGACGGTTTTGCCGAACCCCGTCGGTGCGGACATGATCCCGTCTTCATAGCCGAGCATCTGTTCAGCGACAATTTGCTGTTCAGGGCGAAGAGTCCCTTTAAATGCCATCACAATTGGATTGCTCGACTTGCGTTTGTCTGAATAGTGGGCAGAAACGCCGGCTTCTTGAAGCAGCCGCTCAAGTTGAACCTTGCAGCCTCTGGGAATCGCGACGTAGCCATCTCTAAGTTCGCTGAGGTCTATGAACCGCGGTTTGCCGAATACCGATTGATGCATAGATTGTGCGCGGAAGAATTCTGGGTTGGCAAATGTTGCAAGCCTGCGGACTTCCATTTGAGCTGCGGGACTCAGAGATTTTTCGGGGATATAGAGCATATCGGCCTGCGTGACGGACAGCGATGACGGGAAGTCCTGCGGTGTGAGCGGAAGCCGCTTTCGCAGTCTCTGGGAATGTGGCACACCGGTGTTTGCCGCCGCAACAGCTGCTATTCCATGTGACCTATTTTCGATGCTCTCGATCAGATTTTGCACCGTCACGCGCGGGATTAACTGGATTTGCGAAAGGTAAAGCCATTGATCGGGAAAGGGCTCAAATTGCTCGTCAACAAATACACTGTTCCCTTTTCGCTGCGCTTTTCCTTGAAAAGGCAGCGCTATGAGATTTCCAAAGCCGCCCTCAGGAATGGTGGACTGCGCGGGCAGCATTCGGTCAAATGCTTTGAAGGTGATTGTCTTGTTCAGTATCGCCGCTTCGGTGATAAGGCTGCTTCCAAAATCTCGTGCGGTCTTTGCGCTGACGAGCTCTAGGAAGAAAAACCAGACATGTGCGCCGTCGCCCGATCTCGATCGCTCAACTGCGACATCGATTCCGTGGCTTTTTGCGACATGTCGAATGGCTTTCGTCGCTTCTTTCCAATCGGCTCCGTCAAAATCGATGACCAGGACTTTCGTGTTACTGTCTTTATCGAGCACATATTGGCCTATAACGTCTCGAAGCCTATCGTCATTGCCTCTGAAATGGGCGATGATCGCGGCATCGCTCAACTCGGGGAAGGCGCGGCTGCTGCATTCCGCGCATTTGACTCTCTGGTGGCTTGCTTTGGGGCAAATGCCTGACTTCCACTCATTTGCGCAGGCGGGCGTATAGCCAATTCCTCCGTTTTTTCTGCGGTACCCATGAGCGTAGACATCTTTGCGGCCAGTAAAGAGATTGCGGAAGAGCTCGAGTTTGTCGCGCGCTGGGCTTGCGCTGGTGACGATATCTTCGATCTGCGCCCGTCTATCGAAAGAATCGCCAGCTTTCTCCCATTCTTCCAGCGTTGTATAACGGATGTCTGGACCGCTGCTGCAGATAACGATTTGCTTGCGCGGATCCGAAGCGTGGACGACCGTTTTATTGAATTTGAATAAGGCGCTCCCGAAAAGGGCGTATTGATGCGTGCCGTTGCTCATTTGAAAGCCATTCTTATCAGCGTTCATTGGGATGAGGGTACGTCATTTCAGCTTTATGAGATACGCGACTTCGATTTTGGTTCGGTAATAGTGGGGTACCGATCCGTGAGTGGCAATCAGCCGGTGCCAAAACGTGCGGCGGCTGTTGTTAAAGGTTTTTGACGGCTATGGGGCGGGTTGGCGGCGTGGGGAGGGGTTTTCGAATGACCCCGTGGTCAAATAACGTCAAATGTGAGTACTGCTGTTAATGTAGTCTCATAACATTTGGCAAGAATAGAATACCAATTCGACATTATTCTATATATCTAACCCACCAAACACGGCATTTTGAGCCTTGGCAAGGCGTGAAATTAATCGAAACGATCGATTCCGGCGAGATTTTGCTGCTACTAATTTGGTGGCAGTACTCATATTTGCCATTTTTTGTCCAGTGGGTACCGCGAGGGGGTCTGTTCGACTGGCTCAACGGCCCGGTGATGCACGCCGGTATAATCAGTCCGCTCGATCCGGAGCTGGTGCACATCACCGACGACCTCAACGAGGCCGTCGACATTGCGCTCAGCGGGCTGATGTAAGGTGGGTAAAATGGGGCGGGGCTAAAAAGACTGGTCTGAAACGTTTGATACCAGTCTTTTTAGCCCCGTCCCAAATAAACCGCTTCTAAGTTGCGGTGGAATAGGGATTGATTTGCGGTTGATAAGCCAAAAACAGTCCCTATTTAAGCCAAAAACAGTCCCTATTCCACCGCAAGTGGTAAGGGTGCCCCTAGTGGATGGGCTGGTAGCGGGGGCAGTAGCTGATGGCGATGGCGTCGACGCCCACGTGGGTGGCGATGGTGCAGCCAATGGGGCCGGTGCCGGCATCTACGTAGTTCTGGCCTGCGAGCGCTTGGTTAACGAGCTCCTGCTCCTCGGCAGCACCGGTCGTGAGCACGCGCACGCTGGAGCCCGGGTGCTCGGTCAAAAACTCGAGGCAGTCAGCCATGGTATTCGCAACGATGCGCTTGGCTCCGCGGCCCTTCTTGATGGCCTTGATCTCGCCCGATTTCCACTCCGGCGAAACGGCCAGGCGAATGTTGAGCATCTGCGTGAGCTGGCCGGCGAGTTTAGGTGCGCGGCCGTTCTTGACCAGGTTCTCGAGTGTGCGCGGAATCAGCAGCAGGTGTGCGTCTGGCAGCGTCGCGCGGATCTGTGCCTCGGTCTCGTCCAGGCTGCGACCGTCCTCGCGCATGGCGAGCGCGTACTCCACCAGCAGGCTCTCGGCACCCGAACCGGTGCGCGAATCGATGCAGCGCACGTCGAGCTCGTGGGTCTCGGCCGTCAGGCTGGCGTTGGCATAGCAGGCGGACCACTCGCTGCATAGCGAGATAAAGATGGCGCTATCGTGGCCGTCGGCGAGCACGCGGTCAAAGAGTGCTTTGAACTCGCCGACGCTCGGCTGCGAGGTGTGCGGCAACTCCTCGGAGCCAGCCATGCGGGCGACGTATTCCTCGGCGGTGATCTGAACCTGGTCGAGCAGATCCTCGCCTTCGATAATTACATGCAGTGGAATCACGTAAATGCCGAGCTCTTGGGCACGGGCGGGGGAGATGTCCGACGTGGAGTCGGTTATGATGGCAAAAGACATAATTGCACCTTTCGTTGGGACGCCTGCGCGCCGCCTTCAGAGAGCAAAGTGCGTCAAGTATAGTGGAGTTGCTCTACATTGCTAGGTTCAATTGTTGAATAGCCAACAGTTTGAAGCGGTGGTGTGGAAATCGTCAATTGGGGAAGAGGGACGCCGATGGCGGCATTACAACTATGTGATCGGCCGGTTGTGCTGTTCGATTTTGACGGCACGGTGGCCGATACGGGTCGGGCGGTGATGACCTCGACGCGCAAGACGCTGGCTGCGCGCGGGTTTTCGGAGGCGCAGATGGGTGATTTGCGCCGTATGATCGGGCCTCCGCTGTGGAAGAGCTTCCACGACTTTTACGGCTTCTCGCGCGAGGAGTCGCTGGTGGTGGCCGACGAGTACCGCGCCTATTTTGATGAGCTGGGACCGGAAGAGTACCCCGTGTTTGATGGAATCCCCGAGCTGCTCGACGGGCTGGCCGCTCAGGGCAAGCGTATGGCCGTGGCGACGTCACGCATGGAGGCGAAGTGCATCGATATGGTGCATGAGCTGGGGCTTTGCCAGTTCGAAGTCGTGGTTGGCATGAATCCGCCGCAGGGACGCGAGACCAAGGCCGATTCGGTCCGCGACGCCCTGGCGGCGCTTGGCGCGACTGCCGACGAGGCTGTGATGATCGGCGACCGCTTTAATGATGTGGAGGGCGCGCACGCGATGGGCGTGCCGTGCGTCGGCATCTATTCGGGCGCGGCGGCGCCGGGCGAGCATGAGGCCGCGGGCGCCGATGCGGTGGTGCATTCGGTGGCCGAGCTTGCTAAACTTTTCGCTATATAAGTACTTGATGTGAGGGGCGGTACGCTTGTCCCTTATTGGTAAGGAGGTCGTCCATGAATCAGGTGGAGCAGAGCGTTGCCGAGTATGTCGACGAGGTCTGGGAGGATGTCGTTGCCGATATCGAACAACTGGTGAGCTATCCGTCCGTGGCCGTTGCTGCCGATGCGGAGCCCGGTGCGCCGTTTGGCCGCCCGGTCCGTGACGCGCTCGATTGCGCGCTCGGCATTGCGCAAAAGCTCGGCTATCAGACGAGCGACGACGGGGGCTATGTGGGAATCGCCGATATCCCGGGTCGCGGCGACAAGCAGCTCGCGACTATCTGCCACGTGGACGTGGTTCCCGCTGGCCCCGGTTGGAACACCGACCCGTTTGCGATGGAGCGCCGCGAGGGCTGGCTGCTCGGTCGCGGCGTGATTGACGACAAGGGTCCGGCGGTGCTGTCGCTCTACGCCGGCGCTTATCTGCTCAAGCACGGCATTACCCCGCGCTATGCTTTCCGCGCGCTGCTGGGCTGCGATGAGGAAGTGGGCATGTCCGACGTTCACCATTATCTGGAGAACCACGCAGACCCCGACTTTTTGTTTACGCCCGATGCCGAGTTCCCGGTCTGCAATGCCGAGAAGGGCCAGTTTGGGGCGACGTTCGTGAGCTCCAAGATCGACGGCGGGCGCATCGTGTCGTGGAGCGGCGCCGAGGCGAGCAATGCCATTCCGTCGCAGTCCATCTGCGAGCTCGCGATTGCCGCCGATGAGCTGCCGGCGCCGGTCGAGAACGCCGATCGCCTTGAGATCACGACACTCGATAACGGGCATGCGCAGATTTTTGCCCACGGCATTGGCGGTCATGCCTCGATGCCTGAGGGCACTATCAACGCTGTCGGCCTGATCGTGGCGTATCTGCGCGAGGCCGAGGACGCGTTTGGCGCCCGTGACAAGCGCCTGTTGACGCCCGCCGAGCACGAGTTTGTCAAGTTTTTGGCCTTTGTGCATGCGGACGCCTATGGCCGCGGCCTGGGTATCGATGCGACGAATCCGGCGTTTGGCCCGCTTACCTGCAACGCTGGCGTCATCCGCGTGGCGGATGGCCATATCGAGCAGGTCATCGACGTGCGCTTCCCCGACAGCACGAGTGCCGATACCATCCGCGAGCAGCTCGATCCGCTCGTGGGCCGTTTCGGCGTGACGTGCCAGCTGGGTCGCGCGAAGGTGCCGTTCTCGGTCTCTGCCGATGATCCGGCCGTGAAGGCGCTTATCGATACCTATAACGAGTTCACCGGCAAGCATGCTGAACCCTTTGCCATGGGCGGCGGCACGTACGCGCGCAACTTTGCCCGCGCCGTCTCGTTTGGCCCCGAGGAGACCGGCCTGGAGCTGCCCTCGTGGGGCGGCCAGATGCACGGCCCCAACGAGTGCGCCAACGAGGAACAGCTCAAGCAGGCGCTCAAGATCTATATTGTTGCGATCCTCCGTTTGAATGAATTAGAGCTTTAAGGTCTCGCGGTTTCCCAATCTAAGTTGCGGTGGAATAGTTCCTAGAATGGGCCATTTGATGGCCAAGCAGGAACTATTTCACCGCAACTTTGTTTTTATTGGTGTAAAAGGCGGGTCATGCTTGGTGGCGGGTTTGTTATTCGTTTGTAAAGGCCGTGCTGCGCTTGCGGTAAGGGTCTATCAAATGCCCGTAAGAAACCGTAGTTGGCGCGGACGCTGCCCGGTCGGGGCCGTATCTTTCCAAACAGCAAAGCGGGTGGGGTGCCCGCGAGTCGCATGTATGAAAGGAAGATCATGCTCGATCAGGCTTATTCTCGTCGTCAGTTCCTCGGCCTCGCTGGTGGTTTTGCCAGCATCGTCGGTCTCGGTCTCGTTGGTTGCGGCGGCTCCGGCGCATCCGATGCCGCCGACAAGGGTAGCGCCGCTGCTGCCGAGTCCGTCTCCGGCGAGGTGACTTACGACGGTGCCTCTTCGTTCCAGGCTCTCGTCGAGGCCGCTGCCGAGAAGTTCATGGACGCCAACCCCGATGTCTCCGTCTCCGGCTCGGGTAACGGTTCGGGCAAGGGCCTGACCGCTGTTGCCGCCGGCACCGTCACCATCGGCAACTCCGACGTCTTCGCCGAGACCAAGCTCGAGGCCGACCAGGTCAAGAACCTCGTCGACCACGAGGTTGCCGTCGTGGGCATGGGCCCCGTCGTTTCCAAGAACGTGACGGTCGACGACCTGTCCCTCGAGCAGCTCAAGGGTATCTTCTCCGGTCAGATTACCAACTGGAAGGAGGTCGGCGGCGACGACGCCACCATCGTCGTCCTCAACCGCAAGGCCGGCTCCGGCACCCGCGCCACCTTCGAGGCCGCCGTCTTTGGCGACGAGGCCGTCGACTTTAAGGGCGATGCCGAGCTCGACAAGTCCGGCGACGTCCAGACTCAGATGGGCAGTACCGACAACGCCATCTCCTACCTCGACTTCTCGCACTTCGATGACTCCAAGTTCAACGCCATCAAAGTCGAGGGCGTCGAGCCCAAGAGCAAGAACGTCACCGACGACTCTTTCAAGATCTGGGCTACCGAGCACATGTACTGCTCCAAGGACGCCGACGAGGCCACCAAGGCCTTCCTGGAGTTTATGCTCTCCGACGACGTTCAGGGCAAGCTCGTCGAGGAGCAGGGCTTTATCCCCGTCTCTGCCATGAAGGTCGTCAAGGACGCCAGCGGCAAGGTCTCTGCTAAATAAGTAATCGCCCCCGGAAAGGTTTGCAATGGCAAAACAGCTGCCAAAGCGCGACCTTGAGAACGTGGGCCTGGGCGTCACGGGCGCGTGCGTAGCGCTCGTGACGCTTGTCGTTGCCGCGCTCATCTTTATGGTCGCCCAAAAGGGCCTCTCGGCTTTTGTCAAGGACGGCGTCTCGGTCGTCGAGTTTTTCACCGGCACCAAGTGGGACCTGGCCAACACAGCCGAAAACGGCCTGCCCTATACCGGCGCCCTGCCCCTGATCGTCACCTCGTTTGCGGTCATGGTGCTCTCCACGCTTATCGCGCTGCCCATCGCCATCGGCTCTGCCATCTTTGCGGTCGAGATTAGCCCTAAGTTTGGCTCTAAGATCTTTCAGCCGCTCATTGAGCTTTTGACCGGCATCCCCTCGGTCGTCTTTGGCCTGATCGGTTTTCACGTGGTCGTCGGTCTTATGAAGAGCGTTTTCCACGTGAGCACGGGCCTGGGCATCTTGCCCGGCGCCATCGTGCTGGCGGTCATGACTCTGCCGACGATGACCACGCTTTCGGTCGATGGCTTGCGCGCCGTGCCCGACGGCTACCGTCAGGGCTCGCTCGCGCTGGGCTACACCCGCTGGCAGACCATCTGGCACGTGGTGCTCAAGTCCGCCATGCCGTCGCTCATGACCGCGGTTATCTTGGGCATGACCCGCGCCTTTGGCGAGACGCTCGCCGTGCGCATGGTCATCGGCGGCATCGAGGCCATGCCGACGTCGCTGCTGTCGCCGGCGTCCACCATCACCACCACGCTCACCACGTCCATGGCAGTCTATGCCGAGGGCTCGGCCCAAGACGATGTTCTGTGGGCGCTCGGCCTGCTGCTGATGGGCATGAGTCTCATCTTCATCCTGATCATCCACCTTATCGGCCGCAAGGGGGCGAAGGCTCGTGGCTAGCACGCGTATCCACATCGACGAGGCGAGGCTCGGGCGTGTCCAAAAGCAGGACCGCTTCGCCACGGGCGTGTTGACGGCGATCGTCGCCATCGTCATGCTCATCGTCGTCTCCATGGTGGCCTATATCCTGTTCGAGGGCATCTCGACGCTGTTCCAGCCGGGCTTTCTCACGGAGCCGTCGCGCGCCAACGGAACGCAGGGCGGCGTGCTCTACCAGCTGTTCGACTCGTTCTACCTGCTGCTGATCACCCTGATCATCTCGGTGCCCATCAGCCTGGGTGGCGCGGTCTTTTTGGTTGAGTACGCGCCGGACGGACCCATCCGCGACATCGCCTCCACCGCCATCGAGACGTTGTCCTCGCTGCCTTCCATCGTCGTCGGCATGTTCGGTTTTCTGGTGTTCTCGGTGCAGCTGGGCTGGAAGTACTCCATCATCTCCGGCGCCGTCGCGCTCACCATGTTCAACATCCCCATCCTGGTGCGCGTGATCCAGCAGGCGCTCGAGGACGTGCCGCAGGCCCAGCGCGATGCGTGCCTGGCCATGGGCCTCACTCGCTGGGAGGCCACGCTGCACATCCTGATCCCCGAGGCCATGCCTGCCATCGTGACGGGCATCGTGCTTTCGGCCGGTCGCGTGTTTGGCGAGGCCGCAGCACTGCTTTTTACCTCGGGTATGAGCTCGCCGGTTCGCCTGAACTTCTTGAGCTTTAACCTGTCGAGCCCCACCTGCGCTTGGAACGTGTTCCGTCCCGGCGAGTCGCTCGCCGTGCACATCTACAAGATCTATGGCGAGGGCAGCCCCGAGGCCCAGCAGATCGTCTGGGGCACCGCTGCACTGCTGATGATTTGCGTGCTGCTGTTTAACGTAATCGCCCGCATTGTGGGCAAGCAACTGGCAAGGAAGATGACGGCCGAATGAGCGAGATGAATGTAACGCCCGCAACCGAAGCGGCATCGTCCGACACCCGGGACTTCCTGTCGAGCGTGGGGGAGAGCGAGAAGCGCGTGCGCGTGAGCGGCAAGGCCGTGAGCGACGAGGTTGTGCTCTCCACCAAGGACGTCAACGTGTACTATGGCGACCACCATGCACTGCACAATACGTCGCTCGACTTCCACAAGGGCGAGATCACGGCGCTCATCGGGCCTTCGGGCTGCGGTAAGTCGACCTTCTTACGCAGCCTCAACCTGATGAATCGCGAGATTCGCGGCTGCCGCGTGGAGGGCGAGATCAACTATCGCGGGCGCAATGTAAACACCAAGACCGAAAACACCTACGAGCTGCGCCGTTCCATTGGCATGGTGTTCCAGCAGCCCAACCCGTTCCGCAAGTCCATTCGCGACAACATCACGTTTGCGCCTAAGCGCCACGGCATCACCGACCGCGACGAGCTCGACCGCATGGTCGAGGAAAGCCTGCGCGGCGCGGCGCTTTGGGACGAGGTCAAGGACAAGCTCGACAAGAGCGCCTACGCGCTTTCGGGCGGCCAGCAGCAGCGTCTGTGCATTGCGCGCACGCTGGCGCTCAACCCCGACGTGATCCTGTTTGACGAGCCCTGCTCGGCGCTCGACCCCATCTCGACGTTGGCGATCGAGGACCTTATGTCGTCGATCGTGGCCGACCGCGCCATTGTCATCGTGACGCACAACATGGAGCAGGCGTCGCGCGTGTCCAACCGCACGGCGTTCTTCTACATGGGCGATATGGTCGAGTACGACGAGACTGACGAGATTTTCCAACGGCCCAAGGATAAGCGGCTGAATGATTACCTCACCGGCATGTTCTCCTAGTCCGGGACATGCTTGAGGCCCGCGGCGGCCACGGTTGCCGCGGGACTGATTGGAGAGGCGGGTCATCTCTTTTGGGAGATGGCCCGCCTTTTTGCTCTGCGACCGAAACGACCGCCACAAAGGGGACAGGCGCCTTCGTGGTGGTTTGGGGTGGGGCTCGCTGCTATCATGGACAACGTTGAATTTCTACGAAGGAGCAGGGCATATGGCGATTCTTTTGGGATGCGATTCCGTCAGCCTAGAGTTTCCCACCAAGCATATTTTCGATAGCGTGACGCTCGGCGTGGGCGAGGGCGACCGCATTGGTATTGTCGGCAAAAACGGCGACGGCAAGTCGACGCTGCTGAGCGTGCTCGCCGGCACGCTGGAGCCCGATGACGGGCGCGTGACGCACCGTCGCGGCACCACGATCGGTCTGCTCGGCCAAAAGGACAACCTGGTCGATACCGACACCGTGCATCATGCCGTCGTGGGCGACACGCCCGAGTACGAGTGGGCGTCGAGCCCCCGCACGCGCCAGATTCTGGCCGGCCTTATTAGCGATGTGCCCTGGGAGGGCACGGTGGGCGAGCTTTCGGGCGGCCAGCGCCGTCGCGTGGACCTCGCGCGCCTGCTGATCGGCGACTACGACGTGCTCATGCTCGACGAGCCCACCAACCACCTGGACATGCGCACCATCAACTGGCTCGCGCGTCACTTAAAGGCCCGCTGGCAGCGTGGCCAGGGCGCCATGCTCGTGGTCACGCATGACCGTTGGTTCTTGGACGAGGTCTGCACCAGTATGTGGGAGGTCCACGACGGCCAGGCCGATCCCTTCGAGGGCGGTTACTCCGCATATATCCTGCAGCGCGTGGAGCGCGACCGCATGGCCGCGGTTACCGAGGAGCGCCGTCGCAACATGGCGCGCAAGGAGCTCGCGTGGCTGAGCCGCGGCGCCCAGGCGCGTTCCACCAAGCCCAAGTTTCGTGTTGATGCCGCTCGCGAGCTGATCGCCGACGTGCCGCCCGTGCGTGACGAGCTGGAGCTCAAGCGCCTCGCCGTGAGCCGCCTAGGCAAGCAGGTTATCGACGTGGTCGACGTGGACGCCGGCTATGCGGATGCCGGCGGCGCGCCCAAGCAGGTGCTCTCCGATGTGACCTGGCTCATTGGTGCGGGCGACCGCTATGGTCTTTTGGGTGAGAATGGCGCTGGCAAGTCGACGCTGCTTGACGTGATCCAGGGCAAGATTGAACCCACGCGCGGCCGCGTGAAGATTGGCCAGACAGTGCGCTTTGGCGTGCTGTCGCAGCAGCTCGAGGAGCTCAAGCCCTACATGGGCGACACGATCCGCGAGGTGCTCGGCAACTATAAGAAGTACTACGTCATCGACGGCAAGGAGACTTCGCCCGAGAAGCTCTGCGAGCGTCTGGGCTTTACGACGCAGCAGCTCTGGAGCCGCATCGGCGATCTTTCGGGCGGTCAGCGCCGTCGCCTGTCGCTGTTGCTGACGATTCTGGACGAGCCCAACGTGCTCATCCTGGACGAGCCGGGCAACGACCTGGATACCGACATGCTCGCGATTGTCGAGGACCTGCTGGACGGCTGGCCCGGCACGCTGATCCTGGTGACGCACGACCGCTTTTTGATGGAGCGCGTGACCGACCAGCAGTGGGCGCTGCTCGACGGCCACCTGACGCATATGCCCGGTGGCGTGGACCAGTACCTGCGCCTGTGCAACGCTACCGCCGAGGGCGAGCCCGTGGGCGCGCCGAGCGCCAAGACCGGCACGTTCGACACCGGTGCCGCGGCAGCTGCGGCCGAAAAGCCCAAGTCGAGCGGTCAGCCCAACGGCCTGTCCAACGCCGAGCGCCAGAAGCTCCGCCGCGAGGTGAGTTCGCTCGAGCGCAAGATGGAGACGCAGCGCACCCGCGTTGAGGAGGCCGAGGCAGCAATGGCCCAAGTCGATCCCACCAACTACACGGCGCTCGGCGAGCAGCAGGCAAAGATCGACGAGGCTCACGCTGCCATGGACGAGCTGGAGATGGCGTGGCTCGAGGCGAGCGAAAAGCTCGAGGGCGAGGAGTAGGCGAGAATGATCAAAGCCGCGTTTTTCGATATCGACGGCACGCTGCTGAGCTTTAAGACCCACCGGATTCCGGCGTCGGCGCAGCAGGTGCTCGACAGCTTTCACGAGCAGGGGATCGCGTGCGTGATCGCCACGGGCCGTCCGACCTACCAGATGCCGGACTGGCTGTTCGACCTGGGCTGGGATGCGTACATTACGCTTTCGGGCCAGCACTGCTTTGATGCCGAGGGGGTTTACCGCAGCTGCCCGATCGATTCGGACGACGTCGCGGTGATTGTGGACCAGGTGGCGCAGGGGCGCTACGACTCGCTGTGCATGCAGGGCGAGAACTCGTTTGTGAACCGCCTGTCCGAGCGCGTGGTGACGGCTGGCAGCAACGCGGGAATCGTCTACCACGAGGAGCCGTTTGAGCACGCCTTTGACGCACCGGTCTACCAGTTCTGCGCCTTTGTGGACCCTGACGACGAGCATATCGTGACCGATGCCGTGTCGCATTCGCTCACCACGCGCTGGTGCGACCTGTTCTGTGACATTATTCCCGCTAACGGCGGCAAGGACCTGGGCGTGGCGGCGACGCTGGAGCGCCTGGGCATCGACGCGAGCGAGGCGATTGCCTTTGGCGACGGCGAGAACGACCTGTCGATGTTTGCCGCCGTGGACACTAGTGTGGCCATGGGCAACGCGCAGGAGACTGTGAAGGCCGCAGCGACCTACGTTACGACCGCCGTAGACGATGACGGCATCTACAACGCCGCGAAGCACTTTGGACTCGTGTAGCTGCGATCCGGCACTTGGGGACACTCCTTGCGGGGCGTGTTCCCATTTTGTTTTCGTCCCGCTCGTTTTGTGAAACACGGCTAACTTTTAGGCAAAGTAGTAAGACATGGGCAACTTTTGCGGTAAAGTAAGCCGTGGAAAGTATCCAACGGCTAACTAGCAATCATCGCGAAAGGCGGCCCATGGCCCTGCGTGAATCCGGAGAAGACTATCTCGAATCGATCTACGTTCTGTCGCAACGTCAGGGCATCGTGCGCTCGATTGATGTTGCAGAGTACCTTGGCGTAACTAAGGCAAGCGTTTCAAAAGCTATGGCGACGTTGGAGAACAACGGCTACGTCGAAATGGGCAAGCGAGATGTTCATCTGACGGAGCGTGGTCTGGAGGTCGCTCGTCAAATGTGGGAGCGTCACTGCTTTTTCGTGGGGCTGCTGGAGGATGCGGGTGTTTCGGCTGAGGTCGCGTCGCAAGAGGGCTGCCACATGGAGCACTGCCTGAGCGAGGAGAGCTTTGAGAAGCTAAGATCGATGCTGGGGCGGGACGGTGCTTCGGCGCCAACAATGACCGACTAGCACTCCCGCAGCGGCGCGCCTCCCGCGCCGGAACGGTGCGGGACAGCGACCGAGACGAGTGGTCCCACCAACTAAGTCCAACTCAGACAAGGAACCCCACCAGCAAGCGATGCCCAAGAACCGCCAGCTGTGTCAACGCAGGTCGGGGCCGGGCTTGGTTTTGAAAACATTCCGCACGCGAGACCCGTCTTTCCGTTGCTCCGCAGGAGCAGGAAAGACGGGCCTCATGCGCGAGGACGTTTTCAAAACCAAGCCCGGTCCCGGCCGGACAGCCCACGAACGCTACAGGTTCTTGACACCCATCGCGCGCATGGCGTTCAGGATGGCGATGATCGCCACGCCTACGTCGCCGAACACGGCAAGCCACATGTTGGCGATGCCCAGTGCCGCAAGCACCAGAATCAGCAACTTAATACCCAGCGCAAAGATGATGTTCTGCCAGACAATCGCCATGGTCTTTCGTGCCACGCGGATCGCGCGGGAAATGTTGGACGGCTTGTCGTCCATGAGCACAACGTCGGCGGCCTCAATCGCGGCGTCGGAACCCATAGCGCCCATGGCAATGCCAACGTCCGCGCGGGTGAGCACGGGCGCATCGTTGATGCCGTCGCCGACAAAGGCGAGCTTGCCCTTGCCCGATTCGGCTGCCAGCAATGCCTCGACGCGCTCGACCTTGTCGCCCGGCAGCAGCTGCGCGTGGAACTCGTCGAGCCCCAGCTGCTTGGCCACCGCAGCAGCCACTTCCTCGCGGTCGCCCGTGAGCATGACGGTGCGCTTGACGCCGGCGGCGTGCAGGTCGCGGATCGTCTGCTCGGCATCGGCCTTAACGGTGTCTGCAATCGCGATGTGGCCGGCGTACACGCCGTCAACGAGCACGTGGAGGATTGTGCCGACAACCTCGCAATTGGGAGCGTCGATACCGGCCGCAGCAAGCATCTTGGCATTGCCAACGACGACGTGCTTGCCGTCGATGGTTGCCGTCACGCCATGGCCCGCGTCGTTGGTGGAGTCGCTTACGCGCTTGGGGTCGACCTCGCCATGGTAGGCGGCGCGCACGGACTGCGCGATGGGGTGATCGGAGAACGACTCCGCAAGGGCTGCGACCTCGAGCAACGACTGCTCGGTATAGCCAGACTCGGGGTGCACCGCCACGACCGAAAACGTGCCGTTGGTGAGCGTGCCGGTCTTGTCGAAGACGACGGTGTCCACGTCGGCGAGCGTTTCGAGGTAGTTAGAACCCTTGATGAGAACGCCTAGTTTGGATGCGCCGCCGATGCCGCCAAAGAAGCTGAGCGGCACGCTGATCACGAGCGCGCACGGGCAGCTGACGACCAGGAAGGTCAGGCCGCGCAGGATCCAGTCGGACCAGGCGCCGGTGACCAAGCCGCCGCCAAGCGCGAGCACCGCGGCAGCGCCGGTGACGGCGGGCGTGTAGACGCGGGCGAAGCGCGTGATAAAGTTCTCAGTGCGCGCCTTCTTTTCGCTGGCATTTTCCACGAGCTCCAGGACGCGTGCGACGGTGGACTCGCCAAAGGGCTTGGTGGTGCGCACGTGGATGAGCCCCGTCATGTTGATGCAGCCGCTGATGATATCGTCTCCGGTTTTGGCCGGGCGGGGGACCGACTCACCGGTAAGGGCGGCGGTGTCGAGCTGGGTTTCGCCCTCGACGATGACGCCGTCGATAGGCACGCGCTCGCCGGGCTTGACCACGATCACGGTGCCGACCGCGATGTCATCGGGGAAGACCTGCTCGAGTGTGCCGTCGGGCTGCTCGACGTTAGCGTAGTCGGGCGCGATGTCCATCATGGCACTGATCGACTTGCGGCTCTTGCCCACGGCGTACGCCTGAAACAGCTCGCCAACCTGGTAGAACAGCATGACGGCGGCGCCTTCGGCCATGTGCGGGTCGGTATCGGGGAAGAGCACCATGGCAAACGCGCCGATGGTCGCGACGGCCATGAGGAAGCTCTCGTCGAAGGCCTTGCCGCGGCGGATGTTGTTGAACGCCTTCTGGAGCACGTCGTAGCCGGCAATTAGGAACGGCACCAGGAACAGCACGAAGCTGGCGTAGATGTCACCCGGGGTACCGAATGCGGCGGTAAGGGCACCGAGTTCGTCGAGGGCATACACCACCGCAAAAATGCCCAGTGCTACCAGGATGCGGTTGCGCTTATGCTCGAGTGATTCTTTTTTCTTGCGCTTCTTCTTTTTCTTTTTGGGGTCGGCGGTGGCCATGACTCGTATCCTCCCATTTGAATGTATGAACACTCGCTCATATAATTTCGCGAGCAAAGGCCGCGGCAAGCGCGGTCTTGCGGGTTGGCGTAAACCTTGGCTAGAGAATGATCTCGCAGTCCGGCTCGGCGTCGGCCGTAAACTCAACAACGCGGTTGAGCACCTCGTCGAACTCAGCATCATCGGCCTCGAGCGTCAGCTTCTGGGTCATAAAGTTGACGGACACGGATTTGACGCCCTCGAGCTTGGCCAGCTCGTCCTGAAGCTCGCGCGCACAGTTGGCGCAATCGATCTCATCGAGCTTGTACTGCTTTTTCATGGTGGGTTCCTTTCCCGTTTTCGCGGCTTGGGTGCAGGCCGCGCTGGTACCGTGGTTGGTTGCTATTCGCAGATATGGCTCATGCCCTGGTTGAGCATGGTGTAGACGTGGTCGTCGGCGAGCGAGTAGAGGATATTGCGCCCGTCGCGCCGGAATTTAACCAGGTGCGACTGCTTGAGTGTGCGCAGCTGGTGCGACACCGCGGACTGCGAGGTTTCGGTCGCTTCGGCGATGTCTGCCACGCAGAGCTCGCGACCCATGAGGGCGTAAAGGATCTTGATACGCGTGGTGTCGCTGAAGACCTTGAACAGGTCGGCGAGGTCGTAGAGAAGCTCCTCGTCGGGAAGGTCCTCGGGCGAGCAGGTGGTGGGGATCACTGGCTCGGTGGCCTCGGTGTCGGGTTTCGTTTCATCAACGCGGATGCTCATTGCAATATCCTTTCATATGAACATACGCTCAAATAACTTACTTCCGATTATATGAGCGTATGTTCATATGTCAATAACGTTTAAGTAATTCATCGCACAAAATGATGGGGAATAGTGGACGAGATTCCGGATTGAGCGGTTTTGATAGTCGATGCCGAGGTGGGTGCCCCCGTGCCGTGCAAAAATTGGAGTATTCTGCAACTATAGGGGGTCTGTTTATCTATTTCGGGCCAAATAAAGCCGCTCAAGAGTTATCCAAGGGCGGTAAACAGATAAGATCTTCCTCAAGTGTTGCCTAACGTCCCGTTCGATAGCGTCTTTGTTTCTCATTTGGATTAACTTGTGGGTGCTGGAGGGCCGACCCTGCTGAATACTCGCAATTTTGCACATCGCTAGGGTACCCACCTTGTTAGCCGGTCTAGCTTCCGGCCCCGAAGATCCTGCCCTCGGGCGCGAGGCTGCTTGTTTGGTCAAATGATGGGCTGTCGGATTCGACTGTCTGCATGTCATCGATTGCTGTAACTTCATTAATTGTCGGGTCATCCAGCGTGATGCCTTCGAGTGTTGCTTTTTCGAGGTCGATTCGTTGGCGCTCTTCGGAATCCTGGCGAAGCTGCTTCTGAATTCGCCTTTTCTCTTCTATAAACCTTCTGAGCACAAACTGTCTCAGGTCCTCTTGCATGATTTGAAAGTCTTTTGGTAGACGCGAGGGGCGTACGCCCTCTTTCCGCTGGATTGCTTCCATGACCCTAACGAAAGAGCTGGCATGCATAAAGGAATAACGGCTGACGGTGATGATTCCGTATCCCATGGACGCAAGCGCATTCTTGCGTTCCTCATCGATGGCGCGGTCTTCTTCCGCGTCATGATAGAAACCGTTGTATTCAATGTCTGTGCGAGATTTCTTTAGATACGCATCCATAAAGAACTTTTTGCGTCTCGTGAGATTCTTTGCGGCGGCGGTGACCTGCACCTCGTAATCGGTCTCAATTCCCTTAATACCAAGCCCTCCTTCGCTTTTGGGCAGCGTTAGCATCATGACAAATGCCGTTTCCATGGGAGACCGGCATCCGTCGCGTACACATTGGATCGCCTTTCGGGCAAGGGCCAAACCGTCGCATCTGGTAATGGAATTAAAGAACTGCTTTAACCTCTCGGTCGAGGTGAGCGCGAAACGCTCGGTATAGGAGGTGGAAGAGTCGGTTCCAAGGGAGTAAGCGCTGCACAATTCAAAGTAGTACTCCACCAGTTCGCGAAAAGGGAGATAGGTGGCGGCCTGAAGTGCGCAAAGCTCAACGCTAACAATGAAGATGCCATCTTTGAGCTCTATAAAGCGTGAGTTCGAGAATCGTTTTGACGAAACGTGGCATTGACAGTTCATTGCATAGCGCGCATTCCTGCGATCAAACACCATCACCTCGAGGGAATCATTTGCGTCGAGGGAAACATCATGTTTGGTGAGCCATTCTGCGGCTGCGTCAAGGAGCGTTCCGGTGGGACATGATCCGTAAATCGCGGCAGGGCTACAGGACTCGATGCCTTTCGCAGACACCGAATGCGCGACCTGGTAGACCGCTTTTGCAGTGGTATGTGACAATACGATACTCATGATATATATCGTGTCAGCTAATGCCGTGTTGACGGCGCTGAGTGGAAAAGCCGTTTTAGAGGTCTAACCAAATGCTGTCCAAAAGCTTGACGCAATTATGAGTTGGTATGCCCTAAATAAAAGTTTTCGCAGCTTAGCTATAGCATATAAATACTCAATTGCCGCACATTTGATAGTGATGCATCACCATCCGACAACGAATTACGTGTCGGGAATTGGCCGAAATCGTTCAAAATGAGGGTTCAGAATTTGTGATGGCAGATCTATCTGTGGAACGTAGGGCGGCCCCGCTGCGGGGTTTCCCGCTGCGAGGCCGCTCGTGATCTACGCCGGAGTTTGTCGTAGACGTTTCTACTTGGCAAACAGGTTCTTGAGGTTGAACTCGGCCTGAACCGTGCGGAGCATGAGGTCGGTGTCGTCCAGGCCCAGATGCTGCTCGTTGGCGTCGGCGGCGAGGGTTCCACGGCGGCGCGCCCAGTTCTCGAGCGCGGCAGGGGCGGATTCGCGGGGGAGCGAGCGGACGTCGGCATCCAGGCTGCGGCAGATCTGGCGCGAGTCGATGACGATGATCTTGCCGGCACGGCGTGCCTCGGCGTAGCCGTCCAGGTGGATCTTGAACCAGCTGTCCTCAAAGGCGGCGTTGTGCGCCATGTACGGGTACTTCTTCATGAGCTTGAGCAGCTGCTTTTGCAGCTCTTTGTTCTCGCGGAAGGGTGTTTTGCCGTCGATGTCGTCCCAGGTGATGTGGTGGATATTCGACAACGGTACATCCTCGCCGCGGTAGATGTCGGGCAGGCCACAGTAGTGCGCCTCGGCGTCGTGCGGGACGGCGTCGCTGGTGAGCTCCATGATTTCCCAACCCACATTGATGATATAACCGCGCTCGGGTGCACGGCCGGTGGTCTCGATGTCGATACCGAGCACGGTGCCCTGGATGGGCTTGCGGGCGTAGGCCACGCCGAGCGCGTCGCGGTCGCCGCGGATCTCGCGCATGACCGACGCGGCGGTGCGCTTTTGCATCTTACCGATGGCGGCGCAGGTGTCGGCATCGGACAGGCCGCGCGAAAGCGTCGCGGGCGTCACGTTGCGCAGGCGCGCCTCGCCAATCTGGTCGCACAGGTCGCGGTTGCGGTCAGCCAGGTCGCGCACGGTGGCAAAGTCGAAGCTGGGGTCGCCCTCGGCGGTAAAGTACTCGGTTTCGAGCACCTTGAGGGCCTCCTCGCCCTTCTGGCGCTCGGACTCCATGGCGCCGTGATCGCCATAGATAAACATGGGAATAAACGGCTGGCGCTCGTATTCGAGTGCTTGTGAAACGTTCATATAACTGCTCCTTGGATGGGCCGCGTCGTGCGGCTCAGGGTCATTAAGATGTGGCGAGATGATAGTTTACCATGGGCAACTATTGGCATCGCGCCTAGGACAACTACAATACCCTAGTTGACCGCTAGGACTTTTACAATGCTGCCGAAAGACACGAAAGGTTCCATCCGTCATGGATTTGCTGATTGATATTCTGCTCGACGCCGGCAAGGACACGCTGTCGCTGGTGCCGTTTTTGTTGGTGACGTATCTGGCCCTCGAGACCTTGGAGCACGTCGCGGGCGACCGCGTTAACGGGGCCATCAAGCGCGCCGGCGCCGCGGGTCCCGTGGTTGGCTCGTTGCTGGGCATGGTGCCGCAGTGCGGCTTTTCGGCAATGGCGGCAACGCTGTACGCCGGTCGTGTCGTGACCTTGGGCACGTTGGTGGCGGTGTTCCTTTCGACCTCCGATGAGATGCTGCCGCTGTTGCTCGCCGAGCAGGTGCCCGTGCAGACCATGGCGATGCTTTTGGCTTCGAAGGCACTGATCGCGCTGATCACGGGCTTTATCGTGGACGCCGCCATTCGCGGCCTGCGTCGTAACGCTCGCGCGCATGCGGCGATTCGTCGTACCGTGTTGGGGACTACTGTCAATCCGGCGCACGTTAACTGCGCGCATGACGACCACAGCGGCGGTGACATCATCGACGAGGTGGCCGAGGCGGGCGTGAGCGCCGACCACATCCACGAGTTGTGCGAGCGCGATCATTGCGGTTGCGATGAAGACGAGGACGAGTATGAACACGGACATGGCCACGATCACGGTCATGAGGGCGAGCATGAACACCATGATGGCCACGGTCACTCCCACTCCCACGAAGGGACGCCTGTCCTGTCGATCATCCGCAGCGCGATCTCGCACACCGTGCAGGTCTCGGTATTCATTTTTCTGGTGACGCTGGTCCTGGTCGCCGTGCTCGAGACCTTCGGCGAGTCCGCGATCGAGCAGTTTCTGCGTGGCAACGAGACGCTCGCCGTCCTGGGTTCGGCGCTTGTCGGCCTGATCCCTAACTGCTCGGCCAGCGTCGTCATCACGCAACTGTACCTGGAGGGCGCGCTGCAGCTGGCCCCGATGCTCGCCGGCACGCTCATCTCTGCCGGTGTGGGCTACCTGGTGCTGTTCCGCACTAACCGCAGCGCCCGCGAAAACGCCGTGTTCCTGGTCATGATGTACGTCATCGGCGCCGGCTGGGGCCTTATCCTATCCGCCTTCGGCCTCTAAGTAGGCCTAAAAAATGGGCTTCAAATAGTCATGCTCGGCGCCTACGCAATGCGGCGACGCATGGCATTTTGAAGCCCATTTTTTTGTTGAGCCATGGATTCCGAGCGCTCACACCGTTCAAAACAAAAAGGTAGATTTTTAGGCATGTCCCAAAAATCTACCTTGGTTAGCGCAGCAGCTCGGTGAGGTTGCGCTTAAAGCGGGCCCGGTCTTCGCTGGTGAAGGCTGCCGGCCCGCGGGTGCGACCGCCAGCGCGACGCACCTTCTTTTCCTCGTGACGAATAAACAGCTGCATGTCGATGGTCGCTTTGTCGTAGACGCGCCCGCGCACACCGATGGCGGCGGCATCGCGGCCGAGCACCATGCTCGCCAGGCCAATGTCCTGCGTCACGACCACGTCGCCCGCCTGCAGGCGTTCGACAATGGCAAAGTCGGCGCTGTCGGCGCCCACGCTCACATCGAGCGTCGTGGCCCAAAAGCCGCGTCGCGCGTGCTCGGCATCGCGCGGGTCGTCGCGGCGAATGTGCCGTTCCAGGTTTTGCGTGCTGTTGCCGGCGATAACAACGGCGACGCCCGCCCGCCGCGCGCAGTCAATCGACTCACGCGTGACCGGGCAGGCGTCGGCATCAATAAAGAGCGTTCGCGGCATCTAGTGCACCAGTTTGCCAAATTGAATAGCGCGAACAATCAGCGTTACGCCAAACACCAGCAGCGCGGCGCCGCTAAAGATGACGAGCATCTTGGCCGACCACAGCGGATAGATAAACACGAACATGCCGGCGATGATGGAGAGTGCGCCGCTCAGGATGGCGAGGGCGCGGTTGGACGAAAGCTCGGACTCCAGAATGGACATGACGCCTTCGACAATCCAGCCAAAGCCGGCCACGATAACCACCATCGTGGTGAGCGTCGCGGTCGAGAAGGCCTGGTTGCGCAGGATTATGACGCCGCCCAGGATAATGAGTAGGTTGGAGATGATGCTCGTCACGCGCCAGCCGGTGGGCAGCAGCGGCTCAAAAATGGCAGTGAACAGCCTGATGGCAGCGGTGATTACAAAGTAAAAACCCAGGACGGTCGTCAAAAAGACGAGGGACTTGGCGGGTGCAAAAAGCAGCGCGATACCAGCAATGAGCGCCACGACGCCCGTGATGGCGTAGATCCAGCGCACGGCCTTGACGGCTTTGCCCGCCATGCTTTTCTCGTCAAATCCAAACTGGCTCGATTTTTGGTCATCGTTCTTAAAGATGCCCATAATGTCTCCTTTCCATGTGGCGCACGTCGCGTTCATTGCTCTCCGTGCGGCGTACGCCAAAAGTGCTGCAACAAGTATCGCCCAAGGGCGCCGATGCATGGGGCGGGAAGGACGAATTGCCGCCCCACATTCCCGAATTGTTACTTTTGTTCCCGTTTGGATGGGGGGTATTCTGCAGTTGTGGAACATTGCGACGCTGAGTGTCATTGCCTACGTTTTAGGTTAGATTTTCCTAAGAACAATTGCCTTTTATTGGGGGTTCCTATGAACGAAGCAGTTCCCGCGGCGCCGGTAAGCGCTGAGTCGATGGCAAAGCAGGGTTGCGAAAAGCTCGGCTTGAACGCGTTTGATGCGTTGGTTCGCCGCGCCCGCACGTGCCGTCGCTTTGACGAGTCCATGCGCGTGCCGCGTGAGCTTTTGCTTGAGCTGGCGGAGCTGGCGCACCTGACTCCCTGTGGTGCCAATGCTCAGCGTCTGCGTTTTCATGTGGTGAGCGGTGCAGAGGACTGCGCGCGTGTATTTGATGAGCTTGCATGGGCCGGCGCGTTTAAGGATTGGCCGGGTCCTGCCGAGGGTGAGCGCCCGACCGGCTACATCGCGATTCTGGCCGAGCGCGCCGTTCCGGGTAAGCCCGCCGCTCCCATTACCGAGGTCGACACGGGCATTGCCGCGCAGACGATGATGCTCGCCGCCCGCAGCGCCACGCCCGAGGTGGCAGCCTGCATGTTCAAGGCCTTTACGCCCCGCGCGATCGATGCCATGGGGCTCGATAACGACAAATATGAGCTCAAGCTGATCATGGCGTTTGGCGTTCCGGCCGAGACTCAGGTGGTCGATGCGATCGATTCCAACCCCGACGGCTCAATTAATTACTGGCGTGACGAGGCGCAGGTGCACCACGTGCCCAAGCGTCCGCTTGCCGACGTGCTGGTGTAGCTGAGCGTCGCCGCGGTGTGATCCGGCGGTGAACCACCACAAAGGTGCCTGTCCCCTTTGTGGTGGTACGAGAGGAGGACATGTGGCCGATCTGTATTTGGTGCGGCATGGGCAGACTGAGCTCAATGTGCAGAGCATTTTGCAGGGCTGGCACGATTCGCCGCTTACGGCGCGCGGGCGTCAGCAGGCGCTGGCGACGCGCGCGGCGTTCGAGGACCGCGGCGTGGCCTTTGACCATGTGTATTCCTCGCCGTTGGGCCGGGCGCGGCATACGGCCGAGCTTATCGTTGGCGAGGGCCGTTCCATTGAGCTGGTCGATGACCTGCGTGAGTGGCATTTTGGCTCGCTGGAGGGCACATCAAATCGCGAGATGCCGCCGCAGCCCTGGGGTGATTATCCGGTTGCCTTTGGTGGCGAGTCGGAAAGTGAGCTTCGCGCACGTATGGTCGGGGCGCTGTCCCGCATCATGGCCAGGCCGCAGCACGACTGCGTGCTGGCGGTTTCCCACGGCTCAGCCTGCCAGGAGTTTCTTGAGTATGTGACTGGCGAGGGAGAGCTACCCGACAACGGTGCCGTGCTTCATTTTGGCTATTGCGACGGGGCGTTTTCGCTCTTGGGTTGGTAACGAACGAAAGGACCCCTATGAATAAAGATCTGTATCTGGTCCGTCATGGACAGACGATATTCAACCTTAAGCGTATCATTCAGGGGTGGAGTGATTCGCCGCTTACGCAGTTGGGTTGCGACCAGGCGGCGCGCGCCGGCATGTTTTTACGTGCGCGCGGCATTGAGCCCGATCATGCCTACACCTCCACGCTTCATCGCACCGAGCAGACTATCGCCAACTTGTGGCCGGGCTTGGCGTACGAGCGCCTGGACGGTCTGCGCGAGTGGTTCTTTGGCGACTTTGAGGCCGAGCGCGTGATGCTTATGCCCGAGCGCCCGTGGCGAGATTTCTATCGTCAGTTTGGCGGCGAGGGCCAGATGCAGGTGCGTGAGCGCATGGTGGCGACGATAACCGATCTTATGCGACGTCCGGACCACGAGTGCGTGCTCGCGGTGAGCCACGGCTCGGCTATCAAGGAGTTTTTGGACCACGTGCGGGGCGCGGCGGCCGACGAGCGCGAACGCGTGCCGGGCAACTGCTCAGTGCTGCATTTTGCGTTTGACGATGCGGCCGATACGTTTGAACTGGTCGAAGTCTTTACGCAGGAAGACTACGCGCGCGAGCTGGGGCTTGAACCGCTCGTGGCTACTGCGGGTCCGCAGCGCGGATAACGCGAGCGTGGCGGCACGAGTCGCCGGCATAACTTCTCGACGCAAAAGGGGCGGAGATGCATGTACCTGCTACATCTCCGCCCCCTGTTTGTTGAGCTGCCGATTTTTGCGCTGGGCGGTCTGGTTTTGCTAGAACCGCGCGACCTGGTGCGTGAGCAGGCCCATCGGGACCTGCGGCACGGCGCCGCTGACCTGCGCGGCGGGGAAGAGCGCGGCAACGGTAAAGTTGAACGGCTCCTTGCCGGTGTACGTTCCGGCGGCACGGGCCTCATCGGCCAGCAGCTGCGACGCCCCGGTCAGAGCGGCGGCGTAGGCGGGGTCGTCGGCCAGTGCCGGCTCCGGTGCTTGGTCGAGCATAGCGCGGATGGCTCCGACGGCGTCCTCGCGCTTGACCTCCCACGCGCGGTGCGTAATGCCCGCGGGGTCGGTGACGGCGTAGAGCGACGCGCCCTCTTTGGCGGCGCCCAGGATGATATCCATGACGGGCGAGGCCTCGTAGGCGAGCGACACGGGGCGCGGCTGCACCTTGAGCTCGGCGATCGCGCGCGCGGCGGCGGCCACGTCAGCGCTGGCATCGCCCTTGTCGCCTGCAAGTACACTCGTCGGGCAAATCGCCACAACACCCGTCACGCGCCCCGGCTCCCCCGAACATTCGTACACGTAATACGCCGCACCCGGGTCCTTGAGCATCAGACCATCGGCAATGGATCCGCGCAGAGCATCGTTGCCGCTCAGGATGCTGCCCATTGCAGGCAGCGCCTCGAGCACGCGGTCCTGAGCTGGGCGGATGCAGGGAAACGGAAGTGCTTTCATGGGCGGTCCTAACGCACGAGTCGGTTTGTTCGCGGCTTATTATGCCCCAACTTGGCCGCTCGCGTCCCAGAGCACGTTATCGGCGAGCGCGATTAGCACCTGCTGACAACGAACGATATCGGCGTGGGGCACATATTCGTTGGGCTTGTGCGCGAGCGCGAGCGACCCGGGACCGTAGCTCATGCAATTGCGGTTGCCTGTCTTGCCGGCGATGACGGCGATGACGGCGGTGTCGGTGTAGCCGGTAAAGAAGCCGACGGTCGTGTCCGCGTCCGTCACGTCATCGGCGGCACGCTTGAGCGCTGCTAGAAGGGGAGAGTTCGGGTCACGCTCGATGGCGGGGCGGTCGCCCGTCACGGTATAGGTGCCGCGGCAACCGGGAACTGCGGCCTCCGCTGCGGCAATGGCCTGCTCCACCATCCGGACCACGGCCGCGGTGTCGGTCGGCGGGGTCAGGCGCATGTCGGCCCAGACCTTGGCATGGTCTGGCACCACATAGGGACGATAGCCGCCCTCGATCTGCCCAAACGTAATGGTCGAGGGTCCCAACTCACTGTGCGCGGGCAGCGCCGCAAACGCGCGGCGAAGCGAGCATACGGCCTCGGCCATGGCGGCGACGGCATCCGCGCCCTTCCAGGGCTGGCTCGCATGCGCCGTCACGCCAGCCATTTCAATCTCGAACCACGTACGCCCCTTGTGCGCCACCTGGATCTGTCCGTCGGTGGGCTCGGTGTCCAGCACCCATTCACGCGAGCCGACCCAGTCAGCATCGATCGCGGCTTCTGAGCCGCGCATAAAATCTTCCTCGTCGACCGAGCAGATGAGCGAAAAGCCGTGGCGGGGCAGCGCGCCATCCGCCACCACGCGCTCGAGCGTATGGACCAGTGCGGCAATGGCGCAAGCCAGTCCGCCCTTCATGTCGCAGGCGCCGCGGCCATAGAGTTTGTTGTTGCGCACAACCGCCCCGAGCGGCGGCGTGTCCGCGTCCCAGCCATCGCCCAAGGTTACGGTATCCATATGGCAGATATAGACGAGTCGCGGCTCGTCGCTTTGGCCCGGCACGGTGACCATGAGGTTGCGGCGCCCGGGGAGTACTTCGAGCTCTGCAATTTGCACGGCATGGAGCACCGGATGGCTCAGCTGCGCCAACCGTTCCTCAACCAACGCTTTGATATAGCGCTCAATTTCGTCCTCATACGCACCTGGGTCGGAACTGTCGATCCGCATGAGTCCTTGCGTAAGCCGCCAAGCAAAATCTGTATCAACCATAGGCACCTCACAGATAGTTAGGTCAACATACAGATTGTATGCCAAGAAGCGGCTCGGTGCATTTAATGGAGGGCTCACAAAAACGGGGACGCCTCTCGTGCGAAAGGCGCCCCCGCGGGCATTCAATGTCAGCGACGGGCAGGCCACATGGGGAACTGCCCGTCAGATCAGCCGGCGCTATTTGATCACGCGCACGCGATACATCGACGGAATCTGCTTGAGCGCCTCGATGGTGCTGCTGTCCAGGTGCTCGTCGGTGTCGAACATGGTGTAGGCGTTCTCGCCGGCAGACTCGTTGGTCATACGCTGCACGTTGGCGTTGTCCTTGGCCAGGATGGCCGTGATCTGGCCGATCATGTTGGGCACGTTGGCATGCAGGCAGGCAATGCGGCTTGCAGCGCGCGCCTTGCCCATGCTGCAAGCGGGGTAGTTGACGCTGTGGGCGATGTTACCGTTCTCCAGGTAATCCTTGAGCTCGCTGATGGCCATATCGGCGCAGTTGGCCTCGGCCTCGCCGGTGCCGGCGCCCGAGTGCGTGGTGATAAACGTGTTGGGCATCTTGACGGTCTTGGGCGTGGCAAAGTCGCAGCTAAACCAGCTCAGCTTGCCCTCGCGCAGGGCGGCGTCGACGGCGTCCTCGTCAATGATGGTCTCGCGTGCGTAGTTGATCAGCACGGCGTCCGGGGCCAGCAGGTTGATCTGCTCGGTGCTGATCATGCCGATGGTGTCGGCCTTGCTGGGCACGTGCACGGTGAGGTAGTCGCAGCCGCGGCAGAGATCCTCGAGCGTGCCCACGCGCTGCACCTCGCGGCTCAGCACCCACGCGTGCTCAACGGAAATGAACGGGTCGTAGCCGTAGACATCCATGCCCAGGTCGACGCAGGCGTTGGCGACCTTGGAGCCTACGTTGCCCAGACCGATGACGCCGATGCGCTTGCCTTTAAGCTCTCGGCCCACAAAGGCCTTCTTGGCCTTTTCGGCATCGACCTGAATCTCGGGGTCGTCGGCGTTGTCGCGCACCCAGTTCATCGACTGTACTACGCCGCGGCTCGAGAGCACCAGCATGCCCAGGACGAGCTCCTTGACGGCGTTGCTGTTGGCGCCGGGGGAGTTAAAGACGACGACGCCCTTCTTGGCGTACTCCTCGACGGGGATGTTGTTGACGCCGGCGCCGCAGCGGGCGATGGCGCGGATGCCCTCGGGCAGCTCGTAGCCGTGCAGGTCGGTCGAGCGCATCAGGATCGCGTCGGCCTCCTCGGCGGTGCTTACAAACTCGTAGCCTTCGCCAAACTCGACTTTGCCGTCCTTGGTGATGTCGTCGATGGTCTTAATCTTACGCATGGAAAAACTCCTTAGCAGGTTTTGATCTAAACAAGGTGGTCTGAGGTGGCTGGTCGGCCCGCGGGTTGCGGGCTAGTTAGATCGCGGACTCAAACTATGCTGCGCTTCGAAGTCTTTCATGTACGAGGCCAGTGCCTGCACGTCTTCCATAGTTACGGCGTTGTAGACGCTGGCGCGCATGCCGCCCACCAGGCGATGGCCCTTGACATTTTGAATCTGGTGCTCGGCCGCGCCAGCGACAAAGGCCGCGTCGAGCTCGGCGTCGCCGGTGCGGAAGGTGACGTTGGCGATGGAGCGGCTGTCGACCTGCGTGGTGCCATGGAACAGCACGCTGTGCTCGAGCAGGTCGTAGAGCAGGTTGGCCTTGGCCCAGTTGCGCTCGGCCATGGCGGCAAGTCCGCCGGTCTCCTCGACCCAGCGGAACACCTTGCCGCACACGTAGATGCCAAAGGTGTTGGGCGTGTTGAGCATAGAGCCCTTGGCGGCCTGGGTCTTAAGGTCCATGTACTGCGGCGTCTGCGCAAAAGCGGGGCCATCTGCGATGAGGTCGTCGCGCACGATGACCACGGTCACGCCCGCGGCACCGGCGTTTTTCTGCGCGCCGGCGTAAATGAGCCCGTAGCGCTCAACATTGAGCGGCTGCGACAGAAAGCAGCTCGAGACATCGGCGACCAGCGGCACATCGCCGCAAGCGGGCAGCTCGCGGTACATGGTGCCAAAGATGGTGTTGTTCTGGCAGATGTAGACGTAGTCGAGCCCGTCGCCCGCGGCCTCGGCGGCAATGCGCGCGTTGATGTCGGCCATGTCGGGGATGCGGTCGTAATTGGTGTCCTCGGAGCTCGCGAGCAGCACGGCCTCACCGTACTTGGCGGCTTCTTTGTATGCCTTGTTGGCAAAGTTGCCGGTCACGATGTAGCCGGCGCGGCCGCGGCGCATGAGGTTCATGGGGATGCCCGTAAACTGCAGTGTGGCGCCGCCCTGCAAAAACAGGACGCGGTAGTTGTCGGGGATGCTCAGCAGGCGACGCAGGGTTGCCTCGGCGTCGTCGATGATCTGTTGGTACATGCTAGATCGATGGCTCATCTCGAGCACGGACATGCCGCAACCGCGGTAGTCCATCATCTCGTCGGCGATCTCGGCGAGCACGCTTGTAGGCAGTGCGGCCGGGCCAGCTGAGAAGTTGTGCACACGTGCCATCTTCTAGTTCCCCCTCGTAGTCGTTTGAACGTTCGGGATACTTTAGCACAGTGGAGCGCCGGGCGCGACCGCATCACGGTAAAACTCGAGTGCGCTGCTATGATTTACAGGATGGTTACATGGGAAAGGCGGTCGCTAGGTCTATATCACCGGGATATACCGTGACAGGTACTCCTTGAGCGCCGGATCGCACACATAGAGGAACGTTCCCAGCATGCCGCGCGTCATGAGGACGTAGTAGGCGTTGACGATGATCTTTCGCAGCTCGTCGTCGCTTGCTTTTTTCTTTGCGACGGCATCTTTGAAGTTTGCCCTGTTAACACAGACCAAATCTTTGTCCGAATCGTAGTAAATGTCAGGACCTAGAATTACGAATCCGTAATTGAGATCATAACCCTGTACGGTGTGGATGCATCCGACCTCGTCGACAGCGTTGGCGGAGTTAACCCAATCCTTCTGGGTTGAGTTCCAGCGTTTGGGAATGCCCTCGATGACGATATCGAACGCATCTTTATTGCTCTTGCTTTCCCATTTCCAAGCAAAACCGGCTGTCATACGAGACAGCTCAATTTCTTTTTCTTTGGCCTGCTGTAGGGAGCAGAAATCTTCAAACCGGTCGACTATGCCAAACTGGTACCTGGGGATATCACTGTCAGGATCGCCGACTTGCGAGTCGTAAGGCTGAGAGGCAAAGAGCTCATCAAACTTAATGCCGGCATGCATGTACGCTTTGTTATCAAGCAGGTCGTAGACAAAATCGAGGTACTCATCGCCGCCACGCACACGCATTTGGGTACTCAAGTTGAATTCTTCGGTCTCGATGCCAGCTTCTTCGAGTTGGTTGAGTCGCTGCTCAAGGCCATCTCGGTTGAGTCCCGATGCGCGGACTTGCTGTTTGGGGTCATAGAACAGATATGCCTTGTCGCAGCATTTGAATATCCAGTCAACCTGGTTGCTCGTGTGTGGAAGGCCGAGGCGGTCGCAGGTGTTATAGAAGGCCTTAATGCCGGAACCCATGCTTAGATAATTACCCAGTCGATGTGCTTCGTCGACAAGTAGGATGTCATAACGATCATTTTTGGTTACGTCACTGTGGCTCAAGATATCGCCAGGCTTTAACCCTGGTAGGAAGTGCGTGAGTTTCCTGAGGGTCTTCTTCAGGGAATCCATGGGGGTGACAAAACCGACTCGCAGGCCGGAAAGGTTGGGCTCATTTTTGATTTTGAACATGAGACTGATGGCGAGGATTGTTTTGCCTGTTCCCGGCGCGCCGTTCACGACGGTTACGCGCTCTTTCTTAGGACCGCCGTGTTTAATGTCTTCATGCTCTTGCTCGAGCCGCCCGTAAATCGCCTCAATCGTTTCGTATTGATCGGGCGTGAGCGTCTTGAAGGGCGAGAATTTGAACAGGTCAGTGTTCTCGAGCTCTTCGATGGGGTGGATCGCATAGTTCTCTTCGCGAAGCTTCGTCCAGAGGTCTCTGAACTTCTGGCGATACTGAGGTCGCTCAAAATAATCGAACTGGGCATAGCCATTGTTGGCATTGGTGACCTGGTATTTTTCATCGGCGCAGAACAGTTCAATAAGTCGATTCTCGAACTCGAACGTTGCGGATTGGTTGAAGGTGGGATTGTCAATCAGAAGGGTACGGTCGAAGTCTTTGTCCACGTTTGCGGCGTGTTGCTTCATGCGGCGTCGATAATTGGTCGTTTGACCGATGTACGCCGTTTTGTTTTTGCTGTTGGTCAGGATGTAGAGAACAGGCCAGCTTTCGTCGTGGTGCGACCCTGGCTTTGGCGTGCCAAAGTCCTGCAGCGATTCGCTTGTCTCGAAGGGCTGGGGCAGGGGGAGCGTGTATTGCCGAAGGGCGAACTCGTTACTCATGGTGGTCCGCCTTTCTGTATTCGTCAGATGATGCGTCGACAGGGTAGCGCTCGCCATTGCGTTTGAGCTTGGACGAAAGCGCCGCTGGTAGGTCGATTTCATTTAAATCTGCGAAACGCAGAAGGAAAAGGAGCGTGTCGGCGACTTCGTCTTCGATGGCTTGGCGTTGCTCGGTTTCTTCGAACATTTCTGCAATGCGTTCGTCGCTCATAAAACGAAAGAGCTGAAGGAGCTCGGAGGACTCAGTTGCCATGCCGATGGCAAGCTCTTTTGGCGTGTGATATTTGCGCCAGTCGCGTGCATCACAAAAGTCCCTGACTTGTTCCGTCATGGCATCGAGCTTATCCATCGTCCGCAACCTCCCTGATGTTCATTGTTTTATTATGGCCGTATCTGGTATTTATTGCACATCATTTGGGATGTGCGGTTTGTTCGATCGCGATTGGCCGGTAGGAGGTTTCACCATGAAGATCGACGTTGATGTAGATCAGCTGCGCGAGAGCCTGCTCGACCGCGCGGGGTCCGCGGCGGGCGTGGGCTTTCCGGCCGCCATGCTCGACGTGATGGATATCGAGGACGAGTCGACCCAAGAGCTCCTAGCCCGAGCCGAACGCGAAGGCCTCGACCTCCGCGACTTTGCCGCCGACGATGACTAGGGTAGCTAATTTGGGACGTGTCTCTATAGTTTTGTCAACCGTGTGCTTCGCGCCATTTCGGCATGGCG
>CALDWI010000061.1 GCA_937923795.1 uncultured Collinsella sp.
GCCCGTGGGTTATACCCTAAGAGCAAACCACCCTTTTTAAGGGTGGTTCTGATTTACAAATTTGTAACAGAGTCAAAATATCCCCACATACTTCGCCCAACTAAAGAAATTCTTGACCGTTGACCGGAATTAGCCCCAAATCGTGCATAAAATGCGCTACTGTATTGCGAAACGTTGGTCCGTTGTGCATAACCAGCCATAGCGACGGGCGACGTTTTTATGGTTCGGATCGGATTGTCTCGACATGTGTCCGACTGAACATTTCTTTGTCCTATCTCATAAGGAGGATGGCATGGCTGATTCTATGTTCCACCAGCCCGTTATGGGTCGTCGCGCCTTCGTTGGCGGTACCCTTGCTGCGAGCTCCATGGCTTTTCTTGCCGCATGCGGCAAGAAGGGTGGCGACGCTTCCGGTTCTGAGTCCGGTTCGACGCTGAACTTCTACATCAACAACCCGGTCTGCATCGACCCCTACAACGTCCAGGAGGACCAGGGCACTCAGGTCGAGTACCAGCTCTTTGACGCTCTGACCTCTTACGACGCCGAGAAGGGCGAGATCGTTCCGCTGGCTTGCGAGTCCTTTGAGTCCAATGACGACGCCACCGAGTTTACCTTCAAGATCAAGAAGGCCAAGTTCCACAACGGTGACGATGTTACCTCCAAGTCCTTCAAGCTCGGTTGGGAGCGTCTGGTCAACACCAAGTCGGCCATCGCTACCGAGTACGGCCCTTCCGAGGTCTCCTATCACCTTTCCATGGTCGAGGGTTATGACGACCTGCTTGCCGGTAACGCTACCGAGCTCAGTGGTGTTACGTGCCCCGACGATGAGACCCTCGTCGTCAAGCTGTCTTCCGCTTACGCTGACTTCCCCTTCGTCGCCTCTCATCCGGCTCTGGCCCCGGTTCCCGAGTGCGCCGAGTCCGATGTCAAGAGCTTCTATCTTGCCCCGGTCGGTAACGGCCCGTTCATGATGGACGGCAAGTGGGAGGATGGCCAGGAGATCAACGTCAAGAAGTTCGACGATTACTATGGCGACAAGGCCAAGATCGATGGCATCCACTTCCAGGTCATCAAGGACATGGAGACCGCTTACAAGGAGTTCCAGGCCGGTAACCTCGATGTCTGCGACGTTCCCGTCGCTCAGATCGATGCCGCCAAGAAGGATCGCGGCGTGTCCAAGGACGGCTACACCATGGGTGACGGCGAGCGCATGCTGCTCGGCGCCGAGCCTTCCACGTACTATCTGACCTGCAACACCACGGCCGAGCCGTTCAACAACGCCGACCTGCGTAGGGGCATCTCCCTGGCCATTAACCGTGAGGCCATCTGCAAGACCATCTTCAAGGGTACCCGTACCCCTGCCGACGGCATTGTTCCTCCGGGCATCGATGGCTACAAGGAGGGCGCATGGGAGTTCTGCGCCTACGATGTCGACAAGGCTAACGAGTACCTCGACAAGGTTGCTCCCGCTGGCGCTAACGGCGATCGTGGCATTAGCGTGACCCTGTCCTACAACCAGGACGGCGGTCACAAGGAGATCATGGAGTCCATCATCGGTGACCTCGCCAAGGTTGGCGTTACCGCTGTCTCCGATACCCCTGAGTGGTCTGCCCTGCTCGAGCAGTATCAGAACTTTAACTATCAGTTCGGTCGTCTGGGTTGGATTGCCGACTACCCGATCATGGACAACTTCCTGTATCCGCTGTTCCACTCCGACTCCCTCGGTGGCGACAACCGCTCCGGTTACAACAACCCCGAGTTCGACGCCAAGGTCGACGAGGCTCGTACTATTGTTGACGACGAGGAGCGCGTCGCTAAGATGCAGGAGGCCGATGCAATGGTCGCTGCCGACTGCCCGGTCATCCCGATTATGTTCTACACGCACACCATCGCCGGCTCCGATCGCATTAAGCACCTCTATGTCGATCCGCAGAAGCACGCCGATCTGGGTACCGCTGAGCTCGCCTAAGAGTTTGCAGCTTCCGTGAGGGTCAAGTATTTACGTAGACCTCATGGGAAACATACAGTTCTCCCTAACCTGGGGTAAACTGGCTGATGGTAATTTTGGGATGCCGGTCTGGCGATCGGCATCCCATTTAGGTTAATCCCTAGATAGGGGAGTGGTATGGGTAAGTACATCGTTAAACGTGTGCTTCAGTTCATCCCGGTGTTTTTGGGCGTTACGCTGATTCTGTTCGCCCTCCAGAATATCGTGCCGGGAGATCCGATCAAGCTGATCGGTGGAGACAAGGCTCTGTCCCCCGAGGTGGAGCTTCAGCTTCGCGTCCGCTATCACCTGGTCCAGACGGACGAGGACGGCAACGCGATCCTTGACGAGAACGGCGACCCCGTTCAAACGTCGCTCGTGGACCGTTACTTGTATTACATGAACGGCCTGCTTCATGGCGATCTGGGCAATTCGTATCAGCGCAAGCTGCCGGTTACGGAAATCTTTGCCCAGAAGTATCCGTATACGGTCAAACTTGCCGCGTGCGCCATCGTGCTCGAGGCAATTATGGGTATCGGTGCGGGTATCATTTCGGCGGTAAAGCGTTATTCCTTCTGGGATATTTTGGTAACGCTCACCACGTCGATCCTCGTTGCGGTCCCGGCCTTCTGGCTCGGTATGTTGCTGCAGCTGTTCTTTGGCGTCATCCTCAAGGACGCCACGGGCGGTGCAATCTCCATGCCGATCTCGGGTGCCGGCGGTTCCAGCTCTCAGTATCAGGATTGGATGCACTATGTGCTTCCGACCATTACGCTGGCTTCGGTTTCGACCGCTTATGCTGCGCGCATTATGCGCTCGCAGCTGCTTGACGTCATGAACCAGGATTACATCCGTACGGCAAAGGCCAAGGGTCTCTCCAATCGTGCGATCATCGTCAAGCATGCGCTTAAGAATGCACTCATCCCCGTCGTTACCTATATTGGTGTCGACTTTGGCGGCATGCTTTCGGGCGCCATCCTGACCGAGACGGTCTTTAACTGGCCCGGTATCGGCTATGAGGTCTATCGCGCCATTAGCATGCGTGACTGGCCCATCGTTATGGGCGGCGTTACGCTCATCGTTGTCGTCGTCATGGTGATCAACCTGCTCGTCGACATTAGCTATGCATTCCTCGACCCGCGCATCCGCCTTGGCGGTCCGTCGGATAAGGCCTAAGGGAGGTACGTCTCATGCAGGAAACTGATTCTCAGTCTCAGGAGCAGGCTACCGCCACCAAGGCCGCATCTGCTCCCGCCAAGTCCCGCACGCTGTGGGGCGACGCTTTTAAGCGTCTTCGTAAGAACAAGCTCGCCGTTATCGGTGTCTGCTGGATCATCATCGTCGTTGTGGTTGCCCTGACTGCAGATCTGTGGGCTAAGCCCTGGCTCGGTTCCCCGACGGCTTCCGACTCGACCACTATGGCCGAGACGTCGCTGTTGGCTCCGTGTGCAGAGCATCCGTTTGGCACCGACGCCCTTGGTCGCGACATTCTCGTCCGCGTTATCTACGGTGCGCGCGTTTCGCTGTCCGTCGGAATTATGGCCACCGCGATCTCCACGCTAATTGGTCTGGTCATGGGTGCTCTGGCCGGTTTCTACGGCGGCATCTGGGATACGATCATCATGCGCTGTGCGGACATCTTCCTGGCGTTCCCGTACGTGCTGTTCGTTGTCGCCATGATCGCCGTTATCGGCCGTGGCCTTCAGAACGTCTTTATCGCCATCGGTATTCTCGGCTGGCCTTCGATTGCGCGCGTCTTCCGATCCGCGATCCTGACGGTCAAGGAAAATGACTATGTTGATGCTGCGCGCGCGATGGGTGCATCCGATGCTCGTATCGTCGTACGTCACATCTTCCCGAACTCCGTCGCCTCCATCGTGGTCTACGCGACCATGAACATTGGTGGCGCCATTCTGACCGAGTCCGCTCTGTCCTTCCTCGGCATGGGCGTTATTCCGCCTACGCCTTCGTGGGGCTCCATGATTCAGGACGGTCAGCAGTATCTTCTGACCGCTCCCTGGATGATGATCATGCCCGGTCTGGCAATTCTCTCGACGGTGCTCGCCTTCACCCTGCTGGGTGACGGTCTGCGCGACGCCCTCGACGTCAAGATGAAGGACGCATAAGGATGAAGAAGAACAAGAACTATGTGGACCTGAAGGACCAGCCTGTTCCCGAGGGCCAGCATCTGCTCGAGGTCGATGACCTTAAGATGTATTTCCACACCGAGGACGGCGTTGTTCGCGCTGTCGACGGTGTCTCCTACACGCTCGATCGCGGCGAGACCCTGGGCGTCGTCGGTGAGTCCGGCTCCGGTAAGTCCGTGACCGCCATGACCATCATGGGTCTTATCTCGATGCCTCCGGGAAAGATCGAGGGCGGCGACGTTCGCTATCGCGGTCGTTCTATCCTCGAGATGACCGAGGAGGAGATGCAGCACATTCGCGGCAACGACATCGCGATGATCTTCCAGGATCCTATGACCTCCTTGAACCCGGTCTATAAGATCGGCAAGCAGGTGGGCGAGGGCCTTCGTCTGCACCGTGGCTACTCCAAGCAGGAGGCGCTCAAGCGCGCTACCGAGCTTTTGGACCTCGTGGGTATCCCCGAGCCCGAGAAGCGCGTCAATGAGTATCCGCACCAGTTCTCCGGCGGTATGCGTCAGCGTGTCATGATCGCTATGGCTCTTGCCTGCGATCCCGATATCCTGATTGCCGACGAGCCCACGACGGCTCTGGACGTTACCATTCAGGCTCAGATTATCGAGCTCATGCAGGAAATGCAGGAGAAGAACGGCAACGCCATCATCATGATTACCCATGACCTGGGCGTCGTTGCCGATATGGCCGATAAGATCATGGTTATGTACGCCGGCCGTCCCGTCGAGTTCGGTACTGCTGAGGAAATCTTCTACGAGAGTCGCCACCCCTACACCTGGGGCCTTATCCGCTCCATCCCGGAGCAGGCCATCGAAGAGAAGAAGCCGCTTACGCCGATTCACGGCAACCCGCCTTCGCTCATGAACCTGCCTGAGGGCTGCGTCTTCTCTCCTCGTTGCCCCTATGCGACGGACAAGTGCCGCAAGCAGCGCCCCGAGCGCGTTGTCACCGAGTCTGGTCATTACTCTGCGTGCCACTACTCCGGTGACCCCGAGTTCCTCAAGAACGCTCCTGAGACGTCCCGTACGCGCAAGGATTCCAAGAAGGGAGGCGAGGCGTAATGGCAGATACCAACGAGCGTACTCCGCTGCTGAAGGTCGAGCACCTCTCTAAGGAGTTCCCCGCTGAGTCCGGCATGTTCGCCAAGCGCTTCTCCAAGCGTGTCGTCTCTGCAGTGAATGACATTTCGTTCGAGATTTATCCGGGCGAGACCTTTGGTCTGGTCGGTGAGTCTGGTTGCGGTAAGTCCACGACGGGCCGCACCATCATGCGCCTGACCAAGCCGACCGCCGGTAAGGTGTTCTTCCAGGGTAAAGATGTTGCCGAGATGAGCAAGCATGAGATCAAGGACATGCGTCGCGAGATGCAGTTTATCTTCCAGGATCCTTATGCTTCGCTCAACCCTCGTATGACCATCGGCGAGATTGTCTCCGAGCCCATGACCATTCACGGCGTGGGCACCAAGGAGGAGCGCATTGAGCGTGTCCGCGAGCTTCTCGACGTTGTCGGACTGAACCCCGAGCACATTAACCGCTATCCTCATGAGTTCTCCGGCGGTCAGCGTCAGCGTGTCGGCATTGCCCGCGCATTTGCGCTGAAGCCCAAGCTGATTATCTGCGACGAGCCTGTCTCTGCACTTGACGTTTCCATTCAGGCCCAGGTTTTGAACCTGCTGAAGGAGCTTCAGGATAAGTTCGGCACTGCTTATCTCTTCATTGCTCACGACCTCTCCGTCGTACAGCACATTTCTGATCGCGTTGCCGTTATGTATCTGGGTAAGATGGTCGAGGTTTCGGACTGGAAGACGCTCTATAGCGAGCCTCACCATCCGTACACGCAGTCGCTGCTGTCTGCCGTGCCGGTGCCCGATCCGGATATCCAGAAGACCCGCAAGCGCATCATCCTCGCCGGCGATCCGCCGTCGCCGCTGGATCCGCCGACCGGCTGCCGTTTCCACACGCGCTGCCCGATCGCGCAGGGCATCTGCTCCGAGAAGCTTCCCGAGTTTAAGGAAGTTGCCCCGGGCCACTGCTGCGCCTGCCACTTCGCGGAGCCGTTCCCGATCAAGGAATCGCACATCGACCTGTAGTCGGTTGTCTGTCCGGGCCCGTGCTGGACTTAGTTTTCAGAACGTCCTCGACCATGGAAACCCCCTTATCCTGCTCCTTCGGAGCTGCGGATAAGGGGGTTTCCTGGTCTGCGGAATGTTCTGAAAACTAAGTCCAGCACGGGCCCTGCGGTAACTCGGCAGGGGGAGTGCGATTCCCTGATCGCTCACTTAGTTTAATAAGAAATTGAGCGAGGCCGGAGCTTTAGCTCCGGCCTCCCCATATAAGGGCTCGGCAAAGCCGAGCCACCAAATTTGCATCAGCCCTCAGAACATGTTTGAGAACTGTGCCTGAAGTACGTATTTGCAGGCCCCGTATCGGTGTTGCCTCCCGGCGCATTCCGCAGGGGGAGCGATATTTCGCAGCACGAAGTGCGTAGCAAAATATCGCTCATGCCCGAGGACGCGCCGGGAGGCAACACCGATACGGGGCCGGACATATAGATCTACCTGCGCATTTACAAATTCGTAAACTTTTTTCTAAAAAGTGCTTGCACAGTTCTCGAATCATAGGTTATTATCTTCCTCGTTGAACGCGCGGGTCCAACAGAACGAACTGCGAATCAACAACATAGCATGTCGGAGTGGCGGAATTGGCAGACGCGCTAGCTTGAGGTGCTAGTGACCGCTTTTTGGTCATGCGGGTTCAAGTCCCGCCTCCGACACCATCGCATTTGAGAAGCCTCTTCGGAGGCTTTTTTGTTACCGATAGACGGTGAGGTCCACGATGGAAACGCTTGAGCGCAACGAGTGGGCAGACGTTGCCCAACTGGTCGAGATCACGAGCGATGCTGTCATCATCTGTGAGCTCGACGGAACCATTCTGCATGTGAATAATCGTTTGCTCGACCTGATGTGCGAGGAACGCGCTGACGTCATCAGCGGTGATGTCAAAGACGTTCTGTACTCGTCTGCCTTTGAGCGCGCGACCGAACATCGTCTACCGTTTGAGACCGATGGCTCCGAGAGCAAGCTGATGCTCAAGCTGAGCGACGGGTCCTTTATTCCCGTCTTGGTTAGCGCAGGTTCCGTTACGCCTCCGCGTATCTTTGGACGTCGTGCACCGCGTGTCCTGGTGGCGCTTCACAGCATCGAAGAGCAGTATTCCCACGATCGTCAGCTCAAACGTGCGCTATCGGAGCTTAGGGTGGCGAATAAACGCCTTTCGGGTACCCTTTCGGTCATTATGAGTACCGTGGGCTCCGATGAGCTCCCCAGCTTGCTCGATACCGTTTTGAATCAGCTCGTTGGAACGCTCGATGCCTCCGGTGCGGCTATCTATTTTTCCGAGAGCGGCGGCTTTAAGCTCCGCGGTGTTTCTAGGGAGCTTGAGGATAGCTATCTGCCCGAGTTTATGCCGTACGGCGCGGGCATTCCGACCTACGTGCTTCGCGAGTCGCGTGCCTGTCGCCTGTCGATTCAGCAGGACCTTGAGGGCGACCGGGTTGCTTCGGGTATGTTCATGGATTTGGACAATCGTTCCAAGCACTTGCTGCGCGTGCAGGATATGCCCCCGTATCGCAGCGAGATCTGTCTTCCCGTGTTTTACGGCACGCAGGTCCTTGGCGTGTTGGAAGTTGGCTGGAAACGCCCCCAGGCGCCACTTGCCTATGACGTGAACGTGCTCGAGGTCATCTGCGATTATCTGTCTATTCAGCTGGTCGGCATGGCGTCGAGCTTACGTTCGCGCCGCACGGCGGAGCTCGGCCGCTCGCTCAATTTGCTGCGCGACGAACTGTTTACCTATCTCGATGATCCCGTTGCCGCCTCGCGAGCGGTGTCGACGGAAATCTGCACGGTGCTCAATTGTCATTTCTGCCCCGTGGAGTATGATGCGTGCCTCGAAACCTATGTCATCGATTTTGAGGGCGGCAGTCGTGTGGCGCTGCCGGACGATCCGGAGTCACTCTTCTTTTCTGTCACGGCGCCAGCAGCGCGCCTGGGGGCAGCCCCCGACGGGTTTGAGACATCGGTGTTGGGCGGGACGAGCGCTGACGACCTCAAGCACGTGCGCCTTACACGTGTGGACGAATCCACGTCTATGGGTTCATGGTTGAGGGCCCACGGCCTACCGTGTCAGGGGCTTTATGTCGACTCCGGCATCGAAGCGGGGCGCTACCACTCGGAAGCGGATGGCAAACGAAGCAACGATGCGATTGTTCCCGCTGATATCGCCAAGGGGCCGACGAGGCGCGCTTTGCTGCTCCGCGATGGCAGCCAAGAACCAATTGACGACCTTGAATACGACTACCTGGTGCATCTGGCGCATGACTTTGAGCTGATCTATGAAGGCGAGTCTCAAAAGCGCGAAGAGCGTCATATCGCTCAGACGCTTCAGATTGGCATGAGAAATTCGCTTGGTGACGTTCCGGGCATTGCAACCGATTCGGTATACCTATCGGCAACGAATTCTGCGTTGGTCGGCGGCGACTTCTATACGCTTGTCCGTCTTCCCGACGATTGTGCCGTAATGATTTTGGGCGATGTATCCGGCAAGGGGATTGAGGCGGCGTCGATGTCGGCGCTCGTCAAGACGGCGCTGACGGCCTATGCCTGGGAGGGTGCAGGGCCTGCCCGTATGGCACGCTCGCTCAATAGCATGCTCATGGGCTTTTCGAGGGTCGAGACGTTTGTGACGGCGTTTATCGCCAAGATCGATCTTAAAGAGGGCCGCGCTACTTATTGCTCTGCGGGACATCCTCCCACTATGGTCATTAGGCCGTCGTCGACGCCGCGTGGCGGCGGCGAGACCTGCGGGGGAGAAGTGGAGCTCCTTGGGTGCCAATCGGGCGTGATCGGTGCCTTTGAGAGCATGGTCTACGAGACGGGCGTGTTTACATTCGCTCCTGGTGACATGCTATTTATGTATACCGACGGAACAATCGAAGCACGTGATCGCTCGGGTGCTTTCTTTGGCGAACAACGCCTTCGCGACCTTCTGCTCTCTGTCTCGGGTGAGGGCGTATCGGGAATCTGCGGCAAGGTCTTGGGCGAGCTTGACCGCTTTACCGAGTCGGCGCTGGACGATGACATCGCGCTGGTTTCCCTTGAGTTTTTACGGGGTCGATCGTAGGTCACGACGCCTGACGGGCGAAATCTGCGCGGTTGCAGATACGTGTGCATCGAGCGAGCTCTTTTGGGGAACCATGGTCGTATGAATGAGTGGAATGACATAGCGGTTTTGACGCCACCGGGCGATATCGACATCGCCTCGGTGCCCGCACTGCGCCGACGGTTGGATAATTTGATCGACCGGGGCGTGCGTCGTGTTGTCATCAATTGCCAGACCGTGGGCTTTATCGACTCGACGGGTTTGGCGTTTTTGCTTACACGTGCTAGAGAGCTTATGAGGCATGAGGGGCTGCTTTCGCTCGTTAACGCCTCCGATGAGGTCGTTCGCTTTTTGGAAATTGCCCGACTTGTTGACATCCTTCATGTCGCGGGCCCGGCGCGGGAGTCGATTCCCGCCATTCCGGTGGGGGAGTTGCCGCGATGGAGCAAGAGCGTCGAAGTGCAGCGAGGCATCGAGAATCTCCCGTATTATCGGCATCGTGTGGCCGAGCTCCTCGAATCGCTTCCCCTGAGGCGTGATGAGCGCTATGACGTCGCATTGGCGTTGGGTGAGGCATTGGGTAACGCATATGACCATGCGGGCGGTGTTGGCTGCATCCTGACGGTTCAGGCCTATGGGGACCGTGTTGTGCTCGAGGTGCTTGATCGGGGCGCTGGCTATTCTATCGATGGGGCGAGCGAACCGGTAACATCCGAGGAACGCGGACGCGGTATCAAGCTTATGCGTATGCTCGTCGATAATGTGGAAGTTGCCCGTCGTACAGATGGCGCCGGCACACGTGTTCGGATGGTGAAGCTGTTTAGCTCAGCATTGGAATCGTGTGCTTAGGGTCTTGGCTTGGCGCTATTTACCTGCATGAACTTGCTTTGAGCAACTTTTTTGAAAAAAGTACTTGCGTCTTTAGGACAACTCGCGTAAATTAATAACCCGCAAGCGGACATGGCTCAGTTGGTAGAGCACAACCTTGCCAAGGTTGGGGTCGCGGGTTCGAGCCCCGTTGTCCGCTCCATTGCATTTCCGGACCGTCTCAAGCGGTCCTTTTTCGGCGAAGTGGCCAAGTGGTAAGGCAGAGGCCTGCAAAGCCTTTACCCCCGGTTCGAATCCGGGCTTCGCCTCCAGGCAACATCCGGGCGCTCCGGCGCCCGTTTTGTTTTACATATGCGGACATGGCTCAGTTGGTAGAGCACAACCTTGCCAAGGTTGGGGTCGCGGGTT
>CALDWI010000062.1 GCA_937923795.1 uncultured Collinsella sp.
GAGCGGGGGCTCCTGTCGTTTCCGTGCCCCTGGATTGGGTCATAGTGTCTGACTTGTGCTCAACCTGCGGCGATATTTGGTTTGGAGCGAGGGGTCCTACGACAGTTCGTCGGCTATTTGGTGCTCGTAGAAGGCTTCTACTACGGCGTTAAAGTCGTGGGCGAAGTCTTCCATGGTACCGTGCCAGGTGGCTCGGCTGGGCTTGCCCTGGCCCACAAAGGCGGTTTGGATGCCGCAATCGGGGGACGGGAAGTCGCGCTTGGGATCGTTGCCCACCATAAGGACCTCGTGCGGCTCGAGCCCCATCACCTGTAGCTGTTCAAGATAGTAGGTGGCATCGGGCTTGCAGCGAGTGGTGTTTCCCATGTGCGTGACGAGCTCAAAGGGGGCGTCGGCCAGGTCGCCCCAGCCCATGCGGCACTCGATGGCCCCCTGCGGAAAGCTGGGGTTGGTAAAGAGCGCGCAGCGCAGCCCTGCGTCCTGTACGGCCTGAAGCGCGGCGTGTGCGCCCGGCATGGCGTGGGCGTTGATGACGTCGTCATTCTTGTACGGAAGAACTTCGCGGTCGTAGTAGGTAAACGCCTCGTAGATGAGGGGATCGGAGAGGCAGATGCCGCATCGGCGCTCGACCTCGGTGCGGTAAAACTCAAGATTGGTGCGGTTGTCCGTGCCGCTTCGACGGTTGGCGTTGAGGTCGACCAGGATGGTGCCGAGGCGTGCCATCGTGCCACCGCGGCTGCGGCGCCCGATATCCGCGAGCATCGACGAGACATCCTTAAAATAGCGGAGGATGAACGCGTTGAGGTTGATGCTAAGAAGCGTCTCGTCCATATCGAAAACGACTGCTTTGAGCACGCGGGCACCTTTCTCGAAAAATCGTTCCAGAATCGTTGGCTCCGGATACTTTACCCCAAAGCCAAATGCCTGGCTGGTTATCGTAAAGTTGTGGAGACGTGTGTTCATAAGATTACGAAAAAGTCTCCACACGAGTAAAAAATCGCAGTTCACGCTTGAAATCGAACTCATTTCCCCGTAACCTATACGAACGTGATTGCATAAGCATCACATTAGTATCTGTCGGCTCCCGAGTGTTCCTAAACGTTGTGTGCTTGTCGCACCCTTCTGTAGGTCCTAGCAATCGGGGCCCCGTAGTTCGAAAGGGGTCCACCTTTGAGTGAGATTCAGAACTCGTCCATTTTCTCTCTTGACGATGTCAATGAGGAGGAGATGAACAACCTCATCGACGGTACGATTACCGACTTTGATGAGGGCGATCTCGTTAACGGCACTGTCGTTAAGATCGAGCATGACGAGGTGCTCGTTGACATCGGATTCAAGTCCGAGGGCGTTATCCCGGTCCGCGAGCTGTCCATCCGCAAGGACGCTAACCCTGCAGACATCGTTGCACTCGGTGATCCCATCGAGGCTCTGGTTCTCCAGAAGGAGGACAAGGACGGTCGTCTGGTCCTGTCCAAGAAGCGTGCCGAGTACGAGCGTGCTTGGAACCGCATCGAGGAGAAGTTCAACTCCGGCGAGAACGTCGAGGGCGAGGTTATCGAGGTTGTCAAGGGCGGCCTGATCCTCGACATCGGCCTGCGTGGCTTCCTGCCCGCTTCCCTCGTCGACCTCCGTCGCGTCAAGGACCTCACCTCCTACATGGGCACCCGCATCGAGGCTCGCGTCATCGAGATGGACCGCAACCGCAACAACGTCGTCCTCTCCCGTCGCGTCGTGCTCGAGGAGTCCCGTAAGGCCGAGCGCTCCGAGATCCTGTCCAAGCTCAAGTCTGGCATGCGTCTCCAGGGCACCGTTTCCTCCATCGTCGACTTCGGCGCCTTCGTCGACCTCGGCGGTATCGACGGCCTCATCCACATCTCCGAGCTCTCCTGGAACCACGTCAACCATCCTTCCGAGGTTGTCAAGGTCGGCCAGGAGGTCGAGGTCGAGGTTCTCGACGTCGATCTCAACCGCGAGCGCATCTCCCTGGGTCTCAAGCAGACCACCGAGGATCCGTGGCGTGCACTGGTCAAGAAGTACCCCGTCGGCGCTATCGTCGAGGGCACTGTGACCAAGCTTGTCCCGTTCGGCGCTTTCGTCGACCTGGGCGAGGGCATCGAGGGCCTGGTGCACATCTCCGAGATGGCCAACAAGCACGTCGATCAGCCTTCTCAGGTCACCCACGTGGGCGACAAGGTTCAGGTCAAGGTCATGGAGATCGACCTCGACCGTCGTCGTATCTCCCTGTCCATGAAGTCCGCTGCTGAGACTCTGGGCGTCGAGATCGAGGTTACCCCGCTGCCTTCCGAGAAGAAGGACGAGGAGACCGACGCCGAGTAAATCGGTTTGACGATCACTTGTTTTAAGGGATCCGTCCGCAATGGACGGGTCCCTTTTTGCAATTGGTGCCGAGATGCATGATGCTGCCCATACTGCTGCAGGCTATTTGGTTGTCGCTGCATGAAAAATGCCGACATCCCGCCTCGGGGAAGAGGCGGGAACGCACCGAGTAGACGGAGGGGTGCGGAGCGCGGTCGCGTCTCGGCTGGCGACGTTGCCCATCGACGAGCCTATTGTACTGCATGGCGTGGTTCTTGGTTTATCGTGTCGAACGCTTGTGTTGTGCCATTGCCTGCGGCAACGGTGTGCTACACTCTTGCACTGCTGAGTGGGCCAGACGGTCGCGCGATGTGCTGCTTGCAGCACGCGTGAGGAAAGTCCGGGCTCCAGAGGGCGGGATGCCGGCTAACGGCCGGGCGGAGTGATCCGACGGAAAGCGCCGCAGAAAAGAAGACTCCCACCTGCGCCGCAAGGCGTAAAGGGAAAAGCTGAAACGGTGGTGTAAGAGACCACCAGCGTCGTGGCAACACGGCGGCTTGGCAAGCCCCATCCGGAGCAAGCGCGAATAGGAACGCTATGGGCCGGCCCGGTCCGCGTTCGGGTAGCGTGCGTGGAACTGCACGGTAACGTGCAGACAAGATAAATGACCGTTCACGACAGAACCCGGCTTATAGGCCCACTCAGCACTTTGTTGACGCTACGAACCCGTCAGCGCGGCAATCTACCTTTCAAGTCTTCGGGCATGACCATAAGGTCAATGCCCTCGTCTTTCAAGGCACCTTGCTCGCGCTGACGGGTTCTCGCCTTCGACGGCGTCAGCTGGCCGATTTGGCGCTCATTCGTCGGTCGCCGCCATAAGGCGTGCTCCCTCCTCTTTCGGGCCAAATCGACTCAGCTGACGCCGTCTCGCTGTCTTTGGCTGGTCATTGGCGTTGCCGTTCTATTTATCGGGGTTAACGGTACGGGCTTTGCCGTATTATTGAGGCTGTTTGTTGCTTTGCTTGTTGTTGAGGGGCTTTGTTGGACAGCTATTTTACTCTGCAATCGAATATTGAGGCTTCGGGCGAGTTTTTGGACCGCAAGAGTCGGTTTATTGCCCAGCTGGTCCATATTGAGTCCGAGGATGAGGCGAATGCCTTTATCGAGATGGTTCGCAAGCGTCATTACGACGCTCGACACAATGTTCCCGCATGGATTTTAGTCGATGGACGCGAGCGCCAGAGCGATGATGGTGAGCCGAGTCGAACGAGCGGCATGCCGACGCTCGAGGTGCTGCGCGGTGCGGGGCTCAAAAATGTTTGCTGCGTAGTGACGCGCTATTTTGGTGGCACGCTGTTGGGGCCTGGTGGCTTGGTGCGCGCCTATACCGCGGCGACGCAGGCGGCGGTGGCCGCGGCTCAGGAGGCCGGGCAGATCGTTGAGATGACAAGCGTCGTGCCGGTTGACGTGCATGTGGCCTATCCGCTGTATGAGCAGGTGCTTCGTTTGGCGCAGGATTCGGGTGCCAAGGTTTCGGATACCGATTACGCGGATGCCGTGACGATTCATTTGGTGTTTAAGGCGGGGGAGCAGGAGTCGTTTTGCGCTAAGATGCGCGAGCTTATGGCAGGGCGCGAGGAGATTGAGGTCGGCGCTCCCGAGTTTGCGGAGTTCTAACGGCGACGGCCGGCGTGCTTTTGGATGAATCCCATGCGCGCCGGCCGTCAATTTATGTTGCTGCCGTTTACTCGGCGAGCTGCTTTAGCACATCGCAGGCGATCTCGACGGCATCGTCGATGCAGCCGGGGCAGCTGCGGAGCGGACCCTTGTCCGATCCGATGCCCTTGAGCGTGCCGCAGACGGTCGTCGTGTTCTTCTCGCCAAAACGCTTGGCGATTTCGCGCGACAACTTGTAAGTCTGGCCCTTGGTCTTGGGGTTTTCCATGCCGTCGCTCATCACAAAGCCCATGATAGCCACGGCGCCCGAGATGGCGCCGCAGGTTTCGGTCATGCCGCCCATGCCGGCGCCAAAGCCCTCGGTGAGGGTAAAGGCGGTCTGGGGGTCGAGTCCGACGGCGGGCGCGAGCGTGCAGGCGACGGCCTGGGCGCAGTTGAAGCCACGGGCGTGGTATTCGGCGGCCTGAGCCTGGCAGGCCGCGGTGTCGAGCTGGGCGATATCGATTTGCTTCATCGTTGTCTCCTTGGTTACGGTGTACCCGCCTATGGTACCCGTGACGGTGCATGTAATCATCGAGAGCCTCATGTATGCTTCATTTTATCTATCGAACAAATGCCTATGGCTGAGACGAGTGCCTCTGATTCATTTGTCCCATAACCTATCGGCGGGATGGGTTGAGAGGGGTGCGGGGTAGCGGTATCGTGAATCGAATAAAAATAAAACCCAGGCAAGGGAGCTAAATATGAGCGAGCAGACCATCGGTACTACATGTGTTCAGGGCGGCTATCACCCGGGAGATGCCGAGCCGCGTCAGGTACCCATTTACCAGTCCACCACGTGGAAGTACGATACGTCCGAGCACATGGGCAAGCTGTTTGACCTGGAGGAGTCGGGCTACTTCTACAGCCGTCTGCAGAACCCCACGTGTGATCTGGTTGCCGCCAAGATCTGTGAGATGGAGGGCGGCACCGCTGCGATGCTCACGAGCTCGGGCATGGCTGCGAACTTCCTTGCAATCTTTAACGTTGCCGGTGCCGGCGATCACGTGGTCGCGAGCTCTGCCATCTACGGCGGTACCTACAACCTGCTTGCCCATACCATGGAGCGCATGGGTCTGACCTGCACGTTCGTTGCTCCCGACTGCACTGACGAGGAGCTCGAGGCAGCCTTTGAGCCCAATACCAAGCTCGTCTTTGGCGAGACAATTGCCAACCCCGCCCTTGCCGTGCTCGATATTGAGCGCTTTGCCAAGGCCGCGCATGACCACGGCGTGCCGCTGATGGTCGACAACACCTTCCCGACGCCTGTGATGTGCCGTCCCTTTGAGTGGGGCGCCGACATCGTGACGCACTCCACCACCAAGTACATGGATGGACATGCTGCCTACCTGGGCGGCGTGATCGTCGACCACGGCCAGTTTGACTGGATGGCGCATGCGGACAAGTTCCCGGGTCTCACCACGCCCGATGAGAGCTACCATGGCGTGACCTATGCCGAGAAGTTCGGACGCGAGGGTGCCTTCATTACCAAGGCAACCGCTCAGCTCATGCGCGACCTCGGCCCCATGCAGAACCCGCAGGCAGCGTTCTTCTTGAACAGCTCGCTCGAGAGCCTGCATGTGCGCATGCCGCGTCATTGTGAGAACGGCCTGGCCGTTGCCAAGTTCCTGCAGAGTCATCCCAAGGTGCGCTTCGTGAGCTATCCGGGTCTGGAGGGCGACAAGTACTACGACATGGCTCAGAAGTACATGCCCAACGGTACCTGCGGCGTTGTGAGCTTTGGCTTTAATGGTGGTCGCGCGGCGGCCGAGACCTTTATGAAGAGCCTCAAGCTCGCCCAGATCGCCACGCATGTGGCCGACGCCCGCACCTGCTGCCTGCATCCCGCTAACGCTACGCACCGCCAGATGAACGATGAGGAGCTCATCGCCTGTGGCATCTCCGCCGACATGGTGCGCCTGTCGTGCGGCCTCGAGGACACGGCCGATCTGATTGCCGACCTTGAGCAGGCACTCGAGCAGTGCTAGGCTAGCGTTCGCATAAGGCGCCGATGCTGGCAGAAAGCTTCGGTGACCTTTCGTTCCGATTCCGTAGGCGGGACCCCAATCGCGGCTGTTTGCAGGCGATCGGGGCCCCGTTTTTTGCGTTAGGCCACTCGAAAGGATGGATATGGAGAAAACTGCAGAGCAGCTGCGCCGCGAGTACATTGTCCTAGAGGGCGACACCCATGGCAAGAACAAGTGGGCGATTCTGTTCACCGTGCTCATCATGACGTTTATGGTGTGTCTGGATTCGACCGTCGTGACCGTGGCGCTGCCCGTGATGCAAAAGGAGCTGGGCGTGGGCCTCGATCGCATTCAGCTGGTAAGTTCGGTGTATCTGCTTGCGACTTGCGTGGCTATGTTGCCGTTTGGCCGTCTGGGCGACGTGCGCGGCAAGGTGAATGTGTTCCAGTTGGGCGTCATCGTCTTTTCGGTCGGTTCGCTGCTGTGCGGCCTTTCGGCCTCGCTTGAGGTTCTTATCCTGGCACGCATTGTTCAGGGCATCGGTTGCGCGGCGGCCATGGCTAACAACATGGGTATCATCACCGAGTCGTTTCCGGCGCGCGAACGAGGCCGTGCCATGGGTATTCTCGCGACCTTTGTGGCCCTCGGCATGATGTGTGGCCCCGTGCTCGGCGGCATGCTGGTGGCAAGCTTTCCCTGGGAGAGCATCTTCCTCATCAACCTGCCCATTGGCGTGATCTCGTTTATCGTGGGACTCTACACGCTGCCGCATGTTAGGCCAGAGGCCGGCGAACGTCCCATGCCCCTTGCCGAGGCCGCTCGTCGCTGCTTTGCAAATTCGGCCTTCACCATCAACCTTGCCTGCATGCTCATCGTGTTCGTTGGCATTGGCGCATCCGAGTTTATTCTGCCGTTCTATTTTCAGGACGCCCACGGCTTTGGTTCTGACATTTCCGGATTGCTCTTTTTGGCGCTGCCAATGGTGAATGCCTTTATCGGCCCGCTTTCGGGAACGGTTTCGGACCGTGTTGGCTGCGAGGGTCCCACGGCGGTCGGCCTGGGCGTGTATGTGTGCGGTCTCTTTGCAGTAAGCACGCTCGACGAGCACTCTTCTATCCCTGTGATCGTGTGCTGCGTCGCATTTATGTCGTGCGGTACGTCGATTTTCCAGAGCCCCAACAACTCGCTGTACATGGGCTCGGCTCCGCGCGAGGCACTTGGCTTTGCGGGTAGTCTGGGTAGCCTGGCGCGTTATGCGGGTATGGCACTCGGCATTACGGTGGCGTCGAATATCCTGTATGGACAGATGAGCGTGGCGATGGGCGAGGCCGTGACCAGTTTTGTTGCAGGACGTCCGGATGTGTTCCTGTTTGGTTTCCGTTCGGTGTTCTATGTGTTGATGGCTGTGGCCGCTGTGGGCTTTGCGCTTGCCATGGTGCGTTTGGTGAAGATGCGCGCCCGCCATTAGCGTGTTGGGAGGCTGTCTGCCACGATTCGCGCCGTCCCAAAAAGACTGGTTTGTGGTGCGATGCGGCTTGTGGGACGGGCGGGGGTCGGTCCGTGGTAGACTATCGAACAACGTTTATTAATCGCGCGGTATCGTTGCCGCGAGAAGGGGTTGCGCCATGCAGGAGCTTGAGGATCGTATTCGCCATGACGGCATCGTAAAGGCCGGTAACGTCCTTAAGGTTGATGCCTTCCTCAACCACCAATGCGACGTTGAGCTGTTCGACCACATGGGCGCCGAGTGGGCCCGACTGTTCGAGGGTGTCGAGATCAACAAGATCCTGACGATTGAGGCTTCGGGCATTGGCATGGCTTGCATCGCGGCTCAGCATTTTGGCGGCGTGCCGGTGGTCTTTGCCAAGAAGGCGCAGTCCATCAACCTCGACGGCGAGCAGTATGCCACGACCATCTACTCCTTTACCAAGCAGAAGGAGTACCCGGTCATTGTGGGTAAGCGCTTCCTGTCCGAGGGCGACAAGGTCCTGATTATCGACGACTTCCTGGCCAACGGCTGCGCGCTTGAGGGCCTTATTAAGATCTGCGAGGCTGCGGGCGCCGAAGTTGCCGGCATTGGCATCGCCGTTGAGAAGGGCTTCCAGGGCGGCGGCGATAAGTTCCGTAAGCGCGGCTTCCGCGTTGAGAGCCTGGCACGTATCGCCGATATGGACTGCGAGAACGGCGAGATTACGTTCGCCTAGGCGCGTAGCACAAGCGATTGGTGTGCGATGTGACAAAGGGACTGTCCCTTTGTCACATTTTTTTGTATGAGGGGAGGTGTTGATATGGATGAGAACAAGATGGGATGGCGCGAGTATGCGCGCTATGCCGAGATGTCGGTCGAGGAGTTGGCGCGCGATTGCGAGGTGCAGGTGTTTCGCGCGACGGGTCCGGGCGGACAGGGCGTGAACACGACGGACTCGGCGGTACGCATGAAACATACCCCTTCGGGGATTACCGTGACGGCGCGTGAGAGCCGCAGCCAGTTTCAGAATCGCGCGAGCTGCCTGCGCAAGCTGCGCGCTGAGCTTGAGCGTCGCGGGCGTCCACCGCGCCGACGCGTAAAGACCAAGGTGCCTCAGCGCTCTCGCCAGCGCAGGCTCAACGACAAACACTTCAACGCCATTAAAAAGGCCAACCGTCGCAAACCGGGCAGCGACGAATAGCCTCCTCATAAGTTGCGGTGAAATAGGGACTGTTTTGCGGCTTTAGATGCATAAACAGTCCCTATTTCACCGCAACTTAGGTGGGGTTAGCGGGTGGGGTGCCAGACGTGGAGGGCGCCGGCAAGGATGTCGACCTCGATGCGCGAGGCGACAACGGGCTCGCCGTCGGCCTGGATGGGGTAGTTGGGCTCCTCGAACGTGAGCTCGGCATGACAGCAGCGACGCATGCGTACCGGCGGAAGCTTGGTGTGGTGGCCGTCCTTGGCCGAAAGAAACATAGGCAGGGCAACCGCGCGAGGGACGGGGCCGCAGGCGTAGCAGACGTCGAGTACGCCGTCGCAGGGGTCGGCATCGGGGCAGATGCGATAGCCCGAGCCATAGGTAGGACCCAGCTGAATCGCCATGATGATCGCCCTCACGCACTCGGTGGGCGCCCCGTCAAAGCTGACCGTCATGGGGTAGTTGCGATAGCGCAGACCAAACTGCTCAAGTCCCGAGAGGGTATAGAGCGGCGCGCCCGTCAAGCCGGTCTTTTTGCGCAGCTCGGTGGTGCCAAGGCCGATGGCGGCATCGATGCCGACCGAAAGCGTTTGGTCGTAGTACTCAACGGAAGCCTCGCCGCTACCGCTTGCGGGGTTCCATGAGCGAATGCGTCCGATGTCCTGACGCTGCAGCTCGCAGGTGAGCAGCGCGCCAAAATCCTTACCGGAGAAATCGTCGATGCCGAGTGTTTGGGCAAAATCGTTGCCGGAGCCCACGGGTAGGATGGCGAGAGCGGGGCGGGCGTCCTCCTTTTGCGTCATAAGCCCGTTGACGACCTCGTGGATCACGCCGTCGCCGCCAAGGGCGATGACGGTGCGATAGCCCGTTGCCTGGGCGGCTAGCTCCTTGGCGTGCCCCATGCGCTCGGTCAGCACTAGGTCAAACTGGGATGCGCGTGCAGTCATGTCCAAAAAGCGCTGCAGGCGCTCGGCAACTTCGTGCGCCGCACCCGACTGGGCGGCTGGGTTGGCGATGATGAGCGTGCGACCAAAATCAGTTGCGTGCATGGGGCGACTCCCGGCGTATGACGTGACGGTGCGGTCGCGCTCAGGTCGAATTGCCCCCGATTGTGGCTGCACGGCGAATACTTACGTCTACTCTATCAGGTCGTTGTGGCGCTCGATAGCATCCGCTACTGTACCGCCCTCATCCACAATAAGCGAACGGCGCTTGGGCGAGATAATGCGCTGGGCGGGGTACACGCCGCGGTGTCCGGCGGTTAGGTAGCTAATAAAGGCCACGATGACAAAGAACCCAGCAGCCGTGCCGTGGAACAGGTCGATGGCCATCATACAGGTGGTGATAGGCACGTTAAGGCCGGCGCAGAACACGCCGAGCATGCCGAGAGCCGCCAGAAAGCTGGGGTCGATTCCGACGAGGCAACCGATCCAGCCGCCGAGCGCCGCACCGATACCAAACAGGGGCGTGACCTCGCCGCCTTGGAAGCCGGCGCCCAGGGTGAGCGCTGTGACGACCAACTTGATGGCTGCGTCCGCCAGGGTGGTGTTGCCGGCAAATCCGGCGCCGGAAAGCCACGTGGAAAGGCCGGCGTAGTTCCAGGCGTCGAGGAGGGCATAGGCGGCCAAAACCACGAGTGCGCCCATGAGTGCGCGAACGAGGTAATTGGTGATAAAGCGACCGTACAGGCTCTTGACGGTTCGAACCGACCAGGCAAAGAGGCGTGCCGTCAGACCGAAGATAATGGCGCTGATAACAACGATGACGACCGTTTTGGGCGTCATAGCGGGAACGCTGGCGATAACATTCGCCTCGTACTCGGTTCCCAAGGCAAGCGATGTAAAGTAGCCGGTAAACGAGGCGAACAGGCAGTAGATGCCCGCGGTGTAGTCGATTTTGCCGATAAAGCACATCTCCATGCCAAAGAACGCGCCGGCAAGGGGCGAACCGAATACGGCGCCAAAGGCCGACGAGATGCCGGCGAGCATGAGGTCGTGGTGGTCATGCTTTTTGAGGTGGGCGAGGCTCGAGATGTTGCTGGCGATGGTGCCGCCAATCTGCACCGCAGCTCCCTCGCGACCGGCCGATCCGCCCGTTAGGTGCGTGAGCGTGGAGCAGACGAAGGTGAGGACGGCCATGCGCATATGGATGAGGCGTGTGCCCAGAGCGGAGTCGATGACCAGGTTGTTACCGCGTTTGGCGGCAAGACCGTGGTTTTTGTACACCCATGCGGTGGCAACGCCCACAACGGGAAGCAGTGCGTAAATCCACGCATGGTGCTCGCGATAGTCGGTGGCGATATTCAGCGAGGCCAAAAACGCCCAAGCGGCAACGCCCATGGCGAGCGAGACGATGACGACGAGTGCGAGCAACTTGGCGCTCGCGAGTAGGTTGCGAGCGTTGCGGCGCGTGTCGGCAGCCAAGAGATGCTCAGAGCGGGTGAGCTGATGCCTGCCTGCCGTGATGACGTCGTTCAGGGAGAAAAAACCGCCTTCGTCGAGCGGCTGGGAATGATCCTGCGCTTCGTTTGCGCTTTCGGGTTTGTCGTTATGAGCCATACGTTCCTCTTTTAGGTTGCAACGCAAGCATTATAAAACGCGGTAAACGCGACGAGCCGGTGGGTTGGTTTCCATTCTGTTTCGCGGCCTGCAACCGACAGGTGTATTTGCGGGTGCAGGCCGAGTCGCGGTCGTGCGTCGGGGGATTATACTGAGACAAGCATAAAGAATCGGCGCCCCTGTTGTGCGCCATGGCATTAAGAGGTGCATATGGCAGAGAAACTCATTCCGCTGGAGGACGCGCAGTCGATTGTTCTGTCGCACGTTGCTCCGACCGATCTCGTCGAGATTCCCGTGTGGCAGGCCGCCGGTCTTCCCTTGGCCGAGGACGCGGTGGCCGATATCGACATCTCGCCGTTTGCCAACAGCGCCATGGACGGGTATGCCGTGCGCGCAGCCGATCTTGCTGCGGCCGCCGGTGACACTCCGGTGACGCTCTCCGTCGTAGGACACGAGGCCGCGGGCCATGTCTTTGAGGGCACAATCGGCGCGGGCGAGACCGTCCGCATCATGACGGGCGCGCCGGTGCCCGAAGGTGCCGATGCCGTGGTGAAGTACGAGATCGTCGACGTACTCGATGGCGATGGCAACGAGGGCTCGCGTGTGAGGTTCTCGGCGCCGGCCAAGGTGGGGGAGAACGTTCGCTCTGCCGCCGAGGAGGCCCATGCCGGCGATGCTGTGATGCACGCCGGCGAGGTCGTGGCTCCGGCGGGCGCGGGTCTGCTGGCAAGCGCCGGATACGCGAGCGTGAAGGTGCACGCCGCCCCACGTGTGGGCATTATCTCGCTGGGCACGGAACTGGTCGCACCGAGTAAGGTACCGGCGCGCGGTCAGATTCGTGATTCCAACTCGTCGGCGTTGATGGCCGAAGCACTTGATGCCGGCGCCGAGCCCGTGTTCTACGGCATTGCGCCCGATGATGAGCAGGCGATTGCCGAGCTGGTTCATCGTGCCGTGCAGGAGTGCGACTTTGTCATTACGAGCGGCGGTGCCTCGGCGGGCGACTACGACTATGTGACGGCGCTGGTCCAGCGCGAGGGCGAGGTGCTCTTCGATCGCATCTCGATGCGCCCCGGCAAGGCCATCACGTTTGGCTTGCTCGGAGGTAAGCCCTACCTGGGGCTTTCAGGCAATCCCGCGGCGGCGTATGTGGGCTTTGAGATGCTTGCCCGCCCGGCGATCCGCAAGATGCGCGGTTTTGCTGAGGGCGTGCGTCCCGTGCAGCAGGCGACGCTCACGCACGGCGTGAAAAAGCGACAGCATCGCCGCTTCTTCGATCGCGCCACGGTTTTGCGCGACCCCGAGACCGGTGAGCTGTTGGTGACCGAGGCCAAGACGCAGAATTCGGCGCTGCTCGGCACGATGCAGCGGGCCAACTGCCTGCTGCGTATTGACGAAGGACCGTGCGAGCTCAAGGCGGGCGACGTCGTGGATGTCGTGCGTGTCGACCTGCCCGAGGGAACGGTGTTGTAGGAGGAATGCTATGGAGTTGAAGATATCGATCGTGACGTGTTCGGACACGCGCGATCTTGCCCAGGACGAGGCTGGAGCCGCATTCGAGGAACTTATCGAGGCGCAGGGCTGGACGGTCGCCTCACATGTGGTCGTGCGCGACGACGTCAGCGAGATTGGTGATGCCATTGTGGAAGCCGCCGATGAGTGCCACGCCAATGTCGTGCTCACCTGCGGCGGCACGGGGCTTTCGATGCGCGATGTGACGCCCGAGGCGACGCGTGCCGTCTGCGACCGCGATGTGCCGGGTATTGCAGAGGCAATTCGTGCGTTCTCGATGACCAAGACACGCCGCGCCATGCTCTCGCGCGCTATTTGCATGCAACGAGGTCATACGCTTGTCGTAAACTTTCCCGGTTCCACGAAGGCCGCCCGCGAAAGCTGGGAGGCCATAGCGGACCAGCTGGAGCATGCGGCTCAGATGACAGCGGGCGGCGGACATACCAACTAAGCGGTTTACCTGCGGCGGGGCGACCTGAACGGCTGCTCCGCCTTTGTTTTCCGCCGAAGCGACGCCGAGGTGCACGGTAATTCGAAACTATATTCTCTGACGAGAATAATTTCTCACTATCATTATTCGCGCAGAAGTATAATCTGGTTGCATATTAAAGCCCGCGGTGGGGTACCCGGGCACAAGGTCCGAAAGGGTTGAATATGTTCGATTTGGTTTCTCGCCGCGGATTCGTCTCGCTTTCTGCTGTCGCCGCTGCCGGCCTTGGTCTTGCCGGCTGCTCGGGCAGCAAGACGTCCGAGCCGGCCGGATCCGATGCCGGTTCTGCTAAGGCATCTTCCAAGAAAGCTGTCGAGCTGCAGGTCTTTGCCGCCAACTCGCTCGAGAAGGCTCTGCCCGAGGTTCAGGAGCTTTACACCGAGCAGACCGGCACCACGTTTGCCGACACGCAGTTTAAGGCGTCTGGCGACCTTGTCGAGCAAATGCGCGCCGGTGCCGCCGTCGACGTGCTTATCACGGCCTCCAAGGGCACCATGGATGACGCCGAGGCCGCCGAGCTCGTCGACGCCGACACCCGTGAGGATATGTTCGTCAACGACCTCGTGATCATCCGCGCCGAGGGCTCTGACACCAAGGTCGAGGCCATCGCCGACGTCGCGAACCTGGACGGCAAGATTGCCATCGGCAATGCCAAGACCGTCCCCGCCGGTAAGTACGCCAATCAGGCGCTGGCTTCCGTGAGCCTCTACACCGGCACCGAGGGCGATGACGGCGAGTACGCGCCCGAGATCGCCGATAAGGTCGCGCTGGCCGACAAGGTCGGTACCGCTGCCGCCTACGTGTCCACGGGCGACTGTGTGGCCGGTTTTGTCTACAGCTCCGACATCTTCCGCTACGACGGCATCGAGGAGGCCTTCGTGTGTCCTGAGGATTCGCACAAGCCCATCGTGTACCCGGGTGCTGTCGCCGATGGCTCCGAGCACGCCGACGAGGCCAAGGCGTTTATCGACTTTTGCCTGTCCAACAAGAAGGCTCAGAAGATTTGGGCTAAGTGCGGCTTTGAGCTTTCCGAGTAGTGCGAAAGGGCACTGTATAACGATATTCTTGAGGGCGGGCGTTCTTGCGATCGCCTGTCCTTTTTGATTGAACCGGCGTGCCTGCGCGCCGTTGCCCTGTGTTTGAGGAGTCGCCCGTGTCAAGGAAAACGATTCGCCTGCTCGCCGCGCTGGCAGCGGTTCTCTTTGCGTTTACCTCGCTGCCTGGGGCTGCCTGTGCCGAGGCTCTCTTTACCACCGCCGATGGGTGCCAGGCGACCGAGGACTCCGCGCTTATCGATGGCGTCGAGTTTGGCCTCAACGCGTTTGAGCGCAATGCCAAGGGCACGGCACGCTCGTTTGCAGGTCAGCCCGAGGGCTATCGATTTCCCATCTACAAAAAGACGACGCTTGTGACGGTGACGACGCCTTCGAACATCGTGGTGTGGGTTGATGCACACGCCGCTAAGGACGCGGGGCTCGACATTACAAACGCCTCTGACCAAAAGGCGCTTAAGAAGATGCTCACGGGGCTCGATAAGTCTCACTCCATGGGCGGAGCGCTGCTGGAGGACTCCAGGCTTGAGTGGGTGTTTACCTCGGACAACGAACTTGTGCAGGGCGATTATCGCTATCAGTTTAAGGTGAAGGGCGAAGACGGCGATTGCTACACGGTGGTGAATGCCGCCGAGGCCGCGAACGCCGAGCTTGATCTGGGTGGCGGAGCCCTGTGGAGCGACAACGCCGCCTTAGTGCCGTATGCGAGCGTCTCGACGACGGAGCCACCTTCGCTGGCGGAGTGCGCCCAGACGTTTTTTGGCGGCATCGACTACCGTCCGTTTTGGGTTTCTATCAAAACGAGCGGCCTTGCCCTGCTGATCTCCTTTGCGCTGGGCCTGTTCGCCGCGTGGAAGACTATGGGTACCTCGAGTCGCATCAAGGGCCTGCTCGATTCGGTCTTTACGATTCCTATGGTGCTGCCACCCACGGTCTGCGGCTTTTTGCTGCTTATGCTATTTGGTCGATCGACCGGGGTGGGCCAGTGGCTTATCGCGCACGGCATCTCGATCGTCTTTACGTGGCCCGCGGCGGTCATTTCGGCCGTCGTCGTGTCGTTTCCGCTGGTTTACCGCACGGCGCTCGGAGCCTTCGAGAGTCTTGACGCGCAGATGCTCGACGCCGCGCGAACCCTGGGATGGTCCGAGCGTCGCATCTTTGCCAAGCTCATGATGCCGCTTGGCTGGCCCTCGATTGCCGCCGGCACGGTGCTCGCCTTTGCCCGCGCGATGGGCGAGTTTGGCTGCACCCTGTTCTTTGCGGGCAACTACGCCGGTATTACGCAGACCATTCCCATTGCGATTTACTTTGAGTGGATGGGCGGCAATACGTCGGTGGCCCTCTTTTGGGTCGTAGTCGTAATCGCGTTCAGCTTCCTGGTCATTCTGTTCATCAATATGTACACGGCGCATTCGCAAAAGTATCGCGAACGTGGCCTTTCCCGTGCGGAGCGCAAACAGGCCAAAGGTCTCGCCGGACAGGGCGATTCGCTCGACCCAGTCGGCGGCGATGCGCTGCGTATCGATCGCGAGGCGCTGGCCGAGCTCATGCGTGATGATGCGGCGCCGCGGGGAGGTCGATAAGCTATGTCGCTCGTTTTGGATATTAAGAAACGTTATCCCGGGTTTGTGCTCGACATGCAGCTTGAGGCCGGCGAGGAGCGCGTGGCCCTGCTGGGCGCCTCGGGTTGCGGCAAGAGCTGTACGCTGCGCTGCATCGCCGGTGTGGAGACGCCCGACGAGGGTAAGATCGTTGTCAACGGCGTGACCTTTTTTGACTCGGCGGCGGGCATCAACCTGTCGCCCCAGGAGCGAAAATGCGCCCTGCTGTTCCAAAACTATCAGCTGTTTCCCAACATGACGGTGGCCGATAACGTATGTGCCGGTGTAAAGGATGCGGGCGACGCCGCCGCGCGCAAAAAGCTCGCCGAGCGCTATCTGGGCATTTTCGGTCTGGCCGATTTTGCCGACCGATATCCCGCGCGCCTTTCGGGCGGGCAGCAGCAACGCGTGGCGCTTGCCCGTATGGTGGCGGCGCATCCGGGCATCTTTATGTTCGACGAGCCCATGAGCGCGCTCGATTCCTATCTTAAGAGCGCACTCGAGCAGAACATGCTCGACCTGTTCGACGTCTGTAACCGCACCGTGCTCTACGTGAGCCACGACATCGACGAGGCGTGCCGCCTGTGCCAGCGCATCTGCGTGATGCACGACGGGCATGTTGAGGAGACTGGCTCCGTTGAGGATGTGGTCCGCCGTCCGCAGACGCTGGCGGCGCTCCGCCTGACGGGCTGCAAGAACACAAGCCGGGCGCGCAAGATCGGCGACGAAGAAGTTGAGGCCCTCGACTGGGGCATGACCTTTAACGTGGGTCGCGAGATTCCCGATGACGTGGCGTACCTGGGTATTCGCGCAAGCTACTTCCATGTTGACAATCGCGCTGAGCGGGGCCGCAACAGCTATGACTTGCACGTGGCCCGCGTGAGTGATTCGCGCTTTGAGCGGCTGGTGTTGCTGGACGTGCCGCGCGTCAATGCGCCCACGCGTCTGCAGTGGAAGGTCAACAAGGTGGGCATGCCTGTCGACGCGCTGCCGCAAGCAGGCGAGACGCTGCGCATGCATTTTGATGCCAGCAGGATCCATTTGGTTTGTCGATAGCGCCGGGTAATGCCGTCGGGGATATAAGCCTCGGCGGCTTTGTCTTGCCGCTCGCCGAATGAGGGACGACAAACTCTTACCAATCAAGATAATTTTTTATTAAACGACGACGCACGACGCTGTCGTACGAATGTCAACGGTGTTCGTCTGGACGATGACCGTTGATATAGTTGACCTTAACTTGTAAAGGAGGGTGCGCACATGCCGCAGACGACATGCATTCGCCGCGTTGCCGCGCGTGCCCTATATATAGCTCGGAGTCGCATATGAGCAGGTATGTTCACGGCTCCGGGAGAGACGACGAACAATTAAATAATCGACCGCAAAGCAGGTTCCCTAAAATTCCGGGTTTAGGCGCGGCTGGGTTTTCGCCACCCACCGTGCAGCAATACCGTAGCTATTCAATTTTGGTTCGAGAGGGGAACCGTCATGGCTGAAGAATTCGATTTCCATCCGATGTGGGAGAGCCTCGGCATGAATCTTGCCGACCACGACATGCTGCTGGGCGCCGTGGGTCAGATGTACGGCGATATGTTTCTGATGCAGCACAATCGCCCCAAGTCCACGTCCTACCTGGACTTTGTGGCCACCAACATCCATAGCGGCCGTATTAAGGAGATGCTCGACAAGAAGGAGGCCGGCGAGGCCACCAAGATCGTCGGCTCGTTCTGCGTGTACGTGCCCGAGGAGATCGTGCTTGCCTGTGACGGCATTCCCGTGGGCCTGTGCTCGGGTGCCGATTGGGCAACCGATAAGGTCGAGGAGCACCTGCCGCGCAACACCTGCCCGCTTATCAAGAGCTTTGCCGGCTTTAAGCTGGGCGAGGTCTGCCCCTACATTGAGTCGAGTGACCTGGTGGTAGGCGAGAACACCTGCGACGGTAAGAAGAAAGCCTACGAGTTCTTTGCCACGCAAAAGAACATGTACGTCATGGATATTCCCAACGTGCACGACGAGTCGACGCTCGTGACCTGGAAGGCCGAGGTCAAGAAGCTCGCCGCCAAGATCGAGGACGAGTGCGGCGTCAAGATTACGCCCGAGGGCCTGAAGGCTGCCATCCACGCCGTCAATGAGAAGCGCCGCGCCCTGCAGCGCCTCGCTGCGACCCGCGCTGCCGACCCTGCGCCCATCAGCGGTCTCGACAGCCTGCTGACCGTTCAGGCCGCCTTTATGGACGACACGCCGCGTCTGACCGGAGCCATCAACGATATGGCGGCTGAGTGCGAGCGGCGTGTCGAGGCCGGCGAGGGCGTGGCGCCCAAGGGGACCAAGCGCATCCTGTACACCGGTACGCCCATGGCCGTGCCCAACTGGAAGCTGTTCAACCTCATCGAGAAGGCCGGCGGCGTTGTGGTGGGCGAGGAGTCCTGCACGGGTTCGCGCTACTACAAGGACCTGGTCGACGAGTCCGGCGAGACGGTCGACGAGATGCTCGACGCCATCGCCGAGCGCTACTTTAAGATCAACTGCGCCGTCTTTACGCCCAACGACCAGCGTATGAAGGACATTGTCCAGATGGCCAAGGACCTGCATGCCGACGGCGTCGTCGACGTGGCCTTGCAGTTCTGCACGCTCTACGAGATGGAGTCGTTTGCCGTGGAGAAGGCCGCCGAGGAGGCAGGCATTCCGTTTATGCACATCACGACCGACTACGCCGGTGAGGACGCCGGCCAGCTGCAGACGCGCATTGAAGCTTTCTTGGAAACCATTTAGGGGTATCCGTCCCGGCGGCTTCCCCAGGCACCCGATCTTGCCGTTCAAACCATCGTTTGCGTACCAAAGTACGCGGCGCTTCTCTTTCACGGCAACCTCGGGCACCTGGGAAAGCCGTTTCCTTGGTTGGTCAAAAGGTTTGTTAAGGAGTTATATGTCGGAAAATATGGAGCAGCCGTTGCCATCCACGTTTGAGGAGTTCAACGAGCAGCGCAAGGCGGCGTTTATTCGCGTTAAGGATTACAAGCAGGCGGGCAATCGCCTGGTCGGCTTTTTGTGCAGCTATACGCCGCTCGAGATTATCGATGCAGCGGGCGCCTCGAGCGTGGCGCTGTGCGGTACGTCCGATGAGGTGATTCCCGAGGCCGAGAAGGTGCTGCCGGCTAACCTCTGCCCGCTCATCAAGTCGACGTACGGCTTTGCCTACTCGCAAAAGTGCCCGTTTACGTACTTTAGCGACATGATCATCGGCGAGACCACCTGCGACGGCAAGAAGAAGATGTATGAGTTACTCAACGAGCTCAAGCGCACGCACATTCTGCACCTGCCGCAGGGTCGCGATCGCGCCTACGAGCGTGAAGGCTGGTACGAGGAGTGCCGCCTGCTCAAAGAGGAGCTCGAGAACTTCTACGGCATTACGATTACCGACGATGACCTGCGCGCTGCCGTCCGTCGTCGCAACCGCTTGCGTGCGGCCCAGCTCGAGATGTTTGCGCTGCAGGCCAACCAGCCGGCGGCCATGAGCGGCGTCGACCTGATGAGCACCATGTTTGCCGGCACGTTCAGCTTTGATATCGAGGCCTATACGCAGCAGCTGGAGCAAAAGGTTGCCAAGCTGCGCGAGGCCTACGACGCGGGCGAGCGCCCGGTTGCGGCGGATGCCAAGCGCATTCTGATCACCGGTTGCCCGGTGGGCGGTGTGATCAACAAGATAGGTCGCACCATCGAGTCCAACGGCGGCGTGGTCGTGTGCATGGACGACTGCTCGGGCGAGCGCACGGCGGCCATGATGATCGATCCGGAGGCTCCCGACATCCTGCGCGCCATCGCCGACCGCTACCTGGATATCAACTGCTCGGTCATGACGCCCAACGACGGCCGTATGGAAAACACGCTGGCCATGTGCGAGAAGTATCACGTCGATGGTGTAGTGGAGAGCGTGCTCCAGGCGTGCCACACCTTTAACGTGGAGAGTGCACGCATGCAGGAGGCCGTCGAGGGTGCGGGTATTCCGTACATGAAGATCGAGACCGGCTACAGCAACGGCGACATGGGCCAGATCGAGACGCGCATCGCCGCCTTCATCGAAACCCTCTAGCTTCCTCAGGCACCGGATCTTGCCCCTCAAACCGTCGCTTGCGTACCCAAAGTACGCTGCGCTCCTCTTTCGGGGCAATCTTCGGCACCTGAGAAACCTAGAGCTAAGGCGCCTGAACGCGCCGCTGTCTTTGATGTTTAGATTGGGAGAGAGCCATGATAGGGATCGGGATCGATATCGGGTCTACGGCGGCTAAGGCTGCTCTGGTCGATGGGGAGGGTTCGGTGGCGTGGACGTGCGTGCAGCCAACCGGGTTTTCCTCGGTCGATGCTTCCGAGCGGCTGCGCGAGGCGCTGGCAGCGGCCGGCTACGACGTGACGGCCGACGACGTGCGCGTGATCGCGACCGGCTACGGTCGTGTCGCCGTGCCCTATGCGCACAAGGTCGTGACCGAGATCACCTGCCACGGCACCGGTGCCGTGCGCCTGTTTGGCGATCACGGCACGGTGATCGACGTGGGCGGTCAGGACACCAAGGTCATTCAGCTTAAAAGTGGCCGCGTGGCCAAGTTTGCCATGAACGACAAGTGCGCCGCCGGCACGGGGCGCTTTTTGGAGATCATGGCCGACCGCCTGGGCATTTCCCAGCAGCAGATGGCCGACCTGGCGCGTTCCGGCGAGCCCACCAAGATCAGCAGCATGTGCACGGTGTTTGCCGAAAGCGAGGTTATCAGCCTGATCGGTCGCGGTGAGCCGCGCGAGAACATTGCGCGTGGCGTGATCGACAGCGTGGTCTCGCGCGTGGCCACTATGGCCGGGCAGGCGGCGGGCGCCCCGTACTACCTGACCGGTGGCCTGTGCGAGAACGCCTTCGTGGTGGAGCGGTTGGGCGAGCTACTGGGGTCGCCGGTGACCACCTCACCCCAGGCTCGCTTTGCCGGAGCGATTGGCGCGGCGATTCGCGCACAGGCGCTCAATTAATGCATCCGCCGCAGGCTCGCATTCATGCGTATACTGGGAGAAAATGATTGACCGATGAGAGGAGGTATCGATGGCTGACGATCAGATTAGGCTCACGTCCATGACGGCCGCGAGCGGTTGAGCCGCTAAGTTGGCTCCCGGAGCCCTCGCCCAGGTCCTGGGCGATTTACCCAATGTGCATAACGACAACCTGCTCGTAGGGTTCGATACCTCCGACGATGCGAGCGTCTTCCGCGTAGGGGAGAACCTGGGGCTCGTGCAGTCCATCGACTTCTTCCCACCGATGGTCGACGACCCGTTCCTCTTTGGCCAGATCGCCGCGGCCAACTCGCTGTCGGATATCTACGCCATGGGCGGGCGGCCGAGCCATGCCATGAACTTGCTGTGCATCCCGAGCTGCCTGGGCATCGAGGTCGCCGGCCAGATTCTGGCGGGCGGCGCCGACAAGTGCGTCGAGGCGGGTTGTTCCATCGCGGGCGGCCATACCATCAACGACGACGAGCCCAAGTACGGCCTGTCCGTGAGCGGCTTTGTCGCGCTCGGCCGCATGCTCGCCAACAGCGGTGCATGCGTGGGCGATGTCCTGCTGCTGACCAAGGCGGTTGGCTCGGGCATCATCACCACAGCCATCAAGGGCGAGCTCATCGAGCAGGACGAGGCCGCAGCCATGTTTGACTCGATGTGCACCCTTAACGAGGCGCCGATTCGTCTGGCCGAGGGACTTGAGCTTCACGGCTGCACCGATGTCACGGGCTTTGGCCTGATCGGGCACGCGTGCGAGATGGCCGAGGGCTCGGGCGTGCAGGTTGAGCTTGCGTCGGGAGCGGTACCGCTCTTTGACCAGGTGCTCGACATGGCGCGTCTGGGCATTATCCCCGCGGGCTCCTACCGCAACCAGGACTTCTTTGGCCCGCGTGTGGCTGCCGACGAGGACCTGGAGCCGGGTATGTTGGATGCGCTGTACGATCCGCAGACCTCGGGCGGCTTGCTCATCGCGGCGCCTGCTGCCGATGTGGATGAGCTTGCGCGCCGTCTGCATGCCGAAGGACGTATTGCCGCCGTCGTCGGTCGCGTGTGCGAGCCGGTGCCAGGCGGTCCTGCCGTCCACGTTGTTCGCTAGCCCGCACGTTTATGTAACTGTTTACCGTTCTCTAGAACGGTTCTTTCGAAAGGAAAAGCTATGTCTACCAAGATTGAAGTCAATGCCATGGGCGATGCCTGCCCGCTGCCCGTCGTTAAGACGCTCAAAGCCCTGAAGCAGCTCGATGGAGAGGGCGCCGTCGTGACCTCGGTCGACAACGAGACCGCCGTCAAGAACATCTCCAAGATGGCGCAGGAGAAGGGCTGCACGGCCTCGGTCGAGAAGGTTTCTGACGCCGAGTGGCACGTGACCGTGGCGACCTCTGGCGCCGTTGCCGTGGCTGATCCCGAGCAGGATGACGCTGCCTTTTGTGATGCCAGCGCCGGCAAGGGCAAGCTCGTCATTTCCGTCTACACCGACTGTATGGGCCGCGGCGACGACGAGCTGGGCCACAAGCTCATGAAGGCCTTCATCTTTGCCGTGACGCAACAGGAGGAGCTGCCCGCGACCATGTTGTTCTACAACGGCGGCGCCAAGCTCACCGTCGAGGGCTCGCCGGTGCTCGACGACCTGAAGGGACTGGCCGAGCAGGGCGTCGAGATTCTCACCTGCGGTACCTGCCTCGATCACTATGGCATTAAAGACCAGCTTGCGGTGGGCGAGGTCACCAACATGTACGTGATCGTGGAGAAGATGGAGCAGGCCGTGCGCGTCGTGCGCCCGTAGCGTTTGGGCGGGATTGCCATGAGAGAAAAGCGCCCGGCGCTTGTCATCACGTTTCCTACCACGGCGGCCGCCATGGGGTGCGAGACCCTATGCGTCGAGCGCGGCCTTCCCGGGCGCACGATTCCCGTGCCCGGGGAGGTCGCTGCCGGCTGCGGCTTGGCGTGGAAGGCGCTGCCTTCGGATGAGGACCTGCTGCGCGGCGAGCTTGCCGCGGCGGGCGTCCCCACCGAGGGCTTTACGGTAATCGACATGTGGGAGGTCGTGCGATGATCTACCTGGATAACGCGGCGACGACCATGCATAAGCCGCAGACGGTGATCGATGCCGTGACGCAGGCGATGTGTTCGCTCGGCAATGCCGGGCGCGGGGCCACGTCGGGTGCCCTCGATGCCGCTCGTACGATTCATGCTTGCCGTGCCAAGCTTGCGCGCTTGCTGGGCTGCCCGAGGGCGGACCATGTTTGTTTTACGCCCAATTCTACGGCGGCGCTCAACACGGCGATTAACGGCGTGGTGCGTCCCGGCGACCGCGTGGTCATAACGGTGCTCGAGCACAACTCCGTGCTGCGTCCGCTCAACCGCCTGGCGGTAGAGCGGGGCGTGACCGTTGAGCATGCGGGCTGCGACGCGAACGGCGCGCTCGACTACGACGAGCTCGAGCGGCTGGTGACGCCTGGCACGCGTGCCGTGGTGGTGACGCACGCCTCCAATGTGACCGGCAACTCCGTTGATGTTGCACGTGTGGCGGCTGTGGCTCATGCGGCCGGCGCGCTCGTGATTGTCGATGCCTCGCAGTCTGCCGGCACGGCGCATATCGATATGCAGGACATGGGGCTCGACGTCGTGTGCTTTACCGGCCACAAGGGGCTCATGGGACCCCAAGGCACCGGCGGCCTTGCCGTTGCGGAGGGCATTGACGTGGCGCCGTGGGCCATGGGTGGCACGGGTGTGCACAGCTTCGATGCACTGCAGCCGCTTGAGTGGCCCACGCGCCTTGAGGCGGGCACGCTCAACGGTCACGGCATCGCGGGACTTTCCGCAGGTCTCGACTTTATTGAGGCACAAGGCGGGGTCGAGGAGATTGCTGCCCACGAGCGTGCGCTCGCTGATCGCTTCCTTGCCGGTGTGCGCAAGATTCCGGGGATTAAACTCTACGGTGCCTTTGACCAGCCGACGCGCTCTGCGATTGTGTCGCTCAACGTAGCCGATATCGATTCGGCCGAGATCTCGGACGCACTCATGCAAGGGTGGGGGATTGCGACGCGCCCCGGTGCCCATTGCGCTCCGCTCATGCACCGCGCGCTGGGGACCGAGCGCCAAGGTGTCGTTCGCTTCTCGTTTGGCTATTTCAACACGGACGAGGAAGTCGACACCGCGATTGACGCTTTGCGCGATTTAGCCTGCTAAAGCTGCTAGACCGTTTATACTTGCGGGACGGGTGTTTTTGCCCGTCCCATTTTTTTCGACTCGAAAGGTGTGTCTATGGCCTCATCCGCCCCGCGCGGTCTGCGCTCCGATCATGTCGTCACCGTCGGCATCGCCCTATTCTCGATGCTCTTTGGCGCCGGCAACCTCATTATTCCGCCACTGCTGGCGCTGCAGGCAGGTTCTGCCACGCCGGTCGCCATGCTCGGCTTTCTCATCGCCGCCATCGGCCTGCCCGTCATGGGCTTTATCGCTGTGGCGCTTGCTGGAACGGCGCGCGAGCTTGCCGGCCGCGTGCACCCCAAGTTCGGTGAGTTCTTTGTTGCGGCGGTGTATCTGGCTATCGGCCCGTGCCTGGCCATTCCGCGTACGAGCTCCACGGCCTTCGAGATGCTGGTGCCCTTGCTGCCTCAGGGCGTCTCGCTTGGCACGGCTCGCCTGGTGTTTGCCGTCGGTTTCTTTGTCGTCGCGTTTGCACTCACGCTGCGCCCGGGCGTTATCACACGCGTGCTCGGTCGTATTACGGGCCCCGCGCTCATCGCGCTCATCGTGCTGGTCGTGGGCGCTGCCGTGATCTCGCCGCTGGGACCGGCTGCCGCCCCGCAAGCTCCCTATGATGCCGGTGCTGCCGTGCAGGGCTTCTTGACCGGCTACCAGACCATGGACCTGCTTGCGTCGCTCGCCTTCGGCATCATCATCGCCGAGACCATCCACGAGTTGGGTGTTACCAATGACAAACGCGTGGCCTTCGAGATTTCGCGTTCCGGTGTGATCGCCGGCGTGCTCATGGCCATCATCTACTGCGGCCTAGCGCTTGCCGGTATGCAGCTCGGCACCGTGATGCCCGACGCCACCAACGGCGCTGCAATTCTTGCTCGTTCGGCCTCCATGCACTTTGGCCTTGCCGGCACGGTTGTGGTATTTGCGATTTTCTTCCTCGCCTGCATGAACGTGTGCATCGGCCTCATCAGCTGCTGCTCGCGTTACTTCTGCGAGACGTATGTGATCGAGGGGGGAGCGGAGGCCTCCGAGGAGGCCATGCGCCGCCCCTTCGCGATTCTCGCCTTTGTGTTCGCGGCGTTTTCGTGCGTACTCTCCAACGTGGGCCTCGACGTGATCCTTATGTTCTCGGTGCCCATGCTCAACGCCTTGTATCCCGTTGCCATCGTGCTGGTGCTTATGGGCCTGGTGCACGGTTTTTGCGACGCGCATCCGCAGGTGTGGGTTTGGGTCGGCGGCGTTGTCGCGGTGCAGAGCGTGATTACCTCGGTTCGAGACGCGTTCTTTGCGGGTGCGTGGCTGCCGTTCGATGCGCTGCCGCTGGCGGACATTGGAGCCGCGTGGACGCCGGTTGCCGTGGTGGCGTTTGTGATCGGTCTGCTCCACAACAAGTTTGTCGCACAGGTTGATTTCCGATCTCAGCCGAACACATTGAGCTGATGGCTCGCTCCCGCAG
>CALDWI010000063.1 GCA_937923795.1 uncultured Collinsella sp.
GATAACCGCTGAAGGCATCTAAGCGGGAAGCCGTTCCCGAGATCAGTTCTCCTTCTGGTAAGGGCCCAGGTAGAACACCTGGTCGATAGGCCGCAGGTGCAAGGTCGGCGACGGCCTCAGCCGAGCGGCACTAATCGCCCGAGCTCTTACCCGAGCATTTCATATCGCCGCGGGTGCCGTCTCGCTAGGGACGGGTGCCGCGCGATGCTTCCGGTCGGATCGGACGTCGAACCCCAAGGTCCATCTCCTCGCTGTGCGGCCCCCAGGGCACGAGGGTCCGCCCGGACACACATAACCACCTCATGGTGGGCGGAGCGCCGCCCACCGGTCAGCGGCCATGGCGGGCGGGGCACGCCCGGACCCATTCCGAACCCGGAAGCTAAGCCGCCGAGCGCCGATGGTACTGCGGGGTCAGCCCGTGGGAGAGCAGGGCGCCGCTGACCGGTGGACGGCACTTTCACGTCGGTGCGGAGCGGGGCCCTCGGGGCCCCGCTTTTTTCTTTTCCGGTGCGGCGGCCGCCCCGGGGCCGTCGGTTCCCGCGGCTGCTTTCGTTGGGTTATGGGACATATAGCGTGCTTAACTCTGGGCCGTCTACGTAGGTAGGCGGCCCTTTCTCGTTGATTAAGAGCGCGGCGTCGGTTTTAGCGGGTCTTGTGCCCTCGGACGAAATGCGTCTTGCCGAGACGGGCGCGCCCGCGGTCCGCCGCGGCGGGGGCGCTCGAGCGCTCGAGGAGTTCCCCTGTTGGCCCATGCCCGTCGCGGACTGCGAATGACGCCGCGCGCCTTATGACGACGGGATCCGGCTCGCTTGCGACCCCGTGGTGCTGATATGCCATAGCGGCGAGTGCGTCTTCTCATGGTGCATGGCGAGGTCTTAGACTTCGCGTGCGTGGTCGGCGCTGGTGGTGCCGGCCGTCGCCGCGGACGTCATCGCTGGCAACGGTGCCGGCTCCCCGAGAGCGGTGCGCCGTGGGCGGCTTGGGACGAATGTCCGATTCTGCTTGTTGCCCGCGTTC
>CALDWI010000064.1 GCA_937923795.1 uncultured Collinsella sp.
ATGCGAACCTCCAGTCCGGACCGCCCCGCGGTCCAACTTTCTGTCCGCACCCCCAAACAGTCCCTATTTCACCGCAACTTATGATGGGGAATTTTGGACGCTGGGTATAATCGTCGTATTGCATTGAAATGTGGCGAAAGGAGTGGCAATGTCTCGGTATTGCGCCTCGTGCGGCAAGCTTCTTGCAGATAATGCCAAGTTCTGCACCTCGTGCGGTGCACCCGTTGAGCAAACAACCGCGAGCGATAGCCAGCCCGCTTTTGAGCAGACCGGCTCCCTTGATACGCCGCAAGCCAAGGCGGACGACCCCCTCGCCTATCGCCCCGACCCCGCCGCAGGCCCCGCGGCCGTCGAGACCACGCAGCGCATACCCGTCGCGAGCGACTCGCCCCAACAGCAGCCGGCTCCCGCATACGCGCCCGCTTCGCCACAGACCCCCACTCCCAAAAAGAGCGGCACCGGGCCGCTTATCGCCGTTATCGTTGTGCTGGTGGCGATCATCATCGCCCTGGTCATCTTCTTTGCAATCAGACCTTTCGACAACGCCGCCACGCAGACGGCTGCCGAGGTAGCTAAGCTGCACCATGACGTCGACGAAGATGACCTAAAGCCTCTCGGCGATCCCAACAGCCTGTACGACGATGATGACGATGACGACGAGGATGGCGGCGAAGCAACGCTCTCCGAGCAGAACCTCTACCGCCGACTGAGCGAATACTACGACTTGCTCGAAGACCTCGACAACTACGTCCGTGGCTGCGCGCAGAACTTCAACGGCAGCTATCTGGAAGAAGATCGCACCACCCGTCAAAATCTCGCCGACGTCGCCGAGCGCACAGAGGACACCATCGAGCAGTATTACGACATCGTCGAGGACCTGGACGTCCCGACGAGCTCTAAGAACTACAGTTCCTGGAAAGACATCGTTGCCCTGTATGACGACCTGGATCACCGCATTGACGCAATCTGTGATGCCTGGGAGATCAGCCTGAAATACACCAAGCCTGCGGATCACAAGAATGAGATCGTGGCGCCGCTGTCGCGCGACAACGTGGCGGGCACCAATGACAATAAGTACCGCCTAGACTTTGAGGAGCGCTACCCCGGCGCCAAACCCGTCGAAGTGAACTAGCGCTTTGTCGTTCCCGAGCCGGCAGTTAGGGACGTTCCTAAACTGCCGGCAGAAAAGGAACGCCCCTAACTGCCGGTCAAAAAACGAGCGAGGATCGTGGGGTCCTCGCTCGTTTTTTTGGGCAATGTTTCGACTGCGCCGTTACTTGTCGGCGGCTGCTTTCTTGGTAGTCGACTTCTTCGCGGTCGTCTTCTTGGCGGCAGTTGCTTTCTTGGCCGTCGTCTTCTTGGCCGCCGTCGCCTTCTTGGCCGTGCTCGCCTTGGTCGTAGTCTTGCGGCCGCGGGCGGGCTTCTTCTCCTTGGTCGGACAGTCCATGTTGACGCAGATACGCCACGGGCCGCGCGCCGTGTTGACCACCACGATGGGGGCGCCGCACTCGGGGCAGGTCTCACCCGTCGCCTCGAGCTTACCGCGCGCCGGTAGAGGATAGCTCACGCCGCAATCGTCATAGTTGGTGCAGCGGATAAAACGCTTGCCGCTCTTCTCGCTCTTGTGCGCGATCAGGTCGCCATGGCGTCCGGCCTCGGCACACACCTTGCACTCGCCCACCTTAAGGTCGGGCTCGTAGTTGGTGGGACATGTGGGGTTCACGCAAATCTCGAAGGCCTTCTGGCGGAACGGCTGACACTTAATGCGCGGCGCACCGCACTCGGGACACACGGCGGCCTCGCCCTCGAGCGGGCTCACCTTGACGCCGCTCGGCACCGGATAGGTCACGTCGCAGTCGGGCCAGCCCATGCAGCCAATGAAGCTGCCACGGGTCTTGGCGCTCGTCTTCATAACCAGGTCCTTGCCGCACTTGGGGCAGGCGCCCACGCGCGCATCGGCCGTGACGGCGTCGCTGATGGCGTCGCCCAGCTCCTGCGTATGCTTGAGCAGCTCGTCGAGCACGCCAGCCAGCAGCGCGCGCGAGTGCGTCACGACATGCTCTTCGGTATCCTCGCCGCGCTCCACACGGGTCATGTCGCCATCGAGCTCGCTGGTCATATCGGGGCTCGTGATGCGCGGGGCAAACTGCGTCAGTGCGTCGATGATGGCGATGCCCAGCTGGCTCGGCTCCACGGGATCGTTTTTGAGATAGCGCACGGCGTACAGGCGCTCGATGATGCTCGCGCGCGTGGACTTGGTGCCCAGGCCGCGCTTTTCCATCTCCTGCACGAGCTTGCCCTGGCTGTAGCGCGCGGGCGGCTCGGTCTGCTTGGCCTCGAGCTTAATGTCGAACACGTCGACCGTATCGCCCTGCTCCAGCGGCGGCATCTGCTCGTCGCGCTTGAGTCCGTACGGGTACGCCTCGCGGAAACCCGGGGTCACGAGCACATCGCCCGAAGCCACGAACGGCTCACCGTTCACGTCGAGCTCGAGCTTAGTGTTTTCGATGGTCGCGGGACCCATAAGCGTCGCTAGGAAGCGGCGGGCGATGAGGTCGTAGAGCTTGCGCTGGCCGCCGTCGAGCGTGGACGGATCGCCCTCGCCCGTGGGATAGATAGGCGGGTGGTCGGTGGTCTCGACCTTGCCGCGCGTGGGCTTCATGGGGCCGGCGAGGACCTTTTTGCACACGGGCGCCAGCGCCGGGTTGATCTTTGCAAGGTCACTCACCACAGCGCCCAGATCAAGCGTCGCGGGGTATACGGTATTGTCGACACGCGGGTAGCTGATGAGGCCCGCCATGTAGAGGGACTCGGCGATGCGCATGGTACGCGCAGGCGAGATACCCTCGGCTGCGGCGGCAGCCTGCAGCGAGGTGGTCGCAAACGGCGTGGGCGGCTGCTGCTTGCGCGAGCGCTTGGTCACCGCGGCGACGGTTGCCGTCTTGGCACCGTCAACGTGACCGTACGCCGTCTCAGCAGCATCCTTGTCGGTAAAGCGCGCCGTCTTGTGCGCGATCTTAAAGCGATCGTCCTCGGCAGCGCCTTGCGCGGCGCCCATGCCGCGAATCTGCCAATAGTCCTCGGGCACAAACGCCATGCGCTCGCGTTCGCGCTCGACCACCAGGGCAAGCGTCGGCGTCTGCACGCGGCCGGCGGAACGCACGTTGCCAAAGCCGCCAAACTTGGCGAGCGTCAGGTAGCGCGTGAGCACCGCACCCCAAATGAGGTCGATGTGCTGACGGCTCTCGCCGGCGTCGGCCAGGTTCTGGTCGAGCGAGACAAGGTTATCGAAGGCCTGCGTGATCTCGGCCTTGGTAAACGAAGAATACTGGGCGCGGGCGACCGGCAAGTCGGGCGCCACCTCGCGCACCTTGTTGAGGGCGTCCGAACCGATCAGCTCGCCCTCGCGATCGAAGTCCGTGGCAATGATGACGCTGTCGGACTTTTTGGCGAGGTTCTTAAGCGAGCGAATGAGCTCTTTCTCAGCCGGCAACTTAATGACGGGCGCCCAGGTGAGGTAAGGCAGACTCTCGAGCTTCCAGCCCTTAATGGAGATGCCATCGGCAAGGAACGGCTTACGCTTGGTGTCGTAAGGCGGACGCGCCAGGCCATCGGGCATGTCGGCCGGCAGTATCTCGCCGTCCTCGGTGACCGAATACCAGCCCAGCTTTTTATCGAACAGCACGCTGTCGCAAAAATCAGGCGCAAGGATGTGACCGGCAAGGCCGATCGTCACGCACTCCTCGCCCTTCCACTCAAAGCGGTAGATGGCGGTGTTGTACACCTTGTCCTTTTTGGGCCTACCCGTGGACAGACGCTCGGCAATCTGACGCGCGGCGTCGTTTTTCTCGGCGATGATGAGCTTCAAAAGAGGCTCCTATCTCGTATCTCTGCGGCTACGCCCGCCCGTATGGCGGCCGACTTACGCCCTTGCTTGCTCAATCTGCCCGATGAGCCAATCGCACCAGGCATCCATGCCCTCGCCCTTGCGCGCGCTCACGGCAAACCGCGGCGCCTGCGGATTGAGGTCATCGAGTGTCTTAGTATACCTATCCATGTCAAAATCGAAAGCCGGAGCCACGTCGACCTTGTTGAGCAGCTGCGCGCCGGCGTGTTGGAAGATGCCCGGGTACTTGATGGGCTTGTCGTCGCCCTCGGGCACCGAGAGAATCATGATGGACAGGTTCTCGCCCAGGTCAAAGTCGACCGGGCAGACCAGGTTGCCCACATTTTCGATAAAGATGACGTCGATGTTTTCCAGACCCACAGCCTGGTCGAACGCGTCGACGGCCTCCATGATCATGTTGCCCTCGAGGTGGCACAGGCCCCCCGTGTTGATCTGGATGGCAGGCATGCCGGCTTCCTTCATGGTGATGGCGTCGACGTCCGAGGCGATGTCGCCCTCGATGACGGCGCAGCGCAGGCCCGCCTTGTCACGCAGGCGCTCGTTGGTGCCCAGGATCGTGGTGGTCTTGCCCGAACCGGGGCTCGACAGCACATTGATCACATAGGTGTTTGTCTCTTTAAATCGCTGTCGCAGCTGATCTGCCAGGCGCTCGTTGCGCGACAGAATCGGCGACGCGATATCAATCGTTTTCTCAGCCATACTCGGCACTCCTTACTTTGGCCCCTTTATACCCCATCACCAGATGGCTAGCGGGCTAATCGTCGGGGGTTTCGATTTCGATACTTGCGATGTCGAGCTCGCGGCCGTGCAGCAGACGCACGTTGGCGCCGCCACATTGGGGACAGCGGCAATGGAAGCGATCGTGCTCAAAGACCTCCCCGCAGTCCAGACACTCGCTTTGTGGATGGACTTCCTCCACGGCAAGCTCGCAGCCGCGCGTGAGCGGGTCCTCATCGCGAAATGTCTCCCACGCAAAGTCGAGCGCCTCGCGCACAACTTCGGTCATATCCCCGATACGCAGCGTTACCAAAACGGCGCGCGAGGCCCCCGCCCCACGCGCCGCGCGAATCACTGTATCGAGTATGCCGTTGACAATGCCAACCTCGTGCATACCGATTTACTCCTCGTCGTCCTCATCGTCCGAGAACAGGTCCAGACGGCTCACAAACAAGCCCTCCTTGCCCTCGCGCGCGGTAATGACCACGCGGGCAATGGCGAGCGAAATCTCGTAGAGCGAGAGCAGGGCACCATACATGAGGCCCAGCGTAACGGGCGAGCCGTCGGGCGTAATCACAGCCGAGCCCACAAGCAGGCCCACGTACACGTAGCGCCAGGCGCCGCGGAAGGCCGCGTAGGACACGATGTGGAAGACGGACAGGTAGAAGATGATGAGCGGCAGCTCAAACGCCACGCCAAAGCCGATCATAAAGAGCAGCTCCATGTTGACGTAGTTCTCCAGGTCGGGCAGCGCCGTGGCGACGGCCGAGGTCTCGCCGATAAGCCACTCAAAGCCCGCCGGGATGATGATGAAATAGCAGAAGATGGCGCCCAGGAAGAACAGCACCGTCGAGGCGAGCACCGTGGGCACGACCCATTTGCGCTCGTTGGGACGCAGTGCCGGCAGGAAAAATGCCAGAATCTGCCAGATGATCATGGGCGTGCACATGACCACGGCCATCTTGATGGCCAGCGAGAAGCGCAGGCCAAAGCCGCCGAGCGTGGTGGTGATGTAGAACTTACCGTCCGGCACAAAGGAGCGGATGGGGTCTTCCAGGATGTCGAGCACCACGGGCGTGGCGAAATACAGCACGATGGCGGCGGCAAACACCGACACAACCACGATGGTCAGGCGGCGACGGAGCTCTCCCAGGTGATCGAAGAGCGGCATTCGCGCAGGTCCGATAGGCATTACTCATCGCCTCCCTTCGGGGCGTCGGCGTCGTCCTCGGCCTCGAGCTCGCGAGCGAGCTGGTCGACGACGGCTTTGCGCTTGCGGGGACGACGGGCATAGAGGTCGGCCGTCGTGGGCTCTGCCGGCTCGGGCTCGGGCTCCGGCTCTGCAGCAGATTCGGACTCGACGGCGGCAGCGGCAGGCTCGGCGCCCTCGGCCTCGGACTCCTCAGCAGCACCCTCGCCCTCGGCGGCACCCTCGCTCGCAGCCTTCTCGGCAGCAAGGCGGGCACGGCGCTCGGCAAAGGTCTCCTTCTTGGCGGGCGCTGCCGTCTCGGCGGCATCCTCGTCCGCATCGGAATCGTCATCGACGGCAGTCTTCTTGGGCTTGACCGGTGCCGAAGCGGCCTCGCTCACCGGATCGATAATCTCGGACTGAACAACGGCCGTCATCTTTTCCTGCGTCTCGCGGAACTGACGGATGGCACGGCCGATCGTGCGGCCCATCTGTGGGAGCTTATCCGGGCCAAACAGCAAAAAGCCGAAGACCACGATGATCGCGAGCTCACCCTCTCCAATACCAAACACACATACCTCCAAGGCTCGATGTGAGTCGAGCCCGCACCGCGCCATTCGGCCGGAACTCGTCTATTCATTCGGTCAAGTATAGCGCCCGGACGCCAAAACGTCCGAGCGCATCACAAACATATGCCAAACGGCATGCCCTTTTGGGGGCAAAGATTATGCAGCGGTGATCGAAATCTCCTGGTCGACACCCAACAGCTGAACCACGCGCATCACCGGGGGCTGCACATTGGTGCAGCTAAAGCGCTTGCCGTGGTCGACCGCGTGGTGCGCGGCGCCCACGAGTACGCCAATGCCCGTCGAATCGATGTAGCTCACCTGGGCAAAATCGAGCTCAACGGCCTCAGTGGGCTGCTCGAGCCCCAGGTCGATGGCATTGCGCAGGCTATCGGCGTTAGAGATATCGATCTCGCCGGTTACCTTAATGGTGTAGAGCTCTGGCGTGGGGTTGGTGGAAATACCCAAATCCATGTATACGCTCCTTTGTGTATCGAAAGTGCGGATAGTACGGGAAGCCGCGCGTTAGGCGCGCTCGGCACGCGCAAGCTCGGCAGCGACAAGCTTCACAGCCAGCACCAGCACATCGAGCGCGGCCTCCAGGTCCTCGACCGTGGGATAGCTCGGCGCGATGCGGATGTTGGTGTCGCGCGGGTCCTTGCCATAAGGCCAGGTGGCACCAGCCGGCGTGAGCTTGACGCCCAGGTCGGCGCAGAGCGCGGCGACCTTCTGGGCCGAGCCCTCGGGACCATCGAAGCTTACAAAGTAGCCGCCGCGGGGGTGCGTCCAGGTGGCGCAGCCCGTCTCGCCCAGACCCTCGGTGAGCTTGCGCTCGACGGCCTCAAAGCGCGGGCGCAGGAACTCGGCATGCTTTTTCATGTGCTCCTTGACCGCCTCGATGGTGGGAAGGAAGCGCACGTGACGCAGCTGGTTGAGCTTGTCGGCGCTGATGAGGCCGGCCTTCAGGCGCTTGGAGAACTCCGCGATAACCGCGGGGCTCGCACCGATAAAGCCGATACCGGCACCCGGGAAGGTGATCTTGGACGTCGAGGCGAAGGCCACCACGCGGTCCTCGGTGCCCGCCGCGCGGGCAAGATCGAAGATGTTGGCGAGCTCGTCGGTCTCGTCGTACAGGTCGTGCACACAGTAGGCGTTGTCCCAGAAGATGCGGAAATCGGGCGCGGCCGTGGGCATCTCGACCAGGCGACGCACGGTGTCCTCGCTAAAGGTGATACCCGTGGGGTTGGAATACTTGGGCACGCACCAGATGCCCTTGATGGAATCGTCGGCGGCAACGAGACGCTCGATCTCGTCCATATCGGGGCCGTTGTCGGTCATCGCGACGGGAACGTTCTCGATACCCAAGTCGGCGGTAATGCCAAAGTGGCGATCGTAGCCGGGAACCGGGCACAGGAACTTGACCTTCTTGCCGTCGTGCGCTGCCTCGTAAGCCTCCCAAGGATCGCTACCACACGAGCCGCAACGCCAGAACATACCGGCGATATCGTGCTCGATCAGCAAGCTCGACGAACCCAGCACGAGCGTCTGCTCGGCGGGGCAACCCAGGAACTCCCCCGCCAGCTTGCGTGCCGAGGGAATGCCCTCAAAGCAGCCGTAGTTGGAGCAGTCGACATTGCCGTCGTGCAGATCGGCATCGGCATTGAGGATATCGAGCATGGGTCGAGAGATGTCCACCTGGGAGGGCGACGGCTTGCCGCGGGCCATGTCGAGCGCCAGGCCCTTGGCCTTGACCTCGGCGACCTCGGCCTTGAGCGCCTCGATGGCGGCATCGAGTTCGGTGGTTTCCATCTTCTGGTAGATCGTCTGCATGGGTGCGACCTTTCGCGAAGCGGTACGTTGCAGTTCGTCTAAGTATAGACCGCCACCGCCGCAACGGTATGAAGCCGTGATAGATTAAGTCCATCGCAATAAATTACGAATCGCCGCGCATGCCGGCATGGGGCGCCCAAGGAGGCACTATGGAGTACGGATCGTTCCAAGCCGAGGAATTCGGCGACCTACAGCGCCTGGTCGATGGGCTGTTTTACGACCGCCACGCCATCGACCGCCTGGATCTAATCGTACAGGCAGAAATCTTGGACCTGGCGCCCGACCTCATGGAAATCGTGAACCTTTTGCCGCCCGGCTACTACGACCGCCAGTCACTTTGCGACCAGCTCAACTCCGCCTTGGCCGCCCACGGCTGGGGCGCCATCTACGGCACCGTGGAATAAACCTAGTCATTTAAGAACGTCCCGAATGACTAAAACGCCGCCTGTGATGGTGTTCACAGGCGGCGTTTTCAAACTTGTATGTGCTCTTACTCGTCCTTGGGCGCGGGGTGCTTGCAGATCACACTCATGTAAATCATGCCAAGTACGGCCGCGGTGACAGAGCCGGCGAGAATAGCGGCCTTGGCGGCCAGAACCTCAAACTGGGCCGTCGGGAAGGCAAGGCCGCTGATGAGAATCGACATGGTAAAGCCGATGCCGCCCAGAATGCCCACACCGGCAATCATGTGCCAGTTGACATTGCGCGGCAGCTCGCAGGCCCTAAGCTTAACCAGGGCAAACGTCATGCCAAAGATACCGATCGGCTTACCCAGCAGCATGCCAAAGTACACGCCGAGCGTCACCGGGTCGGTGAGCAGCGTGCTCATGTCCACGCCCACCAGGCGAACCTGCGCGTTGACAAACGCAAAGATCGGCAGGATCACAAAGTTAACCGGCGTGGAGATCAGACGCTCCATGCGGATGAGCGGCGGGGTCACGCGGTGCATGACGCGCTCGACCTTGGTGGTCGAGACGGTAAAGTCATGCTGGCCCAAGATGTGCGCCTCGTCGTCGTAGCGGTCGTCGAGCAACGGCAGGCATTCGCCCAGCCAATCGGTAAGGCTATCGAGCTTAACACCGCACTTGGCCGGAATGGTGAAGGCCAGGATGACGCCGGCGAGCGTAGCGTGCACGCCGCTCTTGAACATGCAGAACCACAACAGCAGACCCAGTACCGAATACGGGGCGAGACGGTAGTGCTGCGTCTTGTTGAGCCACACGAGCGCGCAGGTCACAAGCGCGGCGGCGCCCAACCAAAACGGATTGGGGCTCTGACCGTAGAAGATGGCGATGGCGGCGATGGAAATGAGGTCGTCGGCGATGGCGAGCGTCGAGAAGAACACGCGCACGCCGTTGGGCACGCGATTGCCCAAAAGCGACAGCACGCCCAGCGCAAAGGCAATATCGGTTGCCATGGGAATGGCCCAGCCGTTGTGCGCGCCGGCATGGTTAAAGATCAGATAGATGCAGGCGGGAACGACGACGCCGCCCACGGCCGCCAGCATGGGAAGCATAGCCTGGCGCGGGTTTTTGAGCTCGCCGACCGTCATCTCATACTTGAGCTCAATGCCCACCAGCAAAAAGAAAATCGCCATGAGGAAGTCGTTGACGAATAGCTCAACGGTGAGACCGGCCGTAAGGTTGCCCAGACCCACATACAGCGGGGTCTCCAAAAAGTGATGGATGGCCTCGTAGGCATCGGTATTGGCGCAAATGACGGCGGCGATGGCGGCGAAGACCATGACGGCGGCAGAAATCGTGCCGTTCTCGGTGATGCGCTCCCAGATGTCGTGGCGTTCAAAGCGCTTGCGCTCGCGAACGTTGAACAGCTGCTCAGTTGCTGCCATGGGCGGCTCCTTTCACGGGATGGCTCCCGTCTTAAAAAAGCACGGCCCGCCCAAGTGGCGGCGCCGCGCTCTAACGTATTACGCTTGCATCTAGCCTACCCTGCACGACAAGCACGCAGGCGTGGCCGAAAAGCGGAACCACAGGTTGAACATTATTTGCTCAACGGCACGGGCACGCCTGTCCAAGAGACGACGCGGCGACGTGCACAAAAAACGACCGGAGCGCGGGGCGTCCGCGATCCGGTCGTGGCGTTTGGTCAACTAAACCTAGCAGGCGGCCATGATGGGGGCAGCGACCTGCTTCTTACGGGAGAGGACGCCCGGCATCCAGACGCCGTCGTGCTCGTCGGCAATGCCCAGGCCCTTCTGAGCGGCCTCGGTCTCGCCCTCGAGCAGGACCTGCGAGCCCTCCTCCATGATGTCGGTGATGCACAGGACGATGCCGTCGGCACCCTTCTCGGCGGCGTAGGCGCGCATGGCCTCGCGAATCTCGTCGATCATGCCGAGCGCGCGGCTCTTGTCGACGGTCTCGTACTGGCCGATGAGCAGCTTCTTGCCGGCGGGCTCGAACATCTTGATGTCGTTGCCGACCATCTCAGCTGCGGTGAAGGAGCCGGACGGACGGGTGAGGAAGACCTCCATGCCAAACTTGACCGGGTCGACGCCCACCTGCTCGCCGAGCTTGGCGGCGACGGCGCGGTCGACATCGGTGGTGGTGGGGCTCTTGAGCATGAGCGTGTCGGTCATCATGGCCGAGAGCAGCAGCTTGGCCTGGACGTCGGAAAGCTCAACGCCGAGCACGCCGGCGAGCTTGGTGACGATGGTGCAGCTGGAGCCCCAGGGCAGGCAGATGTAGTGCAGCGGGCCGGCGGTCTCGAAGTCGCCGATGCGGTGATGATCGACAACGCCAAAGACCGTGGCGTCCTTAAGGCCGGCGACGGACTGGGCAGACTCGTTGTGGTCGGTGAGGACGACGAGCTGACCAGCCTCGACGGACTCGATCACGCGGGGCTCGGCGATGCCGGCGTCGGCGAGCAGCTTGGCGGACTCGGCCGGAAGCTGACCAAGGGCGCAGGCCTCGTAGGTGTTGCCGGCATACTCAACCTGGTTGAGCAGCTGGGACAGGACGACGGCGCTCATGATGGCGTCGTTATCGGGGTTCTGGTGACCAAAGACAAGAACGTTTGCCATGGATATCCTCCACTTGATATGTGTACTTGGACGTAGCTATGGTAGCACGCCGATGCCGAGCCTTCGCAGACGGAAGGGCCACGGCATATTTTGGGGCGCAGGCACGGGGGCCAAGGCTGTCCCTTTTGCACCATGTTGGTGCAATGTAACCTGTCCCCCTTGCACCAGCTATTTACCGGCAGCGCGCAGGGCTACGTAGGCAGCACCGATGATGCCGGCGTCGTTTCCGAGCGAAGCGACCTTAATGGGCGTCTCGCGCGAGGCGGAGAGCGCGTACTGCTTAAAGTGCTCGCGAACCTTGTCGAGGTAAACATCGGCCGAGGCGGAGGCGCCGCCGCCGATGAGGAACATCTCGGGGTCGACCACGTTGGCGATAAGTGCCAGGGCGCGACCGAGATAGTCGGCCATGGTATCGGCCGCGGCCAGCGCGAGCTTGTCGCCCTCGCGGCAGGCCTGGAACACGTCCTTGGAATCTGAGGGGCCAGTGAGTTCGATGGGCTCGACGCCAGCCTTCTTGCACTCGGCAAGGTAGTTGCTCACCACACCGGTGGCGCTGGAATACTGCTCCAGGTGGCCATGGCCGCCGCAGCCGCAGGTGCGCTCCTCAGCCGGATTCAGGCACATGTGGCCGATCTCGCCGCCGGCACCCACAACGCCCGACACCACGTCGCCGTTGACGATAACGCCGCCGCCCACGCCGGTACCGATGGTGACCATCACCACGTTCTGCACGCCCTTGGCAGAACCGAGCCAGGCCTCGCCCATGGCAGCGGCGTTGGCATCGTTCTCATACTTAACGACCGCATCGGGGCAGTGCTTCTGAATGGCGACCCTCAGCTCGGGCAGGTTAATGGCAATGTTGGCCTTGACCTTGGCATCGCCCGACGCCGGGATGGGACACGGAACGGCCAGGCCAATGCCCGCCACAAAGGCACGCGGAATCTGTGCCTTGGCGACCACCTGGTCGATAGCCTCGGTCACCGCGGCAAAGCCCGCAGCGTCAACGATAGGAGGCGTGGGCACGCTGGCCTTGGCAAGCAGGTTGCCGTCCTCGTCGAACAGGCCCTCCTTAACCGAAGTGCCGCCGACGTCGATGCCGATGTAGTACTGCTTAGGTTCCATGGGAGCCCACCTTTCTCGTTTAAACATTGCCTGTATGGTACCGCTCTCAAGGCAAAAACCTACCAAAAAGGGACAGGTTTGTTTTGGCAGGTTTTATCTGGGGTAACGCAATTGGCTGCCCAACAGGCCGCGCAAGACCATCCCCAAAAATAAAGGCGCCGGGAGGCGGAGGCTCCCGGCGCCCGTCAAAGGGACTATGTTGTCTGTTGGACCGCACGGTCCGTCGCGGCGATAACGCCGACTAGGCCTGAAGTGCCTGCAGCTGCTTGTGAACCTCGATGAGCTCCGTCGCCATGACGCGCATGGTCTCGGTGCCGGCCATCTGGTCCTCGGCATGCAGCAAAATCAACGGGGCCTCGCCGTTACGCTCGCCGTTGGCCTCCTTCTTCAGAAGCCCCATGTGAACATCGTGGCCACCGTTATAGGCCTCGTCGCCCTGCTTGATAAGCTCCTCGGCGGCGTCAAAATCGCCCTCCTTGGCCTTTTGCACGGCATTGATGTACATGCTCTTGGCGGTACCGACGTAGCTGATGATCTCAAAGCAGGTCATCTGCAGTTCGTTCATATCCTCCATGCAGAGCACCTAGCCCATCACGCTGACGCAGTGGTCGATGATGCCGGCAGCGTTCATGCGGCCGTAGTCGACCATGTTGATAACCTCAACCGGGAAGCGGCCGGCGGCCTCCTTCTCAAAATCGCCCTTGGTGTAGCCGATCTGCGGACCAAGCAGCAACATGTCGCACTCGTCCAGGTGATCGTGGGCCTCGTTCATGGGACGAGCCTCGACCTCAATATCCAGACCACGGTTTGCAACCTCGGCCTGCATCTTCTGGACCAGCAGGCTCGTGGACATACCGGCATTGCAGCAGAGCATGATCTTCTTCATGGTTTCCTCCTTATAACTGCGCGGCGCGCAGACGACAACTGGTTTTATTCCTTGCGGCTATTGTGCCCACCCCCCTGCATCTTTACACAAGGGAGAGAGCTGCGGGCACCGGCACCGCGTACCGGCGCCCGCAAAGGTGAAAGGGACGAACGTTAGGCGTTCTACTCGGCGAAAGCCTCCTGCTTGGCGATTGCCTTCTCGGAAATCTTCATAAAGGGCAGGTAGACGGCCATGCCAATGACAATCTCGATAGCCTGCCACACGCCGGCGCGCCAGTCAAAGCCCGTAGCGAGCAGGGCATTGATGACGGGAGGCATGGTCCAGGGCACCTGGGCGATGCAGGGGCTGATGATGCCTGCGCAGGTAAGGCCATAGGTGATGCCGATGAACAGATCGGGAAGAAGAACGAACGGGATCATGAGCGGCAGGTTGTACACGATGGGGTAACCGTAGATAACCGGCTCGTTGATGTTGAACAGACCAGGCAGGATAGCCATCTTGGAAACGGTCTCGGAAGCCTTGTTCTTGGAGAACAGGAGCGTGTCGAGCAGGAGCATGAGGGTGCAGCCCGAGCCGCCGATGAGGGCGAAGCTGTTAACGATCTGCATGTTCATGTAGTGATCGGGCTGGATGGTGCCACCGGCGGCAAAGGTAGCCATGTTGTCGACGATGAGCATGGTCAGGATCGGCTCGACGGTAGCGCCAGAGATGGTGGACTGGTGAATACCGACGCAGAACAGCAGGTTAGCAAGGGTGTAGATGAGGATAACAGCCCACGGACCGGCGTTCATGATGCTCTTGAGCGGGTTGGAGATGCACGTGGAGATGATGGTGCACAGATCGGTGCCGGCGCACACGGCGAGCAGGGCTGCGGCAAGAGCGAAGACCGCGAGGTTAAGCAGCATCGGAATCATGACGTTGAAGGAGTTGGAGACCGCGGGAGGCACGCCCTCGCCCAGCTTAACCTTGAGCTTCTCGACGCCAGAAATCTTGATGAAGAGCGAGACGGAAAGCAGGGCGATGATAATAGCCGAGAACAGACCGTTGGTGCCGGTGTTGGCAGTCGAAAGGGCGCCCGTGACCTCGGCGGAGGTGATCTTGTCGGTGAGCAGTGGGCTCGTGGCGGCAAGCGAGGCGGTGATCTGCTGCGGCATCATGATGACGAAGGCAGAGATGGCGACGACCACGCAAGCGAGCGGGTTATCGAAACGCTTGTTCTTGGCGAGGCTGTAGCCAATCAATCCGGCCAAGATAATGGCAGAGACGTTGAGGGTGCCCAGCGTAATTGCCGAGCCCCACGTCTGAAGGTTGGCAAGGCCCGCCGCATCGAGCGGGAACAGAGGGAACACGACGTTGTTAATAAGAACCGCGATACCCGCAAGGATATAGAGCGGCGTGATGGTCGCGAAGGCGTCACGCAGGGAACGCAGGTGAACCTGGTTTCCCACCTTCGCAGAGACCTCGGCAAACTTGTCGAGGAAGCTCTTTCCGTTGTCACTGGCCATGATTGCTCCTAACTTTCAAATCCGGCCTTTTCCTATGCGCACGGTGGTCTGTCGCCCTCTGCCACCAGATGTGCCATGTGTTGCGCGCGGCGGCGCGCGGTCTGGGCGTTCGCCCGGTCGCTAATCAACCACGTGGGTCGTGGCGACCTGTTTGAGCCAGGCCGCCGACTTCTTAAGGCGGCGCTTGTAGCCGTCCATGAGATCGACCTCGACAAAGCCGTAACGATTCTTAAAGGCATTGGCCCAAGACCAGTTATCGATGACGGCCCAGTAGTGATAGCCCCGGCACTTGGCGCCCTCGTCGATGGCCTTGGCCACCCACTCCAGGTGCTGACGTACAAAGTCGACGCGGTAGTCATCCTGGATGGTTCCTTCGGCGTCACGGTTCTTGTATTCGTCCATGATGCCGATGCCGTTCTCGGAAACGAACCACTCAAGATCGGGGTAGTTCTTAGCGCAGTCCATGCCAAAGTCGTAGAGGCCCTGCGGGTAGATCTCCCAGCCGCGGCTCTCGTTCATAACGGCGTCGGGCCATACGTACTCGTCGGCAAAGTGCGGCAGGCCGTACTGGTCGACCTTGCTCGCCGGCGCCTGAACACGCGTGGGGTGGTAGTAGTTGCAGCCGAGCCAGTCGACAACACCCTGCTTAAGGATCTCTTGGTCGCCGGCGCGGAACGGGAGCTTAACGCCGCCCTCGGCCAGGCTGTCGAGCACGTCGGCAGGAAGCTCGCCCTTGGTGATGAGGTCGAGCCACCAGCGGTTGTTGATGCCGCTGGTCATGCGCACGGCCTCGAGGTCCGCCTCGCTGGGGTTCTCCTTGGTGTAGACCGGGGTAAAGCAGTTGATCATGCCGATCTTGGCATCGGCGCGAATAGCGCCCTCGTCATAGGCGCGACGATAGTTGGCCACGGCCAGCGCGTGCGCCAGCGAGATGTGATACTGCACGGTGCGGGCGCGGTTGAAGTCGTGGAGCTGCGGGAACCACACGCCCTCCTGATAGCGCTGCTCGGGCTCGACGATGGGCTCGTTAAAGGTGAACCAGTACTTAATCTCCTGGCCAAACTCGTGGAAGGCGACGTCGGCGTAATGTGCGTAAGCCTCGACAACCTCACGGCTCTCCCAGCCGCCACGGTTAAAGAGGTAGGTGGGCATGTCAAAGTGGTACAAGTTGACAAACGGCTCCAAGCCGGCTTCGCGAGAGGCGCGGAACAACTCGTGATACCACGCGGCACCTTCCTCGTTGAGGTTGCCGTCGGCATCGAGCAGACGGCTCCACTGGATGGAAGTGCGATAGGTATCCAGACCCAAGTCCTTCAAAATGCGAAGGTCTTCCTGGTACTTGGCCATAAAGTCATTGCCGGCGTAAGAGCCAACGCGGTTGTAGAACGAACCCAGATCCTGGATGGACCAGGTGTCCCACAGGTTCTCGAGCTTGCCGCCCTGGTTCCACTGACCCTCAGTCTGCGGGCCGGACATAGCAGCGCCAAAGAAGAAGTCGTTGGGCAGCTGATACTGTGCCATCAAAGTCCTCGCTTTCGTGTTCTAGAGCTTCCGGTTGGAGACGGGTTTGCTTTGGCAGGTTATCCGGCGCGGGCGCGCACCGGCCATACCGATATCCAACCCGCCAAAACAAAACCGTCCCCAAACGGTCGATCCTGTTGTGCGGAAGGATTCCGTTCGTTGCTTAAACTATAGCGCTCTAATTTTAAAAGTAAAGCGTCTTTTTCTTTTTTCTTTCTCGAACTTCTTAGATAAAAGTAATATGGATGCCCTGTTGAGGGTTATACTTACTTTTTGTATTCATATATGTCGGAAAGGAGGTTCCATGATTCCCAAATACGAGGCGATAGCTGCAGATATTCGTCGAAGTATCGAGGATGGCGCTCTTAAACCGGGCGACAAGCTTCCCACCGTCGTTGAGTTCTGTGAGCTCTATAGCGTTTCCAAAATCACTGTCAAACGAGCTATCGAGCAAATCACCGAGGAAGGTCTAATTACCAGCCGTCGTGGATCGGGTACCTACGTTAAGGACACGGCGGGGCTTCCCGGCCAGGCGTTTTTCCAGGGCAAAAACGACCGTGCCCAGGGTTTTTCGTATGAGCACCGCGGGGAGAAGGTGACCTCGGTGGTCTATGATTTCTCGATTGTTAATCCACCAGCGGACATCGCAGCCCAGCTGGGAATTGCCGAGGATGACTTTGCCTATCACATCGTGCGCGTGCGTCAGGCCGATGAGAAGCCCATCGTTATCGAGTACACCTACATGCCGCTCGAGCTGATTCCGGGCCTTAAAAAGAAGGACCTGTACGGATCGGTCTACCATTTCATCCGCGAGCAATGCGGGCTGAAAATTTCGAGCTTCCACCGTACCATTCGCGCCGTGGCAGCAACCAAGGAAGAAGCTGAGCGCCTGGACACCAAACCTGGCTCTCCCCTGCTCGAGCTCAAGCAGATTGGCTTTTTGGACAGCGGCGCCGCCTTTGAGTATTCGGTCTCGCGCAACGTTGGCGACCGCTTTGAGTTGCACAACGTAACATTGGCATAGGTTTTTGTAGTCATACAGGCGCTCGTTTTGAACAGTTTTACGCGGCGCCCACGCAGCACAATGGGGGTATGAACATGTCCGATTTGATTAAACTGACGCCGATCTTCCACGAGAAAATCTGGGGCGGCCGTCAACTCGAAACCGTATTTGGCTACGACATTCCCGAGGGTCCCATCGGTGAGTGCTGGGCCATCTCGGCCCATCCCAACGGTGACTGCCAGATTGCGGAGGGCCCGTATGCCGGCCACACGCTTTCATGGCTGTGGGCCGAGCACCGCGAGCTCTTTGGCAATTGCGAGGGCAAGGAGTTCCCGCTGCTCATTAAGATTCTGGATGCCAAGGACGACCTTTCGATCCAGATTCATCCCAACGACGAGTACGCCGCCGAGCACGAGAACGGCAGCCTGGGCAAAACCGAGTGCTGGTATGTACTGGACTGCGAGCCCGGTGCCACGATCATCGTCGGCCAGCGCGCCAAGGACCGCGTCGAGGCCGCACAGATGATCGAGGAAGGCCGTTGGGACGACATGCTCAACGTGCTGCCGATCCACAAGGGCGACTTTTTCCAGATTGATTCCGGTACCGTGCACGCCATCAAGACCGGCACGCTCATTTTGGAGACGCAGCAGTCGAGCGACGTGACGTATCGCCTGTACGACTACGACCGCCCCGGCACCGACGGCAAGCTGCGCCCGCTGCACATTGAGCAGAGCCTGGATTGCATCGATTTTGATGCTCAGGCTCCGGTCGACGGTACCGTGACCGCGCCCGAAGTCGACGGCGTGACCGAGCTCGAGTCTAACTCCTGCTACACCGTCGATCGCGTGCGCGTCGACGGCAGCAAGACTCTCGACCAGCGCTGGCCCTTCATGTGCCTGTCGGTCATCGACGGCGAAGGCACCGTCTGCGGCGACCCCGTCCACAAGGGAAGCCACCTGCTGGCTCCGAGCACCGTCGGCTCCATCGACCTCGAAGGCAAGATGGAACTGATCGTCTCGCACCTGTAAGCTACCGGTCCCCGAGCGCTCGCCGGGACGGGGCGCGGGGTTTGGTCGCCTGCTCGGACAGTCCTGCTCGCACGGAGAGCACATTAAGTGCTCTCCGGCTCGTGCGGAACTCGCGATCGACCAAACCCCGCGCCCCGTCCCGGCGAGCCTCTGGCTAGTAACGACAATCAAAAAGCAACAAGGGGCTCCCCCGTTCTTCAACGGGGGAGCCCCTTGCCATGTCTAAGTATTCAGCCCACCCGGTTCTCCAGATCAAAAAGCGAGAGGCAGAGCAACGCTCGTTCAGCAACGTTACCCAAGGACCCGGGCGGGCGTATGGGGCAACATCGATCGCGAGTTCCGCACGCAAAGGAGAGCACTTAATGTGCTCTCCGTCTTGCGCAGGACTGCCCGAGCAGGCGATGTTGCCCCATACGCCCGCCCGGGTCCGCCGGGATCACGACAGCTTGACGATCGGTGCAAAACCTTTCATTAGCTTTTTGGTCTGGCCGGTCTTTTCGAATTGAACCTCGATCATGTCTCCGACGACCGAGATCACGGTACCCGTGCCAAAGGTCTTGTGGCTCACGGTATCGCCTGCGGCAAAGTCCTGCGACGCGCTGGCGCGATCGACCTTGCGCTCCACTGTCGGCGACACTTTAGATGACGGCTTTTTGGCTCGCGGCGCACCCGAACCAAAGGTCGAGGCAACACGGCCGGCGTCGGGCGAGACCCCACGATGGCGCTCGGTCCCGTAGCTGCTGCCGCCAAAGAAATCGTCAAAACTCGATCCACCGCGCGAACCGGAACCGCCGGTCGAGCGCGTATGCGAACCGAACACCTTGCCGCCATACATATCCGAGCCCATGCCCGAGCCAAAGGTGCCGTGACGGTCGCCGCGTTTCTCCCAGCCCGTGCCCTCAAAACCGGCAGAACCGATACCGCTAAACTCGATATCCTCAAACGGAATCTCGTTGAGGAAGCGCGAGCGCGGGTTGGCAGAGGTCGAGCCGTAGGTGCGGCGCGTAGCGGCGTAAGTCAAGAACAGGCGCTTACGGGCGCGCGTGATGGCAACGTAGGCCAGGCGACGCTCCTCCTCGAGCTTGCCCGGGTCATCGCTGCCGCCAAAGTCGTGCACGTGCGGGAAGATGCCCTCCTCCATGCCGGCCACGAACACCGCCGGGAACTCCAGGCCCTTGGCGGAATGGATGGTCATCATGGTAATGGCATGCGTCTCGCCGGCCAGGGAATCCAAGTCGGAGCGTAGGGCCAGCCACTCCATGAGTGCCGGCAGCGCCTTACAGGTGAGCGGACCGTAGGTGCGCTCGATCTCGTCGGCATGCACGGCACCCGCCGGCATCTCTGTCGGCGCGGCATACGCGTTGCCCGCGATGGCGGCGGCCAGGGCATCCTGCGGAGACAGCGCCGGAGCGGCCAAGCCATCGAGCGGATTAGAGCCCGCGGCGTCACGGGCGCCGACGAGCGCCTCAAACGAGGATGCCGAGGCGGACGGCCCCGGCTCGGGCGCGGGCGCGCTCACCACGACGGGCTCGGACTCGGCGCCGGCAGGCACATCGGCAACACCGGCTGCGCGCAGCTCTTCCAAGCTCTCGAGCGTGCCCTCGATATCCTCGTGCGTCTCCTCAAATTCAGCGGCGACGCCCAGGAATTCCTGGATGTTCTCGGCGCGGCTCTCGGACTCCATGGTGCCCTCGGCGCGGAAAGCCTGCAGCAGGCCCGTCTTATCGACGATCATCTCGACGACGTCCTTGAGTTCGCCGTCCATGCGGCGACCCTCGCGCACCAGGGAGACAAAGCTCGACAGGCCATTGCGCACCTTGGCGCTAAACATGCCTGTCTCGGCTGTTGCGATCTCGCAGGCCTGGAAGAACGAGCAACGGTTGTCGCGCGCCAGCTGCTCGATCTTTTGGATCGAGGTGGAGCCGATACCGCGGCGTGGCGTGTTGATGACGCGCTTGACGCTCATCTCGTCTGCCGGGTTCACGATCATCTTGAGATAAGCCATGACGTCGCGGACCTCGGCACGGTCGAAGAATCGCGTGCCGCCCACGATCTTGTAGGGCACGCCTGCGCGCAAGAACATATCTTCGAGAATACGCGACTGGGCGTTGGTGCGATAGAACACGGCAATATCGTCGTAGCTCGTGCCCTTGGAGTGCAGCTTTTCGATCTCGCCGGCAATCCAGCGGCCCTCGTCGCGCTCGTCGCTTGCCTGGAAGGCCTGAATCTTCTCGCCATCGCCCTCGGCCGTAAACAGACGCTTGTCCTTGCGCTGCGAGTTGTGACGCACCACGGCGTTGGCGGCGCTCAGGATATGACCCGTGGAGCGGTAGTTCTGCTCTAGCTTGACGGTCTTGCAGTTTTTAAAGTCCTTCTCAAAGTCCAAGATGTTGGTGATGTCGGCGCCACGCCAGCTATAAATGGACTGGTCGTCGTCGCCCACGACCATGAGGTTTTGGTACTTGGCGGCCAGCAGGTTGGCGATCTCGTACTGGACGTGGTTGGTGTCCTGATACTCGTCGACGCTAATGTAGCGGAAGCGCTCCTGGTACTTGTCGAGCACCTCGGGGCGGGTGCGCAGCAGCTCGAGCGTGCGCACGAGCAGGTCGTCGAAGTCCATCGCGTTGGCGGCGCGCAGGCGGCGTTCCAGCTCCAGGTAGACCTGCGCGGCCTTTTTGTCATTGGGGCTGTCGGCGGATTTGAGCATGTCCTCGGGGCCGATCATGGCGTTTTTGGCCGAGCTGATCTTGCTGCGGATCATGTTGATGGGGAACTGCTTTTGCTCGATACCGAGCGCCTGCATAATGTCGCGCACCATGCGCTTTGAGTCATCGTCATCGTAGATGGTGAACTGACCGGTGTATCCCAGCAGGTCGGCGTCCTCGCGCAGCATACGCACGCACATGGCATGGAAGGTGCATACCCACATGCCACGGGTGCCGCTGGGAATGAGTGCCGCCAGACGCTCACGCATCTCGGCCGCGGCCTTGTTGGTAAACGTGATGGCAAGGATCTGCCAGGGCTTAACGCCCAGGTCGCCGAGCATATGTGCGATACGGAAGGTCAAGACGCGGGTCTTGCCCGAGCCGGCGCCGGCAAGGACCAGCAGCGGGCCCTCGGTGGTCAGGACCGCCTCGCGCTGAGCGGGATTAAGGCTGTCGATGTCGACGAGCGGCTTGGCGGGCTTGGGCGCCGGCGCGGGAGCGTCGTAGATGTCGAGCGGAACGAGCTCGGGCTCCGGCGCAGCAGGGGCGGTGTATGCATCGAGCGGCACGGGTTCCGGCGCGGGCGGCACAGGTACCGCGACATTCTTTTCCCAGGGCAAGGGCTGGGTCATGGGCGACTCCTCATCTGACGGACGGCGCGCCTGCGGGCAGCGCCATAGTTTGAGCCGTACCAGTATACCGAGCCGCGCGGACACCGACGCAAATCACACCACGACTCCGTGCGTCACCGTCAGGCTCGCCCCAACGGATTTGGTGCAATGGGGTCAGGTTAGTCTGCACCAATCTATTGACAATCACGAAACCGCCGATGTCATGGCAGCAGCAGCGAGCGACGGTCAGGGCGAACAAATTGGCATGAAAAGGGGGCGGCATAGACCTTTTGGTCATGCCACCCCCTTTGAATGACAAGTTGTCGCCCTGGCCGCCGCGCAACGTCGACTAAGTTAGAGGCCGAGCATCGGCTCCAGAACGAAGAAGTATGCGAGCACTACGATGCCCAGGATGATGCGGTAAACACCGAAGCACTTGAAGTCGTGACGGCGGACGAAGCCCATGAGCCACTTGATGGCGATGAGCGACACCACAAAGGCCACAACGCAACCCACGCCCAGGATAGCGACCTCGTTGGCGCCGAACGTACCGCCCTTGATGAAATACTTGACCAGCTTGAGCGCACTCGCGCCAAACATGACAGGGATGGCCAGGAAGAACGTAAACTTGGACGCCACCGAACGCGTGCAGCCCAAAAGCAGGCCGCCGATGATGGTAGAACCGGAGCGAGACGTTCCAGGCACCAGCGAAAGCACCTGGAAGCAGCCGATACCCAGCGCAGTCTTCCAGCTCAGGTCCTCGAGCGTGGCGATGGAGCCAAAGTCCAGATCCTCGTCATCGCCCTCATCCTCAGCGGTAGCCGCGGCGGGCGCCGCAAAGTGCGCACCGGCGGGACGTCCACCCGACACCACAGCACGCGAACCAAACGAACCGGCAACGGCCATTTCCTCGCGCTTGCTCGCGCGCCAGTTCTCGATCACGATAAACAGCACGCCGTACACAATGAGCGCCAGCGCCACGACGGGAGCATTGTAGAAATGCTCCTCCATCCAGTCGTTAAGCGGCAGACCGATCGCCGCGGCGGGAATGCAGCCGAGCACAATCTTGCCCCACAGCACCCAGGTGTCGCGACGGCCCTCCTTGCCCTTGCTGGGCGAGAACGGATTGAGCTCATGGAAGAACAGCACACAGACGGCCAGAATGGCGCCGAGCTGAATCACGACCAGGAACATATTCCAGAACGTCTCGCTCACGTTCATCTTGACGAACTCGTCCACCAAGATCATGTGACCGGTCGACGAAACAGGCAGCCATTCGGTGATGCCCTCGACCAGGCCCATGAAGGCAGATTTTAGAAGCTCGATAATATCCAAAGGGACCCCCTCGTTAGACACCCGCCGATATTGTTCTGCGGACGGTGCGGGCGATGTCCCATTATCAACCGTTCGGGCGCGTCTACGCCTACCCTTACCAAAAAACTCGCCCGTTCACAGAATTGCGAGCGGTCAAACCCAAATCCTTGGGTATAACTGCAACAAGATAAAGTGTCCGGCGGCCAACGCGCCCGCGCCCGCCCGATGCACGAGCCCCGCGCCCGTGCGATAGACCAAGGAGGAAACCATGAACGAGGGCTACACCAAGGTATTTGTTTCACTCGACGGTACTGAGCAGCAGGATTTTGTGCTCGCACGCGCCATCAAGGTCGCCGCGAACAACGGCGCCAAGCTAATCATCGGCCACGTTATCGATTCCACGGCGCTCGAGAGCGCCGGTTCCTATCCGGTCGATCTGGTCAACGGCCTAGAGGAGGCATTTAAGAACTCCATCGCCAAGCAGCTCGAAGAGGCCAAGGCCAATCCCGATATTCCCGAGGTCGAGGTCATGATTCGCGCCGGCCGTATTCGCGAGACGCTCAAGGACGAGATGCTCGACGTGGTTAAGCCCGACCTGGTGCTCTGCGGCGCCCGCGGCCTGTCCTCGATCAAGTATGCGCTGCTGGGTTCGATTTCGACGTTCCTGCTGCGCAACACCGACTGCGACATCTTGGTCGTGAAGTAGGTTCCTTCCCGCCGGCGCAAGGCCTGCGGGGTTATCACGCCGACGTCCTCGCCGCTTCGCGGCTGCGGGATGTCGGCTTAGATAACCCCTCCCGGCCTTGCGCCTTCGTCACCGTACTTCAGCGAGTTGGCCGATAAAAGATGGCGTGCCGCCCCATTTGGGGCGGCACGTTTTGTTTGAGGCGGCACGTTTTTGTTTGGGCGGGCGTTTGCCGTGTGCGTTACTCGAAGTATTGGAACTTGTTGGTTGAGAAGGCGAATGTTACGACGAAGCCTTTGCCGGAGTCGGATGCCGCGGTGACGTCGATGCCCATCTTGGAGCACAGGCGCGCCACCAGATAGAGACCGATGCCCGTTGCGCGCTTGGTGGTGCGGCCGTTGTCGCCGGTAAAGCCCTTCTCGAACACGCGCGGCAGGTCGGCCGCGCTCACGCCGCAGCCGTTATCCGCGACGGCAAGCTCGATGCGCTCGCTTGCCAGGCCCTCGTCCAACAACGCTCCCGAAAACACGATCCTCGCGCCGTCCTCACGCGCATATTTAATGCTGTTCTGAATGAGCTGGCCCAGAATAAACTCGAGCCACTTCTCGTCGGTAAAAACCTCGAAGTCGAGGTTCTCGCACACCGGGGCCACGTGCGCCGCGATAAGCTCACGCGCGTTGGCCTTGATCGCACCCGTCACCAGGGTCTTAAGATCCCAGCGGCGAATCAGGTAGTCGCGCTCCACGACTTCCGAGCGCGCATAGTACAGCGCCTGGTCGATATAGCGCTCCACGCGGGCAAGCTCGCGGCCCAGGTCATCCACACGCGACAGATCGTCTTCGCTGCCGTCCAGGTTTTCCAAAATCAGATGGGCTGCTGCCAGGGGCAGCTTGGCCTCGTGGACCCAGCTCTCGATATAGTCGCGATAGTCATCAGTCTGACGCCTGCCTTCGGCAACCTCGTCGCAAGCGGCTTTGCCCACCCGGCGCAAGACCTCGTACTCGAGCTCGCCCTCGGCATAGGTCGGGCATTGCACCATCTCCTGCACCCATGCGGGACTCTCGAGCTCCTCTGCCGCACGCTCCAGCTGGCGCAGAAAACGACGACGGCGCGCGTACTCGATCACGATGCCCAGCATGCCAAAGATAAAGGACACACCGACCGCCACGACCACGATGGAAACGGGTGCGCCGGCGACCGTCAGCACAAAGCAGCTCAGCAGCACGCCGCACGTCCACACGGCGACGGGAAGCAGCGCATCTTTGAAGAATTTGGCGAACGACATAGCCGGCCCCTAGACCGAATAGCCCTGGCCGCGGTGCGTCGTCAAATACCCCTTGATGCCGATTTTTTCGAGCGTGGTGCGCAGGCGGTTGATGTTGACGGTGAGCGTATTGTCGTCCACGAAGGCGTCGGAGTCCCACAGGTCCTGCATGATGGCCGAGCGCGAGACGATCTTGCCCGCACGGCTCAGAAGCAGCGAGAGAATACGCAACTCGTTTTTGGTGAGCTCGGTACTGGTACCGGTCTGCATGTTGGTGACCATGGAGCGAGCGAGATCGAGCTCCAGGCCCTTGTGGACAAGCGTGCTGCGCTCGCCCGCCGCCGCGGTGCGACGCAGCAAGGCATTGATGCGCGCCACGAGCACACGGGCGCTATAGGGCTTGGGAACAAAGTCGTCCGCGCCGAGCGTCATGGCCATGACCTCGTCGATCTCGGTCGTGCGCGACGTGAGGACGATGATGGGAACCTCGGATTCGCGGCGAACCTCGTGGCAGATATGCTGCCCGTCCTTGACGGGAAGCGTGAGGTCGAGCAGCACCAGGTCGGGCGCGGCGGCGAGAATATCGCGCGAGACATGCTCAAACGATTCGCATGCCTCAACCTCAAAACCGGCGCGGGCAAGGATGTCGATAAGCTCACGACGAATGGGCTCGTCGTCCTCAACGACATAGATCAGCGCCATGGATTCCGCCCCCCCTCTTGGTTGTCTTGCCCCATTATGACCGCGGATCAGCAGATACGCGCCTCACGCGGCACCAAAGTGACAGAACTGTTCGCGAGTGGCAGAGGCTTGCCTCTCGCTCGCGACGAGCACGAGAATTAAATGAGTTTTTAATCCCCGTCCCAGAAACATCATTTAGCGGCGGGCACGGAGCTTTTCGTAGCCTTCGGCGAAGAAGGCGACCGTGGCGGCGTCGGAGTCGGCGGCGTCGGAGTCGGCGGCGGCAACCACACCGTGCTCGTCGCTCACCAGAAACAGCGCACCCTTGAGCTGCGCGGGAATGTCTACGCGCGTGACCGGGATGCCCTTGGTCTGGGCCAGCTGCTCGATGAGCGTCGCCGTGCCGCACAGGCACTCGTCCGCCGGCGCCACAAAGGCCAGCTCGCCGTTATCGACGGCGGCGAGCAGCTCGGGCGCCACGCCGGTTTCGTCGGCCTCGGAGCGGGCCTCGGCGGAGCGGGCACGTAGCGCCTTGGCCGACGTATCGGTTAGCGGCTCGTACTCCCCCACCGTCATGGCGGCGTTGCCGTTGACGTCGATCACCAGCATGAGCACGCCGTCGCGTGCGGTGTAATCGCCCTCGGCAAGCGACCACTCAACGTGCTGCTTGGCCCAGCTGAGCATGTTATGGGTAAGCGGCTCGCCCTGCACCAAGCGCTCGGACAGTGCGCGAATGTGGCGGTTGAGCATGGGCACCTTTTTATTGGACATGCGCCAACGGCAGACAAGCGCGGGCTTGTCGAGCGTAAACTTCTCGACCGCCTCCTGATTGGCGCAAAAGTCCTCGTACGCACGCTGATCCTCGGCATTGCCAAACAGCTCGGCATCATCAATCTGGGGCATGGTCATACCTTTCGTGTTAGTCATTCCGTCCTCTTATACCAAAAAGACGGCCCTCCAAACGGAGCAGCCGTCTTTTGCGGAGATTATTTTGTCCCAAGGCGGAACTTAGTGGCGGAAGTGGCGGGCGCCGGTAAAGACCATAGCAATATTGTGCTCGTTGCAGGCCTGGATGCTTTCGTCGTCGCGCTTGGAGCCGCCGGGCTGGATGATGCAGGTCACGCCGTGTGCAGCAAGCACGTCGACGTTGTCGCGGAACGGGAAGAACGCGTCGCTTGCACAGGCAAAGCCGCCCTTCTCCACGCCCTCGCGCTCGCAGAAGTCCTCGGCGCGCTCGCAGGCAAGTAGCGCAGAGTCAACGCGGTTAGGCTGACCCGGGCCCATGCCAATGCCGGCCTTACCCTTGGAGACCAGGATGGCGTTGGACTTAACGCCCTTGCAGACCTTCCAGGCAAACTCGAGCTCGGCCATCTCGGCGTCGGTGGGCTTGCGGTCGGTGGGGAACGTAAAGGTCGCGGGATCCTCGGTCACGTGGTCGACCTCCTGCACCAACATGCCGCCGTCGACGGAGCGCAGCTCCACCTGAGCGCCGTGGTCCACGCCGCCGGTCGCCAACACGCGCAGGTTGGGGCGCTTGGCCATGCGCTCGAGCGCCTCGGCGGTGTAGCTCGGGGCGATGATGACCTCGACGAACTGCTTGTTCTGATCGGCAAAGTGCTCAACCAGATCAAAGGGAACCTCGCGGTTGCAGGCGATGATGCCGCCGAAGGCGCTCTTGGGATCGCAGGCAAAAGCGCGGTCGTAGGCAGCCGTGATGTCCTCGGCAACGGCGGAACCGCAGGGGTTCTGGTGCTTGAGGATTACGCAGGCCGGCTCGTCGAACTCGCGGACCAGGTTCCAAGCGGCGTCGGCATCCAGATAGTTGTTGTAGCTGAGCGGCTTGCCCTGGATCTGCTTGGAGCCAACGAGCGGGAACTGCGAGCTCGCGGTGTTCTCGCAGCCCTCGGCAAAGCGATAGACTGTGGCTTTCTGCTGCGGGTTCTCGCCATAGCGCAGGTCGTCGACCTTCTCCAGCGAAATCTCGAGCTTGGCAGAGGTGTCCGCCACGTCGCTTGCCTGGGCGGCGAGCCAGCGGGAGATGGCCGTGTCGTAGGCGGCGGTGGTCTGGTAGACCTTCACCTGCAGGCGACGACGGGTGGAAAGCGTGGTGCAGCCACCGGTCTCGTGCATCTCGGCCAGGACGGCATCATAGTCGGCCGGGTCGGAAATGACGGTAACGCTCGTGGCGTTCTTGGCGGCAGAGCGCAGCATGGAGGGGCCACCGATGTCGATGTGCTCGATGGCGTCCGCGAAGGTGACCTCAGGGTTGGCGACGGTCTTCTCGAACTCGTACAGGTTGACGACGACCAGATCGATCAGCTTAATGCCGTGCTGAGCCGCCTCCTGCATGTGTTGCTCGGAATCGCGGCGGGCCAGCAGCGCGCCATGAACCTTGGGGTGCAGGGTCTTAACGCGGCCGTCCATCATCTCGGGATAGCCCGTGAACTCCTCGATGGGGGTTACGGGAACGCCCGCGTCCTCGATGGCACGAGCCGTGCCGCCCGTAGAGATGATCTCGACGCCAAAGTCGTCAACCAGCGTCCGTGCGAAATCGACGACGCCCGTCTTATCGGTAACCGAGATCAACGCGCGTGCGATCTTCACATCAGATCCCATGCAGTCCTCCTGTCTGGTACGCCGCCGTGCTCTGTGAGTCGGTGATACGTCGATCTGCAGCGCTCGCGCAGCGGCATTGAAAATACTGATTTAATGTAGCGCATCGAGCGCATCGATGCACCCCGCAACGGGCGCATGTGCAGAAAAAGTTTGCGAGCGGAGGGGATGGGCATGGCACCGGGCACGGTGAGTTCATGGAACACAGGGGCACCATAATTAGATGCCAATGGCGTGGTAGAACTGTGCTCGATATGCATCCGCAAAAGAAAGAGGCACCATGGTCTCGCGGGTTCTCTACCGACCGTTTGATACCGAAGACTTCGACGCCATCGCGCTGATTCTGCAGCAGCTTTGGCATAACAATTCGGATAACGATGAGTACAACCGCCTTGAGGCCGCGTGCGACCTCGCCTATTGCCTTTCGTCGTCGACGTTTTCACAGGTTGCCGTAATCGACGGTCAGGCGCGTGGCATTTCGCTCGCGCGTGCGGGACAGAGCTCCGGCGCCACTATCAACGAGCATTGGATGGATACCGAACGCGCGCTGCTATCGCAGATGCGTGAGCTAGAGCCCGATGCGTGCGCCGAGTATCTCTCGTTTGTGCGCGCAACCATCCGAACCAACAACCGCCTGCTCGAGAGCAGCCCGTTGCCGCACGACAACGAGGTCACGCTGCTTGCCGTGGATCGCGATGTCCATGGCCTGGGCGTTGGCACGGTTCTGCTCGATGCCGCCGTCTCGCACCTGTCCTCGCTTGGAGCGACGAGGGCGCACCTGTACACCGACTCCAACTGCTCGTGGAAGTTCTACGAGCTGCACGGCTTTAAGCGCACGGCCACGCACCGCGCCAACCGCGAAGAGCGCCGCCACGACATGCCGCGCGAAAGCTTCCTCTACGAACTCGATCTAACAGCCTAAACCTGGCAGCCATACCTAGTCATTTAGGAACGTCCCCAGTGACTAGTCGCTGGGGACAGCCTTCGTAGGTAGCGCATAAAAATGGGATGGATCCGTCGGCAGTCGCCGGAGAAGATCCATCCCAAAAATCAGAGCGCGCTAGAACGTTCCGCCGCCGCCTCCGCCGACGCCGCCGCCTCCGCCGCCCGAGAAGCCACCGCCTCCGCCGCCGCTCGAGCTGTCGGAGCTCGACGCCAGCTCACGGATGCTCTCGTGATACACGTCATCGAACGAATCGAGCGGAGACTCGATACCGTAATGATGGTAGTACCACCAGTAGCAGGGATAATTGTCGTAGAAGCCGTCGGCCTCGCGTACCTCGGGCGGCACGGCCTCGGCCAGCTGTCGCAGCACTTCTTTCGAAACGCCCAGGGCAACGCCCATCACCAGCAGCTTGTTCCACAGCACCAAATCGCCGGGGACGGCTTCCTTTAGACGCGTGAAGTCCTCGAGCCAATGCTTAAGTGCCTTGCAGCGAGCCGCCACCTCGGCGCCCTCCGGCGTAAAGCGGCGGAACGTAAGGCCCACGCCGATACCCACCAGCACAATCGGCACCGAGATAACCGCGGCGATAATGTTCGCCTGTGCGCCATCGGTAAAGAAGATGGATCCCACGGGAACAAAGGCAACCAGGATACCAAGAACCAGGCAAAACACCATTGCAACAATGCCGTCCGAGGCAACGTACTCGCTATCGGCCAGCTTGCCCTTAACGGTGTTCTGATAGTCCTCGAGCTTATCACCCACGGGTGTAGCGTGCTGCTTGACGTAGTGCTGCAGCTCGTCAAACGTGCGCGAGCGATCGCCGTTCTCGTCAGGCTTAGCACCGGCAAAGAAGACCTTGAGCACCATGTGGTCAATGCCCTTGGCCGACTTCCAGCCCGCATCGCTCACCGTCACGCGATACGTCTGCTCTTCTTTTTCACGCCCCAACAGACCCTTCTTGGCCTTGGTCACGGTCGCCTGCTCCAGCTTGATCACACGGTCGTCAGTGAGCTTCATGAGCGTGGCGATATATGCCTGATCGGGCACCTCGTTCCAGCTCATGAGGGCCGAAAGCACGGCGGGATGGTCGGCCGAGGGCACATCGCGGAAATATTCGTCCTGGAAAAGCGGCTTGGGCTTGCGCTTGCGCAGCTTGAGCATAACGATTGTGCCGGTAAAGGCCACCGCCGCAACAACACTTAGCACGGCAAGTGCATTGGCAATCATGCGAGCGTGAGCGCGGCGGGCGTTAGCTTCGTCGGCCCATTCCTTCTCTTCGCTCAGGATCGTTGACATGCGCTCTTCGCCCGAGACGGCAAGCTGCGGCACCCAGTCGCTGGGGAAGGCGATGCGTGCCTCGGCGAATTCGCCCTGATGCACGCAGGGAATGGTATAGGTGACCATGGGCTCGTCCTCATCGAGCGACACGTCGCCCGCCAGCGGACCGTGGCCCCATGCGCGGAAGTTATCGCCTTTGACGGCCGCCGTCCCGGCAGCGGCATTTGCGAAGCGCACTTCCATCTCGACATCGTCGGAATCCGCAGACCAGCCGTCGCCCACGAACTTCCAGTAGAGCTCGGCGGTATCGGCCCAGTTCATAACCGCACCGGTCATGGTGTAGCTCACGTAATAGATCGCGCTGTCGCCGCTCTCGTGGGGGCTGAACACCTTAATCCTTACGCCGTCACCGGCCTGCTCGACCGTGTAGACGCCAGAATCGCCCTTGTTCGCGCTATCGACTTTGTTAAACGCGGTGTCCTCTTCCTCGACACTCAGCACGTCAACGTCCGCCGTGCCGCCCTGCTGGTTGGTGCCCGTATTGATCTCCCAAAACACGCCGTTGATGTCGTCGTCGAAATCAAACTGGCGTCCCTCGACAACGGTCAGCGATCCATCGGCCTCGACCGTGGCGCTGATGTAGGTTTGGGTCATGGAATAACCGTCGGCGTGTGCGGCGGCGGGCAGTAGCAGCAATGCAAGCGCGACGAGTGCGCAGACGGAAGCAAATCGCGCAAACAGGCGGCGCTGCCGGCTGACTTTGGCGGCGAGGGTGTTCATAGGCACATCCTTTGTCTGTAAAACCAACAGCGCCATTGTCCCACGTTTGCGGGTACGCATGACGAACATCTAGGCGACCGGAGCGCCAAACGGGATGAAAGTCACGCCCGCGGCCGGCACCTGGGGACATTCCTTATCTGCCGGCAATCTGGAACACTCCTTGGCATAGCCCGCTCCGGCAATAGATACCACTTCATAGCTCCGTCACAGGTGTAGCGGCTTTGTGTTGCCGCGGCGTAAGCCGATTAAGCTGGCGAGCGAGGGGCATAAAGCAGTTGAGCGAAAACGGTTTGCCCCTTTGCCGTTCGCTTGAGGATCATGTCCCCCTTTTCCGCGGAAACCCCGGCAGTTGCGAAGAGCTGCCGGGGTTTCTGTCGTTTGAGGGGTTGGGCTGGCGGGCGGCGATCGAGCTGTCGAGCCGGTGGTCCGGCACGCGCAACGCGCGGCCTCGGCAACTTGCAGGCCACGGCAGCGTCTCCCCCACCGCGCCCCGCGCTATACTCGTCCGCATGGATATCAAAACACGCAACATAGCAACGCCCGCCGCGGACGCGCCAGCGACGCCACCCGCCTCCGCCCCCGCGCCCGTCGTGGGCCGTTTCGCCCCGTCGCCCTCGGGCCGCATGCACCTGGGCAACGTGTTCAGCTGCCTGTGCTCGTGGCTTTCGGCCCGCAGCCAGGGCGGCAGCATCGTGCTGCGCATCGAGGACCTGGATGATCGCTGCAAGCGCCCGGAACTTGCCGCTCAACTGATTGACGATCTGACCTGGCTAGGGCTCGAGTGGGACGAAGGCCCCTACTACCAGCACGATCGCCTGGATCTGTACGAGGACGCCCTGCGCCAGCTGCAAGACGCCGGCCTCACCTATCCCTGTTTTTGCACGCGTGCCGAACTCCACGCCGCGAGCGCACCGCACGCCAGCGACGGCACGCCCATCTACCGCGGCGCCTGCAGAGGTCTTTCTGCTGAAGAAATCACCCGCCGCAGTGCCCTGCGTGCTCCGGCCACGCGCCTGCGCGTGCCCACCGTCGACGACCTCGCCAGCGACGTGATCGAATTCGTGGACCGCACGTACGGAGCCCAATGCGAAGCACTCGCCACCGAGTGCGGTGACTTTTTGGTGCGCCGCAGCGACGGCGTTTTTGCCTATCAGCTGGCCGTGGTGGTCGACGACGCTGCCATGGGCGTCACCGAGATCGTACGCGGATGCGACCTGCTTGGTTCCACGCCGCGCCAGATCTATCTGCAACATCTGCTGGGACTGCCCACACCGCGCTACGCGCACATTCCGCTGCTCATGTCGCCGGACGGCCGCCGCCTTTCCAAGCGCGATCGCGATCTGGACCTGGGCGAACTCCGCGCTCGCTTTGGCACGCCCGAGGCGCTGCTGGGCTGGCTCGCCGGGCAAACAGGCATCGCGCCGGACACCACGCCGCGTACCGCCGAGCAGCTGGTCGAGCACTTTAGCTGGGACGTCATCCGCGCGCATCGGGAGAACATCACTGTAACGGTCGAGTAGCCAGCCACCCCGCCTCTACGCAACATCCCAGGGCTGGAGTTCGTCGCCCAAGCGAACGATGCAGTCGTAGAGCACGGTGTGACGCTCGGCCGGGTTGGTATCCCGATGAAAATGCCCGTAGTACCAGCGCTTGTAGTCCAAGCGGTCTTCCAGCTCATCGAAAAATGCCGTAAGCCGATCAACGGCGGGGCAATTCCAGCCGGGCGCCGGATAGAGCGTGGGCGAGAGCATGCGCGTAGCGCAGGTGTGGGTGATCACGTAGTCGACCTTCCAGCCCATGCTCTCGAGCTTTGCCCGCGCCTCCTCAAAGTTGCGCTCGTCCGGCAGCTCCTGCGGCCACCAGCTGGAATACGGAATGCGGTATTCCTTATCCACGCTCGTGGCGCCGCCCATGGTAAAGATCGTTGAGCCGTCGAGCTCAAAAACCTCGCCGCGCGTCAGGCGTCGGATGGGCGAGGTGTCCGACAGGCGCTGCGTCAGGCCGCCGTGCCACAGTTCCATGGGACGCTCCGCCCAGTGATCGAAACGTTCGTGGTTGCCGTCGACGAACAGCAACGTATAGGGGCGCGACTCCAGCCAAGCGATATCGGCGCATTCCTCGGCAGAGAAATCCCACGGAAAGCCAAAGTCGCCCGCGACAATCAGATAGTCGTCGCTCGTCAGACTATCCCCAAGCTCCCAGTCGCGCAGCTTTTGCATGTCGACCCCACCGTGAATGTCGCCCGTCACATAGACCGTCATCGGATTACCACTTCCCTGCAAGTCGCTAGCCCACATTCTGCACGATCACTAAGCCAACCGTTCCAGCCCTTCCATCCTTTAGGACCTACCCCTCGTTCTTCCATCCAAACGGGTCGAGCACCCAAAAAATCAGATCGAACACGCCGCCGGTCATCATGGCGCCGGCAAGGGCCATGCAAACGTGCAGAGAGCTAACACTTCGGAGCACGTCGAATGGCCCCAGAACAGCCAGCAGCGCGACCGCTGCGCCGGCTACGCACAGCGCGAGGCACGGCCCCGCGTCCTTAACGCACTTCTTTGCGAGATGCTTTGCGTTGTCACTCATCAATATCGAACTCCTTAGAGGGTCGTTGTTTGGGTACATGCCTCCGCGGCAGAGCAGGGCGGCAGGGTAAGTGTCACATGTCGTGCGGACATCAATGGAGAAACCGCCTGCTCGACCAACCTTTGACGCCGTTTTGCACCGGCACCACATCCCCCGCTATCGAGGTCTAATACTTTTCCCACCGCTACCCAAAAACTCATCCAACATTAATCTTGGCTCAAGAATCGCTTAATCTATAACCTGCACTATAGAGTTCGACCAAGGGCGGGGCGGCGCCGCGCAACGCAGGCCGCCGAACGCAACGCTCGCGCCCAGGCAGATCGCCTGGCGTCGCGCCCATCGAACGAAAGGACAGGTCATGGACGACCTCGAAAAAGTTGAAACCATCCGCACCAAGTGCAACGTGAGCTACACCGATGCCAAGGCCACGCTCGACGCCGCCGACGGCAACGTTTTGGACGCCATCATTTGGCTCGAGTCGCAGGGCAAGACCCAGACCACATCAGCGCATGCCGCCACCGAGTCTGAGCCGGTCGATGAGCCCTCAGCCGAGATGGTCGCCGCGCAGGCCGCCTACGAGAAGTCGAGCGAAAAGACCGACTTCTCCAAGAAGATGGACAGCGTATGGGAGTACCTCAAAAAGCTCTTCCGCCTGAGCCTGGACACCAAGTTTATCGCCACGCGCCGCGATGCGATCATCCTCAACATCCCCATCCTGATCCCCATCATCGCCCTGTTTGCCTGGGGCGCTACGATTTGGCTGATGCTGATTGGCCTGTTCTTTGGCATGCGCTACCGCATCGACAGCGACGGCGACGTGCCCGGCAGCATCAACAACCTTATGAATCACGCCGCCGACGCCGCGGACGACATCAAGCAAAATCTCAACGACGACAAGTAATCGCAGACGGGGGCACGTATGGCACGAATCCTGATCGTAGAGGACGAGGAGAAAATCGCCCGCTTTGTGACGCTCGAGCTGGAGCACGAGGGCTACCAGGTGGAGCACGCCGCCGACGGCCGCACCGCCGTAGACCTGGCGCTGGAGCGCGACTACGATCTGATTCTGCTCGACGTGCTGCTGCCGCAGCTCAACGGCATGGAGGTGCTGCGGCGCGTGCGCAAGCACAAGGATGTGCCGGTGATCATGGTCACCGCGCGCGATGCCGTGATGGATAAGGTGGCCGGGCTCGACGCCGGCGCTGACGATTACCTAACCAAGCCGTTTGCCATTGAGGAGCTGTTCGCACGGATCCGCGTTGCGCTGAAGCGCTCGGAGGCCGTGCGGACGGCTTCGGGCGTTGGCGGCATCGGGACGGGCGCGGCGAGCGACGCGGGCGGGAGCGCCGCTGCGATACCCCCGGTCAGCGACTCAACCCAGGTTTCCGCCTCGCTCTCCCCCGCCACGCTCACTGTGGGCTCAGTCGTGCTCGACCCCGACCGCCACGAAGTCACGGTCGGCGGCTCGCCCATCGCGCTCACGGCCCGCGAGTTCGACGTTCTCGCCCTGCTTATGGCGCACGCCGGCACCGTGCTCACGCGCGAGCGCATCGCGCACGAAGCGCTGGGCTACGAATACGTGGGCGACACCAACAACGTCGACGTACACATCGCGCACCTGCGTGCCAAGATCGAGGACGCCGGCAGCGCCCGCATCATCCAGACCGTGCGCGGGGTGGGCTATGTCTGCCGTGCGTAACGCCGAGGCCAAGCGCGTCACCTCCATCGCCCGCGCCATCAACTGGAGCTATATGTGGCGCCGTCTGATGAGCTACATCTGGCTCGATCTGTTGCTGGTAGTGATTGCGGCGGCGATCCTCGTCTATGGATACAACCAGACACTGCCCGACGACACGTTTACCGCAGGATGGATCCCCGGTGCCACCGTTCACGGCATGTCGCTGACGCCCGCGCGCGGCTGGGACCCGACAACGCTCACCTATACCGTCGAGCTTGCGCGCACCACCAAGACCTTCCCCCTCGCGCAGGACCTCGTCACGCTATGGCCTCTCTACCTTGTCGTTGTGGGTTGGCAGGTCATCAGCGTGCTCAACATGCTCGGCGGCGCCCGCCGCGTGCGCCGCACCATGGCGCCGCTCAACGATCTGGCCCTGCGCGTGGACGAACTCGGTCGCATGCAGCTCTCCGGCGGCAAAATGGAAACACTGGAGCAGGCCATCGCGCGCGCAAGCGTCGACTCGCCGAGCGTCACCACCGGCGACGCCGACCTGGCGAGCATCGAGGTCGCACTCAACCGCCTACTGCGCCAGATGCAAGAGGCCAAGCTGCAGCAGATGCGCTTTGTCAACGATGCGAGCCACGAGCTGCGCACGCCCATCGCGGTGATTCAGGGCTACGTAAACATGCTCGACCGCTGGGGCAAAGACGACCCGGACGTGCTGGCAGAATCCATCGCGTCCCTCAAGGCCGAAAGCGAGCACATGCAAGAGCTCGTGGAGCAGCTGCTGTTTTTGGCGCGCGGCGATGCCGGGCGCACGGTCCTGCGGCGCGCGAATACCAACCTGGCCGCACTGGTCGGCGAGGTATGCGAGGAATCGCAGATGATCGATACCGAGCACACGTATCGGCTGGCCTTTGACGCTGCGCTTGTCAGCGACCCACGCTGCGACGCGCCCGTTGACGTGGCGCTCGTGAAGCAGGCTCTTCGCGTGATCGTGCAAAACGCCGCCAAGTATTCGGACGCGGGCACGCCCATCTCGTTTGGCGTAGCGTCGGATGCGGGCGCGGGCACGATCGACATAAGCGTTGAGGACGAGGGCATCGGCATGAACCAGGAATCCGCAGCTCACGCGTTCGAGCGGTTCTACCGTGCCGACAACGCGCGCGATGCCGGCGCGCAGGGTTCGGGCCTGGGGCTCGCCATTGCCAAGTGGATCGTCGATAGCCATGGCGGTGTCATTGGCGTGACCTCAGTCGAGGGCGTCGGCAGCCGCTTTACGATTCGCCTGCCGCGCTAGGAAGCCCCTCGGCATAAATAAAGGGATAGGGCCACGCGGCCCTATCCCTTTTTGCTAGCTATGGCAGCTTGTGCGCTATTCGCGGCACAGGTGCACGGCGAAACCGGCGAACTCGCGCTTAAAGTACACGAGCTTGGTACCACCGTCGGGCAGCAGCGCGCGCGACTCCTCGTTGACCTCGAGCCCGCGCTCGGCAAACCACTTCTCAGCTGCATCGATGTCGTTAACGGCAAAGCCGATGTGGCCCTTGGTGCCACGACCGTTCTGCTTCATGATCTCGACCAGCGAATCATTAAAGTACGAAACGGGGGTCTCGATGACGGGCAGGCCCATCATCGTCGAGAACAGCTCCGCGATCTCCAGGGCGTCTGCCGGGTCGGCGGCGTTAATGCCCACATGGGCAACGCGCATGCCAAAGAGCTCGACCGGGTTGGCGTTCTGCTCACTCATACAGGCAGTGCCTACTGAGCCATGACGTCGAGAACGGCCTTCTCGGCAGCGACGCGGTTCATGCCGGTCATGAAGGGCACGCCGCTCACGTACGGGCAGGTGAGGCCTTCGGGGGCAACGGTGGTGGCGATCAGCAGGTCGGCGCCCTCGTCGCAGTAGTCCTTGGCCTCGGAGATGGCGCACTGCACGATCTCGTACTTGTCGGCGTAACCGTTGGCGTCGAGCAAGGTGGCGACCTTCTGGGCAACGAGCGTGGAAGTAGCAGCGCCAGCACCGCAAGCCAAAACGATCTTCTTCATAGGTAATGTCTCCCTTCATGGTTTACTTTAGGTAAGTGTACCGCAGCGAGCGATGGCACTCAGCCTCGATGAGCTTTTATGCTAGTTTGCTTGCGCGCTGCGTATAATACATCTAGTACGTGTTGTCATACCGCTCGCTTTATGAGCGACTAAGGACCCCAATATGCCCGATTCCCGCACCCTCTGGACCGCCGTCGTTATCATCTGCATCGCCGTGTCGGTGTTCTTTAGCGTCAAAAAACGCACCACGTTCAAGCGCTTGCAGCAGCTTATGGCTGCCAAGCAGTGGGACGAGTTCGATCGTTTGCTCGACGCCAAACTCACCAGCATGCTGTACCCGCGCTATAACCGCGACTACCTGCGCCTGAACTCCTATCTGCTGCGCGAGGACCACAAGCGCGCCGACGAGATGTTCGACCTGCTGCTGGGACTCAACCTCCCCAAGATGCAGCGTGTCGACCTGGTAATTAAGGCCTTTAACTACTACGTTGGCCAGGAGGACCGCAAAAAGTCCAAGGAGCTGCTGCACGAGATCAAAGGCTTTGAGGGCGGCCAGGCCGAGGCAGTCGCACACGAATGCCAACTGATGTACGACACGATGATTCTCAAGCGCCACAACGACATTCCCGAGCTGGAGCGCATGCTCAAGGAGGCCGGTGACGACAAGGTCAAGAGCTGCCGCTTGGAGTATCTGTTGGCTCTGCAGTACAAGAACAAGGGCGACGAAGCCAAGTTCCAGGAGTTCCTGGAGAAGTCGGGGCAACACTCGATGGCCGTCAACGCGTAACGGACGGCTTGTGCTAGACTTCTAGTCTCACGGGGGCGTGGCGGAATTGGCATACGCAGGAGACTTAAAATCTCTCGCCGCAAGGATTGTGGGTTCGAGTCCCACCGCCCCTACCATATGGAGCTTTCGAGCCCGTGTCCCCAAGGGATGCGGGCTCACTTCTTTTAGATGCCGGTGGGACTCGAACCCGCGAGGGGGGGGCGAGCGTCAAGCGGACGCGCAGCGTCCGCAGCGAGCCGGCGAGGGCGCCAGCAGGCGTCCGAAGCCGGTGCGGATTTGCGCAGCAAATGCGCGGACGTCCCACCGCCCCTACCATTTGGTTTTTACGAGCCCGCGTCCCCCAGGGATGCGGGCTCGTTTCTTTTACACGCCGGCGGGGCTCTAAGTTGCGGTGGAATAGATCCTGTTTATACCGTTTACCAGCTTATTTAGGAACTATTTCACCGCAACTCAGAGGAAGACGGTTAAAGAGCACTCAGGCTCGGGGTCCAGCCGATGGTGGGAGTCGCGCCGTCGAGGGTTTCGTTGATAGTGGCGGCCATGCCGGCGAGGAGGCTGTTCTCGCTTACGGTGAGCGCATCGTAGCCGCCGGCACGCATGAGCTCGCGGATCACCACGGCGCCGGCCAGAATCACGCCCGCGCGCTTGGGCTGCACGCCCGGCAGCGCAGCGATACCCTCCACATCCAGCGTAGACATACGATCGATGGCGGCCGAGATCTGCTCCATCGAAAGCTCGCGTAGGTGAACAAAACTCGAATCGTACGGTTCCAGCTCGTGGACCAGAGCCACCAGCGTAGTCACCGTGCCACCCACCGCGACCAGGCGCTCGGCACGCTCAAAATCGACAGGCAAGCTCTTAAAGTAGCCCGCAAACTGCTCGCCTGCCCACGCGGCGGCAGCCGCAAGCTCGTTCGTCGACGGCGGCAGCGCAGAGAAAAACCGCTCGGTCACGCGGCGGCAGCCAATGTCCAGCGAGCGCGTTCCCTCCAGCGCAAAGACCCCGCGCTCCGGCGCATAGACACCCGTCGCGAGTTCCGTGGACCCGCCGCCCGAATCCGCGACAATAATGCGCTCGCCAGCAAAGTCGTGTGCCACGCCAAAAAACGTCAGGCGCGCCTCGACCTCGCCCGGAATCACCTGCGGTTCGAGCCCCAGATCGCGCAGACCGTCCAGCAGCAGCGCGGCGTTGGACGCATCGCGCGCGGCACTCGTGCACGTGGCGCAGACGCACGCGGCCCCAAAGGCACGCGCCTCGTCCACAAACATGCGGCATGCGGCGAGCACGCGCTCGACCGCCGCCTCGCAAAAGCGGCCCGTCGCGTCCACGCCCTCGCCCAGATCGGTAATCTCGGTATGCTTGGACGATTCCACGATCGCCCCGCCCTCGACCTGCGCTAGCGCTAGTCGCGACGACACCGTTCCCAGGTCGATCGCGGCCACCTTATATCGTTTGCAATTTGTCATTGCGGGCTCCCCTCCGGGCGCTATTTGCCGTTGGACACGACCGTCTGGCCCTCGACGCCGTTAAATCCAAACAGCATGTCAAGCGTCCGGATGTACCATGGCGCGTCCTTGCCGACTTCTTCGATCTCCTTGGCCACCTCGCTGGCCTTCTTGGCGTTCGACGACTTCTTTTCAGCCGACGACGAGTCCGAATCGCCGTCCAGGCCCTGCACTTCAATCCTCTTCTCGCCGGGCATCACCAGGCCCAGGTCCTCGGATGCCGCGTCCTTGATACCCTCCTCCGAGAGCAGCTTGTCGACGCTTTTTTGCAGCTCATCATTGTATTGCTGGCGAATCTCGACCTGCTTGGCCAAGATATCGCTCGAACGCTTTGCCACGTACAGGTCGCGCACGGGGAAATACAGGCTCACGAGCACCAGGGCAACGACGATGCCGATGAATAGCCCTCGCTGAGGACCGTGGGTAAAGTCGTAGATCGCCTTGACCACCGCGTTGTCGTTGGCGTAGTGCATAAAGTCCGAGCCCGAAAGACGGTTCGAGGGCCTGCTCGACCTATCGTGCGTTTGAGCCGACGAGCGCTGAGCATGCGACGAACGTGCCGGGCGCACCGGTCCATCTGCCGAAGTATTCACTTGAGCATTGGGGCGCGAGGTACTTGCCGGGCGTTGCATGGAGCGGTCGGCGCCGGCGTAGGCGGACCCACCGAGCTGCACCGTGCGCGCACGGCGAGGCGACGGCTCACGCGAACCGGCGGAATAGTACCTGTTGTCGTAAATCTGATCCATGTGCGCCTTGTGCGGTTGAGGTTTGTTTGCGCTAAGTCCTTTAGTTATAGCACGAGCGCCCGCACTGCCTTCGCCAGCCTTTGCTCGACATAAAAAAGGCGCTGAGCCATATGGCCCAGCGCCCAATGGCGGCCATCAGAAGTGGAGCGGAGTTGAGTCAACCCCGCCCCCCGCGCGCACCACTTGTTTAGCGAATGTTGTAGAACGCAGACTTGCCGGCGTAGCGCGCGCTGCCCTCGAGCTCGTCCTCGATGCGGATGAGCTGGTTGTACTTGGCAATACGGTCGCTACGGCACGGGGCGCCCGACTTGATCTGGCCAGCATTGACGGCCACGACCAGGTCGGCGATCGTGGAATCCTCGGTCTCGCCGGAACGGTGGCTCACGATGCAAGCGTAGCCGGCCTCCTTGGCGGTTTCGATGGCCTCGAGCGACTCGGTGAGCGTGCCGATCTGGTTGACCTTGACCAGGATCGCGTTGGCGGCGCCCAGCTCGATGCCCTTCTTGAGGCGCTCGGTGTTGGTGACGAACAGGTCGTCGCCTACGAGCTGCACCTTGTTGCCAATGCGGCGGGTGAGCTCGACCCAGCCGTCCCAGTCCTCCTCCGCCATGCCGTCCTCGATGGAGATGATGGGATAGGTGTCGACAAGCTTCTCCCAGTAATCGACCATCTGAGCGCTCGTGTACTCCACGCCCTCGCCCTTGAGCTCATACATACCGGTCTCGGCGTTGTAGAACTCGGTGGACGCCGGATCCATGGCGTACATGAAGTCGACGCCGGGCTTAAAGCCGGCCTTCTCGACGGCCTTGGTAATGTACTCGAACGGCTCGGCATTGGTCTTGAGGCTGGGCGCGAAGCCGCCCTCGTCGCCCACGCCGCCGCCCAGGCCGGCCTCGTGCAGCACGCCCTTGAGGGTGTGGTAGACCTCGGCGCACCAGCGCAGACCCTCGGCAAAGCTCGGGGCGCCCACCGGCATGATCATGAACTCCTGGAAGTCAACGTTGTTGTCGGCATGCACGCCGCCGTTGAGGATGTTCATCATGGGCGTGGGCAGCAGGTGAGCGTTGACGCCGCCCAGGTACTGGTACAGCGACAGGCCCGCCGACTCTGCCGCAGCGCGGGCAACGGCCAGCGACACGCCCAGAATCGCGTTGGCGCCGAGATTGGTCTTGTTGGGCGTACCGTCCGCAGCGATCAACGCGGCATCGACAGCGCGCTGGTCGAAGGCGTCGAGGCCCACGACGGCGTTGGCACACTCGTTGTTGACGTGCTCGACGGCCTGCGAGACGCCCTTGCCCAGGTAGCGACCCTTGTCGCCGTCGCGCAGCTCGCAAGCTTCGAAAGCGCCGGTCGAAGCGCCCGAAGGCACCATCGCGCGACCGAAGCTGCCATCCTCGAGCACGACCTCGACCTCGACAGTGGGATTGCCGCGGCTGTCGAGCACCTCGCGACCGTAGACATCCAAAATATCGCTCATGTTGTCTCCCTCTCACTTGGAAACGTAGTTGATGCAAGCGACTGGCCGACCGTGCACCATCGGTGCGCCTCCGTAAGTTAGCCATGTCGCACTTTTTGCATTATGCCCTAAGTTAGCCAAGGGATACAATTGTTTTTCGAAAAATTTAGCAGGAACGATGAGGCATGTCAGCCCGTCGTTCCCGCAGTCTTACTCCTCCGCCTTTGCGGCATCCCAGAGGTCGTTGAGGCCGTGGGTCGAAAGCTCAGCCAGATCTACATGAGCGTTGGCCGCCATCTGCTCCATCGCGGCCCAACGGCGGCGGAACTTTGCCGTGCTGGCACGAAGGGCACTCTCGGCGTCGATTCCCTCCTTGCGCGCAACGTTGACCAGGGCAAAGAGCAGGTCGCCAAACTCCATCTCGCACTCGGGCGAGCCGGGAGCCTCGGCCTCAAACTCGGCACGCTCCTCGGCGACCTCGTCCCACACGTCCTGGACCGTCTCCCACTCAAAGCCCACGGCCGCTGCCTTGCGCGACACCTTCTGGGCCTGCATCAGCGCCGGCAGATGCGTGGGCACACCGTCGAGCAGGCCCTCGGGCGCAGCCTCGCCTGCCGCCACGGCTTTGTCCTTGGCGGCCTTCTCGGCAAGCTTGACCTCGTCCCAGATCTTGAGTACCTCGTCGGAGTTATCGGCATCCGCATCGCCAAACACGTGCGGATGGCGTCGGATGAGTTTGGCGTCGATATCGCGTGCCACATCGGCCAGCGTAAACTCACCGGCGTCCGCCGCAATCTGCGCATGCAGCACTACCTGCATGAGCACGTCGCCGAGCTCCTCGCGCAGGTGCGCCGCGTCGTCCGCCTCAATGCAATCGAGCGCCTCGTAGGCCTCCTCGATCATGTTCTTGCCGATGCTCTGGTGCGTCTGTTCGCGGTCCCACGGGCAGCCATCGGGCTGACGCAGACGCCAGATGGTCTGCACCAGATGCTGCAGCTCGGCCGACGCGTCGACCAGCGTGGACAGATCGCGCGAGCCCTCGGCATTTTGCTGAGCCATGGTTAGTCCTCCTCCAGGATCACATGACGGAACGCGCCGCCCTCGTAGATGCCGTAACTGTGCGTACCGTCCTTGGGAATGCTCACGCTGCCGGGATTGAAGAGCCACAGGCCCGGGTGTGCCTCGCTTGCCTCGTTAACCTTGATGTGCGTGTGGCCGTAGACGAGCGCGGAGCCCTCGGGCAGCGCGGGCGCGTGGTCGACGCTGTTGTGCATGCCGGCGCCAAAGACGTGGCCGTGCGTCAGGAACAGCTCGCGGTCGGCCTCGTCAAACAGCGTGGCGTAGTCGGCCATAACGGGAAAGTCGAGCACCATCTGGTCGACCTCGGCGTCACAGTTGCCGCGCACCGCGATGATGCGGTCGGCCAGGGCGTTGAGCAGCGGGATTACGCGCTTGGGGGCGTAATCGCGCGGCAAGTCGTTGCGCGGACCGTGGTAGAGCAGGTCGCCCAGCAGCACGATGCGGTCGGGCTGCTCGGATTCGATGGCGGTGACCAGGCGCTCGGTCCAGTATGCCGAGCCGTGGATGTCGGAGGCGATGAGGTATTTCATGAGGGATCCTTTCGGGGTGGGGCTGATGGGGCTGGGCGTGGCGTGCCACCGGCCGCGTTACTCAAATCGCAGCGCCGCGGCTTGTGCCGTATGCATCACGCGCTGGAGCGGTACGTTATGCTCGCGGGCGAGACGGGCGCAGTCCTCGTACTCGGGCGCTGCACGCTCGCTGCCGTCGGGCAGAGTCGCCACCTTAACGGATACCTCGCCCCAAGGCGTTGTTACGCGCTCAAAGCGGCGTGGCAGGCAAACGCGCTCCATAACTTGACGGCGGATGCCATTGGTCGTGGTTTCCAAAAAGATAATCGTCTGCAGGCGCTCGATATCCTCGTGGGTACAGATTACCTGCAGCTGCCAGCCGGGGCGGCCTTTCTTGCAATAGAGGGGCAGCCAATGCACCTCGCGCGCACCGGCCTCGCGCAGGCGGTCGGCGGCGTAGGCGAGCACCTCAGGCGACGCGTCGTCGATGTCGCACTCCAGCTTGACGATGGTCTCGGGCGCATCGGTCTCGCGGGACAGCGGAGATTTGCTATCGCATGGCATACGGTCCGGCTCCTTTCCGCACGGGCTCGTTTTGTTCATCCAAACGCTAGCACATCGGACGTGGCACAAGCGTGACTTTCGTCCGTCGCCGCCCTCGCCCCCATCCAAACGTGTACGTCAGCCTCCAAACATGTCATTATTTGTCGATTTTGGAGGCTGACGTACACGTTTTGAGAGCAAGCGAGGCCGCACCACGCGCCGCGCAACCTTTCCAATCGATTTCGATCCCCGGCGTGCCCGGCGTGTTGAGAGCTGCGCCATTACAATGAAGCGGATTCGCTTGACGCAAAGGAGCCGCTATGCCCATGTGCCCGCTGGTCGATTGCCATACCCACACCTCGTTTTCGGACGGGCATGCCTCGTTTGAGGACAACGTTCGCGCCGCTGCTGCGGCCGGCTGCCGCGTCATGGTCTCGACCGACCATCTCACCCTGCCCGCCAGCATGGATTCCAATTGCGAGGTACAGGTTGTCGAGGGCGACCTGCCGGCACATCGTCTGGCCTTTGAGGACGCCCGCAAACTCGCCGCGCAGATTGCGCCGGAGCTCGAGCTTATCTATGGCTTTGAATGCGATTGGTACGAGGGCTGCGAGCCTTTGGTTGAGCGCTGGTCCCAGAGCGCCGTGGTACGCCTGGGCAGCGTGCATTGGATTGGCAACCCAGGCGATATCATGGCCGGTGCCGCGGGTACGGCGGGAACGGAAAACGTCGCTCGCCCCGATACACCCGATTCCCTTTGCGGTTGGATCGACGATGACACCGACCTGCACGTTTGGGAAAACCTGGGGGTACGCGGCGTGTGGGAGCGCTACGTCGACGACTGGTGCCGCGCTTGCGAAAGCCCGCTTAACTTTGATGTGATGGCTCACCCCGACCTGTTCATGCGCTTTTCGAAGGAAGGCTTTGCGCCCGATTTTGATACGGCACCGTTTTGGGAGCAGATGGCAGAGTGCGCACACGATACAGGCCGCCGCGTTGAAGTTTCGACCGCCGCGCCGCGCAAGGGCCTCGACGACTATTACCCCTCGACGGGGCTGTTGCGTTGCTTTGCCCACGCCGAGGTACCCATCACCTTTGGCTCGGACGCGCACCGCGCCTGCGACATCTGCTGGAACATCCGCGAGGCCCAGGCCCACGCCTACGACTGCGGTTATCGAACCTTCGATATCCCCCACCCCACCGGCGAATGGCAACCCACGCCCCTCGCCTAACTAGTCGTTTAAGAACGTCCCCAATGACTAGTGGCGGCGGGCGTTGAGTTCGCCGGCTAGCTCGTCGAGGGTGATACCGTAGCGCTCGAGCGTCACGAGCAGGTGGTAGACCAGGTCGCCGGCCTCGTAGCGGATGTGATCGTGATCGTTATCCTTGCAGGCCATGATCACTTCGCTCGACTCCTCGGCAAGCTTCTTGAGCAGCTCGTCCTCGACGTCGGTCAGCAGACGCGCGGTATAGCTCTCCTGCGGCGATGCATCACGACGACCGTGAATCACCTCGGCGAGCCCCGTCAGCGTCTCACCGATATTTCCATCCTGAACGTTTGCGGTGCGCACACCCATGGTTCAATCCTTTCTGGTGGCCGAGCGTCTAATCGAGCGCCCGCCCTACGCGAGTTTCTTGAAGAAGCAGGTACGGTTGCCGGTATGGCAGGCCGGGCCCGGCGAGTCGACCTTGACCAGCAGCGTATCGCTATCGCAGTCGGCCCAGAGCTCCTTGACCGCTTGCATATTGCCGCTCGTCGCGCCCTTGTTCCAGAGCTCCTGGCGACTGCGGCTCCAAAACCACGTGGTGCCGGTCTTGAGCGTCAGCCCCACCGATTCCTCATTCATCCAGGCAACCATAAGCACCTCGCCGGTGTCATACTGCTGAACAACACAAGGAATCAGCCCCTTGGCGTCGTATGTAAGCTTTGAAGGATCGGTTATCTCTTCCATTTCTCTCCCCAAATTCAAACTTCGCAGGTCGGCGAGGGTTGTCCAGGTGCCCGAGATTCCGAGCGACAAGCCCGACGACGCGTACTTAAGTACGCGAGGAGGGTTGGAGCCGGAAGGTCGGGTGCCTGGGCAAGCCGCAGCACTAGAAGTCCAGCCTGACAGGGATGCCCTGCGACGCCATATACTCCTTCACCTGGCGAATGCTGAAGGTTCCAAAGTGAAAGACGCTCGCTGCTAGCACGGCATCGGCCTCGCCCTCGATCACGCCCTCGGCAAAATGCTCGAGCGTGCCCACACCGCCGCTCGCGATCACCGGAATCGGCACCGCGCGCGCCACGGCGCGGGTGAGCGCCAGGTCAAATCCGGCCTTGGTGCCGTCGCGGTCCATACTGGTCAGCAAGATCTCGCCGGCGCCGCGACGAGCCGCTTCCTCGGCCCACGCCACCGCGTCGATGCCCGTGGCGTTGCGGCCTCCTGCGGTAAAGACTTCCCACTTGTCGGCACCCGGCTCTCCGGGCAAACCGACGCGCTTGGCATCGATCGCCACGACCACGGCCTGACTGCCAAAAGCCGCGGCAGCCTGGCTAATCAGCGACGGGTCGCACACGGCGGCAGAGTTGAGCGACACCTTGTCAGCACCGGCTGCAACCATGGTGCGCATGCCCGCCAGGTCGCGAAAGCCGCCGCCCACGGTATAGGGAATAGCGAGCTCCTCGGCCGCATGCGCCGCCATCTCGATGGTCGTCGCGCGGTTGTCGCTCGTGGCGGTAATGTCCAGGAAGACGACCTCGTCCGCACCCTCGCGGTCGTAGGCGCGGGCCAGCTCCACCGGGTCGCCCGCATCGCGCAGGCTCACAAAGTTGACGCCCTTGACCACGCGGCCGTCCTTGACGTCTAGGCAGGGAATTACGCGTTTGGTAAGCATGGGCTACTCCTCCCCTCGGGCGGCGGCCAGCGCCTGGGCCAGCGTAAAGTTGCCTTCGTAGAGCGCACGGCCGGTAATGGCGCCTTCAATCGCGACCTCGCCCACCGCGGCCAGCGCGCGGATGTCGTCGAGCGTCGAGATACCGCCCGAAGCCACGACGGGAAAGCCCGCGACCTTGGCAACATGGCGATACGCCGCCACATCGATGCCCGTCTGCATGCCATCGCGCGCGATGTCGGTATACACCAGATGCTTAAAGCCCAGCTCGGTAAGCTGCGCCACGGCATCGTCGAGCGCCACGCCCGCGCCGTCGCGCCAGCCGTTCACCTTAACCTGGCCGTCGCGCGCGGCAATGTCGGCGACCAACAGCTCGCCAAGGCCCTGGGCTGCCACCTCAGCAAAACCCGGCTCGGTCACGAGCACGGTGCCCAGCGCAATGCGGCGAGCACCATAGCCTGCCAGCTCATCGATGCGTGCGAGTGAGCGAACGCCGCCGCCCACGTCCACGGACAGACCGTCGACGCCGCAGATGGCCTTAATCGCCGCCGAGTTGGCAGCGCATGTGTCCTCGTCCTCGCCAAAGGCAGCGGACAGGTCGACGACATGCACCCAGCTTGCGCCCTGCTCGGCAAACGAGCGGGCGACGGCCACGGGGTCATCGGAATATACCTTGCAGCGGTTGCGGTCGCCGCGCTCCAGGCGCACAACCTTGCCGCCGATCAGATCGATTGCGGGAAACAGGATCATCGGCCAACCTCCTCGACGATGTTGACGAAGTTCTTAAGGATGCGCTGACCCAGCGCGGAGGATTTCTCGGGATGGAACTGGCAGCCCCACACATTGCCGTGGCGCACGATGCACGGGAAACTCCGTGTATAGTGCGTGCGCGCCAACACATCGGTGGCATCGACGTCGCCGGCCACCGCGTAGCTGTGGGTGAAGTACATATTGGCGCCCTCGGCAAAACCGGCGAGCAGCGGATCGGCCGCGCCGGCAGGCGTCATGTGCACCTGATCCCAGCCCACGTGCGGGACCTTCAGACGGCTCGACTCCAGGTGCGTGCACGAGCCACGCATGATGCCCAGGCCATCGACCCAGGGACCGCCGGCCTGCTCGGAGGCATCGTCGTCCGCGTCCACGCCCTCGTCCGCAGGCACGCCCTCGTTGCCACGCTCAAAAAATAGCTGAAGACCCAGGCAGATGCCGAGCAGCGGAGTTCCGGCGGCAACGGCATCGAGCACGGCCACCTCCTCGCCGCTCTGGCGCATAAAGGCGATCGCGTCATAGAACGCGCCCACACCCGGGATGACCAGGCCGTCGGCGTTGCGGATCTGTTCCGGATCGTCCGATGTGCAGGCGGCGGCACCGGCGCGCGCAAGCCCGCGCACGACGCTCGACAAGTTGCCCTTGTGGTAGTCGACCACCACGATCTTCGGTTCGCCCACGCGACCC
>CALDWI010000065.1 GCA_937923795.1 uncultured Collinsella sp.
ACCTACAACAGCGCGGTTAACAGCCGCGTGCTCTACCATTGAGCTACCGAGGAATAGGTGCGTGCTCTCAAGCAACGAAGTTTATTATACGGACGAATCAGCTTAGGGCAAGAACTTTTTTAAGAAATTTTCCGACCCAGTCATTGGGGACGTTCTTGAACGACTAGTCATTCAAGAACGTCCCCAACGACTACATGAAAGCGCCCCCAAGCAGATGTGCTTGAGGGCGCTTCTTGCTTGACTAGCTCTCGATATAGTCTTTGAGCTTGCTGCTACGGCTGGGATGGCGGAGCTTGGCCAGGGTCTTGGACTCGATCTGGCGGATGCGCTCGCGCGTGACGCCAAACTCGCGGCCGACTTCCTCGAGCGTACGGGGATGTCCGTCGACAAGGCCAAAGCGCAACTCGATAACCTTGCGCTCACGATCGGCAAGCGAATCGAGCACCTGGGTGAGCTGCTCCTGCAGCATGGAGAAGCTGGCGGCATCGGGCGGAACGATGGCCTGGGAATCCTCGATGAAGTCGCCCAGCTGGGAATCCTCTTCCTCGCCGATGGGGGTCTCGAGCGACACGGGCTCCTGCGAGATCTTCTGGATCTCGCGGACGCGGTCGGCGCTCATGTCCATCTCGGCACCGATCTCCTCGGGGGTCGGGTCGCGACCAAGGTCCTGAAGGAGCTGGCGCTGCACGCGGACGAGTTTGTTGATGGTCTCGACCATGTGCACGGGAATACGGATGGTACGGGCCTGGTCGGCGATAGCGCGCGTGATGGCCTGACGGATCCACCACGTGGCGTACGTGGAGAACTTAAAGCCCTTCTGGTAGTCGAACTTCTCGACGGCGCGGATCAGACCGAGATTGCCCTCCTGGATCAGGTCCAGGAACAGCATGCCGCGACCGACATAGCGCTTGGCGATGGAGACGACCAGACGAAGGTTTGCGCTGATGAGCGCCTGCTTGGCTTCGAGGCCCACGTTCTCAATGCGCGTAAGACGACGCATTTCGGCACGCGTGAGCTCGAGCTCGCCTGCCTCGGCAGCCTCGAGCTTCTCGGTGGCCTCAAGACCGGCCTCAATCTTCATGGCCAGATCGACCTCTTCGGAGGCGGTCAGCAGGTCGACCTTGCCGATCTCCTTGAGGTACATACGGACCGGGTCGCCGGTCAGCATCACCGTGGAGGCATCGATGCCGCGCACGCGGGAGCGTGAACGGGACGTGCGCACGGTGCGCTTTTTCTTGCTCTTGGAAGAACCCATCTCGGCGTCGGCCTGACGGGCCATCTTGAGCTCGTGATCGTCGAGCGAGCCGGAATCGTGCTCGTCGTCGTCATCGAAATCGTCGGTATCAGAATCGGTATCGTCATCGTCGACGTCCATGGGGGCGTCGTCGTTACCGCTCGCGGAGATAATCTGGATGCCGCTGTTGCGCAGCGCGGAATACACCGCGGTGAGCTGCTCGTCAGAAACATCGATATCCTTCAGGGCGACCTGAATCTCGTCCTCGGTTACCGAAGTCCTGTTTGAGCCGTTGCCCATGAGCTTTGCAACGTAGGATTCCAGCCCAGTACCCGTGCTCTCAGTCTTTTTTGGCACAGATTCTCCCTTCATAGTCCACAGGATTCAATACTTTAGCACACACATTGACGTCTATACCCAAAAAGAGGACTGGATATAGGCGAGAATACGCTGGTTGACCACAACATCTAGGCCTGTTCGGTGCCCGCGGCCTCCAGACCGATCAAACGGAACGGGTCCGCCACGCCGCCGATCGACTTTTGCAGTTCGCGCTGACGCTGCGAATCCTGCGCGGCCTGCACGGTCAGCGCGCGACGGGCCTCATCATCGAGCGAACGGTCCTGGCGTAGCTTGGCCTGTGCAGCACGCATGCGGCGCTTGATGGTGTAGAGCTCGAGCGTATCGAGCATAAACACGATGTTCGTCTCGGTGGGGTGCTTGCTCGTCGCCGAGATGCGCCCGGCACTCACAAGCGTTGCCGCCTCGGGACACACCGAGCGCGCCGCATCCATGCAGGCTGCAGGATCGGTTCCCGGCGGCGTTGCCAGAACGGCCCATGCGATGGACTCGTGACGTGGGTCAACCCACTCGATGGAGCAGATGCGGTCGGCATACGTGCGGAACAGGTCGGGGTAGCTCGTAAGCATCGTCAACAGCTCGCGCTCCCCTGCCAAGGACTTGCGCTCAAGATCGGTCAAAACCATCGGCGCCGCCGCAGCCGGTGCGTTCGAACCATCAGCCACAGACACAGCGCCCATACCATCAGGCACATCGATCGGCGGCAGGTCGTCGACGACCTCCACGGGCGCGGCACCGTAGGCATCGAGCGGGACGTAGTCGTACGGCTCTTCTTCGACCGGCGCGGACACCGGCGGCGTCGCGCCCGATGCCCAAGCACCGCGACCGGCATCGTGAGAACCCGACGCCCGACCGCCCGCGCTACCGGACCGCTCAGCCTGTGCCCGCTGGCGCTCATAGTTCTGCTCGCGACGTCGTTCCGCATCCTCGCGCTTGGCGACATCGCGAAACACACGGCCCGAGCTCGCACGCACCGTCTCCAGATCCAAACCCAGTAGATCGGCAATCTGGATAAAGTACGTATCGATCATATAGCTGTCACGAAGCGGATAAATGAGCGTGAGAGCATCCTCCAGCGCCTTGGCACGACCGCCCGGCGTGGAGATGTCGCTCGACTCCTGCAGCGAACGGTAGACAAAGTCCATGAGGGGCTCGGCCGCGTCAATGCGCGCCTGAAGCTCCTGGCCGCCATGCGCCGTGATGAACTCCATGGGGTCGTTGCCGTCGGGCAGCACCACGCAGCGAAGGTCCATTGAATCCTGCTCGATAAACTGAATCGCGCGACGCGCGGCCTTTTGACCGGCGGCGTCGCCATCGAACATATATACAATGCGCTTGGCAAAGCGGGTGAGCGTCTTAACGTGATGTTCCGTCAGCGCTGTGCCCAGCGTGGCGACGACGTTTTTGATCCCCGCCTCCCAGCAGGCGATGCAGTCGGTATAGCCCTCCACCACGATGGCGGTATCCTGCGCGACGATAAACTCCTTGGCCCAGTTAAAGCCATAGAGGTTTCGTTTTTTATGAAACACACTCGTCTCGGCCGTGTTGAGGTACTTTGGCTGACCATCGCCCATGATGCGCCCGCCAAAGGCGATATTGTGACCCTGCTCATCAAAGATGGGAAACATCACACGGTCGTAAAAACGGTCGGCAAGCTGTCCGCGCCCGCGGCTCACGGCCACGTTGGCGTCGATCATCTCCTGCGGGGTAAAGCCCGCTTGAGACAGATGCGAAACCAGCGCGTTGCGACCCGGCGCAAAGCCCAGGCAGTAGCGGCGACAGACATCTCCGCCCATGCCGCGGCTGGCAAAGTACTCGCGCGGACGGCTGTCCTTACCGCGCATAAGCATGGTGTGGTAGAACTGAGCCGTCTCGGCGCACAGGTCATAGATGCGGGCACGCTTGGTGCCGCGATCGCGCTGCGCACCGGTATCGTGCAGCTCAATGCCCGCACGATCAGCCAAATAGCGGATCGACTCGGGAAAACTCAGGTTCTCGCGCTTCATGATATAGGTAAAGACGTCGCCGCCCTCGCCGCAGCCAAAGCAGTGCCACACCTGCGTTGCAGGGATAATGTGAAACGAGGGGGTCTTTTCGCCATGAAACGGGCAGCAGCCCCAAAACTCATGGCCGCGGGGCTTGAGCTCAACCGTTTCCTGCACGATGGCAACCAGGTCCGACGCCGCGCGTACCTGATCTTTTTCCTCATCGCTAATCACGGATACTCACCCCCTGCTCACCCAAGTTATGAAGAATATCGTCGATATTACCCTCGACGGTCGCGATCAACTCGTCCAGGGAATCGAACACGCGAGACGGACGCAGCCAGCGCGTAAACGCCAGCGACACCGAGGCGCCATACAGGTCGCCCGCATAGCCGATCAAGTTGGCCTCGAGATGCGCCGAGGCGGCATCATCGGCATAGGTCGGCGGCAGGCCGACATTAACGGCAGCGGGCCATACGGTATCGTCGACCAGCACCAGACCCTCATAGACGCCATCGGCAGGCACTTGGATGCCGTCGGGCACCTGGATGTTTGCCGTGGGAAAGCCCATGTCGGAGCCCTCGTGACGGCCAGCCGCCACAACGCCGCGCAGCATATAGGGACGGCCGAGAAGCTCGGCAGCCAGCTCCACATGACCCTGACCCAGCTCATGGCGGACGCGCGTGGCGCAGACGGTCTGCCCGTTAACGCAGAGCAGGTCGTGACCGTAAACGTCAACCCCACGCTCAGTGCCCCAGGCGCGCATCTCGGCAACGCCCGAAGCGCCGCCGCGGCCGAGCCTAAAGTCGCTGCCGACACGAATGGAGCGAATGTCGACAACGCGCGACAAAAGCGCCAGAAACCCGACATGGTCGAGTGCCGCCACGGCAGACGTAAAGGGAACGGCCACCACCGCATCGACCCCGGTTTGGGCCAGGGCATGCAGGCGGTCAGCCGTCGTCATCAATTTTTGAGCGGGCGAAGGACTCACCACGACGTCCGGGTCAGGATCGAAAGTAATCACGACCGCTTTGCTGCCGTGATCATGCGCATCGCGAATAACCGCATCGATCAGCTCTTGGTGCCCACGATGTACGCCATCAAACACGCCAATGGCGATTGAAGCGGCACCCAAGAACTCGCACCCATCAAATGCATCGGCAGAAACGATAGGGGCCTCATCCAACTCACCCGCGAAAAAGATACGCGCGAGCTCGTGAGGCGCCAGCATCATCGAACACCGCCGATCGCCTGCGGAAAGACGTGCTCCATCACAAAGCGGCCGCCCTCGATACGAGCAAGCGCCTTCAATCCCCCATCGAGCACGAGCGCGAACGGCGCCTTCGCCATATCGAAATCCGCAAGCGCGCGTTCAACGGGAATGCGGCGACCACAAAGCAGGTCGTCTGCAAGATTACCCGGCAAATCGACACGCGTGGCACCAAGGGCGGCGATGGGATCCAGAGCGAAGCCGACAGCGGACTCGGCAGAGAGTTCCTCAACCGCATGACAGGCGCCAATGGAAACCACGCCGGAGGCCGTACGGCGCAGCGCGGAAATATGCGCAGCACTATCGCAGGCGCGACCCAGATCGCGAGCAAGCGCACGAATGTAGGTGCCTTTGCTTACCGAAAAGGCCACGGTCCAGACGCACGTTTCGCCCTCGCCGCTCACGGCGATCAGGTCGGCGGCATAGACCTCGACGGGGCGCGGAGGCAAGTCTACCGCATTGCCCTCGCGAGCACTCTTATAGGCACGAACGCCATTGACCGAGATGGCCGAAAAAGCTGGCGGCACCTGCAACTGCGGGCCAAGCATAGCGGCCAGCTGCTCACGAGCGTAAGCGAGATCGTGCAGCTCGGGGGCAACGGGTACCGTGCGGACGGCCTCGCCCTCCGCGTCATCGGTATTGGTCTCGACGCCAAACGAAATGTCGGCGACATAGCTTTTGGTATCGAGGGCTAGCATGCCCAGCAGACGGGTCGCCTGGCCGACGCCCACCACCATGACACCCGAGGCCATGGGGTCGAGCGTACCGGCATGGCCGACGCGTCGCTCATGGAGGGCGCGTCGGCACTGCGATACCACGTCGTGGGACGTACAGCCCACCGGCTTATCGACGGCGAGCAGCATATTCAATTGAGAAGGCGTACGACGAGCCATGTACCATCCAAAATGTTAGAGCTCGACGGTCACCGAAGCGGGATCCTCCCCTACCAGCTCGGCCAGCATGGGAAGTGCCACGGCGAGCGTCTCGCGAATCGTTCCGTTGTTGGAAAAGCCGGCGGCGGCATGATGCCCGCCACCGCCAAAGTTGGCAGCAATCTCGGACACATCGAGGTCACCCTTGGAGCGCAGGTTGCCGCGCACCTTGGTATCGCCCTCAATGCCCTTCAGGAACAGGCAGACCTCCACGCCCATCACCGAACGCACCACATCGACCAGACCGTCGCACTCATCCGAAGTGACGCCGCAGGCCTCGAGGTCGCTCTGGTACGCATAACTATATGCCACGCGACCGTGCGCCACGGTCTTGATACGACCCATAACGATGGACTTGAGATGCAAGAACTCTACGCGCATGCTCTGGTAGACCTCGAGCGCGACGCGCGCCGGATCGGCACCGTGCGCGACCAGGCGCGAGGCGGCATGGAACGCAGCAGCATCGGCGTTTTGGTACTGAAAACGACCGGTATCGGTCACCAGGCCGCACAGCAGGCAGGTCGCGACACCGTTGCGAGCCACAATGCCGCAATTGTCCAAAAAGCGGTCGATGATCATGGCGCAGGCCGCGGCGCCGACGCACCTCAGGCTCAGCTCGGCAAATTCCTCGCGCGCCGGATGGTGATCGAAGCACACCACATGCGACGAGCGGCGGAGCACCTCGGCTGAGTTGTTCAGACGCTCGACGACCGGCACGTCCACCGAGATGAACAGATCCGGATTGCCGGTATACGCAGATGCCGGCACCAGACGGTCGGCGCCCTCCATAAAGCGGTAGATGCGCGGAACCGGGTCATCGTCTGCCAGCAGCAGGGCAATGTCCTTGTTGGGGAAAAACTTCATAAGCGATAAGCCCAGACCCAGCACGGAGCCCAGGGCGTCACCATCGGGAGACGTATGTCCCGAAATCGCAATGGAGGACGCACCCTCGATGAGCTCGAGGATGCGTCGCTGAATATCTGCAGACTCGCACGATGCGAGGTCGGCGGAATTACTCATCTAAAGCTGCCTCCTGGGCGGCATCCGCTATTGGATAGCCGTCCTCGTCCTTTTCGATCGCAAGCGTGGCGGGAACGTTTTCCAGCGCACGCGTGATGCGCTCGGCCTCATCGGTCGAGCGATCGATGCGAAAATCGAGCTCGGGCGTGACGCGCCAATCGAGCGAACGGGCCAACAGGCTACGGATGCGGCCCTTGGCGCTGGCGAGCGCCTCCATGACCTCGTCGTAGCGGCTCGCGTCGCACGACACGTACACGCGCGCGAACGAACGGTCCACCGCGACCTCGACCGCGGTCAGGGTGACCAGGTCGAGACGCGGATCGGAAACCTCAAAGAGCAGGATATAACCGAGCTTCTCGCGAAGCTGCTCGCCCAGACGGCGGGTTGCCTGCGTTTGCTTCATAGCGCTACCCCCTACTCGGTACGGGCAACCTGGTCGATGCGGTAGCCCTCAATGGTGTCGCCAGGCTTGATGTCCTGGAAGTTCTCCAGGCCAATACCGCCCTCGGAGCCGCTCTTGAGGCTCTTGGCCTCATCCTTGTAGTGGCGCATCGAGGCGATCTTGCCGTTGAAGACCACGATGCCGTCGCGCACCAGGCGCACGGAATCGGTCGCGGCGATCTCGCCCTCTTCGACGCGGACACCGGCGGCGATGCCGACTTTGGGCACCTTGAAGGTGTCCAGGACGGTCGCAGTACCCGTGGAGACCTCAACCTCGGTGGGCTTGAGCATGCCGATACGGGCAGCGTCGAGGTCCTCGAGGCACTTGTAGATGACGTCGTAGCAACGGATCTCGACGCCCTCGCGCTCGGCGGCGGAGCGGGCCTTGCCGTCGGGACGAACGCCAAAGCCGATGATGATGGCGTTGGAGGCGTCGGCCAGGACCACGTCGGTCTCGTTGATGGCACCAACGGCGGAGTGGATCGTGTTGATGCGCACCTCGGACTGATCCATCTTGTCGAGGGAGTCCTGAAGGGCCTCGATGGAGCCCTGGACGTCGGCCTTGATGATCAGGTTGAGCTCCTTGACCTCGGCGTCGGCGATGGTCTCGAAGAGGTTCTCGAGCGTCACGTGCTTCACGCGGCTCTGCTCCTCGATACGGGCCTTGAGCGAACGCTCGTCGGCCAGCGCACGCGCCTCGCGCTCGTCCTCGAATACGCGGAACTCGTCGCCGGCGTTGGGGACGGACTGCAGACCCAAGATCTCGACGGCGTCGGAAGGACCGGCCTCGGTGACGGCGTTGCCCTTGGGGTCGAGCATGGCACGGACGCGGCCATAGGTGAGGCCGGCGACCAGCGTGTCGCCCACGTGCAGGGTACCGCGGGTCACGAGCACGGTGGCAACCGAACCGCGGCCCTTGTCGAGCTTAGCCTCGAGGACGTTGCCCGAAGCGAAGGTATCGGGGTTGGCCTTGAGCTCGAGCACGTCGGCCTGGAGCAGCACGGTCTCGAGCAGGTCGTCGATACCGATCTTCTGCTTGGCCGAGATGTTGACGAACATGTTCTGTCCGCCCCACTCCTCGGGGATGATGCCGTACTCGGTGAGCTCCTGGCGCACGCGGTCGGGGTTGGCGCCCGGCTTATCGATCTTGTTGACGGCGACGACGATGGGTACGCCGGCGGCCTTGGCGTGGTTGATCGACTCGATGGTCTGGGGCATGACGCCGTCGTCGGCAGCCACGATCAGGATGACGATGTCGGTCACCTTGGCGCCGCGGGCACGCATGGCCGTAAAGGTGGCGTGACCGGGGGTATCGATGAAGGTGATCTTGCGGTCGTTGATCATGACCTGCGAAGCGCCGATGGCCTGCGTAATGCCGCCCGCCTCGCCGGCAGCGACGCCGGTGTGACGGATGGCGTCGAGCAGCGAAGTCTTGCCGTGGTCGACGTGGCCCATGACGGTGACGACCGGGGCACGCGGCTTAAGGTCGGCGGGATCGTCGTAGAACGAGAAGGTGTTCTCCTCCTCGGGGGTGATGATCTTGATCTGACGGCCCAGATCGTCGGCAACGAGCTCGACGAGGTCGTCGGACATGGACTGCGTCATGGTAAGCGGCGTGCCCAGCAGGAACAGGCGCTTGATGATGTCGTTGGCCGGAACGTCGAGCGCCTCGGCGAGCTCCTGGACGGTGACGCCCTGGGAGACCTTGATGGCATCGAGCTCCTCGGGGTTCACGCCCTGGGCCAGCGCCTCCTCTATCTTGCGCTCTTCCTGAGCCTTTGCGGCCTCGCGCTCGCGCTTCTCCTTGCGCTTTTTGCGGCGACCGGTGGACTCGCGAGAGGCCTCCTCGACGGCGGCACGAGCCTCCTCGAGCACCTTCTCGCGGCTGTACTCCTCGGCCTCGCGAGCCATGCGGCTGTAGTGGTCCTCTTCGTTGTTGTGACCGCCCTTGCGCTTCTTGCCCTTGCCCTGCTTGTCGGGGTTGGGGAAGTCCATGCCGGCAGCGACGTTGTTGCTGGCGTTGGTGCGATGGCTGTGCGGGCGGTTCTCGGAGGCGTTGCGCTCGGAGTTGTTGTCGGAGGCGTTGCGGTCGCCTCGACGGCCACCTCGACGATCGTTGTTGCCGCCACGACGGTTGCCGCGCTCGGCAGCGCGCTCGGCCTTGGCCTTCTCCTCGGCGTCCTTCTTCTCCTTGAGCACGGTCTCCTGTGCGGCGATCTGGTCGAGCAGCGAACGGAAGCGCGAACCGGAGTCGGAAGCGGGAACGGCGCGGCGCTGGGCCTCGCGGGCAGCCTCCTCCTTCTCGCGGGCAAGGCGCTCCTGCTCGGCCTTCTTCTTGGCCTCGGCCTCGGCGCGGGCGGCCTCCTCGGCAGCCTGGGCGGCTGCGAACTGACGGCGCTCCTCCTCGCGAGCCTTCTCGGCAGCGATGCGCTCGCGCTCTGCCTCGGCAGCGCGCGCTGCCTCCTCGGCGGCAGCGGCCTGCTCCTCGGCCTGCTTGGCGGCCTCGACTTCCTGGGCGCGGGCCTCGATCACCGAGGCGAGCTGCTTGCGGACCATGGCGACGTAAGCGTCCTCCAAAGCGGAGGAAGCGGACTTAGCGGGAATCTTCATTTCGGCGAGATGACCCATCAGTTCCTTGGAGGTCATGCCGAACTCTTTGGCCAGGGTGGACACACGGACTTTTGCCATATGACTTCACCTACCCTTTCTGGCACCTTGGGTGCCTAGAGACTGAACGAGCGTGGGGTATGCGCCGGGGCCCGCCCGGCGCGACCGCGCGCTAGATCAGGTCCTCCGCATCATCGAAGGCGTCGGTGTCGTGGACACCGCAGAAACGGGAGCCGGGACGGGCCTGGTTACGGCACTGGATGCCGTCCTCGGACACGAACTCGCAGCGACGGACGTCGTCGTCCTCCTCGTCACCGATCAGGTCGGCGGCGGGCTCCTCGTGAACAGGAACGTTCTTGAGGATATCGGCAGCAAGGGTCTCGGACTTAATGTCGATGTGCCAGCCGGTCAGGCGCGCGGCAAGGCGGGCGTTCTGGCCCTCCTTGCCGATGGCGAGCGAAAGCTGGTCGTCGGGCACGATGACGCCGGCGTAGGCCTTCTCCTCGTCGATGAGAACGCGGGTGACCTTGGCGGGCGACAGGGCGTTTGCGACGTAGACGGCCGGATCGGCATCCCACAGGATGACGTCGACGCGCTCACCACGGAGCTCGCCCACGACGGCGCGAACACGGCTGCCCTTGGGGCCGACGCAGGCGCCCACGGGATCCAGGCGATCGTCGAGCGAGTGGACGGCGACCTTGGAGCGCTGCCCGGGCTCGCGGGCGATCGACTTGATCTGGACGGTGCCCTCATAGATCTCGGGCACCTCCTGCTCAAACAGACGACGCATAAGCTCGGGGTGGGTACGGGAGATGACAATCGGCGGACGGCTGTGCTCGCCACGAACCGGCTGCAGGTTGGAGTTGGGGTCGCGAACGTCGATAATCACGGCCTTGATGTGCTGGTTGTGCAGGTAGCGCTCGCCCATCGGACGCTCGTTGCGCTCGTTCTCGTAACGGCGCTGGTCAAAGTGCGGAAGCTCGGCCTCGACGCCCTCGCGAATCTTGACGATCGTGAAGTCGGGCGTGGACTGCAGCACGGTACCGCTGATGAGGTCACCGATGCGGCCGGAGAACTCCTCGTAAATCTGCTCGCGGGCGGAGTTGCGCACGATGGCGTTGATCTCGGCCTTGGCGTGCTGGGCGGCGATGCGGCTCGTGTTCTTGGGAGTGACGTCGATCTCCTCGAACTCGGTGAAGTTGCCTTCCTCGTCCATGGAATCGTCGATCGGCTCCAGACGGTAGACGTAGATCTTGCCGGTGGTGCGGTCGATGGTCACCTTGGCGCCCCACTCAAGATGCAGGATCTCGGCATAGCTCTTGGCGAGCGACTGCTCCAGGCGGTCGATCAGGTAGAGCTGGTCGATGTGCTTCTCCTGGCAAAGCTCCATCAGGGCGGACATCATGTCGGATGCTGCCATCTTACTTTCCTTCCTTCGCGGGCTTGAAGTCATAGGTGGGCTTCAACTTGCACTTTTTAACATCAGAGAAATCGAGGGTAACGGACTCGCCGTCCTCGAGCTCGAGGGTCACGTTCGTCTCGGTGGCGGCGGCAATCTTGCCGGTATACTTGCGACGGCCCTCGGTGGCGGTGGAGGTGAGCTCGCAGTTCTCGCCCACAAAGCGGGCAAAGTCACTCGGGCGGCGCAGCGGGCGCGCCATACCCGGGCTCGACACCTCGAGCGTATAGCTCGAAGAGATGGGGTCGAGCTCCTCAATCACATCGCCGACCCATTTGGTGTTGGCCGTGACGTCATTGAGCGACAGGCTCTGACCCTCGGCACCCTCGATACGCACACGCACGCAGGGGGCCTTGGTGGCACCCACGAGCTCAACGTCGACGATGTCGACATCGTGCTGGGAAGCAACGGCCTCGAGCGCGTCGATGATCGCCTGCTCGGTCTTGGTCTTGACCATTGCGGCACCTCCATCCATACAAAAAAGAAGCGGGGCCGAAACCCCACTTCTTTCAATTACAACTTCATTTGCAAGCAAACTATACCAATACCTGCACAAACGTGCAACCACAACACAAACCCGCAGGTCAGCGTGAGCACAGCTTCTCCACAAGAATAGGACAATTGGCCAAGGAGCCCCATGCGGCGCACCCTCAACAGCCCCAAAACGGGCCATGCGTCCCAATCCACAGGCCCGTTCGGACCCCAAGGGCATTCCTCCCCGAGCCCCTATCGATCAGACTTACGCTAAGGGACATTCTGCAACAAGCCAGCCAGCAAGTCGCGCAACGACGAACCTTTCCAAATCCTCTACGGCAAGGAGGCACCCATGAAACGTCTAGGCACCCCCTGCATGACTGCATTTGTCATCGCAACGTGCTCGTTGGCCCTCTTGGGCTGCGGCAACGCGAATGGCAAAACCGGGCCATGCGAGCCCGACCCCGGCGGCACCGAAGCCGCCGAGAAAACGACACCATCGGAGAGCTTCGACAAAATAAACGAAGACGAAATCGATCCCCAGGGTTTAGGCCCCAACCCCCAAGAACAGTTCCCCATCGACCTAGAGGCGGACGAAAACGTCCACGTCACCTGCGTTGGTAAGGACACCGACGGCTACGGCGACGCCGCGCTCGTCTTTACGGTGTCCAACAACACCGGTGTCGACATGATGTTTGGCGATGTGGACTCCTATGCCTACGTCAACGGCAAGGTCCGCGACGTACGCATGCGCCAGCCGGTCGCCGCAGGAGAGGAAACGCGCGCCATGCTCACCTTAGTGGGCACCTTCGACGATCCGAACTTTGATGTGAACAACGACCTCAACGACATCTACCTCAACATTTGGATGTTCGAAGAGGCAACGGGCAACGTTTACTTTAGGGACCTGGTACACATCCCATAGAAAACGTTGCGACGCAATGACTAAGCAGGGCATACAACACAAAACGAGGGACGACCCAACCGGATCGCCCCTCGTCTTTTATGCGTCAGTTAAGCACGCAATGCTTACTTGACCACCAGGTTGACCAGCTTGCCGGGCACGCAGATGGCCTTGACGACCGTCTTGCCCTCGAGCCACTTGGCGACGGCGGCCTCGGCGGCAGCCTGCATATCCTCATTGGAGGCATCGCGGGCAACGTCGACGCGGCCGCGGACCTTGCCGAGCACCTGGACCACGATCTGCACCGTGTCCTCAACGGACTCGGCCAGGTCGAACTCGGGCCAGGCGGCGGTGTAGGCGTTGCCCTCGCAGCCGAGGGCCTCGTGCCACAGCTCGTCGGCCCAGAACGGGCAGATGGGGGCAAGGACGCTCACGATATCCTTAGCCACGCCGTAGCACAGCGCCTTGTCGCGGGCGGTACCCTCGGTGGCGTTGAGGTAGGCGCTCGCCGCGTTGACGAGCTCCATGACGGCCGAGATCGCGGTGTTAAACTGGCCGCGATCGAAGTCCTCGGTGCACTTGGCAATGGTGCGGTGACGCTCGCGATAGAGTTTCATCGCGACATCGTCGAGCGCGGACTTGTCAAAGGCCACGTTGGCGTCGCCGGACTGGACGAGCTGCCAAACGATACGCCAGGCGCGCTTGATGAAGCGGTTGGCGCCCTCAACAGCCTTGGGATCCCAGTCGAAGTCCTTCTCGGGCGGGGCGATAAACAGGATCGCCAGACGCATGGTGTCGGCACCATAGGGCTCGATAACCGAGCTCGGGGGCACGACGTTACCCTTGGACTTGGACATGGTGTCGCCGTTCTCGTCCTTGACCATGCCCTGGCACAGCAGGTTAGTGAAGGGCTCGTCCACGCTCAGCAGGCCCAGGTCGCGCAGTGCCTTGGTAAAGAAGCGGCTGTAGAGCAGGTGCAGAATGGCATGCTCGATGCCGCCGATGTAGTTATCGACGGGCATCCAACGGTCGGCGGCCTCGCGGGAGAAGGGCAGCTCGGTGTTGTGCGGATCGGTATAGCGCAGGTAATACCAGCTGGAGCAGGTGAAGGTGTCCAT
>CALDWI010000066.1 GCA_937923795.1 uncultured Collinsella sp.
CATCAGCACGGTGACAAACGAAACGGTAATCACGGTAAGCAGGACCATGTATTTGGCGGCCGTCTTGATGTAGGTCGCGTAGCTTACCTGGGCAAGCTCGAGGCCAGCCATGATGGACCCGCATGTGGGAGTGATCATCGCTACAACGCCGTGTGTGGCGAGGTAGATTGCGACCATGGCTTCGGGGGCAAAGCCTAAGGATGCCGCCAACGGTCCCATGATAGGCATCGAGACGGTTGCCATGCCCGTACTCGAGGGGATGAGGAAAGACAGGGCAAAGTAGAGCGCATAGGAGAGCGGGGCAAAGACTGTGGCGGATACGCCGGCGAGCGCGTTGGCGGCGTTGGTGAGGATCCACACATCGAGTCCGGTGATGGACATGAGCACGGAGACGCCGCGGGCGACGGCGACGACGAGCGCGACAGAAACAAGGTCGGCGCAGCCGTGCAGGATGGTGTCGACGAGTTCTTTCTCCTGCATACCGGCAACCTTGCCGATAATAATTGTCATGGTGAAGAACCAGATGCCGCATTCGGTAAAGTACCACTGACCAAGTGGCAGGCCAGTCAAAAGTGCGCTCCATGCGGTGCTGAGGTCATCGCCCTTGGCGCCGATATCAAATAGGCCAACTCCGAATGTCTGCCACGGAATAAAGCCGATGATCATGACGACAAACGTGAGGGCGAAGAGAACAAGGACGCGCTTTTGAATTTTGGAAAGCTCGACGTGCGCGTCCTCGGCGGAATCGCCGTCCTTGTCGCCGTAGAGACGCTCGGCGGTCTCCCATTCCTCGGGGGTGAGCGATGAGGCGGCGCGGTCGGTGCGGACGCGCTTGGCATACCGCATGACAAAAATGATGCCCGAAATCTCGGCGATGGCGAACATAACCAGACCGATGCCGATCATGAGTCCCTGGTCATAGGGGATGCCGGCTGCCTTGAGAGCATCAAGCGCGAGTCCGGTCGAAAACGGGTTGACCGTCGATCCCAAAACGCCAAGGCCGCAGCCCATGAGAACTACCATGCATCCAACGAGCGGATCCCAACCCATGGCAAACGTGACCGATGCCAGGAGCAGGTAGAAGGGGACGGATTCCTCGAGCATGCCGTACGTGGATCCGCAGATGCCAAAGGCGAGCATGAGAACAGGAACGAGCAATAGATCATTACCGCCTAGTTTACGGACGAGCACGGCGATGCCGGTGTCGAGCGCGCCCGTTTTTTGGACTACGCCCAGGAAACCGCCAAGCACAAGAATGAACACGCAGACCTGCATGGCGCTCTCAAAGCCCAAGAAGGGAGAAGCCATAAAGTTGCCAAGCGTTGCGGCCTGCACGTCAGGGCTAAATGACGAGACGACCCACGAGGCGATGGCCACGAGCAACAGGCAGCCAAAGAGAATGGTAAAAGATGAGGGCATCTGGCGTGGCTTACGTTCTTTGCCAGATGCGGCAGCCTTATCCGACATACAAAGCTCCTTCACGGAAAGCCCTGCCTCCGCCATGGGAGACGGGGCTCTCGTTAATCAATAAGGTCTTGACTCTGTTGTCGACTTGAAAGCTGCACCCTTCAAGTCGGGGAAGTAATGCGTTTAATAAAGCGTGCATCACATATCAATAATACCATCCGGTGAGTATGTGAGGACATCTATGGTGGCATGTATTCCGCAAACGAGCCGACCTATCGGTAAACGTACAATGTGATATACGTTGTCGCATATAGATGCGGGTATTTTTAAGGACTGGTCCCTAGTGATCCCTTTTCTGTTGGTCTGGTGGCCCCTGCTGTTTTGGTTCGCGGCGACTGCACGTCGCTTAGACGATAGGGGGAGCAATAAAACGGGATGAAGAATAGGCCTTCATCCCGTTGAGCCACGTGTTCTGGAAGCAGTTTAAGCTCCTACAACACGTTTACGACAGGAACGTCGTTAACCAACTTGAAGAGCTGGTCCTTTTCGCCCTTGAGGAAGTGTCCGATGTTGTTGCACGGGAAGATCATGAGGTCGCGTAGCGACGAAGACGAATAGAACGCAGAGTGCGGCGTGATAATCACGTTGTCGCGGCCAACGAGCGGGTGGTTTGCCAGGTCGGGCGTCTCGTCATACAGAACATCGGCGCCAAACGCGCGAATCTGGCCAGAATCGAGAGCTTCGATAAGAGCGGGTTCGTCCATGCAGAGGCCACGGCCCAGGTTAATGACGATGGGCTTTTTCTTCATCTTGGCGAACTTCTCGGCGTCAAAGTAATGATAGTTCGTCTCGTTAAGATTCATATGATTGATAATGATGTCGGCCTCGGCCAAAACCTCGTCGATCTCGGCCTGCTCGACACCGTTTTGCCCAAAAAGGTTCTGGTCGATAAAGGGGTCGTTGGAGATGATGCGCTTGACAAGGCCCTTGGCTTTACGGGCGGTGCA
>CALDWI010000067.1 GCA_937923795.1 uncultured Collinsella sp.
CCAGACCGGAGGGGCCCCGGGGGCGGGAATCTGGGCGTACACATTTCCTACACATCTTGTGATCCGACTAACGTTTGCCAGCCGTTACCTACCGCTCGCCGAGCATCTCTTTATATAAGGCAGTCTCATGGTTAAAGCGGATACGTCCCCCTAGCTAAAGCACAGCCAGCATCGAGCAACTCATCACGTTCTTCCACCGAGAACCCCTCGGCGTAGACGCGCACCAACGGTTCGGTCCCACTAGGACGGACCAGCAGCCACGTGTCATCCTCGAATGCCAAACGCAAGCCATCCATATGACTAACGTTTTGCGGCACCTTGCCACAAATCGACTTGGGGTTTACGCCCGGCAGCAGGGTTCGTAACGTTTCGGCATCTTCGGCCTCAAGGCGCAAGTCGCGTCGACCGTAACTCGTCTTACCAAAACTGTCCTCGAGTTGGTCGACCAGAACGCCCAAAGGCGCGTCCGTCTTTGCCATAAGCTCACACAGAATCAGACAGGCGAGGATTCCATCGCGCTCGGGCATATGCGCGGCGATGCCGATACCACCGGCTTCTTCGCCGCCCATGAGGACGCCGCCCTTCTTCATCTCCGCCGCTATATATTTGAAACCGACTGGTTTGACGGTCACGCGGCAGCCAAGCGCCTCGGCAATGCGACGCACGAGCGTCGAGCATGAAAGATTGACGACGACGCGCCCCTCCAAATTACGAAATTGAACCAAGTCGCCCAAAACGAGCGCCATGATCTGATGCGGATGTATATATCTGCCGCGCTCGTCAACCGCACCGATACGGTCGGCGTCGCCGTCGGTCACCAGACCAGCGCAAGCTCCGTCATCGATAACCGTGCGCTCGCAAGCGTCCACCCAAGGCTCAACGGGGTCGGGGCAGATATCTTCTTGGTCAGACGCCTGCCCGGCGTGAATCTCGTGCACCTCAACGCCAAGCTCGCGCAGCAAGTCGGCTAGATAACCCTGGGCTGCGCCGCCCATGGGATCGACAACCACGCGCAGGTGCGCGCCGCGGATGGCTTCGGCATCGACAAACGATGCCACCGCCTGCATATAGTCAGGAATGATATCCGCGGTGCGATATTGCCCCTCGATCCCCATTGGCTCGGGAGCCATGGTCTCTTCGAGCTCTTCGATGACATCCTGGTTGGCGGTCGAGCCGTCACCCATGCGAATCTTGAGGCACAGATAACCCTGCGGATGATGGGACCCCGTCACCATGAGCGCGCCGCACGCCTCACCGTCATAAGCCGCCGCCCACGTAAGGGCAGGGGTCGGAACAGGTCGCGAAGCGAGCACGGCGTCCAGCCCGTGCGCTGCTAGCACGCCCGCCGCAAGCTCAGCGAACTCGCTCGCCAGGGGCCGGGTGTCGAACCCTATATATACCGTTTTGCCCGGATTGGTCTTTTGCCACAACTCGCCGACGGCATCGGCGATACGGGCAACGTTATCGGCAGTGAAGTCCTCATCGACGCGAGCGCGCCAACCGTCAGTTCCAAAATGAATTATCGCGCACACGCGCAGACACCTCACAGTGTTTGGATCATGGTACGCGTGAGGTATACCCGCAACACGCACTCAGCAACCTGCCGGCACCAGCATTCACCATTTGGGCAAATGCTGCCGAGGACATGCAAGCAATAAAAAAACCGCCCCGTATGGAGCGGTTTTGCCCTTTATATATCGAGCGCCTCGGCCATCGCTGCCGTAGTGATTGCCGTGGTTCCACAGCAACTGCCCACCATTGCGGCGCCGGCATGTCTCCATTCGATGCATGCGCGCGCGAAAGCTTCGGGATTCTCGTGCCATACGGGGCCATCCTGAGTCTGGACCGGATCGCCTACGTTGGGACGCACCGTAACGGGAGTAGTCGCCGATGCAACCATCCTGGGCACCGCCGCATTCGCGGCCGCAAGCGAACAGCAATTAACACCAACCGAGTTTGCGCCGTGTTTTTCGGCGTACAAAACGGCTGCCTCGATGTTGAGGCCATCGCCCAGCAGGTCGCCTTTATCGTCAACGACAAAACTCACCAGAACAGGCATGCCGTCGGCGGCATCTCGGGCGCCGGCAAGCATGGGCTGCAGATTACGGATAGACGTCACCGTCTCGATCAGCAGACCGTCAACACCAGCATTGAGCAAGGCGTGCGCCTGTTCGCGCGCAATGCCGCGGATTTCACGATACTCGACAGAGTCCCCGGCAAACCACTCAATACCGATCGGGCCCATCGAGCCCAGCAGTAGCTGAGGGTGCGCCTGGCGGGCATCGTCGACGGCCCCGCGATTGACCTCCGCCACGGACGGCGCAATCTGGTCGTGCTTGAGGGCATAGCTCGATGCCTGAAAGGTATTGGTAATGAGCACCTGCGCGCCGGCGGCAACATACAAGCGATGGATACGAGAAACGGCCTGCGGCTCTGCCAGATTCCAAAACGCCGGTGGAATGTCGGCGGCATCGTACTCACTCAACAAAACACTGCCCATGGGGCCCTGCGCCAACAAGGTCTCGCTCGACAAGCGGCGCGTAAGTTCCTCGGCACCAAAGCGGTTGTAATAACTCGTATCCATATATATCCCGCTATTCCTCGACGCTGATTCCCTGCTTTTCGAGATAGGCGAGCCAGCGGCTCATCGTGTCCTCGGATAGCGCATGCTCCATCATGCAGGCCTCGGAATCGGCTCGCTCAAATTCGACACCGAGCTCCTGAACCAAAAACGTGCGGATGAGGCGATGACGGTACCAGATAGCCGTGCCAACCTCGCGGCCGCGATCGGTCAGGATCACCTTGCCGTAGTGCGATTGCTCGACAAGCTCGGATGCCTTGAGCGCCGAAACCGCTTTATTGACCGATGCCTTGGAGACGCCAAGGCGCTGCGCGATGTCGACCGATCGAACGCCGTTGGTTTCCCCCTCTTCGCTTTCAATGCGAACCATGCACTCCAAGTAGTCTTCGTTCGCCACCGTCAGATGTAGTTCGCGCGAGCTATTTGTCGTATCCATGATCTTCCGTCCCTTCTGCATTCAATGGCTGATTCTACCCCATCCAAGCGTCGCGGTATGCCGTGGCATACCGTGCTAGAGTTCTTGTTGCACACGACGACCAAGATTGGAGCGGTCTTTATGGAAAACACCACCACGAACCCCGATGTCCTCGAGCGCTTTTTGCGCTACGTCCAGATCAACACGCAGTCCGAGGATGCAAACTGCGACCAGGTACCCTCGAGCGCCGTTCAGTTTGACCTTGCCAACATGCTGGCTGAAGAGCTGCGCGAGCTTGGTGCGGAAGATGCCCACGTGACCGAGCACGCCTATGTCTGCGCGCATATCCCCGCAAGTGCGGGCGCTGTGGACAAGCCCGCCCTGGGCCTGATCGCCCATCTCGACACCACCGAAGTTGCACCGGGTGCCGGCGTGAAACCGCACATCGTACACTACGAAGGCGGCGACCTGGTCTGCGGCACGGTTGACGGTAAGCCCGTTGCCATGAGTACCGCCAAGCTTCCCGCCCTGAACGACCTCGCAGGTGAGGACCTGGTCTGCAGCGATGGCACCACGCTGCTGGGCGCGGACGACAAGGCAGGCGTCGCCGAGATCATGTCGCTTGTCGCGCGTATCGCTCAGGACCCTTCTCTGCCCCATCCCGCACTCGGCATTTGCTTCTGCCCTGACGAGGAGATCGGCCACGGAGCCGAGCTGTTGGATATCGATGCCTTTGGCTGCAAGTACGCCTACACGGTCGACGGCGGCCCCATCGGCGAGCTGGAGTGGGAATGCTTTAACGCCGCCGAGGCGACCGTCTGCTTTGAGGGCCAGTCCATCCACCCGGGCGACGCTAAGGGCCGTATGGTCAACGCAGGCAATCTGTTCTGCGACTTCAACGCGTTGCTCCCCTACGTACAGCGCCCGGAGTATACGGAAGGCTACGAGGGCTTTTATCACCTTGAGGGTGTATCTGCGACCGTCGATCACGCCACAGCGCGCTATATCGTCCGCGACCATGACGCCGCCAAGTTCCAGCAGAAACTCGACCTTATTGATGCCGCTGCCTCGATGCTCAACCAGCGTCTGGGTGAGGAGCGCGTGACGGTCGAGATTAAGCAGCAGTATCGAAATATGGCCGAGATCGTTCGTGACTATCCCGAGCTTATTGATGTTGCCAAGGAAGCCTACCTTGCCTGCGGCGTTGAGCCCCAAGTGCTGCCAATTCGTGGCGGCACCGACGGCGCCCAGCTGTCGTTCCGCGGTCTGCCCTGCCCCAACCTTTCCACCGGCGGCTATTGCTACCACGGCGTCAACGAGTTCGTCCCGGTCAGTTCGCTCGTCAAGATGACCGACGTCCTGCAGGAGCTCGTCGCCCGCTTTGCATAAGCCTGGCTGCATAAGCCCAAAAGACGAATCGCCCCGTCCTCAACCGAGAACGGGACGATTTTTTTGCTGCAACGAGAACAGGTTGACGCACGCCAGCCTCTTAACGCAAGGAGTGTCCCAAACTGCCGGCACATAAGAAACGTCCCCAAGTGCCAAGTGCATCAAGAGTGTCCCCTTTGACCAGTCGTTTAAGAACGTCCCCAATGACTAACGTCGCAGGTTGAGGACGGGCAGCGAGCGGGTCGCATTTGAGACAAGGTGACGTGAAACGAAAGGGCGCTGACCTTCTGGTCGCGCCCTTGAAGTTGAACGTCAGATTGTCCAAATGCGGCCCGCGCAGCGTCAAGCGGTTACGCGGTTTGGTAAAACCGCGTAACTTAGTAGTTGGCTTCGTAACCGTTGCCGTCGCCGGTGGGCTCTTCGTAGTAGTCCGAATCGCTCGAATCGCTTGAGTCATCGGAATCGTCAGAGCTGACCGATGAGGTTGCGGTACCGTTTGCGTAGTCGTCAGACGTGTTGTTGTTCAGGTCGCCGATCGTAGAGCTAGAACCGTCGGAAAGACCCATGGTGTTGGGACCCTTGGGATCCTTGCCGGCATCGACGCGCTCCATCATTTCCTTGAGCTCGTCCTCGTAGACAAAGACGTAGCTCACACCGTCGATCATGGTGCTGTCGTCGGCGTACGAGGGCAGGTTGGCCGAGTAGATGCCGTCGACATCCATACCGCGCATGGCGTTGACCGTAGCCACGATATCCTGAACGCTCATATCGGTTACGAGCATATCGGACAGCGAATTAACCAGGCCAAAGATCTTCGTGGCATCGAAGTTATTGAGAATCTGGTTGGCAAGGGCGCCGAGCACCTGACGCTGGTGGCGCATGCGCGTGTAATCGCCGTCGGCATAGGTGTAGCGGCAGCGGGCATAGGTAAGGGCGGTGGCACCGTCCATATGCTGCTGGCCAGCGGTAATCTTAATATCCAGGTGCTCGGGGTCGTCAACATCATCGGTTGCGTTAATGTCGATACCGCCAACCGAATCAATCAGCGCCTGCATACCGTCGAAGCTGACCTCGGCATAGTGGGAAATCTGAACACCGCACAGCTCGTTGACCGCCTCGACCATGGCCTCGGCGCCGCCAACGGTATGGCAGGCGTTGATCTTCATGGTCTCGCCCCTGTACTCGACCTTGGTGTCGCGCGGAACGGAAATGAGCGTCGCCTGCTTTTGCGTGGGGTCGATGCGTGCCAGGATAATCGAGTCGGCACGATACGTATCCTCGCCCGGACGGCCGTCGGTGCCAAGAAGCAGCACATAGAACGGATCCTTTGCCTCATCGGTGTCAACCAGAACCCGACGCAGATTGTCGGTAATGACATTAGAATCGCCGAGCTTGCCCATAATGGTGGCAAACCACAGGCCGGCAGCGGTAGTGGCACTCAGCAGCACGCCAAGCACGACAATGAGCGCGACGTGACGAATCGTGTGGCTGCGACGACGTTGGCGAGCGCGCTCGGAATAGCGAGCCACGTTATCGCGACTGTAAATCTTGGCCTGCGCACCAGTTGAGGGTCTTCGGGTGGTGGTATCCGCGAGGGGCTTTTTATTAAACATAGGCAACCTGTATTAGTAGATGACGGGATCAGGGACGGTAGCATGCTCGACATGCGCGCCGAGCGCCTGCAGCTTTTCGACAAACTGCTCGTAGCCGCGCTTGATGTGATGAATGGCCGAAACCTCGGTCGTCCCGTCGGCGATCAAGCCCGCTACGACGAGGGCCGCTCCGCCACGCAGATCGGGCGAGGTAACCTGTGCACCCGAGAAGCCCTTGACGCCATGAATCATGGCATGATGGCTCTCGATACGAATGTCGGCACCCATGCGCACCAGCTCAGAGGCGAACATAAAGCGATTCTCGAAGATGTTTTCGGTAATAACGGAACTGCCATCGGCAAGGGCGGAGAGTACCATAATCTGCGCCTGCATGTCGGTCGGGAAACCGGGGAACGGAAGCGTCTGGATATCGACCGGCTTGATACGCTCGGCACGGTTCACATGGACGCCGTCGTCGGTACGCTCGCAATCGATGCCCATAAGCTCCATCTTCTTGAGCACCATGCCCAAGTGAATGGGGCAAAAACCCGTGACGTCGACACCGCGATCGTCGGCCATCAGCGCACCGGCGACGATAAAGGTACCGGCCTCGATGCGGTCGCCCACTACGCGATGGGTAACAGGATGCAGCTCTTCCACGCCCTCGATGGTCACGACGGGCGTGCCGGCGCCGACAATCTTAGCGCCCATCTCGTTGAGCATGTTGGCGAGATCGACGATCTCGGGCTCGCGGGCGGCATTGTCGATAACCGTGGTACCCTGTGCGCGCACAGAGGCCATGATGAGGTTCTCGGTCGCACCGACGCTGGCGAACTCGAGCGTGACGGTGGTACCGCGCAGACCTTGGGGCGCATTAGCGTTGATGTAACCATGGGCGGTATCGAACTCAACGCCCAGGGCCTCAAGACCAAGAATGTGCATATCGATCTTGCGAGCACCCAGGTTGCAGCCGCCCGGCATGGCGATCTTGGCGCGATGGAAGCGACCCAGCAGGGGTCCCATGACGGCGGTGGAAGCACGCATCTTGGCAACGAGCTCGTAGGGGGCCTCCCATGAATCGACCTGAGAGGTATCAATCTCGAGCGTGTGCTCGTCGAGAACATCGATCGTAGCGCCCATGCCTTTGAGCACCTTGCCCATCACGTGGACATCGGAAATATCGGGCACGTTCTGCAGCGTCGTCTTGCCCGGCGCCAGAAGCGTTGCCGCCATGAGTTTGAGCGCGGAGTTCTTGGCGCCCGAAACGGGCACGGAGCCTCCGATGGCGTGGCCACCCTCAACGCGGATAATATCCAAGGTCTACCCTTTCAAAAAGCATGCCCGGGATGGCTGGGCCATCCCGGGCATGATGTGTTCGCAAATGGTCGAACGCTAAATCGTTTGACTATTGGGCAAGCTTGAGCTTACACCATGCGATTTCATTATAGAGGTAGGCGCGGCGTGCATCATCCTCCGACAAATTACCCAGCTTCTCTTCAAAACCTTGAATATCAGCTTTAAGCTTGTCGGCATCGACGGTCGCCAAATCGCAAGCGCGCTCGGCGAGAACGGTCACGACATCGTCCGCAACCTGGGCATAGCCGCCGGCCACGGCAAACGTGTGGTCGACAGTGCCCATGGCCTTATCGGAAACGCGAACGTAACCGCGGTCGATCGTGCAGATCTCGCTGGAGTGAGCAGGCAGAACGCCAAACTCGCCATCCGTGGACGGAATCGACACAAACGCAGCGTCGCCCTCATAGGCGCAGCTCACGGGGCACACGATGCGGATACGCATAACCTACTTCTCCCCCATCTTGCGGGCGCGCTCGCGCACGTCCTCAATCGTGGAAGCATAGCGGAAAGCCTGCTCGGGCAGGTCATCGGCCTTGCCGTCGACAATCTCGGCGAAGGAGCGGACGGTATCCTCGACGCGAACGTAGACACCGGGGTTGCCGGTGAACTTCTCGGCGACGTGGAAGGACTGCGAGAGGAACTGCTGAATCTTACGAGCGCGGTTGACCGTAAGGCGCTGCTCCTCGGACAGCTCGTCCATACCCAGAATGGCGATGATGTCCTGAAGGTCGGAGTACTCCTGCAGGAGCTCCTGGACCTTGACGGCGACACGGTAGTGCTCCTCGCCGACGATCGAGGGATCGAGAGCGTCGGAGGAAGACGCGAGCGGGTCGATAGCCGGGAACAGGCCGAGCGACGAAATGCTACGCGAAAGAACCGTGGTGGCATCGAGGTGCGTAAACGTCGTGGCAGGCGCCGGGTCGGTCAGGTCGTCTGCGGGGACGTAGACAGCCTGGACGGAAGTAATGGAGCCCGTCTTGGTCGAGGTAATGCGCTCCTGGAGGTCGCCCATCTCGGTTGCCAGCGTGGGCTGGTAACCAACGGCGGACGGCATACGGCCCAGCAGTGCGGAAACCTCGGAACCTGCCTGGGAGAAGCGGAAGATGTTGTCGATGAACAGCAGAACGTCCTGGCCGCGATCGCGGAAGTACTCAGCGGTGGTAAGGCCGGCCAGACCGATGCGCAGACGCGCTCCGGGCGGCTCGTTCATCTGACCATAGACCAAGCAGGTCTTGTCGATAACGCCAGACTCGCTCATCTCGAGGAACAGGTCGGTGCCCTCGCGGGTACGCTCGCCGACGCCGGTGAACACCGAGGTGCCGCCGTGCTCCTGGGCGAGGTTGTTGATGAGCTCCTGGATCAGAACGGTCTTGCCGACGCCGGCGCCGCCGAACAGACCTGTCTTGCCGCCGCGGATGTAGGGCTCGAGCAGGTCGACGGCCTTGATGCCGGTCTCGAAGATCTCGGTCTTGGTGGTGAGCTCGTCGAAACGGGGCGCTGCATGGTGGATGGGGTAGAACTCCTCCACCTCGGGCATGGGCTTGCCGTCGACGGGCTTGCCCATGACGTTCCAAATGCGGCCGAGCGTCTTGGGACCAACGGGCATCTTCATGGGCTCACCGGTATCGGTGGCGATGAGGCCGCGCTGCAGGCCGTCGGTCGAGGACATGGCGACCGTGCGGACGACGCCGCCCGGAAGCTGGCTCTCGACCTCGAGGATCGTGCTCAGATGACCGATCGGGGTCTCGGCCTCGACCGTGAGCGCGTTGTAGATCGGGGGCACCGCGCCGTCAAACTTGACGTCGACGACAGGGCCGATGATTCGCACGATGCGACCATCACCGGCAGTCGTCTTCTTGGTGGCTTCCTCGACCGCAAGCTTTACGGTGTTATTAGCCATTACTGTTCCTCCAATGCTGAGGCTCCGCCGACGATCTCGTTAATCTCGGTCGTGATCGAAGCCTGGCGCACGCGACTATACGTGCGGGTAAGGGTCGAGATGATCGCGGTGGCGTTTTCCGTCGCGGAGTGCATGGCCTTGCGGCGTGCACCCTGCTCGGCAGCCGCCGAATCGATCAGGGCCTGGTAGATGACCGTCAGGATATAAGACGGCACAAGCTTGCCGAGAACATGCTCGGGAGAGGGCACGAACTCGAACGTGGACGAGATGCGCTTAGGGGCGTCGGTCTCGTTCTTACGCGGACCGTGGGCCATAGCGATCATCTCGGGGTCGAGCGGCAACAGATGCTCGACGCGAAGCTCCTGATCCACGCGGTTCTTGGCGTGGTGGTAGACAAGCTCGACACGGTCAAGCTCACCGGCACGATACGCATCGCAGATATGAGAGGAGATCATGCGGGCCTGATTGAAATCGGGCTCAGAGGAGTTGCCCTCAAAGTGCATGACAACGTTTGCGCGGTCACGGAAATACGTGGCCGGCTTACGCCCGCACGCGATGATCTCGTATTCGATGCCGTCGTTCGCCCAAGAAGCGGCGAGCTTTTCGGCCGTGCGCTCCACCGTCGTATTGAAACCGCCGGCAAGGCCGCGGTCCGAGGCAATAACGACAATCAGGCCATGCTTGACGCTCTCATGCTTCTGCAGCATGGGATCGGTGCCCGAACAGGAGGCGTCGCCGGCGACCGTCAACATGACGTCGGTCAGCGCCTCCTTATAGGGCTCGGCCTGCTTGGAGCGATCGAGGGCACGACGAATCTTGGCCGTAGAGACCATCTCCATCGTGCGCGTGATCTGCTTGGTCGTGGTAACCGAGGAGATTCGCTTCTTAATGTCGCGAAGGTTAGCCATGGGGCTTAGTTCTCCTCTGATCCAGAAACATCCGAATGGTGCTTGGCCATGAACTGCTGCTTGAAGTCGCCGATGACGCGCAAGAGCTCAGCCTTGGTGTCATCATCGATCTTCTTGGCCCGAACCTTGTCGAGCAGCGAACCAAAGCCATTGTCCATGTACTCGATGAGCTCGGCACGGAAGGGCAGCACGTCGGCGATCTCCAGGTCATCCAGGAAGCCCTCGTTGCCAGCGAACAGCGTAACGATCTGCTCGCCAACCTCAAACGGCTTGTAACGCGGCTGCTTCAGGAGCTCGGTCATGCGAGCACCGTGGGTCAGCTGCTTCTGAGTAGCCTCGTCGAGGTCGGAGCCGAACTGCGTAAAGCCAGCGAGCTCCTGATAGGAAGCGAGGTCCAGACGGAGGTTGCCGGCGACCTGCTTCATGGCCTTGGTCTGCGCATCGCCACCGACGCGGGACACGGAGATACCCACGTCGACTGCCGGGCGCTGACCCTGGAAGAAGAGCTCGGACTGCAGGTAGATCTGACCATCGGTAATGGAAATGACGTTGGTCGGAATGTAGGCCGAGACGTCGCCGTCCTGGGTCTCGATGATCGGCAGTGCCGTCATGGAGCCGTAACCGTTCTTCTTGGACATCTTGACGGCACGCTCGAGCAGACGAGAGTGCAGGTAGAAGATGTCGCCAGGATAGGCCTCGCGTCCGGGCGGACGATGCAGCGTCAGCGACATCTGACGGTAGGCCACAGCCTGCTTGGACAGGTCGTCGTAGATGACGAGCACGTGGCCGCCGGGGTTGGTCTCGCTGGCGGGCTTGCCGTCCTCGCCGTTGTACATGAAGAACTCGCCAATAGCGGCACCGGCCATAGGCGCGATGTACTGCATAGGGGCGGAATCGGCAGCAGTGGCCGAAACGATGATGGTGTAGTCGAGCGCACCGTGCTGAGCGAGGGTCTCACGGATGTTGGCAACCGTGGAGGCCTTCTGGCCGATGGCGACATAGATGCAGACCATGCCCTTGCCGCGCTGGTTGAGGATAGCGTCGATGGCGATGGCGGTCTTACCGGTCTTACGGTCGCCGATGATGAGCTCACGCTGACCGCGGCCAATAGGCACCATGGAGTCGATAGCGAGCAGACCGGTCTGAACCGGCTCGCACACCGGGGTACGATCGATGACGCCGGGAGCCTTGAACTCGATGGGGCGACGGTGCGTGGCGACGATGTCGCCCAGGCCGTCGATGGGCTGGCCGAGCGGATTGACGACGCGGCCGAGCATGGCACGGCTCACGGGGATATCCATAATGCGGCCAGTGGTGCGGCACTCGTCGCCTTCCTTGATGGAGTCGACGGCACCAAACATAACGGCGCCGACCTCGTCACGGTCAAGGTTCTGGGCAAGGCCGAAGACGGTCTCACCGGTATCGGAGCTCTTGAACTCCAGAAGCTCGCCTGCCATGGCGCTCTTGAGGCCGGAGACGCGCGCGATGCCGTCGCCTACCTCGTCGACCGTTGAAACCTCATGCGTATCGACCGTCGCGGAGAGGCTCGTGAGCTGCTCCTGCAGTTTCTTGGCGATATCCTGGGCATTGAGGGTTTCGGACATTAGGCTTCACCTCCGTACGAATTAGCAGAGTTTGCGAGGGTCTCCTGCGCGATGCGCAGCTGCGTCTTGACGGAAATGTCACGACGCTCGCCGCGGGCCTCGAGCACCAGGCCGCCCACGATAGACGGGTCGACCTGCTCGATAAGGAATACCTTGCGGCCGAAGTCCTGCTCGCATTTCTTAGTGATGGTTTGACGCAGCTCGTCGTCGAGCGGGATCGCCGTGGTGACGGTCACGCCCACTACATCCTCGTCTTCCTCGGCAACATACTTAAAGGCAGCTGCCACCTTGGGAAGAAGGTCGAGCTGGTCGCGCTTGGACATGGTGTCGAGCACGGCGATGATCTCGGGGCTGGCAGAAGCCAAGCGCTCGACCATCTCGAGGTCCTCGAACACATGGTTCTCGGCCTTGGCGGCTTCCAAAAGGGAACGCGCGTAGGTCTCGAGCACCTTGTCCTGATAGCGGCTAGTCGGCATTCAGGCTACCTGCTTCCTGGATGTAGCGCTCGATGAGCTTCTTCTGCTCGGCATCGTCCTCGAGTGCCTCGCCCACGATCTTGGTGGCGACGGCAACGGACAGGTCGGCGATGGAGCTCGCGGCACCGGCATAGATGGACTTGCGCTCGTCCTCGACGGTCGTATGGGCCTTGGCGATGATCTCCTCGGCCTCCTTGTGAGCAGCCTCGATGATACGGGCACGCTCGGACTCGGCGTCCTTACGGGCCTCGAGAACGATGTCGGCAGCCTGACGACGGGCGTCGGTGACGATCGAGTCGGACTCAGCGCGCTTGGCGATAGCCTCCTGCTTGGTCTTCTCGGCCTCGTCGAGGCTCTCCTCGATCTTCTTGCCGCGCTCCTCCATGGTTTTCATGATGCCCGGCAGGGCGACCTTGGCCAGCACGATCCAGATAATCAGGAAGGCGATAAGCGCCGGGATGAACTCCGCCATCTTAGGGATGAGGATGTCCGCACCGGCGGCGCCGTCCTCGGCGAACGCGGAAACCGGCATGAGCAGCGCGGCCGCGGACGCGGAGAGTGCGATCGCGCTCTTCTGGGATGAAAGATTCATACTTGACGCTCCGTGCTATTTAACGATCAGCGCGACAACGAAGCCGATCAGAGCCAGAGCCTCGCCGAAAGCGGAGCCCATGATGAAGACGGTGAACACGCGGCCCTGGACCTCAGGCTGACGGGCCATAGCACCCGTAGCACCCAGAGCAGACAGGCCGATAGCAAGACCAGCGCCGATAACACCGAGACCGTAACCGATAACTCCCACGATTCCTCCTTTGTCGTGCGTGTCTTATTTCACGCAGGATAACCTTTTTATAACTGCCGGGCTCCATGGGTACGGGCACCGGCGGTTTAACGAATTGCCTTACCTTTAAGGCGCGAACGGAAGACTACTCCTCCTCCGCGACCTCCTCTGCCTCGGAGACATACACGGCGGTAAGGACCGTGAAGACGTAAGCCTGGATGGCGCCGACCACAAGCTCGATCGCATAGATCAGGATGAGAATGGCAAGCCAGGCCAGCGAAGGCAGGGCGCCGACGGCGTGGGCCGCGGAAACCTGCTGAAGCAGCGGCTGCATGAACATGCTCGCCATGATGGCGAACGAGCCCATGACCACGTGTCCTGCGAACATGTTGCAGAACAGACGGACGGCGAGCGTGATGAGGCGCAGGAAGGTCGAGAAAAGCTCGACGACCCACACGAGCACGTTCATCGGGAAGCTCACGCCCTGCGGAGCGAGGCTCTTGATGTAGCCGATCACGCCGTGAGCCTTGCATCCGTAGTAGATGAAGTACACGAAGGCGAAGATGGCGAGCGCGGCGGTGGAGCCGATTGCACCGGTGCCGGGCTTCATTCCCGGGATCAGGCCGATCATGTTATTGATCAGGATGAACAGGAAAAGCGAGCACAGGAACGGGAAGTGCTTCTTCCAGTTCTCACCCACGACGCCCTTGCCGATATCGTTCTCGACGTACTCGATGATGTACTCGAAACCGTTGACGAAGAAGCCCTTGGGGACCAGGGTCTGCTTCTTCTTGAACACGGCCAGGACGATCAGGAGCACGATCGTGGAGACGATCAGCCAAAACGAGTACTGCGTGATGCCGCAGCTCAGATCGCCCACGACAGGGGTGGAGCTGAACTCGCTGACCAGATGATTAATCTCATCAGGCAGCTTTTCAAAAATTTCCACGACTTACCTTTCGACCTCATGAGGATCTCGTAGCGCCTTGGCGACGCGAACCGCGCAGGCGGCCATAAAGGCCACGAAGCCGATCGCCTCGCCCAGGAGGAACATGCGAAATGCCTCTCCGAACAACACAAACACAACCAAGGTAAAGACGAGCAGAGCGATTGCCGAGACCGCCAGACTCACCATACCCTTGAGCATGTCCGCATTCTGCTTATCGTCAAGAACCGGCTTGAGCGTAAAGACAAAGGGAAGGAAGGCAATTGCGCCCGCGATGGCGCCTGCAACGATAGCGAGCAGATCGGCTATCTGAAACACTGGCGTCCTCACTTTCCTTTTTAACGCCTCACAGAACAGTTCCCGCCAAACATTGGTGACTATTGTACGAGCCAATCGCTAAAGTACAACCGAAAAAGCATCGGTTAATACGCACCTGTTCGTTTTCTTAAGACCTTCTTTATGCCGCAGATACGGTAATACGTTTTTCTCGAACCCTGCAGGGCAAAACGTCCGTTAACAGGAGTGCGCGTGGACGTCTTTTGCTCGCCCGCGCGCACCATTTCTTCGTATTTTCGACGTTAGCCGGTATGGCCCAGAGATTACAGCGTGCCGTAGATGCGGTCGCCGGCGTCGCCCAGGCCGGGAACGATGTAGGCGGCCTCGTTGAGATGGTCGTCGATGGCGCACGTATAAATATGTACGTCGGGGTCCTTTTCGGTCAGTGACTTGAGGCCCTCGGGCGCGGCGACGATGCACAGCATGCGGATGTCCTTGACACCGCGCTCGCGCAGGTAGCTGATGGCCATCTCGGCCGAACCGCCCGTGGCGAGCATGGGGTCGACAACCAGGCAGATGCGCTGGTCGATATCCTTGGGCATCTTGCAGTAATACTCATGCGGCTCGTGGGTGACCTCGTCGCGCTCCATACCGATGTGGCCCACGCGAGCGGAGGGTACCAAGTCGAGGATGCCATCGACCATGCCAAGGCCTGCACGCAGGATGGGAACGATGGCGAGCTTTTTGCCGGCGAGCTGCTTAAACGTTGCGGTGGTGATGGGGGTCTCGACTTCGACGTCTTCCATGGGCAGGTCGCGCATGGCCTCGTAGCCGTCAAAAAGTGCGAGCTCGCGCACGAGCTGGCGGAACTGGTTGGTGCCGGTGTTTTTGTCGCGCAGGATCGACAGCTTGTGCTGGACGAGCGGGTGATCGACAAGCGTCACACGGGACGTATCGTAGGTGACGGTCATGGGTTGATTGCCCCTTTCGTTGCGGCCGGAAGATGGCCTTGCTGACAAGGCGCGCAGCAACGTTGCCGCCGCACGCCATGCATTAGTTTAGCGGTTTGTTGTATCGAGCAGCCCATCGCAGCCCTACTGTGCGGTACTGAGCGAGCGCCTGACTGCATCACACCAGCCCGCAAGGTTTTGTTCGCGGCGCTCGGCGGACATGTGGGGAAGGAAGGTCCTAACGATCTGGGCATTTTGCTCCAGCTCTTCCAGGTCTTCCCAATAGCCGACGGCAAGACCCGCCAAGTACGCGGCACCGATTGCCGTGGTCTCCACCGTCTCGCATTGCAGCACGGGGATATCCAGCAGGTCGGCCTGGAATTGCATGATGAACTCGTTGCGCGAGGCACCGCCATCGACAGACAGGCGCTCGATCGAAAGCCCCACGTCCTGCTCCATGGCGCGCAGCACGTCGTAGCTCTGATATGCCATGGATTCGCAGGCGGCACGTACGATAGTCGCACGGCTCGAGGCGCCGGTCAGACCGCACACGATACCGCGGGCATGCGGGTCCCACCAGGGAGCGCCCAGACCCGCAAAGGCGGGAACGAAGTAGCAGCCCTCGTTGTCGCTAATCGAAGCGGCGAGCTGTGCCGACTCGCTCACGCTCGAGATGATGCCCATGTTGTTGCGAAGCCAGTTCATGGTGGAACCGGCAGCAAAGATGGAGCCCTCAAGTGCATAGCAGATCTTCCCGTTCGCAGCGATACCGATGGTGGAGACCAGACCGTTCTTGGATTCGACGATCTCGTCGCCGGTGTTCATGAGCATAAAGCAGCCCGTGCCATAGGTGTTTTTGGTCTGGCCGGGATGGAAGCAGCAGTGACCGAACAGCGACGCCTGCTGGTCGCCCGCCACACCCATGATGGGCGGCATGTTGGTCATGATGTCGCTCGCGACGCGGCCGTAGTCGCCCGAGCTCCAGCGAACCTCGGGCATCATGGAGCGCGGAACGTCAAAGAGTGCCAGCAGGTCGTCGTCCCAATCGAGCGTATGGATATTAAAGAGTGCCGTGCGGCTGGCATTGGTGTAGTCGGTGGCAAAGACCTGGCCGCCGGTGAGGTTGTAGATGAGCCAGGTGTCGATGGTGCCAAACATGAGGTCGCCCGCCGCCGCGCTCTCGCGTGCGCCATCGACGTTGTCGAGAATCCACTGCACCTTGGAGGCCGAGAAATACGGGTCGAGCGTGAGCCCCGTGCGGGAGCGCACCAGCTCTTCTGCGCCCCGCTCGACCAGCTCGTCGATCAGAGGCGCGGTACGGCGGCACTGCCATACGATGGCGTTATAGATCGGCTGACCGCTCACGCGGTCCCAGACCACCGTGGTCTCGCGCTGGTTGGAGATGCCGATGGCGGCAATGCGGTCGGAGTGGATACCGCTCTTAAACTGGACTTCCATCATGACCGCGATCTGGCTGGCAAGGACCGTCATGGGGTCTTGCTCCACCCAGCCGGGACGCGGGAAGCTGGTTTTGACGCTGCGACGTGCCTGCGCGACGATGCATCCGTACTCGTCGACGATGGTCGCAAGTACCGAAGTGGTGCCGCAGTCGAGCGCCATGATGTAGGAACCGCCAAAGTTAAACGAGGCATCTTCCATGCCCAGGCTGCCCAGATTCAACGACATCGCTTACACCTTTCTATTGCATCGGGTCGGACAGGACCCGTTCGATCTCTGATGCGGGAAGTGCGCCTTGGCGCAGGATCTGGAGCCCGCCGTGCTGGAACGACACGATGGTCGAGGCGTCGCGACACGGGGTCTCACCGGCGTCGACGGCCACATCGACCCCCTCCAGGATGCGCTCCTCCACCGTGACAAAACTTGCCGGCGCGGGCGCGCCATGCGTGTTGGCGCTGGTGCAGGCAAGAGGGCTGCCGCAGGCGCGGATGAGCGCTTGCACCACGGGCGAGGCCGAAGCGCGAAGTGCCACCGTGTCGTCGGCGGCGCGCATAAAGGTCGGCACGCAGGGGGCCGCTTTGACCACGATAGTCAGGGCGCCCGGCCAGCATCGTCGGGCAAGCACGCGGGCCTCTTCCGGGATATCCACGCCATAGCGGTCGAGTGCTTCGACGCCATCGACCAGCCAAGCGACGGTTTGCGTGAGTTCACGTTGCTTGAGAGTGAAGATACGGCGGTAGCCGGTACCGAGCGCAGGGACCGCGGCGCCATTGACGGCAGCCTGCGGATCGCGCGGCCACGATGGGAATTCGCCTGTATCTTGGGGCACGGCATCCGAGAAGGCGTTGACTGCCACGGCGACACCGTAGACCGTCTCGGTCGGGATCAACGCCAGGCCGCCACAGCCGAGCACCTCGGCCGTACGCTCGACGGCGAGCCGATGCGGCTCGCGCGCTCCCTCGTATACCCGGTAGACCGTCTGCATGTGTATGCCAGCCCCTTACGCTCTGGTGCAAGTTTGTTTACTGTGGGGCATTCTCGCACGAAACGTTCAACCTATTTGCCCAGAGCGCATGTTGGTTTGGTGAGCGGCTCTAGTAGTCGGTGAAAGTGAGGGGGTTAATTGAAGATTTTTAGCGCGCAAGCGTAACGGTACGATCGGGAAACTCGATGCTTGCAACCAGTTTTCCGCCGAGGCTCTCTGCGTACCTGCTCAGCGTGTCGAGCCTCATCGAACCCAACTCCCCACGCTCGAGCTCGGATACACGTTTTTGAGAAACGCCCATCGACTGGGCGACCGACGCCTGTGTTAGATCTTTTAACCTGCGAATCTGAGCAAGCTTATAGGCTTCGATACGATCGCGAGTCCTCTCCTGCTCGGCGGTAATGGAGTCGCGTGTTATCCCGCGAGATTCCATATACTCATGCAGTTCCATCTCGATCGAGCCTCCTTACGTGGCGACGGTATATTTGCTCGGCCCTTGGAATGTTGATCGCATACCAACCGTTCCATTTTGCCCTTGACGATCCCGCTCGCGACTTATCACCCGCCAATAGCAATACCGCCTGGCGCTTGGGGTCAAAGGCGAAGAGGATGCGAATCACCTGCCCACCACACGACGTCACTCTCAGCTCCTTTAAATGATGAAGCTTCGAGCCCTTTACGCGGTCAACCAGCGGACGACCAAGGCTGGGACCTTCCTTCTCGAGCACCAAAAGGTCTGCATAAATCTGCTTCAACGTAGCTTCATCCTGCTCATCAAGCCAAGGTTCAATGTAATCAAGCACGATACGGTACCGATGCAGCTGATTTGACATACCTTTCTCCTTCTATAGTAGAAGTTTTACGGTATATTGCAAGGACAAACTTGCGCAAATGTCTATTTATTCAGCTTAAATACGCTGTTTGGGCTCGGTGACGATGGCTCGGACGATGCGGGGGCGATCGGTGAGGTCGTGGACGATACGCACGTCCGAAAGGCCTGCCTGGCGACAGAGCTCGGCGGCGGCGTCGAGGGCACCCTCGTAGAGCTCGCAGGCAAACAGGCCGCCGGCGCGCAGCATGTAAGGCGCCGCATTGAGCAGGCGGCGGAAGATATCGAGGCCGTCGGCGCCGCCCTCAAGCGCCAGGTCGGGCTCGAAGTCCTTGACCTCGTGCGGCAGTGAGCGCATGACGTCGGTCGGAATGTAGGGCGGATTGGAGACAAGCACATCAAAGGTGCCCCACTCTTCGCGGGGAATGGAACTCACCAGGTTGGTGAGGCTAAAGGCGACCTCATCGGATGTGAGACCGAGCGCGTCGCGGTTTTTGGTGGCCAGATCGATAGCGCGCGGCTCGATATCGGTGGCGGTGCAGGTAACGTGGCCGCGGCGCTCCCAGGCAAGGGAGAGCGAGATGCAGCCCGTGCCGCAGCCGACCTCGAGAACGCGGGCAATGCGGGGCTCGGCTGGGGCAGGCGAAGCGGCATCCTGAGCTGAAGCCGTCTCCTGGTCGGCACCCTCGATGGCGATGCCGTATTCGTCGAGCTCGGACTCGGCGGCTTCCGCGACTTCGGCTTCTGCTGCCTGCGCGGCGGCTTCTTCGGCCTCGCGGTCGGCCAGCTCCTCGGCATAGGCACGGCTGCCGAGCACGTCGCTACCCAGCGCAGCCTCATCGGCGGCCGTCAGGTTGGCGGCACGGCGCTCGGCGGTCGCGCGTTCGTCTGCCAGCGCGGCCTCAGCCTTGCGTGCCTCCTCGACCCCATCGTTCCAAGGCAGCTCAACACGCTGACGGGCAGCAGCCTCGGGGCTCAGCACCTCGGCATCCAGATAATTGAGGACTTCCTCGACGAGCATCTCGGTTTCAGGGCGCGGAATGAGCACACCGGGAGCGCACGCGACGTCGATCATGCGAAACTGCGTGCTGCCCGTGATGTATTGCAGCGGCTCGCCCTTAGCGCGGCGGACAACGGCCGCATGCATGGTCTCGAGCTGGGCCGCGTTAAGCGTCTCGTCCATACGCATATATAGGTCAATACGCGCCAGGCCCGTGGCGGCGCACAGCAGCCACTCGGCAGAAAGACGGGGGTGCTCCTCGCCGCGCTCGGCCAGGTACTCCTTGGTCCACTCGAGACAACGCTTGATGGTCCAAATCTCGTTTGCCATGGGGCCCTCCCCTCTTAAGCGCCGAACGGCGCGCGAATGTCGGAGCAGATTGTAAGCGAGGCCAGCGCTTGGCAAGGGGCGATTGAAGGCGATTATCGAGAATCAGCCCAGATTTTTGCTTGGAACCTGCCTGAAGTGCTCATTCGTCGACGTCAAAATCTGCATTCGTCAAGCTTTTGGCAAGGTTGACCCAAAACTGACCAATATCTAACCAAGAACTTGCCAAATCACTTGACGTGCGACGCATCAAAAAATGACACGCGACTTCTTGAACGATTTTTTGAGCATTATTTTCAATAGCAGATGAAGACTGTTAATTACTTTGAGCAGGTAGGCAACTTAATTTCTAACAAAGCAGATTAAATAAACTCGAAAAGTAATTTACCCAACCTAGTCATTTAAGAACGTCCCCAATGACTACATCTAAGGCGCCGCAGGTTGAGCATACCGCATCCGCAGCAAGGCAACGCCGCAGGCAGAGGACGGACAGCGAGCGACGTCCAGAGTGAACAAGTTGGCATGAAAAAGGCAAGGCATAGACCTTCTGGTCATGCCTTGCCTTTTGAATGACAAATTGTCGCTCTGGGCGGCGCGCAGCGTCAAGCCGTTACGCGGTTTGGCAAAACCGCGTAACCCACTACACAGCCTGTGCCAGCTTCTCGGCTCGCTCGGCGGCGGCGAGCGCCTCGATGACGGTGCCGAGCTGATCGCCCAGAAGGACGCCGTTGTAGGTGGAGTTGAAACCGATGCGGTGATCGGTCACGCGGTCCTGGGGTTGGTTGTAGGTACGGATCTTCTCGGAACGGTTGCCGTGGCCGATCTGGCTCTGGCGCTCGGCACCAAGCTCTGCCTGCTGCTTCTCGAGCTCCATCTCATACAGACGAGCACGCAGCATCTGCATGCAGACCTCGCGGTTCTGAATCTGGGAGCGCTGCTCCTGCGACTGCACCACGGTGTTGGTGGGCAAGTGGGTGATGCGCACGGCGGAGTAGGTAGTGTTAACGCACTGACCGCCAGGGCCGGAGGCGCAGTAGGTGTCGATGCGCAGGTCGGACTGGTTGATCTGGACGTCAATTTCCTCGGCCTCGGGAAGTACGGCGACGGTAGCCGTGGAGGTCTGAATGCGGCCCTGGGACTCGGTCTTGGGAACGCGCTGGACGCGATGCACGCCGGACTCGAACTTCATGACGGAGTAGACGCGGTCGCCCTCGACCTTGAACTCGATGGACTTAAAGCCGCCGGCCTCGCTGGGGCTGGAATCGAGTACGGTGGTCTTCCAGCCACGCGACTCGCAGAAACGCTGGTACATCTTGTACAGGTCGCCGGCGAAGATGGCCGCCTCGTCGCCACCGGCGGCGGAGCGGATCTCGACGATGGTGTTCTTGTCGTCGTTGGGGTCGCTCGGGATGAGCATGTACTTGATATCTTCCTCGAGCTGGGGAAGCTTGGCCTCGTTTTCGGAGATGTCCATCTGGAGCATCTCCTTCTCATCGGCATCGGTAGTATCGTGGAGCATTTCCTTGGCAGCCTCGATGTCGTCGAGCGCGCCGATGTACTCGCGCGAGGCAGCAATGAGGTCGGACTGGTGCGCGTACTCCTTGTTGAGACGCGTGAACTCCTTGATATCGGAGGCGACGGCCGGGTCGGAAAGCTTCTTCTCGAGCTCCTCGTAGGCCTTGATGATCTTTTCGAGCTTGTCGCGCATGACGGACTCCTTTATATGCGTGAAGGTGAAAATCGGCAGAATTGATGGGGCGCGGGGCGCCGCTGCGGGGGTAAGCCCAGCTAGAACATGTCGATCTTCAGATACATGCGCATCCCTTCGCGTATGGGGTACATAATTGCGGTCTAACCCATATATGATAGCGTGCGCAGGCAAACCTGCATATAACCCGCACGGAATCTGACAAAGGGACAGTCCCTTTGTCAGATTCTAGAGCTTGTGGAGCAGGGCGATGAGGAAGCGGACACCCTGGAGGTAGGCGCGGCGGGTGATGCGCTCGTTGGTGCCGTGGACGCCGCGATCACACTCGTCGTCATCAACCACAAAGGCCGAGAAGCGAATGCACTCAGGGCAAATGTGCTGGTAGTTGGCAGCGTCGGTCGCACCGATCACGGTCGAGGGCACAATTGCCACTGGCTCGAATGATCCGTTTTCCTCCATCCCCTTTGGATCACGGAAATAGCGGACGGCGATGGAGCGAACCGCCTCGAGACCGGGACCACCGATGCGCGGGGACGGCGAGGGTTCGGAGCTGCTGGGGCCCAGCTCCACTTCGACACGACCGGCAAGGTCCGCCCCGGCAACCGCCTCACGGCAGCGCGCCACAACGTCGGCCACGCTCGTGCCCTCGAGCATGCGGAAGTTAATGTTGGCCCACATATCCTGCGGCATTACGTTGGCGCCGGTGCTGCCACCCTCGATCTGCGTGGGCGCGCAGGTGGTCGTCACCAGCGGATAGAGCTTCTTGCTGGCGAGGCAATCGCGGACAATAGCATCCCCGTTTGCGGCAATTTCATCGGCCGTGTAGAGCCCCAACTCGACGAGCTGGGCGGCAAGCAAGTCGGTCACGCGCGTCGGCCACTCGATATCGCAGATTGCGGTGATGGCACGGCTGAGCACCTCAAGCGACGTGCCGCCGTAGGGGTTGGAAGAATGTCCACCCACACTCTTTGTCTTGAGCACAATGTCGGCATAGCCCTTCTCCGCGAGGTCGGCGTGCATGAGCCAACCCTCGCCCGCGCTGTACTCGGCAGCCGGAACGATGCGGTAGTCGCCCTCGTCGATCAGGAACTCGAGCTCAATGCCGCGCTCCTCGAGCGCGCGGCCGATGGCGCCGGCGCCGCGCTGCGTCGTCTCCTCGTCCTGGCCAAAGGCCAGGAGCAGCGTCCGCTCGTGCTGCCAACCGTGCGCCAGCGCATACTCGACAGCCTCGAGAATGCCTGCGACCTGGTCCTTCATGTCGATCGCGCCGCGGCCCCAGATGTAGGTGTCGTCCACGTGCCCGCTAAAGGGGGCATGCGTCCAGTCGGCCTCGGTACCGGGCACCACGGGGACCACGTCCATGTGGCCCATGAGCATGACGGGTTTGAGGGCAGGGTCGGAACCGCTAAGTGTCACCAACAGCGAATGGTCGATAAGCTCGACCTCGCCCGCCGCAAATACGTGCGGCCAGGCCTGCTGCATATAGGCGCGCAGGTCGTCGAAGGGCTGCCAGTCCACCGCCTCGGCATCCATGCTCGAGATGGTCGGAAACGACAGCACGCGGCCCAAGCGCTCGCACGCGCCTGCCTCGTCTATATCGGCAAAATCGTCCTCATGCGCAAAGAAGCGCCAAACCTCGGCCATGACATCCTTTCGATTGTGACGACAAAGGCCGCCCCACGGGAGCGGCCCTGCAACGCAAGCGTTTGCGGTCGGTTATTTGTCCTCGAGATAGCGAGAGAGGAACTCGCGAGTGCGCTGGTGTTTGGGGTTGCCGAAGAGCTCGGCCGGCGCGGCATCCTCGAGCACCACGCCCTTGTCCATAAAGACCACGCGGTCGGACACCGTGCGGGCAAAAGCCATCTCGTGCGTGACGACGACCATGGTCATGCCGTCGGCCGCAAGCTTGCGCATGACCTCGAGCACCTCGCCCACGATCTCGGGGTCGAGTGCGGAGGTCGGCTCGTCGAACAGCATGATCTGCGGATTCATGCACAGGGCGCGCGCGATGGCCACGCGCTGCTTTTGGCCACCGGACAGGCGACCCACGGCGGCATGCGCAAACTTTTCGAGCCCCACGCTCGTCAAATGCTCCATCGCGACCTTCTCGGCCTCGGCCTTGCTCATCTTTTTGAGCGTGACGGGCGCAAGCGTGCAGTTGTCGAGCACGTCCATGTTGTTGAACAGGTTAAAGCCCTGGAACACCATGCCGATGTCCTCGCGGAGTTTATTGATATTGCAGCGCTCGGCCGTGAGGTCCTGGCCGTGGAACCAGATGTGGCCCGCGTCCGGGGTCTCGAGCAGGTTGAGGCAGCGCAGGAAGGTCGACTTGCCCGAGCCCGAGGCGCCGATAATGGTAACGACCTCGCCGGGGTTAACGGACAGGTCGATGCCCTTGAGCACCTCGAGCGAGCCGAAGCTCTTGCGCAGGCCCTCGACGCGGATGAGTGGCTCATTGGCCTGTGCGGCGGCCGCGGTGCCGGTAGTGGCGATATCTGCCATGATGATTCTCCTCGTCTTGAGCCTAGTTGGAGCTGGGCAGCGTTGCCGGGGCCTCGGCGCCGAGCTTTTTGCCAAAGGCCTCGAGCAGGCGGCTCGCCACGAGCGTCAGGATCAGGTAAACCACGAGCGCCACGCAGTAGACCTCCATCTGGCGGTAGTACACGCCGGCGACGGTGGTGGTGGCGTACATTAGGTCGAACACGCCGATGACCGAGAGCACCGACGAATCCTTGATGTTGATGATGAGCTCGTTGGTGAGTGCGGGAATCGCGTTTTTAATACCCTGGGGGAACACGACCTTGCGCATAGCCTGCCACTGCGACAGGCCCAGCGAGCGCGCCGCCTCGGCCTGGCCGGGATCGATGGACTCGATGCCGCCGCGCAGGACCTCCATCATGTAGGCGGTGGAGTTGAGCGAGATGGTGACGAGGCCGGCGGTGAAGGTACTCCAAATCTGGTTGGCCTGGGCGGTCTCGAAGCCCATGCCGCGCAAAACGGTGAAGCCCGCGTAATAGATGAGCAGGCCCTGGACCATCATGGGCGTGCCGCGCACGATGGTAGAGTAGACGGTCGCAAAGCCGCGGCCGATGCTCTTAAAGAAGCGCGTGAGATCGTTATCCACGCGGTCGAACGTCTGAATACGCAGGAACACAAAGAGCAGCGCCAGGAAAAAGGCGATGACGGTACCAAGGGTCGCAAGTGCGATGGTGATCTCGATGCCGCGGATAAAGAAGTCGCCGCTCTTGTAGGTCATGTAGACCAGGCTCGACAAAAAGTCGCTGGGGTTGGAGTCCGAGACAATGCTCACCTGCACCAGGTCGATAAACGACATGACACAGCGGTCGACAAAGAAGATCGCCGCGATGGCGACCACGACGTAGCTGCCTAAGCGCGCGCCGCGACGGAAGCGCTCGGATGCGAACGGCGACTTTTCGCGATAGTCGTTCCAGTGCATGAGTTTGGTGACGAGCGCCGCCGCCGACACGACGAGCCAGGCCCAAAGAATCGCCCAAAGGCAATCCTGGAAGATACCGGTGGGGGCCAAGAAGCTCAGCGGCGTGGGGTTGCGCTGACTAAACGCCAGGCCGAGCGCCGCGATAACGCTCGTGCCCAGGTACACGTAACGGTGGTCGGCCTTGATAAAGGAGGCCAGGCGATTGATGGTTTTCATGCTGCCTCCCTATGCCGGCTGACGGTCGAGGCACGCGTCCCACATTTGGTCGCGCTCCTCTTGGCTAATGCCCTTGAGTGTCTTGTCGATGAGCTTAAGCAGTTTGTCCGAGCCCTTGCGGCAGCCGACGTTTGACGTGACCTCCTGCTTAAAGCCCTCGCCCTCCGCAAAGCGAATGGGCACGATGCCCGGGTTTTGGGCCATATAGCCCTTCTCGTTTTCGGTGTTGTAGGTCACGGCGTCGCAGGTGCCCTGCAGCAGGTTCGAAAACACCGTGGGCACCGAATCGACCGGATTCTTGTGAACGACGCCCGGGATCTCGTCGATGACGGTGTCGAGCATCGTGTCCTTTTGGCCGAGCACCGTGGCGCCGCTAAAGTCGCTGAGCTTGGTCGCGCTTTGGTAGGGCGAGCCCTCTTTTACGAACAGGCCAAAGTAGCCGATAAAGTACGGATCGGAAAAGCCGACGGACTCCTCGCGCTCGGGCGTGGTGCTCATGCCGGCAATAATGAGGTCGATCTGGCCGTTGTTGAGCGAATCGATAAGGCCCGAGAAGCTCTGCTTGACGGCAACGGGCTCGCCACCGAGGGCCTTGCAGACGATCTTGGCGATCTGTACGTCGTAGCCATCGGCATAGGCGCCCTGCACGTTGTCGATGGGGATGGTGCACTCACTGGCTTCGGAAACCTGCCAGTTGTACGGGGCGTAGGCCGCCTCCATGCCAATGCGGATCTTGTCCTTGCCGATCACGGAATCGGACAGGTCGTCGCGACCGCCGCCCGTCGTGGGCTGAACCACTTTGAGCGTGGACGGGCGCTGACAGCCGGCGAGCGCACCGGCGACGACGGAAGCGCTCGCAGCGAGAGCGCTACCCAAAAAGATGCGACGGCTGCATACCGGCTGGGTCTGCATGCCGCGCTGTTGCCGAGGTTGCATCTGGTGCCTTCCCTATTTTGCGTTACTGACAATAAGACAGGATATACGCCCGCAACCAGCAGCGCGGCATGTGCGCGAAAAATTAATAGACACACAGTAGTCGTTTAAGAACGTCCCCAATGACTACCTACCAAAAAGCCTCCCTGCCGGATGTGGCAGGGAGGCTTAGCGGGTGGGAATGTGACAAAGGGACTGTCCCTTTGTCACATCTAGAGCAGCGTTACGCTAAAGCTGCGGACGTCCGTCTCGCCCGGCGCCAGCGTAATGGTGTTGACCTTGTGCTCAAAGACGTCGTCCTCGGTGTCCATGGTGGTGTGACCGGTCCAGGGCTCGAGCGCCACAAACGGGGCGTCGTTGGCGGCAGACCACACGCCGATGTACTTAAAGCCCTCAAAGTCGATCTTGACGCCATGGCCCGACTTGCGACCGCGCAGCGTGAGCGTGGAACCCGGGGTATCGGTGAACATGATGGCATCGTTATCGAAGCTGCGGTGCGTGATGGGCAGCACGTCAGAGTTATCGGGCGCCTTGTAGCTGCCCTCGAACGTCATGAGACCATCGGGCGTAATGATGGGGGCCTCGTTGGTCCAAGCCTCGGTAAATGCCAGCTCGTAATCCTCGAACGTCTCGTCCTCGGCACCGGGAGCCGGCACGTTAAATGCAGGGTGGCCACCCACCGAGAACGGCAGGTCCACGTCGCCGGTGTTGGTGACGGCAAAGGTCTGGGTAAGCGTGGCGTCGCCGGTTAGGGCATAGGTAATGTTGAGCTTAAAGTGGAAGGGGAAAGCCTTGAGCGACTCAGGCGTGTCGGTGATCTCGTAGGTGACGGACGAGCCGTCCTCGGAGACCTCGACCAGCTTGTGCTCGACGATGCGCGCGAGGCCGTGACGCGGCATCTCGCAGGTGCCGGCCGCAGACGCCGCCGTGTTGTTGCGCAGTGAGCCCACAATGGGGAACAGGATGGGCGCATGCTTGCCCCAAAAGGCCGGGTCGCCCTGCCACAGATACTCATTGCCGTTGAGGGCAAGGCTCGTGAGCTGGGCACCCATGGAATCGATGGCCGCGGTAAGGCCGCCGCGCTTGATGGTAGTGACGGTAGACATGCTACTTCCTCCAAAAGTAAACAATAGTGTCGAGGGCTATTGTCCCACTCTTGGCGGCAAGGAGAAGCGGCAGGCGCAGCTATTGAGCGATTGCGTAAAGGTCGAATCCGCCCTGCGGCGTGCTGTCGACCGTATCGGGCGCCTGCGAGTTAAAGCTCACGGGAACCATGCGCTTTGAAGCGCGAAAGCGCGTGCCATCGGTCGCGACGGGCGGCTCGTCGACCGTGAGCTCGTAGTCGCCGGGCTTGAGTTCGATGCCGTCGCCAGCGGAGTTGACATATTGATACTCGTCAATCGCCTGCCCCCTGAGCGTGCGGCCCACGATGTGGATGAGCATCTGACTATCGCCGCGGGCGGTGTCCCATGTCGCACCGTCCTTGACCTCGACCGACACATGCACCGAGCGCGTGCGGCTGAGCGATTGCTCGACAGACATCTCGACCTTGGCGGCATCTTTGCGCTGTTGCTCCACATGGCTCCAGACATTTCCGATCGCCGAGCAAGCGATGACGCTGGCCATGAAGGCGATGAGGATGGGACCGAGCGGAGAGCGGCGGCCCGCGTCTTCCTCGCGAGCCAGGTCGGGGCGATGCGTGGGCGCAGGCGCCTGAGCACCCTGCGCGGGCACGTCGAGTATGCTGAAGGATGCCGTGCTGCCGGGGTCGATGTTATGGCGCGGCTGCGGGGTCTTTGCCGGCGAGATGGACATGTCGGCTGGCTCACCCAGCGTGGCCGTGGCATCGGCCTTAGCCTCGTCGGCCTCGGCTTGGGCCCAAGCCTGCTCAAAGATCAGGGGCTCGGCGGCATCGGAGGCGGCGTCAGGCTCGACAGCGGCATCGTTGCCGGTCTCGTCCTCGTCGCTCGACACGTCACGCGGCGCGGGCTCGTCCCACTCCTCGTCCGGAGCCTCGCCCTCGCTATACCACCATTCAAAGTTATCGATATCCATACGGGGCGCCCCTTAGGCCTCGCAAATAAACACTTGCTAGCCTTATACCCCCAGACGGCGCTGGAGCTCGTCGGCACAGACAGGAAAACCGTCACAACATTCGACGCTTTTCCTCGATTTCGAGATTTTTGCCGAATGTTGTGATGGTTTGGGCGACTGGCTGGCAGCGCAATGTGACAAAGGGACTGTCTCTTTGTCACATTCTGTTAGAGTTGCAGGGATTGAATCCCGCTTATTCATGCGACATTGGAGTGACAACCTTGACCGCCGCAACCACGCCTAAAAGCAAGTCAACCGCCGCCGCGCTCTCCCCCGCGCGCACCAAGCTCTGCCTGGCGCTGCTCGTACTGTTGGGATTCTCGCTCGGCTGCTCCGAATTCGTGGTCATCGGCATCGAAAGCGACTTGGCGACGGAACTCGGCATATCGCTTGCCACTGCGGGCCAACTTATTAGCGTGTTTGCGCTCGTCTACGCCATCGCGACGCCGGTGCTTGCGCTCAGCACGGGGCGATTCCGCCGCTACCAGTTGCTCATGTGCTACAGCATCGTCTTTGTGCTCGGCAACCTGGTCATGGCGTTGGCGCCCAACTTCCAGGTGCTGTTTATCTCGCGCATTGTCCTGGGCTCTGTCTCGGGCGCACTGCTCGCCGTGGGTGTGACGTACATCCCCGAGCTGCTGTCCCCGCAGCAAACTTCGCTTGCCATCTCGGTGGTATATGGTGCGTTTTCCGTGGCAATGGTCTTTGTCACTTCGATCGGCAAGTTTGTGGCCGACACGCTCGATTGGCACGTGGCCATGTACGGCACGCTGACCTTTGCCGTTCTGATCTGCGGAGCGCTCGTGGCGTTTATGCCGCGCGCTGGGCAAACCGACGAGCCTGCCACCTTTCGCGAGCAGGCGGGTCTGCTACGCGAGCCGAGCATCATCACCGGCATGCTCATCTTTTTGTTTGGCGTGGGCTCGGTCTACGTGTTTTACGGCTATGTGACGCCCTATCTGGAGCAGGTGCTGGGCATGGGCACGGTCGAAGCCAGCACCACGCTTATGGCCTACGGCGTGTTCTGCCTGATCTCGAACATCCTGGGCGGATGGATCGATGCGCGCTTTGGCATGAAGGCGCTGCTTGTGACGTTTGTGCTGCAGGCTGCGGCGCTGCTCGGGCTGTTTGCTGTGGGCGGCACCATGCCGCTCGCGCTGGTCTTTGTCTTTAGCTTGGCGCTGCTCATGTACCTGTTCTCGGTGTCGTGCATCACGCACTTTATGGACGTGGCACGCAGCCGCCATCCCAAGTCGATGGTACTCGCGAGTTCGGTTGAGCCCATGGCGTTTAACGTCGGCATTTCGTTTGGCACCGCGGTAGGCGGCGCCGTGGTAAGCGGCGTTGGCATTGCGTACGTGGGCGCAGTGGGTGCCGCGTTCTCGCTTGTGGCCTGGGCGCTCACGCTGGTGACGATTAAGCTGGCTCGCTGGGAGCGCAAGCGGGCGCAGGCGTAGGCGCAGATGCGATACTCGAGCTTGATGATGGCGATCGAAAGGAAACCGCATATGCAATGCGTACTGTTTATCTGCTATGGGAACATCTGCCGCTCGACGATGGCCGAGTCGGTGTTTACCGAGCTGGTGCACCGCGCCGGGCGCGCGGGCGAGTTTGTCATTGATTCTGCCGCGACCTCGACCGAGGAGATCGGCAACCCGCCGCATCACGGTACCGTTGCCAAGCTACGCGAGGTTGGGATTCCCGTCGTCGCACATCGCGCACGTCAGGTACGTCGCGCGGAGTATGGCGACTGGGATCACATTGTCTATATGGATGCCGAGAACGCCCGTGGCCTGCGTCGCATCTTTGGCGACGACCCCGACGGCAAGATCTCGCGCCTGCTCGATTGGACCGAGCGCCCCGGCGACGTGGCCGACCCCTGGTACACCGGCAACTTCGATGCCACCTACCGCGACGTGCTCGCCGGTTGTACCGCTATGCTCGAGCAGCTGTAGGCAAGCGAGGTCGCGGGCCACGTCTTCGGCGCGAAATGAGCGTGGATAATCTCCCGCATACAAATTGAGCGTGGACAATCTCCCACTTTGAGCGCTCAAGTACGCTCTAAACGGGAGAAAATCCACGCTCGACTACTCGTCAACGATCTCGGCAAGCCAGACGTTCAGTGTATCGACTTCGGGGCAGCAGAACTTTGCCGTGCCGGGCTCGTTGCCAGGCACGGTTCCGCCATAGCGCAGGATATCGATATAGGGAAAGCCCACATGGCAGGCCATGGCGCACATCTTGCCGCGGTCTCGGTCGAAGTCAAAAACGTCGCCGGGCTTGTGACCATGGTGGCAGCGGCACGCACCCAGCTGGTCCACGCAGCTCACGCGGATACGCGGACGCTTGCCACGCGACGCGCCGAGCGGCTTGCTCTCGCCCGCAGGCCTGATGCCGCCCTCGCCGGCGTTACTCATGGTCGATCACATCCAGGCAGGCCTCGATGGGAAGGCCGGCCGATTTGTCCTCTTGGTCGGCATTGCGTTCGATAAGCTCTGCCACCACGCGCATGGCATCGGACGTCGCGCGCTGCAGACTCCAGCCTGCCATAACGCGGCCGACGAGCACCGCCGAGAACGTGTCGCCCGTGCCCGGGAAATAGACCGGAATGAGCTCAAAGGGAATCGTAAAGTACTCCCCCGCCACATGGTCGTAACCGATAACCGCGTTCGTGCCATTGACTACGGCGCTCGTAATGACCACCGACTTGGCACCCAGCTCGCGCACGGCGTCCACAAGGGCGCGGGCCTCATCGGGCGTAATTTGCTCGGCAATAGGCCTATCGGCAAGCAGACACGCCTCGGTATAGTTGGGTACCGCGTAGTCTGCGCACTCCAGCAGGTGCCGCATAAGGCCAATCGTGGACTCGGGCACGCCCGCATAGAGCTTGCCGTTGTCGCCCATGATGGGGTCGACGAACACCTTGGTGCCCTTTTGCGCACGGCGGTGGCAAAAGTCCGAGATGATGCGCGTCTCTTCCTCGGTCACGATAAAGCCGGTCGAGATGGCGTCGAACTCAAAGCCGAGCTCCTCCCAGATGGCGAGGCTCTGGCGCACGTACTCGGTGGTGTCGTGGATGTAGAACTTGGGATAGTTGAGCGTGTCGGAAACGAGCGCCGTCGGCAGGTTATGGATACGGTAGCCCATGTGAGACAGCACCGGCAGCATGGCGGAAAGCGCGACCTTGCCGTAGCCGCACATATCGTTAATCAGCAGCAGCTGAGTATTCTTCATGAGAGTCCCCCTTAGGTCGGGCGCGGCGCAACGGCGCCACAGTGCAACTAAGTGTAGCGCAGGGGACGTTGCGAGCGGAGTCGAGCAGTGCGAAGAGCAGATTGTTGCGGAAAGGTTTCGGAAACGAGGGGCTAGCTTGCTTCATTGCGGCTCATTTGCCGCCACTTATTCAGTGCCATTTCAAAACTATGCCGGATTACGGGGCTGAACCTGAATGAGCCAACCACACCCCCTATTTTCAAATCATAGCGAGCCTTCTACCTGCGGTTTTCTTTTTACCAATTTCGGCATGGTCGGCAATCCGTCGTTCAGCCCCGTAATCCGGCATAGTTTTAAGTTAGTCGTTGGGGACGTTCTTAAGTTAGTCGTTGGGGACGTTCTTAAATGACTAGGCAAACAAGAACGTCCCCAACGACTATCAGCACAAGGAGTGTCCCCAAGTGCCAAAACGACTAGTCGGACAACGCCGATGTTTTGGCGAAGTCAGACACTATGACCCAATCCAGGGGCACGGAAACGACAGGAGCCCCCGCTC
>CALDWI010000068.1 GCA_937923795.1 uncultured Collinsella sp.
TGGTTACGCGGCTCGATTTAAGAAGATAAAAACCGATCTGGCGCAGATTGCCGAAGCCTTGTCGTGGAGGAATCTGTTGAAGAGGTTCAGGGACAAGCTCATCGAGTTCTCGAAAAACCCGATTTGCTGGAATGCGCTCGAAGCCGGTCGAGATTTCGAGAGCGAAAAAGACGGCAAGCGAGCCGAGCGCGTTCTTGAGAAGGGCGCTCGCGAGAAGCTCAAGGAGATGAGCCAGCTTGAAAAGGAGATGGACGAGTGGTCTCCGTTCGATGACGTTGACGAAGACCGTGTGACCAGCAAACGGCTTGAGCTTGAGCGGTCGGGTTTCACGCTTGGCCGCAACCATGATGGGCAGGCGCTTTGATTCGGTATACTAATCGGGTATACTTACTAGGGAAGAAAGGAGAACGGCAGTGGTCAGAGTGCACGGGAACGCCCTCAAGCACGGGCTTACCAGCGAGGAAGTCGCGTATGCGTGGGAGAACCCGATTAGGTGTCGCCAGCGAAATGGAACCGATGACCCGCCGCTCTGGATTTCGGTCGGCTCCCTTCCCGACGGAAGGTTTGCCGAACTGATTGGATTCATGGATATCGACGGCGTTTGGTGCGTGTTCCACGCGATGGTGCCGCCGACGAAGAAATTCAAGCGTGAGCTGGGATGGAGGTAGACATGAACGGAATCGTTGCCGAGAACGGCAAGGTCGTTACCGACGAGATGATTGCCGACTGGGAGAGCGCTCTTGAGCGCGATGAGTGGCCGAGCGGATGGGTCAACGTCGGCGAAATCGTCGAGGGCAAGCTTCCGAAGGCCGCGCCCGATACCGTGACGCTGTCGCTCAAGGTTCCAGCTGCCATGAAGCGGGCACTTGAGAAGGAAGCTAAGGCCGAGGGCAAGTCCACGGGCGCATACGCTCGTGGAATCCTCGCCGATGGTCTCATGGCCATAGCGTAAATAGGCAAAAAGAAAGCCCCTCTTGCTTGGCGGCTTAGGGGCTTTTAGCAGACGGTTTAACCAGTCCTTTCTGCAAGGAGAATTATAGCATCATGCCATACAAGGACAAAGAAAAGCAGCGCGAAGCACAGCGCAAGTGGGAGAAGGAGAACCGTGGGGCTGGGAAGCGTCACAAGGTTTGGATGTTCATCTTCTATCCCGATACCGCCGAGGTTGGCTGGCGTGATGAGTGTGATGAACTCGGACTGCCGTTTCTGGTCTCGCCGCTCCACGACAGGGATGTGTGGACGGCTGCGGACGAGCGCAGGAACCCAGACCGCATCGAGGGCGAGGTCAAGGTCGCACACTATCACGGTCTAGTCGAGTACCCACAGCCCGTGGACTACGACACGGTCAAAGAGGACTTCGCATTCCTGCACACCCATTCGATTAAGTACGCGAAGAGCAAGGCGAGCATGGCCTTGTACCTGACGCACGAGAAGTGCTCGGACAAGGTTCAGTACGACTGGCGGGACGTTCTCGAGTTCGGCGGTGCGAACTGGCACGATTGGTGCAACGAGCTTGAGGATTTGCACGCGATGATGAAGGAGATGCGTCAATACATCATCGCGAACAACGTTTCGGAGTTTTACGAGTTTCAACTTTGGTGCGACGAGAACAACGACATGTGGAGCCGTGCCCTCGACCTCAAGTGCGCGTGGGCAATCGGCAATTTCATCGAGCGGCGGCGCAACGCCATCCAGCAGGCCGCGAATCTTGACCGTGAAAAGCGTCGCGACAACAGCGGCGAGACGATTGCGTGAGAGTAGTCGAGTCAATGTAGCAATGCGTGACCACGGGGGTGGAGAGTTCCGCGAATGCGGATCTCGGAACCCTCGTTCACGGATTGCGGAATTGACGCGACGGGCAACCGAATAGACCAGACTTGATTAAGGGTCGATGGACGCTCCGCTCCATCGACCCTTTCCTTGCCCAAGTCTCGACGAAGGTTGATTCGGGGATTGTCTGCGAGGGGCTTTCTGCGACCCCCTCGCAGGGGGGTGCCGAACCCCGAACCCTGAACCAAAGGGGGAGTTTGAGGGGGCTTGCCCCCCTCATGCACGCGCCGCCGCGTGCCGCCAAGCCGCAGGCGCGGAGCGACCCTAAGTCGCGGAGAACCGACAGTGATACACTGTCGGCGCGCCCCCTTTTCCGTAGGCAAAAGGGGAGTGCGTTACCCTTTTGTTCCAAAAAGCCGGGAGGTGCCGCCGCCGATGGGGAAGCAGTACGCAATCCTTCGAGTCCAGAAGTGCAAGGGTGCCGCGATAGGTGCCATGCAGTACCACAACGACCGCGAGCCGGGGAAGCACGCGAACCCCGACATAGACCAAACCCGAACCCGTCTGAACCGCGAGATGCGCCCTCACGTCGATTACGAGCGCGAGGTACAGGCGAGGATTGATGACGGGTATTCGGGCGAGCGCAAGGTGCGCAAGGACGCTGTGAAACTCGTTGAGGGAATCGTGACGGCGAGTCCAGAATTCTTCGCGCGGGCGGATGACGACAAGGTGCGCAAGTTCTTCGATGACGCGTACCGGTTCTGCTGCGACGAGTTCGGCGAATCGAACATGGTTCACTTTACGGTGCACATGGACGAGGAGACCCCGCACGCGCATTTCGGTTTCGTGCCGCTGAGGGACGGAAAGCTCTCGTGGAAGGAGTTCTTCCCGAACAAGATGGCGCTCGGGAAGATGCAGGACAGGTTCTATGGGCGCGTGGGGGCGCTGTACGGCCTTTCTAGGGGCGAGAAGCGCGGGGACGGGGAACCAGCGAAGCGGCACAAGTCCGTGGCCGAATACAAGGCCGAGAACATTCGTATACAGGCCGAGCTCGACGAGAAGACCGAGCAGCTGGAATCGGTGACGGCGGAACTTGCCGTTGCGAAGGATGCCCTCAAAACCGCGCAGGATGCCGCAAAGAAAGCGAAAGACCAAGTTACCGAGTATGAGACCAAGCTGGATGGTTACGCGGCTCGATTTAAGAAGATAAAAACCGATCTGGCGCAGATTGCCGAA
>CALDWI010000069.1 GCA_937923795.1 uncultured Collinsella sp.
TAACCGTGCAACGGAAAAGAGCCGCCCTTTCGGACGACTCAAACTGTAATGGGGCGTCTGCACCCGCAGCTGCGCGAAAATGCACGATAAGCCGTCGCAATGGAGTCTACTGACCTCGCGACTGTTCTATTTTGACTGCACGCTGGCTAAGTGAGTAGGCTTTATTGGAAATCCTGAGCACCCGACTAATTTGCTTCAACAAACCCGTAGGTCACAGACTTGTGTTTTGGAGACGTGGTCGGCGATTCGACAAAAGTCTACTCACTTAGTTTTGAGAGACGCTAATTGTCCGCAACGAGACCCCAGCCGGGGCGATTGATGCTCAAATGTAGCCAATTCGGGACGGCTACCCCGCCCCTCTTAGGGGCAAGGCAGGGGCTGCGGTGACTTTACGCACAAAAAATGCCGGGTGTAAGACCCCGGCTCTTGGAGGCCCCTCTTTTAGAGGGTACCGATTTCTTTATAGCATGAGATCGGACGGCTTTCAAATGGCGCCATGTGGATGGGATGGGATGGCGCGCCTGATAAAGCCCTCAATGAATGGCATCTAACTAGCGCTCGTGATATAAAGAAATCGGTCATCTCAAAAGAGAGGGCTTACAAGTGCCGGGGACGTTTTCCCCGGCTTTTTTCATTTCGGTGTCAATTCAAATGTTTTTCAACCCATCCCCTCAATAACTTGCGGTGAAATAGGGACTGAAATGGCTGTTCAGAAGCCTATTCAATCCCTATTTCACCGCAACTTACGGCTGGGGATGGCTACGATGCCATCGTGGCAATGACGGCTTCGTCGCCGGCGTATATGAGGGTGTTGCCGTCGGGGATGATCGTCTGGCCGTCGCGTTTGAGCATCACGACGATAAAGGGATGCTTGCCTTGCGGCACATCGCGCAGGCGCTGGCCGGCCAGACGACCGTGGGGCGTCACGGTGACCTCGCGCAGCGTAACCTCGGCACGCTCTTCGAACGTTGGGGCGGCCATCACCAACAGATCGCCTTCCTGGATCACGGTGTCGCCATTGGGCAGTACCGGGTGCGCCCCGTCGCGCAGCACCAGGACCACGAGCATGTCTGTGGCGCTGCCAATGTCGGCGAGCGAGCGACCGGCAAACGGATGTCCAGCGCCTACCTTGAGCTTGACGAACGACATGCCGTCCTCGTCGCGGTAGTCGTTAAAGGTGCGGCGCACGTCGCCGGTCGCATCGATCATATCGAGCTTCTTCGCCACCGCCGGCAGAAGCGAGCCCTGCACCACGATGCTCGACACGGCAATCACAAATACCAGGTCAAACAGGTCGTGTCCGCCGGGAACGCCGGCCACCACGGCAAAGAGACTAAAGACGACCGAAGCTGCTCCGCGCAGGCCCGCCCAGCTTACGAGCGCGACCTGGCGGGGGTTTGTCTTAAAGGGCGCCAGCAGCATGCCCACGGCGATGGGGCGGCTCACGAAGAGCATAAACGCCATGAGCGCCAGGCCCGGCAGCAGCATCTGCGGCAGGCGTGCGGGCGTCACGAGCAGGCCGAGCAAGAAGAAGATTGTCATCTCGGCCATCTCGGTGAGGGTGTCAAAGAAGTGCGCCATCTCGACTTTGCCAGTGATGTCACTGGCGCCCAGCACAATGCCGGCCAGGTATACAGCCAAAAAGCCGTTGCCGCCCAGATAGCTTGGTAGCGCGTATGCGACGATCGCCACGGCGAACAAGAAGATGGTCTGCGCGCCCTCGGCCGTTGCGTGCGCGCGTTCAATCAGGCGGCCCGCCGCCCAGCCGATGGCAAGGCCCAGGCCCGCGCCCAGGATGATCTGCTTGGCCAGCAGTGCGGGAATGTTGATGTCGTCGCCGGCCGCGAGTGTGGCGAGCACGGCGGTGAGCATGTAGGCGACGGGGTCGTTGGAGCCCGATTCGACCTCGAGCAGCGAGTCGGTGCCGCCCCTCAGCGAAAGGCTGTGCTCGCGCAGCACGCTAAAGACGCTGGCCGCATCGGTCGACGCCACGACCGATCCCAGCAGCAGGCCACCGATCCAGTCGAACCCCAGCGCGAAGTGGGCGAACACGCCGGTGATGCCTGCGGTGATGACGACGCCGAGCGTGCTCAGCAACACCGCGGGCACGGCGACGGGCTTGGCGCGGTCGATGTTGGTGTTAAAGCCGCCGTAGAACATGATGAACAGCAGCGCCGTGCTGCAGACGGTTTCGGTGAGCGCGTAGTCGCTAAAGTCGATGTGCGCCGGGCCGTTGACGCCCAACAGCATGCCGAGCGCGATAAAGATGAGCAGGGTGGGGAAGGGGAGTTTTTTGCCGACGGGTTTGATGGTCAGGCACAGAATAATAACGAGGCCGATAAAGAGAAGGATCTGGTTCATGGATGGTGTCCGCTCCTGGGTGGTTGGCGTGGCACGGTCAGTTGCCTGCGGTTATTTGTACCCAAAGATGGTGGGTTTATGGGGTTGGATTGCGGGCGTGCGCGATATCGTCATAGACGGCTGCCATCTTTGCCTCTGCTTGGAAACCCTTTCCAGCTTTATTGCAACGGAGTACAATGGGTAACGTTTAAGTTCAACTTGAAGTTTTAGTTGCGGCGCCGGGCTTCGGCCGCAATGCAAGGAGAGGCGTACCATGGCGATCTATGTGACATCTGATGCTCACGGGCACGTGCGTGCGCTTGACGAGGCCCTGTCTAAGATCTCGTTGACGTCCGACGACACGCTGTACGTGCTGGGCGACATGATCGATCGCGGGCCCGATCCGGTCGGCGTTATTAAGCTCGTGCGCTCGCTGCCCAACGCCCGCGTGCTCAAGGGCAATCACGAGCAGATCATGCTCGATGCCATCATTGGCCAGGATCCTCTCGATGCCGAGACCTGGGATATCAACGGTGGCTGGACGACGCGCGAGCAGCTCAACGACATGGAATTTGAGGCATACGAGGAGCTCGTGCGATGGATGGCCGCGCTGCCGCTCTACGCGGTGGTCGAGACCGAGGAGCGCCCGTATCTGCTGGTACATGCTGGAATCGAGATGAAGGCGGCGCGCGCGTTTTTGCTTGAGCATGGCGTCGATTGCGGCGACGGCAGGGGAGCGGTCGATGCCGATCGCGAGCTGCTGCAGCAGATGCTCGCGGTGCAGTCGTCCGATGACCTGCTGTGGATTCGTCACGGCTATTGGGATGTGCCGACCGGGCTGCTTTCTACCGAGGGTAAGGGCCCGGTCGTGGTGAGCGGTCACACGCCCACGGTATCGCTTGGGCGCTATTGCGAGGTCGGTGGTCTGGCGGGGCTCGATGAGGAATCGGGACGCGGACAGATCGTGCGCTTGGGCGGCGAGGACACTGCCGGTGTGCCCGATCGCATCGACATCGACTGCGCTGCCGCCACCGGCTCCGAGTTCGGCCGCGTGGGCATCCTGCGCCTGGACGACGGGGCGGAGTTCTACGCGAACATCAACCCGGGCGAATAATCGGTGCAAGTGGTAGCTAATTTGGGACGGCTTTTTTGACTACTTTTGCCCTTCTGCCCGCTAATTGATTTTTCTGGGACGTGTCTCTATAGTTTTGTCAACCGTGTGCTTCGCGCCATT
>CALDWI010000070.1 GCA_937923795.1 uncultured Collinsella sp.
GGCAAGCGCGTAGTTCTTATGGCTCTTATGCCAGCCCAAGTGGTCGGGAGTGATGTTGAGCAGCACCGCCACGCGGGGGTGGAGCTCGGTTGTCGTAGCAATCTGATAGCTCGAGAGCTCAGCCACAAACCACTCGTTGTGGGCTCGGCCGTCAATCTCGTTGACCGGCGGCTCGCCGATGTTGCCGACAGCAACGCTGGCCTCGCCGGCAGCCTTAAGCAGATAATCAGCCAGCGACGTGGTGGTCGTCTTGCCGTTGGTGCCCGTGATGGCAATCCAGTTATCGGGCGACAGGCGATAGGCAAACTCGGGCTCACCCATAATCTGGGCGGCATGCTCGCGCCCGGCCTTAAAGAAGCCCGAGAACTCCGAGATGCCCGGGCACGTCACGCATACGTCATAGGCGCCCTCGACCTGTTCGGTCCCATAGACAAACGACGCACCAGCAGCCTCGAGCGCACGCGTGGCGTCATTGGGTTCAGAGGTGCCACCGCCATACACGGTAACGGCACTTACGCGCTCGGGATGTGCCAGCGCCCAGCGGGCGACATCGAGACCGGATTTGCCCTGACCCAAAACGAGCAGGCTAAAGACATCAGCAAGAGGCATGAAAGACCACTATCCCAACTGGAAGAACAGGGCAAGGCCAACGGCACCAAAGGCAGCAGCGATAATCCAAAAACGGATGACGACCTTGGTCTCGGCCCAGCCCTTCTTTTCGAAATGATGATGGATGGGCGCCATAAGGAAGACGCGCTTGTGCGTAAAGTGGAAGTAGACAACCTGAATCATGACCGACAGGGTCTCAACGATAAACAGGCCGCCGATGATGAGGGAGACGACCTCGGTGTTGGTCATGATGGACGTGCAGGCAAACGCGGCGCCTAGGGCAAGCGAGCCGGTATCGCCCATAAAGATGCTCGCCGGATAGCAGTTGAACCACAGAAAGCCCAAGCAGGCACCGGCACACGCGGTGCAGAAGATGGACAGGTTCACGTCTCCGTGCAAAAACGCCATGGCAGCCATGGCGAGCATGGCAATCATGGAGGTGCCGCCAGCAAGACCGTCAAGGCCATCGGTCAGGTTCACGGCATTAGAAAGACCGGCGATCATCAGCCAGCAAAAGACAATGTAGAGCCACGGGAACGAAAGGCCGCAGATGGTGGTCGAAAGCACGCCAAGGTCAATCGTCAGGCCGCCGGGAAAACGAATCTCGGGGGCGACGCCGCACCAGTTAACGGCAAGTACCGTAAAGGTGACACAGATAATGGTTAGGCCGATCATCTTGGCATGAGGCGTCAGACCGAGCGAGCGCCCATGCGTAACGGAGGTCAGGTCGTCGATCAGGCCCAGCACGCCTGTCGCCAGCGTGGCGAGCAGCACGAGCACGAGCTCGGTGGTGAGCTTGCCCATCAGCAGGCAGGTCAGCGAAATCGCGACGAGAATGACAACGCCACCCATGGTGGGCGTTCCCTGCTTAACCAAATGACGCTTGGGGCCGTCGGCACGAACCTGCTGGCCGATACCCTCGACCTTAAGTAGCTTGATCCACCACGGCATGAGCAGCAGCGCAATGGCAGCGGCGATGCCAAGCCCCAAAAAAGCCTGATACGTTGGATACGAGGGATTGCCGAACATGGGCTAGCACACACCTTCCACAAAGCGGTCGAGCTCAACAAAGCGGGAACCCTTGACCAGTACAACATCATGTTTTTCAAGCGCGCCGCCCATGCGGTCGAGCACCTGCTGATAATCGGAGAACACCTGGATGCGGTCCTCGTCCATGCCCATCATGCGCGCGGCATCGGCCATAAGCTGGGCCAGCTCACCACCCACGCACGCCAGCATGTCGAGCTTCTTGGCGGCGGCATAGGCGCCCACGAGCTCATGCATGCGAGGAGCCTCATCGCCCATCTCGCCCATCTCGCCCAGGATCGCCATGCGAGACCCCGTGCACGAAAGCGAGCACAGCAGATCGAGACCAGCAGCCATGGATTCGGCGCTGGCGTTATAGGAATCGTCGATGACGTGGGCACCGCTCTTGGCGCGCTTGATCTCCTGGCGGTGCCCGGTGATCGTGAGGCCCCTAAAGGCAGCATCGATCTGCTCGGGCGTCACGCCCAGGCGATAGGCAACTGCGGCGGCCTTAACGGCATTTGGGACGGACTGCACGCCGGGGATGGCAAGCATGGTATCGGTCGTCTCACCCTGGCCAAAATCGAGCGTAAAGACCGGACGGCCCTCGTCATCAACACGAATGTCGCGGGCACGGACCTCATCATCGTCCGAGACGCCGGCCAGCATCACATCGATACCAGCAGGCTGGGCGAACGTATCGCGAATGAACGGCGTAAAGTCGTCCTCACCGCCCAAAACCAGCAGCGGCAAGAAGTCGCCGGCGGCGCACATACCCTGGACAATCTCGGCCTTAGCGCGGGCGATGTTCTCGCGGCTGCCCAAAATGCCGATGTGAGAGGTACCAATCTTGCTCACGATGGCAAGGTTGGGATTGGCGGACTGGGACAGGCGCTCAATCTCGTGGAAATGGTTCATGCCCATCTCGAGCACCAGGACCTCGGTATCGGCCGGAGCGGAAAGCACCGTGAGCGGCATGCCGATCAGGTTATTGAAATTGCCCTTGGTGGCCCAGACACGATAGCGCTTGGCGAGCACGGCGGCGAGCACGTCCTTGGTCGTCGTCTTGCCGATGGAACCGGTAATACCAACGACCAGGCAGCCAAGCTCCAGACGGTACGCGTGCGCCAAACGCAGCAGAAAGTCCTCGGGATCATCGGTCAGCAAGATGGCACAGCCCTTGTCCTGCGCCAGCGAGACCAGCTCGGCCTCGGGCTCACGCGTCATCACGACGGCGCCGGCACCCGACTGGACGGCACGGGAAGCAAAATCATTGCCGTCGACGTTTTCACCGGGAAAGGCGACGAAAATCGTCCCTTCCTCGACCTGACGCGAGTCGATAACGCACCCGCGGCATACCCGATCGGCTTCTCCCGTCACGGTTCGGGCCCCTGTTGCGGCCGCGAGGTTGTTGACGGCGATCTCTATCATTGCAGCTCCCCTGTAAACCTAATAATGCTATCGGCGTATTGTATCCCAGCGCCGCACATGCGTGGTGCAGGGCATGTGAACACCCTCATATGGGACAACAAACCACGCCCCAAAGATTGTAACCCCCTACTTCGTGTGCGGGATACCCAGCACGTCGAGCGCGTTGGCCATAATGGACTGGAACGGCACCGCAGCGGCATCTGAGCCGCTCGGCGTTCCGTCGAGCGTGATATAGCACAGCACCTTGGGCGATTGTGCCGGTGCAAAGCCCATAAAGGACGACATGTAGTTCTCCTTGAGGTAGCCGCCGTTCTCGTCGGCACGTTCAGCCGTACCGGTCTTACCCGCCACGTCATAGCCGTCAACCGCGCCGCCAACGCCCGTTCCCTCGGACACGACCGTCTGCATGCACGATGTCACCTGGGATGCAGCATCCTCAGAAATCGCGCGCTCGCCTTCGCCCCAGTCCTTCTCGTCGCCTTTGCTGGACTTATAGAAGTGCGGTGTCATCATCACGCCGCCGTTGGCGATGCCGCCCACGGCACGTGCGATCTCAATCGGCGAGACGGACAGTGCCTGTCCAAAGCTCATCGAGCCCAGCGTGGCGCCGTCATACTGGTCACGCTCCTTGACGATACCCAGGCTCTCGCCCGGAAAATCTACACCAGAGCTGTGACCGATGCCCCACTTGTCCACATAGGCGGCAAAGTCGTCGGCACCGATCTTGCGCCCCACCAGGACAAAGCCCACGTTGGACGAACGGCGCATCATCTCGCGCACATCCATGGTCATGGCGTAGTCGCGCTTGTCGGCATCGGTGACGGTATCGTCGCCCACCTTGATGCTCGCCGGCACCTCAAACGACGTACTCGATCGCACGACACCCAAGTCGAAGCCGGCGCCCGCCACGAGCGTCTTAAAGACCGAGCCGGGCTCGTAGGCGTCGGTGACCAGGCGCAAGTTCATATCCTCGGTTTTGGCGTTTTCCAGATCGGTCTGGTCGTAGGTCGGGTACGAGCAGGCGGCGAGAATTTCACCAGTCGTGGGGTCGGTGACCAAAGCCGAGCCGTTCTTGGCCTTTGTCTTCTCGACAGCCTCTGCCAGAGCATCCTCAGCCGCACGCTGGATATTGACGTCGAGCGTCGTCACGATATCAACGCCGTCGACCGCGGCCACCTTTTTATAGGCACCGCCCGCGATATAGCTGCCGTCCCTCGCGCGCTCGCGCACGAGAGAACCGTTCGTGCCGGTCAGAAGCTTGTTGTATTGCTTTTCGAGACCCGTCAAGCCGTCGTTGTCCACATTCACTACACCCAGCACCTGCGATGCCAGATTGCCGTATGGATATACGCGCTTCATGGCCTGCTCAAAAAGCACGCCGGGCAGGTTCTTCTTCTCCAGCACCGCAGCATCGTCTTCGTCCACTTGGCGCTTGATATACACCCAGGTGCCATCGGACTCGACGAGCTTGCGGCAGGTCTTTTTATCGATTCCAGTTGCCTTGACCAGCGCCGACACCGTCTTGTCAACATCCTCGACAAGCTGCGGGTTCACGGCGATGTTGCGACATTCGACCGACGACGCCAGCACGTTACCGTTGCGGTCGTAGATGGTGCCGCGTTTGGCATAGAGGGTCTGCGCAAGCAGGCGGCGCGCATCGGCACGCTCGCGCAGTTTATCGGCTTCGACAATTTGATAGTCGGCAAGGCGAAAGACGCCCAAGCCCAAGCCAAGCCCAATGAATCCCATGACGGCTTTGCGGCGAGGCAGAGGCGCGCCTGTGAGCCATTCGGTCGACGAACTCTTGCGCGACCTGGTGTTATGCACTTGAGGGCCGCCCGAGCCGCGAAGTCGCGACGCCGGGTCGTTGCCACGGGACTGCCCGGCGTTGTAAGATTGCCGACCCGATCCTTGATAACCAGAACGTCCCCGCGACGAGGGACGTCCAGAACCGCGGCCCCCATCGGAACCGCGGCGATAGTCATTTGTCATACTCAGCTACCGTCTTGCTACTGAGCGGTCGCGGTCGCGTTGGCGCCCGCGGCTGCATCCTGCGAAAAGTCAAGTGTAACGCTCTCGCTGGGCTCCACCATGCCATAAGCGCCCGCAAGGTCGCGAATGCGCGTGTCGGCGCCATAGACCGAATGCATGACCTCCAGGTCGGAGCTCTCATCGGTCGCCTTTTCGAGCGTGTTGGTAAGCTCGGCGTTGCTGTTGAGCACCTGGGCCGTAACGCCGGCGAGCGCCACGCGGGCGACGCCAATCGTCATGAAGATAGCCGCAATGATGCAAAACGTTTTAAGAACGCTCATGAAAACCGGGCTTACCGCCTGGTTTGCCTGACGGCCCGCGCCCGTGTAGACATCAAAGCGCGGCGTGCGCTGCTCACGGGGAGCAACGGGGGCCTGCGGCGTCTCACGATAGGCGGGCATGGCGTTCATATCATAGGCGAGTGCTGCGCTTGAAGTGTTGTAGCCCATGATATGCCGCCTCCCATCCCGAGTACGTTGGTAGTGTGTTTAAGCTTCGTTTATGGTGCGAGCGGGAGGTCCAATATCGCGCGGTCGCGCCTACAGACGCTGCGCCACGCGGATTTTGGCTGATCTCGCCCGAGGGTTGCGCTCAACCTCATCAGGCTGGGCAACCAAGGGTTTGCGAGTGATGACCTTGAGTATCGGCACGTTGCCGCACACGCACACCGGAATCTCCGGCGGACACGTGCACCCCTGGCTCATCTCCTTAAAGTGGTTCTTTACGATACGGTCCTCGAGCGAGTGATACGAGATGACGCAGATGCGTCCGCCCGGGTTGAGCCACCTTGTGGCGGCGTCAAGCCCTCGCTCGAGCACATCGAGTTCGTGATTGACCTCGATGCGAATGGCCTGGAAACTTTTCTTGGCTGGGTGTCCGCCATGCCGACGAGCGGCAGCGGGGATACCAGCCTTGATGATCTCGACAAACTGGCCGGTGGTTTCGATCGGCTCATGCTCGCGGCGGCGCACGATCTCACGTGCGATCTGCGAGGCGAACTTCTCTTCGCCATAGACGCGTAGAATCCGGGCAAGGTCGTGTTCGTTATAGGTGTTGATGACCTCAGCTGCGTTTAAGGTGTTGTTACCCGGATCCATCCGCATGTCCAATGGGGCGTCCTCGTTGTACGAAAAGCCCCTGCCAGGGATATCGAGTTGCGGCGACGAAACGCCCAAGTCGAACAGGAAGCCATCGACCCCGGGCACCTCGGCCGAGCAAAGCAGCTCGTCCAAGTCGCCGAAGTTGCCCTTCAGCAGCTGGTGCGGTACGCCGGGAACCTCGCGGTCCAGACGGGCGCCAGCGGCCTCAAGGGCCATGTCGTCCTGATCGACGCCGAGCAAAAGGCCGGTCTCCCCCACCTGCGCGGCCATCTTTACCGAATGGCCGGCACCGCCAAGGGTGCAGTCGCAGACGACGGAGCCGCTCTTTAGCTGCAGCGACTCAAGCACTTCGCCGAGCATGACAGGTTCATGCCGATATTCTTGTGTCAAGATCCCACACTCCATCCGTTACTCGTGCCTTGCCCTTACGAGAAGAAGAGGTCCAGCAGGGCCTCGTCGTCATCGTCCTCATCGGCCGTAGCGCGGTCCCAAACCTCAAGGTGGTCGTAGTTGCCCACAACCGTGACCTCGCGGTCGAGGTTCGCCTGCTTGCGGAGAGACTCGGAAAGACCGATACGACCCGCGCTGTCCACATCCATCGACGTGGTGCGCTTGTTGATCGCTCTCATGAGCTTCTGGTCGTTGATGTCACGCGGGTTAAAACCCTCGTGGCCCTCACGACCCGCGAAGAGTCCTTCGACCCACTTATCGAAGGCCTCGGCAGAGAACACGTACAGAGCATCGACATCCAGGGCTTTGAACACGCGAACGTGCTCTCCAAGCTCCTCACGAAGGGGTGCAGGCAGGGATAGACGACCTTTTGCATCGAGATTGCGCTCGTATGCACCCGTCATTCCCATGTGCGCCCTCCCCTCGGTTACTCAGATGGCACGTACGCGGGGAACCACCCCGTCTGTCGACGTCATCAATAATATGGGGAACCGCCCCATTTTTCAACACCTTTCCCCACCCCTTCCCCCACCCCGCCCCACCACTCCACTCCCAATATGTTGTAAAACACCCCCGAGCATATGTTCGAAAACACAATATGTTGTGTTTGCAGCAAAGGCGGGATGCCACCTGTAGAACCACGTCCGTGAACCTCAACCTTCAAGTTGACCTTGAGGTGATTTTTACGTCCCTTTACACGCCGTTCACATCGCCCCCAAACTCCCCCACCCACGGCACACACGGCCCACCACCGCGTCGATGTCTGGCGAAAAATGGGACGGGCCCCAGATTGCCCATGCGCGCAAAAGTGCGTCTCGGCAATCTGGGGCCCGTCCCCTTTAATATTTATAAATATGCAGGTCAGCGAGGTGCTAGCGATGTGCCAGCGGATGCGCCGCCAGATAGACCTCGGTCAGTTGCGTGCGGTCGACATGCGTGTAGACCTGCGTGGTCGAAATATCGGCATGGCCCAAAATCTCCTGCAGCACACGCAGGTCGGCACCGCCCGCGAGCATATGGGTGGCAAAGGAGTGGCGCAAGGTATGGGGATGGAGCCCCACCAGCCCCACCTGGCGCCCATACCGCTCGCATATCGCATGCACGGCCTGACGCGACAGGCGACGTCCGTTCTTATTTAAAAAGACCGCCGAGGTCTCCGTCCCGTGAGCATGGGCGGCCAGGAGAGTGCGCCCGTCACCTAGATAGTGTGTCAGGGCACGCGCCGCGCTTCCCACCAACGGGGCCAGACGCTCCTTGGAGCCCTTACCGCGCACCAGGACAAACCCGTCATCGATATGGATATCGCCCACATCGAGCCCAACCAGTTCACTCACGCGCAAGCCGCAACCGTAAAGCACTTCCAAGATGGCGTGATCGCGCAGTCCCATCTCGCCCTCGGGAAAGTCTTGATCCAGCAGTGCCGAGACGTCCTCCACCGAAAGGTATTCCGGCAGGCGATCTGCCTTTTTGGGCAGGCGCAACGCCGCCGTCGGGTTTTGGGCCACGGCCCCATCGCGCACCAAAAAGGCATGCAGGCCCTTCACGGCAGCAAGCGCGCGCTCCACCGAGGCGTCGGAATAGCCTCCGTCGCGGCGATCGGCAACAAAGCCCTCCACGACCTGACGGGTCACCTCTTCAAAAGACGCAATGTCAGCCCGCTCCAGATAGGCGCAGTACGTCGTCAGGTCACGACGATAGGCCGCAATCGTGTTGCGCGCCAAGCCACGCTCGACCGCGAGGTAATCGAGATACTCCCCCGCCGCCACGGCGAGCGACGAGGGAGTAGCTTCGGTATGTTCCTTATTCGCCGGCACCCTTAGTCCGTAGCGAGGTTCTTGGGCGTCACCTGCAAGCGATCGACGCCCTCATGCTGGCCGATCGAGGCGCGTACGAACTCGCGGAACAGCGGCTGCGGGTTGGTCGGGCGGCTCTTGAACTCGGGATGAGCCTGGGTGGCCACATACCACGGATGTACGTCGCGCGGCAGCTCGACCATCTCGACCAGACGCTCGTCGGGCGAAAGACCCGAGATAACCAGACCGGCGTCCTCGAGCTGGTCACGGAAGGCGTTGTTGAACTCAAAACGGTGACGGTGACGCTCGTAGACGAGCTCCTCGCCGTATGCCTCGCGCGCGAGGGTATCGGCGGCGAGCTTGCACGGATAGGCGCCCAGGCGCATGGTGCCGCCCTTCTCGGTCACGTCCTCCTGCGAGCTCATCAGGTCGATGACACTATACGGGCCGTCCGGATCGAACTCGGAAGAGCTGGCGCCGGCAAGGCCGACCACGTTGCGGGCGAACTCGCACACGGCTACCTGCATACCCAGGCAAATGCCCAGATACGGAATCTTGTGCTCGCGGGCGAACTCGGCCGCGAGGATCTTGCCCTCCAGGGCGCGCTTGCCAAAGCCGCCAGGGACCAAGATGCCCGAGGCGTCACCCAGGACCTCGGAGACGTTCTGCTCGTCGAGGCTCTCGCCATCGACCAGCTGCACGTCAACGTGGCGATCGTAGAACACGCCCGCGTGGTGCAGGGCCTCGATAACCGACAGGTACGCATCAGGCAGCTGCGTGTACTTGCCCACGACGGCGATCTTCACCTTGTCGGCGTGATGGTTGGCATGGTTCTGCTTGCGCAGGAACTCGTTCCACTCGCTCATGTCGCGCTCACGCGGGTCCAGACCCAGGCGCTCGCAAATGCGCAGGTCAAAGTCCTGCTCGGCAAGCAGCTGCGGAACATCGTAGATGCTCGCGCAGTCCTCGTTGGTAAAGACACAGTCGGTGTCGACGTCGCAGAAGCTTGCGATCTTGCCGCGGATGGCATCGTCGATATGGTGATCGGAGCGCAGAACGATAATGTCGGGCTGGATACCAAAGCTGCGGAGCTCCTTAACGGAGTGCTGCGTCGGCTTGGTCTTGACCTCATGGGCGGCGGCGATATAGGGAACGAGCGACACGTGGATGTAGCAGACGTTCTCGGGGCCGGCCTCCTTGCGATACTGGCGAATGGCCTCGACAAACGGCTGCGACTCGATGTCACCGATAGTGCCGCCCAACTCAGTGATGACCACGTCGGAGCCGGTCTGCTCCTCAATACGACGGAACTTATCCTTAATGGCGTTCGTGACGTGCGGAATCACCTGCACGGTGCCGCCCAAAAAGTCACCGCGACGTTCACGGGCGATCAGGCTCTTATAGATGGCACCAGTCGTAAAGTTGGAATCGCGGGTCAGGTTCTCGTCAATAAAGCGCTCGTAGTGGCCCAGGTCCAGATCGGACTCGTAACCGTCCTCGGTCACAAAGACCTCACCATGCTGGAACGGGCTCATGGTGCCGGGGTCGACGTTCAGATACGGGTCGGCCTTTTGCATCGTTACCTTGTAGCCGCGCGACTTGAGCAGACGGCCAAGCGAGGCCGCGGTAATACCCTTGCCCAGAGATGAAACCACGCCGCCGGTCACGAACACATGCTTGGTCATATTGAGTTACCTGCGCTTCCCGTAGAAGTTGTCCATACACATCTTACGGGTCTTCATTGTAATACTCGCGACGCGCGCCGCACGCAATTTTTCTTACGCGCAATCGCATTTCTCCATCTCGAAACAAAACGCCGTCCGGTTGCCCAGGCGGCGTCGCTTCCACTATGAATGCACGCTGTTATCGATCGGCGACTTCGTCCTTGATCAAGTCCTGCACAAGCATACCGGCACGGATGCCCTCTAGATACCACTCGCCACGCTCCGTGAGACAAATACCATTTGCGAGCTGGCCGCCGTCGTCGCTGTAGCGCGAGACGACCTCGATGATGTCTTCGGATTCCAAGCGCTCAATTGCCGCGCGGGCGCGATACGGAGACACCCCCACACGCTCGGCAAGCGTCTTGCGCGAAAAGCCATAAAATCCGCCGTTGTCTTCGGACAGCTGTGCGATCTCCATCAGCACCTGCACCTCGACACGCTTCATATCGTTGACACTCGCACGACCCTTGCCAGCCATGGCAGCCTCCTCAAACCGAGCACGGGCATCACTTGCACCGTGCGCGACCGGCACACCCCATGATGGCCGGCAACATCCATCATGCGGCATCCCCGCAAAAGGATGAAACAATTAGGGTTATTGTATACCGCCCAAATCGCTTATAGGCAGGTAAGCGGGCTATTTTTAGGTTAAACGGTAGCTTTGTTGATAAAAGGGGCACACCGAATGCATACCCGATGTGCCCCTTTCAGACCAATTTATCCAGGCTTAGCGGTGGAAGAAACCACGGCGCTCGAACTTGGGCTCGCAGCACACGTTGATGCCCAGCTTGCGCAACACCGTCTCGTCCGTCGGCGAGATGATCACGCTAAAGAAGGCATCGCACCCGCGCAGCTGCTCCAGACCCGAAAGGACGCGGGCCGCCGTCTCGCTCGTTGCCGAGGTGATCGAGAGCGCCATAAGCGTCTCGTCGGTGTGCAGGCGCGGGTTCTTGCTACCCAGGAAATGCGTCTTGAGCTTGCTGATAGGCTCGATCGCCTCATCGCTGATGACCTCGAGTTCAAGGTCAACGCCCGAGACATGCTTAAGTGCGTTCATGATGAGCGAGCTCGCGGCGCCCAGGCGCGTGGAAGTCTTGCCGGTCACCACGGAGCCATCGGGCATGACCATGGCGCCTACGGGGCCACCCGTCAGCTGCTCCCTGGTAAGGGCGGCCGAGCGTGCCGGCGAGTAGTTCTTGTCGATACCGGCCTTCTTCATAATGATCTTGAGACGGTCGACTTGCTCATCGCCCACGCCGGTACGGCGCACATTTTCGACCGCGGTAAAGTAGCGGCGGACGATCTCCATCTTGGAAGCGTCGCGGCAGGCATCGTCATCGGTAATAGCAAAACCGACCATATTGACGCCCATGTCCGTGGGGCTCTGGTAGGGGCTCTTGCCCAGGATCTTTTCCATCAGAGCACGGACCACCGGGAAAGCCTCGACGTCACGGTTGTAGTTGACCGTGGTCTTGTTGTAGGCCTCCAAGTGGAAGGAGTCGATGATATTGGCGTCGTCGAGATCTGCCGTGGCCGCCTCGTAGGCGATGTTGACCGGATGCGTGAGGGGAAGGTTCCAGACCGGGAAGGTCTCGAACTTGGCGTAGCCGGCGGCGGTGCCGTGTTTGTGCTCGTGATAAAGCTGCGACAGGCAGGTGGCGAGCTTACCCGAGCCAGGACCCGGCGCGGTGACCACGACGAGCGGACGGGTGGTCTCGACAAACTCGTTCTTGCCGTAGCCGTCGTCGGACACGATCAGATCGACGTCGTGGGGATAGCCCTCGATGGGATAGTGCAGCTTGGCGGGAATGCCGAGCGCGTTCAGGCGATTGCGGAAGACATCGGCGGCGGGCTGGCCGGCGTACTGGGTGATAACCACGGCCGCGACAGCAAAACCGTTGCCGCGGAACAGGTCGACCAGGCGCAAGACGTCCTCGTCATAGGTAATGCCCAGGTCGCCACGGGCCTTATTCTTCTCGATGTGGTTCGCGTTGATCGCGATGATGACCTCAACGTCATCGGCAATGCTCTTGAGCATGCGAAACTTGCTGTCCGGCTCAAAACCCGGCAGCACGCGGCTCGCATGATAGTCATCGAACAGCTTACCGCCAAACTCCAAATAGAGCTTGCCACCAAACTGCGAGATGCGCTCCTTAATGTGAGCAGCCTGCAGCTCGATATACTTCGCGTTGTCGAAACCCTGGCGCATATATGGCTCCCGTCCCGTTTCCATTTAATGTTCTAGGCGATTATAACGGAGCCCGCCCTCCCCGATACCCAGACCATCAACAGGCACCAACCAAACATCCGTCAAACCTCTTGTCGGACATATTTGGTGCAAACTAACCTGACCCCATTGCACCGCCCCATTACACCAACAACGGCAACATCGCAGGTGGAGTATAAGTCAGACACTATGACCCAATCCAGGGGCACGGAAACGACAGGAGCCCCCGCTC
>CALDWI010000071.1 GCA_937923795.1 uncultured Collinsella sp.
TGTGCGGATCGGTATAGCGCAGGTAATACCAGCTGGAGCAGGTGAAGGTGTCCATAGTATCGGTCTCGCGCTTGGCCGGGCGACCGCAGACCGGGCAGGTGGTCTCGTAGAACTCCTTGCACTCGGCGAGGGTCTCGCCGGCGCCCAAGTCCAGGTTCTCGGGCAGCGTCACCGGCAGCTGATCCTCGGGCACGGGCACGATACCGCAGTGCTCGCAGTGAATGGCCGGGATGGGGTTGCCCCAATAGCGCTGACGGGAAATGAGCCAGTCGCGCAGACGGAACTCGACCTTGCGACGACCACAGCCCATGGCCTCGAGGTCGGCCACGATCGCAGCCTCGCCCTCGGAGTGCTTACCGCCGCGCATGCCGGTGTACTTGCCGGACTGGACGAGCGTGCCCTCGGCAGCGTGAGCGCAATCCCAGTCGACGGTCTCGGCATGGAAGGTATCGATGGTCTCGCCGCTGGCCTCGACGGCAGCGCGATCGTCATCGTCGAGGATGATCGGCACGATCGGCAGGTCGTACTTGCGGGCAAACTCAAAGTCGCGCTGGTCGCCGCAAGGAACGGCCATGACGGCGCCGGTGCCGTAGTCGGCAACGACATAATCGGCAACCCACACGGGGACCTTCTCGCCGTTGACGGGGTTTACCACATAGCGGCCCGTGAAGGCACCGTGCTTCTCGAGGGTGCCCTGGGCACGCTCGACGGCAGAGATATGCTTGGAGTCCTCGACGATCTTGGTGACGGCCTCCTCGTACTCCGTGCCCTCGACGAGCTCGTGCAGGCCGGCGTACTCGGGAGCCAGAACAAAGAAGGAAACGCCAAAAAGGGTATCGGCACGCGTGGTAAAGACGGTGATCTTGCCCTCGTCGCCCTCGATGGGCTCGCCATCCTGGTCGCACAGGGTAAAGTCGACCTCGGCGCCCTCGGAGCGACCGATCCAGTTGGCCTGCATCTGCTTGACGCGCTCGGGCCAGCCGGGGAGCTTCTCCAGGTCGTCGAGCAGCTCCTGAGAGTACTCGGTAATCTTGTAGTACCACTGCTCAAGGTCGCGCTTCTCGGGCTCGGTGCCGCAGCGCCAGCACTTGCCCTCGGTGACCTGCTCGTTGGCCAGAACGGTCTTGCAGGTGGGACACCAGTTGACCGGGTTCTTCTTGCGGTAGACCAGGCCCTTTTCCCACATCTTCTCAAAGACCCACTGACCCCAGCGGTAGTAGTCGGGGCTGCAGGTCTTGACCATGCGATCCAGATCGTAGGAGAAGCCCATGCGCTTCATCGTGGCGAGCGCCTGGTCCATGTTCTTATACGTCCAGGCGGCAGCCTGCGTATTGTGCTTGATGGCGGCGTTCTCGGCAGGCAGGCCAAAGGCGTCAAAGCCGATGGGATGCAGCACGTCAAAGCCGCGCATGCGGGCCTGACGGGCCATGGCATCGCCGATGGTATAGTTGCGAGCGTGGCCCATGTGCAGGTCGCCCGACGGATACGGGAACATCTCGAGCACGTACTTCTTGGGCTTACTGTCGTCGGTGTCGACGGCAAAGAGGTTGGAGTCCTCCCAGGCCTTCATCCACCTGGACTCAATGGCCTGCGCGTCGTAGACAGGAATCTCGTCCTTATGATCTGTGCAATCGCACATATCAGCTCCTTTGTTAGCTGGGTTGGGGCGGGGCGTTCTTACCTTTACTCGCTGCTGCGGACAGTCCTGCTCGCACGAAGGCCACATTAAGTGGCCTTCGGCTCGTGCGGAACTTGCAGCGAGCAAAGCCTAGCCGCCCGACCCTAGGGTTAACTTGGATGATTCTAGCAAATACAACAAGCGAGATGCCTGCGACTTGCAGGCATCTCGCTTTATCTAAATAACGTGGTTGTGAATCAACCGCTAATTGTTACCAGCCCAAGCATGGTCGGGTTTTCCAAGTGCCGCAGATTGCCGTGAAAGAGGAGCGACGCGTACTTTGGTACGCGAGCGACGGTTTGAACGGCAAGGTGCGGTGCTTGGGAAAGCCGCTTAGCGGTAGCTGACGCTCTGCTGGGAATCCTTGACGACTACGTCGTGGGCGCCGCCTTCGACGATGGAGGTGGAGCTGACCAGCGTTAGGCGTGCCTTTTCCTGGAGCTCGGGGATCGAGAGAGCGCCGCAGTTGCACATCGTGGACTTGACCTTGTAGAGCGTGCCGCCCACACCGTCCTTGAGGGAGCCGGCGTAAGGAACGTAGGAATCGACGCCCTCGACGAAGCTGAGCTTCGCGGCGCCGCCCAGGTCGTAACGCTGCCAGTTGCGGGCACGAGCAGAACCCTCGCCCCAGTACTCCTTCATGTACTGACCGTTCACGTTGACGCGCTCGGTCGGGCTCTCATCGAAGCGAGCGAAGTAGCGGCCCAGCATCATAAAGTCGGCACCCATGGCAAGGGCGAGCGTCATGTGATAGTCGTAGACGATACCGCCGTCGGAGCACACGGGCACGTAAACACCGGTCTCCTCATAGTACTCGTCGCGAGCGCGGCAGACGTCGATCAGCGCGGTGGCCTGGCCACGACCGATACCCTTGGTCTCGCGGGTAATGCAGATGGAACCGCCGCCGATACCGACCTTGATGAAGTCGGCACCGCAGTCGGCCAGGAAGCGGAAGCCCTCGGCGTCGACGACGTTACCGGCACCGACCTTAACGTCCTCGCCGTAGTTGGCGCGAATCCACTCGATGGTGCGCTTCTGCCACTCGCTGAAGCCCTCGGAAGAGTCGATGCACAGGACATCGGCACCGGCCTCGATGAGCAGCGGCACACGCTCAGCATAGTCGCGGGTGTTGATACCGGCGCCGACCATGTAGCGCTTGTCGCCGTCGAGCAGCTCGTTGGGGTTGGTCTTGTGGCTGTCGTAGTCCTTGCGGAAGACGATGCCCATGAGGTGATCGTTGTCGTCGACGATAGGCAGAGCGTTGAGCTTGTTGTCCCAGATGACGTCGTTGGCAACCTTGAGGCTGATGTTCTTGTCGCCCACGATGAGCTGCTCACGCGGGGTCATGAACTCGGAGACCTTCGTCTGGTGGTCATCGCGACTGGGGCGATAGTCACGGCTGGTGACGATGCCCAGGAGCTTACCCTTGGGAGTGCCGTCGTCGGTAACCGGCATGGTGGAGTGACCGGTCTTCTCCTTGAGCTCGATGACCTGCTCCATGGTCATGTCGGGGGTCAGCGTGGAATCGGACTGAACGAAACCGGCCTTGTGGTCCTTGACGGCCTTGACCATAGCGGCCTCGGACTCGGCGCTCTGGGAACCGTAAATGAAGGACAGGCCACCCTCGGTAGCGAGCGCGACACCCATATCGACGCCCGAGACGGACTGCATGATGGCGGAAACCATGGGGATGTTCAGGGTGATTGCCGGCTTCTCACCGCGCTTGAAGCGGGTTAGCGGCGTCTTAAGAGAGACGTTGTTGGGGATGCACTGCGAGGACGAGTAACCAGGGACCAGCAGATACTCCGAAAACGTGTGGGACTCACCGGGAAAGAACGTAGCCATGTTTCTCCTTTTTCCATGCGACCGGTCGGCTGCAGGCCTCGTAGGACCCAGCCCAACCTTGGGCGCCCAATACTGGGGAAGTATCTTAACGCACTTTGACTGCTACAATGCATGATTTAAGAAGAGCACACGAGGGTTTGACGCAGGCTTTGCGTTTGCCCAGCAAACACTTTAGCGGGGAGACGTGGAGCACATGGAGTACAAGACGACGGCGAAGTTGGTCATTCAAGCGTGCGACAAGGATCTGCCGGGCGTGTTCGGCCACGGCTGCGTCTTGCTGCTGCAGGGTATTGCCCGCGAGCATTCGCTCAACCGCGCCGCCAAGAGCATGGGCATGGCGTATTCCAAGGCCTGGCGCATCGTGAACGAGGCCGAAGGCCAGCTGGGCTGCAAACTCATCGAGCGCGACGGAGCCCGCGGATCCACGCTCACGCCCGCCGGAGAGCGAGCCATAGCGGTCTACGAGGAGCTGCAGGCCGACATTAACAACGTCATCGCCACCAAAGCCAACGCCCTCATCGCTAGCATCAAAGAGTAGCCATTTGGGACGGGGCTTTTTAGCTACACAACCCCTTCTCATAAGTTGCGGTGAAATAGGGACTGTTTATGCCGTTAAAGCCGTAAATCAATCCATATTTCACCGCAACTTATAGACTCGAGGATGATTTAGCTACTTGCGGAGGGCGTTGTCTAGGGTGGCCGCAACTATCAAGGGGTCGTCGGTGCCGGCGAAGAGGCGAATGGTGTTCCCCTGCTTGCCGCGTGGGGCCGAAAGGCGCGTCGTTGCGCCGCCGGCTGGCGATGTGCGAAACTCCCCCGGCAAAGCGTCGAACAGCTCTCCCGCGCTACGCTCGATAAGGTCAAATTCAACTGCCGGGCCAAAGCCGTGCTCGAGGATTCCCGTTGCAACCGCGTGGTCGGGATGCGAGGTCAGCCCAGGATAGCGCACGCTGTGCACCATCTCGTTCGCGGCCAAATACTCGGCCAGTGCACGCGCGCGGTCGAAGTGTGCCTGCATGCGGGTGTCGAGCGTATCGAGCCCGTGCTCTAGAACCTCAGCCTCATCGGAGGACAAGTCGAGTGCGGCCAATCCGCACCCCTCGAGCAGCGCATGCGCGCACTCGGCAGCAGCATCCACACGATGGCGCTTGAGCTGCGAGCGTGCGACCGATACGGCAACGAGCTTGCGAGGAGCCTTACCGGCGCACACACGGTCGAGTGCTTCAAGCGACAGGACGGCACCCAAACGCAGCGGATCGCACCCAAAGAGGCCAGCCACGGTGTTATCCACTACGAGCAGCGCATGAGCCTCACGCGCTGCGCGGCCTAACGCACGAAGATCGGGAACGAGCAGACCAAACCCGCCGATAGAGTTGACGAACCACCACAGGTGCGGCCCCTCGGCATCAAACGAAGCATCAAAGCCCTCGGACGCAGCAGCAAACGCGGCAGCCGACGGCTCCCCCACCATAGCCACGTCGCAGGCATCAAAGCCGTGCGCAAACGCATCGGCAAAGTCGTCCGCAAAGGCAACCAGACGATCACCGGGACGCACAATCCCCAACAGAGACAGCGCCGCCGGCACATGCGGGGCCGCAACAAGACGCGCCTCACGCGAGCCGGCCCTCAAAGCCCAAGCCTCTTCTAGCTGCTGTACATCCACAAGGCACCGTCCCTTCATAAACAAAAACCCACGATGCGGGTGTTCCCCGCATCGTGGGCAACGGCTGCAGTATAGCGCCGATATGCGACAAATCGCCTAGATGTTGAGCGTGTGATAGTTCACGCTCGCACCCGGAGCGTCAATGGTCACGCCATAGGCCTCGGGATAGATGCGCGTCGAGAATACGAGCGAGCCATCGTTCACAAACACCTCGACCGACGAGGCATCGCCGACAATGCGCACGTTGCGCACCAGGTCGACCGGCTCCCAGCGCACGGTACGACCGCTGCCGGCGGAAGCGCGGCCCCCATCGGTAAATCGCATCTCAAAGCGCGACGGCAGTTCGCCCTCGGCGGGCACAAACGCCAGCTTCAGCTCGCCATCAACGGTCGCGGTAAACGCGCCGTCGACACCGTCGACAACAACGTCAAAGCAGGTGTCGCCGGCAACCTCCAACGAGCCCTCCCCCACACGCACCGAGCCATAATGGCGCTCGATTTCACGCGCCGGCTGCTGCAGCACCACGCCGCCGGCACCGGCTGTAAGCTCACGCGGCACCGTCATGCAGTGCTGCCAGCCGCACACCACGGTAGGCGCGTTGCCATAGGTCGGCTCATCGGGCATGCCCATCCAGCCGATCAAAATGTGGCGACCGTCCTCGGACGTAAACTCCTGCGGAGCATAGAAGTCAAAACCGGCGTCCCACAGGCGGAACTCGCCCAGCTCATAGGCACCGTCACCACCGATGATGTCACCCGTTACAGGCAAGTAGCCAGCGGCATACACATTACCGCGGTCCCAACGACCGCCCTCGAGCCCCTGGGGTGAGAAGGACAGCCACTTCGCCGGTACACCGCCATCCGTCTCAAGCTCCAGATACCCCGGGCACTCCCACATAAAGCCAAAACGCTCAGGCGTAGACACGCGGCTCTCGAGCTCCCAGCTCAGCATATCGGCCGAACCATACACCAGGATCTCGCCCACATCGCGACCAGCGCCGTCGCCATGCATGGCGCAAAAACGGCTCTCGACATGCGGACCGTCAACGCGACGACGCGCGCCCAGCACCATGTGATAACGCCCGTCCGCGTCACGCCACACCTTGGGGTCGCGCACGTGGCAGGTCAAATCCTCGGGATAATCCTCGGAAGCCAGCACCACGCGCTTTTGGCTAAACGTCTGTCCATCGGCGCTCTCGACATACACGGTATCGGCGCGACGGCCGGTGTTGACATAGTCATAAACGCCGTCCGCATCGGGGAGCTTAACGTTGCCGGTATAGAGCACGCGAATGCGACCGTCCTCGACCAATACCGAGCCCGAGTACACACCATGGCAGTCGAACGGCTCATCGGGAAGCAGCGGCGCGCCAACATACTCCCAGTTCATAAGATCGCGGCTCGTGGCATGTCCCCACATCTTGACGCCGCCGTTCACATCAAACGGAGCATACTGGAAGTATGCGTGAAACACGCCATCGGCCTGGCAAAGCCCGTTGGGGTCGTTGAGCCAGCCCGTGGGCGGCATAATATGAAAATGCTGAGCATAGGGCCCATGGCCACGCTCAGCGGCCGCTGCATCCATATTGGCAACGAGCTTGGCAAGATCGCGCTGAAGTGCGTTAGACATGTCGGTATCCAATCTAATTAAATCAACGAACGCTCAAATCAAGGGTTCCAGATAAACAAAACGCCCACAGGATGGAGCCTGCGGGCTTTTTGTTTACGCAAATCCTACGCCTGCTCGGAAGCCTTGGGCTCGTCCTTGTACAGGACAAACGAGACGGCAAAGGAAACCAGCGCGGTGACCGCAAACATGATCGCGTACTGCACGGGCTGGGCCAGGCACAGCAGGATACCGAAGATTCCGGTAACGCCCGTGCCGGAGGCAGCCAGCGAAGTGAGCGCGCAGACCAGGGCACCGCAGCCACCACCGATGCAGCCGGCGATGAAGGGCTTAAAGAAGCGCAGGTTCACACCGAAGATGGCAGGCTCGGTAATGCCCATGAAGGCGGACAGGGCCGAAGGAAGCGCCAGGCCCTTGATCTTGGCATCGCGGGTCTTAAAGGCAACCGCTAGTGCGGCGCCACCCTGGGCGATGTTGGCGGCACTGGCGATGGGCAGCCAATAGGTCACGCCGTACTGGGCGAGCTGGCCAAGGTCGATGGCGGTGTACATCTGGTGGATACCGGTAACGACCGTGGGGGCATAGAACAGGCCGACAATAAAGGAACCGATGCCGAAGGGCAAGGTGAGCAGGGCCTGGATCAGGCCGAGGATGGCATTCTCAGCCCAGACAAAGATGGGGCCGACGGCAACGAGGGTCACGAGCACGGTCACGAACACCGAGACGAGCGGAGTCACAAAGAGGTCGAACATCTCGGGAACGATCTTGTGGAGGCGCTTCTCCAAGAAGGCGAGGATGGCGCAGGCGATGACGATCGGGATCACGTGGCCCTGATAGCCAACCCACTCAAAGCTGTACACGCCGGGAATGACGGTGACCATGGTCTGCACGCCCTCGGAGGCAACCGTATAGGCGCTCTGCAGCGAGGAGTTGATAAACGCACCGCCGACGACGGCGCCCAGATACGGGTTGGCGCCAAATGCCTTAGCGGCGGAGTAGCCGATCAGGATCTGCAGAATGCCAAAGGACGTGCCCGAGACCAGGTCGGCGATCTTGTAGATAAAGTTATTGGTGTCGAGCGCGATAAAGCCGTTGGAGGCCATAAAGTTAAGGGCGCTCATAATGCCCAGCAGCAGGCCCGAAGCCACGATGGCGGGGATGATGGGGACAAAGACGTCGCCGAGCACCTTAATGGCGCGCATAAAGATGTTCTGCTGCTGCGCCGCGGCCTCCTTGACCTCGGCCTTGGTGGCAGCCTCGACTCCGCTGAGCGCAATGAACTCTTCGTAGACCTTGTTGACGGTGCCGGTGCCAAAAATAATCTGGAGCTGGCCCTGAGCCTCAAAGACGCCCTTGGCGCCGTCGATATTCTCGAGGGCCTCCTTGTTAACCTTCGCGTTATCGGCAATCACCAGGCGCAAACGCGTGGCGCAATGCGCGGCAGAGACGACGTTGTCGGCGCCACCGATGTTGTCGAGCACCTCTTGGGCTGATTTGCGGTAGTCCATGACTTCCCTTTCCTCCAACGGGTGCATGTGCACCCGGCCATCTTTGACACTTACACTGTAATCGTTTTCAGTTTCATATATCTGTAATCGTTTTCATAATAGGGTGAACGGTAGGAATAAGCCGGCGAATGGTAGTTTTACGGCAAAAACAGGGGCCTCAGAGGCAGACAGACGTGCCCAGAGCCTAGACATTCATAAGCTGATGGCCGAGCTTGAGCGTCTTGAGACCGCTCTTCCCCTCCACGCCATCGAGCGTGTTGAGCAACATATTGGTCGCCTCGACGCCACTGGTCAGGTAGCCATAATGCACGGTGGGAATGCCGCCCGTCAGCGCGCGCAAAAACGCGTTGTCGCCAAAACCGCTCACGCGGTGTATACCCTCGCCCATGCCGCGAACCTCATCGATGGCACGCAGCGCGCCCGCCGCCATGGTGTCGGTCGCACATGCGATAAACGAAACATCGGGAGCGACAGAAAGCAGTTCACGCGCAGCGCTATAGCCGGAATCGAGCGTAAACGAGCCCAGGCGAATCAAGGCGGCATCGAGCGGGTTACCCGCGGCGCGCAGGCCGGCCTCAAAACCACGACGACGGTCGTAACCGGCGGCACGGTCTTCCTCGGTAACACCGATATAGGCAATCTTGCCATCTACCCGATCAGCGAGCGCCTGGCCCAGCTCAAAGGCAGCCTCGTAATCGTCGTGATAGACGCACGCCGCGCCTTCGACGTTTTGGCCGATCAGCACAATGGGCACACGGCAAGACGCAATGGCCGCGCGATGTTCGTCGGTGATCATGGTCGCCACGAGCACGATGCCATCGACCGGGTGGTTCTGGAACAGGTCGAGATACTCGAGCTCACGCTTGGCCACGTTGTCAGTATTCGCGAGCAGCATCTGGTAGCCTCGGCGACCGAGCACCTGGCCAATGCCGGCGGTAATGCGGCTCACGGATTCCGAGTTGATTTTAGGCACGATGACGCCGATGAGCTTGGTGGAGCCGGTGCGCAGCGCGCGAGCCTGGCTGGACCGCACGTATCCGGTCAGCTCAATCGCTTGCTTAATGCGCTCGGCCTTATCCGCCGAGATATATCCACCGTTGAGGTAGCGCGAGACGGCGGCGCTCGAAACGCCCGCCAGCTCGGCCACATCCTTCATCTTTACCACGCGCGCCACCCCTGTCATTGAAATCGCTTTCACCATGATACCCAACCCTCGCCCAAAAAATATTCGACTGGAAAGGTCTCAGCGGATCATTTCAACCACTCAGGTCGAGCAAGCGCCAGCGAGCGGGCAGCTGCCGTGGCGAGGTGCCGCGAAAGAGGAGCGAAGCGTACTTTATGTACGCGAGCGACGGTTTGAGCGGCAGATCGCCCGGCAGATGCCCGCGCAGCGTCGAGCGGTCCGGCGTTTGTTAAAACGCCGGAACATAGTTAGCCGTGATATTCGCCGTTGTACTGGATGAGCGTCAGGTCCTCCACGCCGTCGAGCGCGCGGATGGCGTCGGCATAGGGCATATCCGCACCGTCAGAGAACACCTCGACGGCCATCTCGACCTTGTCGCCGCGCATGGTCTTGGACTTGACGGTGAACTTGGTACGCCCAAACGCGCGCACGATATCGTCGCCGGTGGTCTGGCCCGTGTAGTGGATGACCATCATGTACACGCGCGCCTTGTCCTGATGACTCGCAAAGCCGGCGATCATCACCACGATGACCACGGCCGTGAGCGCCACGAGCGCGTACATGCCGGCGCCGGCCGTAATTCCCGTGGTAATGGACCAAAACAGATACAGCAGGTCGAGCGGGTCCTTAACCGCCGTACGGTAGCGGACGATAGACAGAGCACCGACCATACCGAGCGAGATGACCACGTTGGTCGAGATCGCGAGCGTGACCATGCAGGTGAGCACGCACATGCCTACAAGCGTCACGGCAAAGCTACGCGAATACACCACGCCGGTAAAAAAGCGCTTGTACACGTAATAGATCAGGATGCCCATGCCGAGCGCCACGAGCAGCGAAAGGCCAATCTTGGCAGGGTCAACCTGGCCAAACGCCTCCAAGACGGAGTTCTTAAAAAAGTCCCTGGTGCTCATGG
>CALDWI010000072.1 GCA_937923795.1 uncultured Collinsella sp.
CAGCTCGCCGTTCTCATTGTCGGGATGGCGCACGGTCCAGTCGGCGAACATGCCGCGGTGACGGCCCAGGTCGGCGGCCTCGACCATCAGCGCGGTGATGGCACCGTGGATATCGGTCTCGCATACGATAGGAATGCCCATCTCGTTGAGGATGGCGTTGGCGGCGCAGGGCATAATGCCCAGCTCGTCCTGCAGAGCGTTCCAGCACTGAATGGCGCCGGCGTTGCAACCGTACTTATCGACCAGGCGCTTCATGGCGATGGCAAGACCGGCGACCGCGGGAACCTTATCCTCGGGGATGCAGATCTCAAAGCTGTCGTTGATGTGGGCAAGCATGGTAGCCATGGCCTGCTCGTCGGCCTGGGCGTCGCGCACGGCCTGGACAAGCTCGGTCATGGGAATGGGCGAAAGCTGGATGTTGAACTTCTCGAGCAGCTCGCCCTCGTTGCACATGGTAGACCAGAAGTCGAACGGACGGGTGGCCATCTGCAGGATGCGGGTGTGCTTGAAGGTCTTGACCACGTTGCACACGGCCAAGAAGTCCCAAACGCCGCGCTCGAACTCGGGATCGGTCAGGCGGCAGTTGGTCATGTAGGTGAAGGGAACCTGGAAGCGGCGCAATACTTTGCCGGTGGCGAACAGGCCGCACTGGCTATCGCGCAGGCGGGTGCCGTCGGGCTCGGGGCGCTCGTCGCGCGGGCCCCACAGCAGCACGGGTAGGCCGAGCTCGCGGGCAAGGCGAGCGCAAACGTACTCGGTGCCAAAGTTGGCGTGGCACAGCATAATGCCATCGACGCCCTCGGCGCGGAACTTCTTGACGATAGGCTCAATGTGGCTGTCGTCGAACAGCAGGCCCTCGTCATTGATGTCGTCGATATCCACGATGTCGACGCCGATCTCGCGCAGGCGATCAGCCGTCAGGCCGCGATACTTGATTGCGTCCGGCGCGCTAAAGATACTGCGGCGCGTGGGCACAAAACCGAGCTTGATCTTGTCCATGTACGTCCTCCCCTAATCACATGTTCAGTAAACAGACGCATGTTTCGTTTTGTTCTGTTTACTAAATTTTTACTCCAGTGTTTAGAAGTTTAACGCGAAATACCCGTGGGCGGTAGAGAAATCAGCCTAAACGGTATGTAAACAAACTGAACATACAAGGGCAACAAAAAGAGGGTCCCGAAGGACCCCTTTTGGTTGACGTTATTATCTGCCTTAGCGAGCTTTGCCGCCCTGCGGCCCGGCGTTGCCTTTGCCTAGATCTCACGCACGCTCTGACGCTCGACAAAATAGGTCGATACGGCTGTCTTGCAGGTATAGCTCTTGGGATTGCGGATGTTGCCCACCAGGCGGCGCACCGCGATCTCGCCCACCTCGTGCTTGGGAACGTGCACCGTGGTGAGCGGCGGGTTGGAGAAGGCACCCAGAGATAGGTCGTCAAAGCCGATGATCGAGACATCCTCGGGCACGCGAATACCGTGCTCGTTGAGCGCGCGCATGGCACCCACGGCGAGCACGTCGTTTTCGGCAAAGAAAGCCGTCGGCAGGTCGTCGCGCGAGACGCTGTCGAGCCATGCGCCCATGTCGCGATAGGCGCCCTCGAGCGTGGTGCCCAGCGTAACGCGCCATGTCGGGTTGGCCTCAAGGTCTGCGTCCTCAAGCGCTTGGCGATAGCCGCGCTCGCGATCCTTAAAGTTGCGGATGCGAAGGTCGCCTGCCAGATAGCCGATTTGCCTGTGACCTTTCTCGATGAGGTGATCCACGGCGCGCAGCACCGAGTCGGTGTTGGCAATGACCACGGCATCGAAGTATTGACGATCGCTCCAGCCATCGAGCACGATCAGGTGGGCGGCAGCGTTGGCAAACAGGGCGTAGTCTTCCTCGCCCAGCTCGGTGCCCATCAGCACGATAGCGGCGGACGGATCGGCGATCAGGCCCTCGACCTGCGGACGCACGGCGTCCAAGTCGCTAAAGTCGAGCGAGACAAAGCTCGTGCTCATGCCGTGACGACGCGCCTGGCGCTCCACGCCCTCGATGACCGCGGGATGGAAGGTGCTCTCGTCCAGAATGGCGCCCGTCTTGCGCGCGAGCACAAACTGAATGCTCTCGAGCTGCGTCGACTGCTGATAGC
>CALDWI010000073.1 GCA_937923795.1 uncultured Collinsella sp.
GGCAAAAGCCCGTGGACGATCCGGACAGGCTGTATCCATGCCGCTGGGGCAACGACTTCTTCCATCATTGGCACGAGGATGTCGAGCTTTTTGCCGAGATGGGCTTTAAGTGCCTGCGTCTTTCAATTTGCTGGAGCCGTATTTTTCCCACAGGGATGGAGGCCGAGCCCAACGGCGAGGGCTTGGAGTTTTACCGTCAGGTATTCGAGGCGCTGCGCGAGCATGGAATCGAGCCGCTTGTGACGCTGTCGCACTACGACTATCCGTTGGCTCTGGTCGAGCGCTATGGTGGCTGGCAAAGCCGAGAGATGATCGAGCGGTATGCGCACTACGTCGAGACCGTCGGACGCGCGTACCAGGGCCTCGTGCGTTATTGGCTTACGTTCAACGAGATCAACAGCGTGGCGCTGTCCTATCTCAACGCGGGTGTCACGCTCGAGGATGAGCGTGACCGTGCAGCCGTGACCGCGGCGTTCTCGCACCATATGTTTATGGCGAGCGCTCGCGCTGTCGAGATTCTGCACAAGATCGATCCCGCAAACAAGGTGGGTTGCATGGTCGCTGCCGGTGCGACCTATCCGTACCGTTGTGCGCCCGAGGACGTATGGCTTGCGTATGAGGAGGACCGCGGCCGCTACTTCTACACAGACGTGATGGCTGCGGGCGCCTATCCTGCTTGGAAGCTGCGTGCACTCGAGAAAGAGGGTGTTCACGTGCCCTTTGAGCCGGGCGATACGGAGTATCTGGCAGAGCATACGGTCGACTTCATCTCGTTCTCGTACTATTGCTCGCGCTTGGTGTGCGCCGATGATCAGGTGATCGCCGAGAAGGCGGAGGGCAACGTGTTCCCGACGTTGCGCAATCCGTACCTCAAGGATAAAGAGACTGCCTGGAAGTGGCAGATCGATGCGCTGGGTTTGCGCGTGACGCTTGCCGGCTACCACGATCGTTACCATCTTCCGCTCTTTATCGCCGAGAACGGTGTGGGCGGACTCGATGCGCTGGAAGACGGCAAAGTCCACGATGCGTATCATATTGATTACCTGCGAAGGCATATTCTTGCGCTGCGCGATGCAATTGTCGAGGACGGTGTTGACCTGATGGGATACACGCCGTGGGGCTGTATCGATTTGGTGTCGGCCTCGACGGGGCAGATGAAGAAGCGCTATGGCTTTGTTTATGTTGATGCCGATGATATGGGCAAAGGCACGTTCGATCGCTACCGAAAGGACAGCTTCTGCTGGTACCAAAAGGTCATTGCATCAAATGGCGAGGACTTGAGTTAACTCTTGCAGGTCTGTTGCCCCCGCGGTCCGCTTTGGCCGCGGGGGCTTTTGTTATTGAGGCGGCTGTTCATGAGGAGCATTGCAGGCTGCGGAAACCCGGCACTTGGGGACGTTCCTTTCCTGCCGGCAGCTTGGGACAGTCCTTAAAGGCCGCATCGATCAACTGCGGAAAGCACATCCCAGAATGAGCGTCCAACATGGGGTGCGGTTTCCCTTGAGGCCCTCAATCGGAAAATGCATCCCGGATTTTTGTCGAAAAGCGGTCCCTAGTTTCCCAAACGGGCCGCTAACGGAAAGCGCATCCCGCTATTGGGCCCCAAAGCAGGATGCGCTTTCCGTGCTGGCAGTTCCAAGCAGTTCGGGATGGCCCTTTTCGTCTGCTCTCGGCCGGCGTCCGTAAGACTGTCCCCGACGACCACTCATTTAAGTCTGTCCCCAATGAGTGCCCAATGACTAGTAGTAGGCCCACATGGCTTCGACTTCGTTGAGGACCTCTACGACGCCCCAGCGTCGGGCGCTGCGGCTGGCCGAGTTGGGATCGAAGACTTCAATCTGGTCGGCGTCGTCAATACCGTAAAGTACAATGTAGTGGCCCACGTTGGTAAAGGTGCCCGGCCGAACGGCGGCGATGACGGGCGCTCCCGAACGCAGCGCCTGAGTCATCGAGTCGCGATCGTTATGAAGCTCCGTTCCGTTAAGTCCCAACTGCCACGCACCGCTCGTCATAAACGACCATTCGGTTGCACCGGTGGGGGCGTAATTGCCTGCCTCGGAAAGCGCGCACATATCGACGGGAGTCATATCGGTGCGTCCCGTCTTAAAGATATAGACCATGGTGAGGCACGTAGGCCCGCAAGCATTTTGGCGGATGGTACCGCCGGCGTAAGGCAGCTCCGACCATGCAGGGTCGATCTGATAGATATGGGGCATCGTGCCGGCTTGCCATTGCGAGCGCGGGGTCGAAAAGGCGAAAGAATAACCGGGCGCGACGGGGGCCTTGAGCAGCTTGTCCTCGGCGGTGGGCTCGAGACCGGCTGATCCGTGGGAGATACACGAGCCTAAAAATAAAAAGAGCAGGCACGCGACGATGGAGCAAAGCGCGATGCGTGCGCGGCGGAAGGGTAGAGCGGGAGCGCCGGAGCCGGCTCGAGATGCCGGGCGAGAGCTCAGGCCGCTGCGTCCGTTCTGCGGGCGCGAAAAAGAACGGCGGACAAAGATGCCGGGCTGGGGGCGACCGTTGCGACGCAGTTGCGGCACATCGGTCTGGCGCTGGCGCGTGCCCGTGAAAGAGCGCGTGCTTTGGCGTTGATCGGTACTGCGACTGCGCCGTTCGGTTTTAGCGTTGGATCTGCTCGAAGCGACGGCACCGTCGCGTCTGCGAGTCGCAGCGGTACTAGCCTGCCCTCGAGTCTCAGAACCGCTGGTGTTTTGCCGAGGCGTAGGGCGGGGCTGCCGTTGCGAGCTGCTTGGATACTGCGGGCTGGCGGCGGTGGAAGAAGACGAGCTTCCGGGCGTCGGCGTAGCGCGACCGGCAAGGCGAACGCTCTGTCGCCGTTGATCGCCGTCGTTAAAACCATATGCCATTTAAACCGCCTTGCCTCATGTATAACCCGTCTATCCTACAAAAAAGATGTACAACAAATGCGTGCGCGCGCCAAACGCTCGGTAAACGGCACGAACGGGGGCGAGTTTGGCGCTATAAAGCGACACCCTCCTCGAGCTAAGAGAAAGGGGCTCTTTGGGCCCCTTTCAAAAGATGTGATTTGTGGTGCGCCCGCCGATTACAAAACG
>CALDWI010000074.1 GCA_937923795.1 uncultured Collinsella sp.
CGGGCAGCCGGGATACCGGTCAGCTGGAACTTACCGAGCGACTTGTTGTCGCGGGCAAGCTCGCGCTCGCCCTGGAGCACGTTGATCTCGACGCTGGTCTGGTTGTCGGCAGCGGTGGAGTAGACCTCGGTCTTGGAGGTCGGGATCGTGGTGTTGCGGTCGATCATCTTGGTCATGATGCCGCCCATGGTCTCGACGCCCAGCGACAGCGGGGTAACGTCGAGCAGCAGGATGCCCTCGACGTCGCCGGTGAGCACGCCGCCCTGGACGGCAGCGCCGTCAGCAACGACCTCGTCGGGGTTCACGGACATGTTGGGCTGCTTGCCGGTCATGGTCTTGACGAGCTCCTGAACGGCGGGCATACGGGTGGAGCCGCCGACGAGGATGACCTCGGTCAGATCGGAGAGCTTAAGCTTGGCGTCGCGCAGGGCATTGGTGACAGGCTGCTTGCAGCGCTCGAGCAGGTCGCGGGTAATCTTCTCGAACTCGGCGCGGGTCAGCGTGTAGTTGAGGTGCAGCGGGCCGGACTGGTTCATGGTAATGAACGGCAGGTTGATGGTGGTCTGCTGGGCAGCGGAGAGCTCCTTCTTGGCGTTCTCGGCGGCCTCCTTCAGACGCTGCAGGGCCATGGGGTCCTGACGCAGATCGACGCCGTTCTCCTGCTGAAACTTGTCGGCCATCCAGTCGATGACGCGCTGATCCCAGTCGTCGCCGCCCAGGTGGTTGTCGCCCGAGGTGGACAGAACCTCAAACACGCCGTCTGCGAGGTCGAGGATGGAGACGTCGAAGGTGCCGCCGCCCAGGTCGAAGACCAAGATGCGCTGGTCGGTGCCCTGCTTGTCCAGACCATAGGCCAGGGCAGCAGCGGTCGGCTCGTTGACGATACGCTTGACGTTGAGGCCGGCGATCTTACCGGCATCCTTGGTGGCCTGACGCTGGGCGTCGTTGAAGTAGGCCGGGACGGTGATGACGGCGTCGGTGACGGTCTCGCCCAGATACTTCTCGGCGTCGGCCTTCATCTTGGCGAGCACCATGGCGCTCACCTGCTCGGCGGTGTAGTCCTTGCCCTCGATGTCGACGACGGCACGGCCACCCTGGCCCTCCTTGACCTCATACGGCACGGTCTTGATCTCGGAGGTGCACTCGGAGTACTTGCGGCCCATGAAGCGCTTGATGGAGAACACGGTGTTCTTGGGGTTGGTGACAGCCTGGTTCTTAGCGGCCTTACCAACGACGCGGTCGCCGTCGGCACGGAAGCCCACGACGGACGGGGTGGTGCGGTCGCCCTCGGCGTTCACGATAATGGTCGGAGAACCGCCCTCGAGGACGGCCATAGCGGAGTTAGTAGTACCAAGGTCGATACCAAGAATCTTGCCCATTAGAAATTCCCTCTCTCTTGTGCGTTTGCACCGACTCGGCGGTCTGCCGAGCGGTGTTTCGGCTTGTCTTTCAGGATGTAGTGTATCCCCTTATGGGCCGGAATATACAAAATCTAAGTCAATTCATATAAGATTTCTTATTGCTGAGAGTTTAGGTTCTTAAATGCGCAGGTAGATGCGCTGAATGAGTTCTCGGCAAATCTATTGAGATCTATGTAGAGATGGCTGAGGTTTGCGTCCGGGGGTGCCTGGGGGCCGTCTTGCGGAAAGCTCATCCCGGTTTGAGCGTGGATTCCGGGTCGCAGTTTCCGTCTGAAGGCTCAACCGGAAACCGTATCCCGTTTTGAGAGCTGATACCGGCTCGCATTTTCCGCTAGCGGGCCTAACCGGAAACTGCAACCCGTTTTTCGACAAAATAATGGGATGCGGTTTCCGCAAGCACGCTCAATCGCCCTATATTTCAAGTCACCTTTAGCTAACATTTGCGCAGCTCAACGGCCCCACCTGCGCATTTTTTAGTAAACCTTGGCATACTCGGCGAACGGTATGAAGATGCCGGTCAGAGGGTATTGCAAACGGTCGCTCCCGTGGTATGTTTTTGCCCGAATCAAACCGGCGCGCATCGCCTGTAGCGTCGGTCAACAGAGAGGAAACTACCATGGCTCATCCCGTAATTGATGCCGACGAGTGCATCGCTTGTGGCGTTTGCGTCGACTCCTGCCCCGCTGGCGTTCTGGAGCTCCAGGACGTCGCTACCGTCGCCGACGAGGACTCCTGCGTCGCCTGTGGCGCTTGCCAGGACGCTTGCCCCGCCGGCGCGATCACCGAGATCGTCGAGGAGTAACAACTCCCCCACTTGCACACTCAAAAGTACACCGTGCACAAAAAAGGAGGCTTCCGCATCGCCGCGGAGGCCTCCTTTTGCATATGTGGGCAGCTAATTTGGAGCGGGACCCTTGGCAGTTGCGGTGGAATAGTTCCTGTTTTATGGCTTGGATGCCGATTTTAGGAACTATTTCACCGCAACTTATAGATGCGGCGTCGACTAGGACAAATCGTCTTCGTAGGGCATCAGGTCTGCTAGGTAGCCTTTTTCCTTGAGCATCGCCTCGATCTCGTCGAGGGTCTGTTCGTCCTCCGCCGCAATGCGATGGAAGTGGTAGCCGCTGGTCACCGTCAGCAGCGGAAAGCTCTTGCCGCTCTCGATATCGCGCAGATAGCGCTCGACATCGCGACGATTGCGGATGTCCAGGTCGGCCGTAATCTTACCGTACACGCGGTGATTGACAATCACGTTGAGCACGGCGCCGCCGGCGTCGACGATACTCGTGAGCTCATCGCCTGCCTGCTCCACGCTGTGGCGAACCTTGACCAAGCGCGTAGGCACGGCGGGGCTGCTGGGGGCCTCCTGCAGCACGTAGCCGCGGTTGGTCGCCACGATATCGTGCCCATCGGCGCGCAGCAGGGCGATGTCCTGCACCACGATCTGGCGGCTCACACCCACCTCGCGGGCAAGCGCGCTGCCCGATACGGGCCCCTTGGCCCCCTCGAGCACGCCCATGATGGCACGACGGCGCTCGCGGGCGTTCATTATTTACCGTCCAGCAGACGCAGGTGCTTAAGCGAGAGGTCGAGGATCGGGGCGGAGTGTGTCAGCGCGCCCGAGCTAATAAAGTCGACGCCCAGATCGGCGAGCGCGCGGATATTGCTGGCATCCACATTGCCCGAGCACTCGGTCCTGGCACGACCGGCGATAAGCTCAATCGCAGCAGCCATGTCGTCGTGGGTCATGTTGTCGAGCATGATGATGTCGGCACCGGCCTCCACGGCCTCGCGTACCATGTCCAGGTTCTCGCACTCAATCTCGACCGTCGTGGTAAACGACGCATGGGCGCGCGCCATCTCAATCGCGCGTGCCACGCCGCCGGCGGCGTCGATGTGGTTGTCCTTGAGCATGACAGCCGTCGACAGGTTGTAGCGGTGGTTGCTGCCGCCGCCGATCTCGACCGCGGCCTTCTCGAAGACGCGCATGCCCGGCGTGGTCTTGCGTGTGTCGACAAGCACGGTCTTGGTACCCTCGAGCGCCGCCGCCATGTTGTGCGTGTAGGTAGCGATACCGCTCATGCGCTGCAGGTAGTTGAGCGCCACGCGCTCGCCCGAAAGCAGCACGCGAGCGTCGCCGCGCACCTGGCCCACGTGGTCGCCGGCGTGCACCTCGTCACCGTCGGCAACATCAAACAGCACCGAGCTCTGCGGATCCAGCAGCTCAAAGGTGCGAGCAAACACATCCAAGCCGGCGATGATGCCATCGGCTTTGGCGATAAGCTCCACCGTGGCGGGGCGCGCCGTGGGGCACACGCTCGCCGTGCTCACGTCCTCAAAGGTAATGTCCTCGCGCAGAGCCTGCAGAATCAGATCATCGACGACGAGTTTCATGGTAATGGGATTCATGGTCTACTCCTCCACGGCCTGCGTGCTGGCGGCACGGGCCAAATCATCGATTGCCAGGGTGTCGGCGCTCAGGGCGCGATGACGGCCATCGAGCGCGGGCTCACCCGCCTGCTCCACGGCCAGCGACTCGCCGGTGCGCATACGCCAAGCAGCGCGACGACCCCAGACTAGGGACTCGAGCAGGCTGTTGGAAGCTAGGCGGTTCTTGCCGTGAACGCCGTTGCAAGCCGTCTCGCCCGCGGCATAGAGCTCGGGCATCGAGGTGCGGCCATCCTTGTCGACCCACACGCCGCCCATAAAGTAGTGCTGCGTGGGCGTAACGGGGATGGGCTCGTCCAAGATGTCGCGGCCGTCCTCCAGGCAGCGCGCGCGGATATTGGCAAAGTGCCCGGTCACCACGTCGCGCTCGACGGGGGCAAAGCTCAGCCACTCGTGCTCGGTGTCATCCTGCTTCATCTGCTCGCGGATGGCGGCGGCGACCACATCGCGCGGCTGCAACTCGTCGGTAAAACGCTCGCCGGCGGCGTTGAGCAAAATCGCGCCCTCGCCGCGGCAGCTCTCGCTGATCAGGAACGTGCGACCCGGCTGCGGCGAGAACAGACCCGTGGGATGGATCTGCACGTAGTCCAGGTGCTCCATCTTAATGCCATGCTCCTGAGCGATGTAGCAGGCGTCGCCCGTGAGCTGCGGGTAGTTGGTCGAGTGGTCGTACACGCCGCCAATGCCACCCGTCGCCCACAGCGTGTGGCGGGCATGGATCTTAAACGGCTTACCGGCATGCACGCCCTCAACGGCATTTGCCAGCTCGTCGGCGGGGCGAACCGAGTTGTCCTCGTCCACGGCTACGGCGACGACGCCGGTGCACACCGTGGCGCCATCGCGCTCGCCCGTTAGGATGTCGGTCATGGCCACGTGCTCCAAAATCTGCACGTTGTCCAGCTTGCGGACGGCCTGGAGCAGCTTAGTCGTGATCTCCTTGCCGGTGATGTCGGCATGGAAGGCGATGCGCGGACGGCTATGCGCGCCCTCGCGGGTAAAGTCGAGGCTGCCGTCAGCCCTGCGCTCAAAATCCACGCCCATGGCCAGCAGGTCGTTGATGACCGAGCGGCTCGAGCGAATCATGATGTCGACGCTCTCGCGGCGGTTCTCGTAGTGGCCGGCGTGCATGGTGTCCTCAAAGAAGGCATCGTAGTCCGAGCCTTCGGGCAGCACGCAGATGCCGCCCTGCGCGAGCATCGAATCGCACTCGTCGACAGCACCCTTGGAAAGCATAATCACGCGCGTGCTCGTCGGCAGGTTGAGAGCTGCGTACAGGCCCGCCACGCCGCAGCCGGCAATGACGACGTCGCACTCCATATCGGGGTATTGCTTGGTTTCCACAGGAATCCTCTCCTTTGTAATGTGACATAAGGAACCGTCCCTCATGCCACATTGTTCTAGCGCGCTGCGTACTCGAGCATACGGTCGAGCGTAAGTTTTGCCTGGTCGGCAGCCTCGTCCGAGACGCCGATCTGCACCTCGCCCTCGCCCGTCTCCAGGCAGCGCACGAGCTTTTCGA
>CALDWI010000075.1 GCA_937923795.1 uncultured Collinsella sp.
CCGTACGCTTGAACTGAGAAGGGGGAGGCCTCGCGGCCTCCCCCTTTTTTGCGTTAAAGGCGGCATTCACTAAGCAATTAAATCAATCCAATCATCCACCGGTGAATATAAACGTTCACCGTTCTGTGGCCGGTTCTCTGTTCTCAATGGACTAATATTTGCTTTAGCGCGCTGATGCGCTTGTCCTGTTTTACACGGGTTGTTTTATTGATTGTGACGGAAGGACTCACATGGCAGATGTTCATGAGCTGCTTGATACTTGGATTGCCAATGTCAAGGACGAGGAGCTCCTCGCTGAGCTCAACACGATGAAGGAGCAGGGTGATGAGGACGCCATCACCGACGCTTTCTTCCAGGATCTCGCCTTCGGTACTGCCGGTCTTCGCGGCACTATCGGCGCGGGCACTAACCGTATGAATATCTATACGGTCGGTCGTGCGACCCAGGGGTTCGCTGACTACCTCAATGCGACCTTCGAGCATCCGACGGTCGCCATCGCGCGCGATAGCCGCAATAAAGGTGAGCTGTTCGTCAAAACGACGGCTGCCGTTCTTGCAGCAAACGGCGTGACTGCCCTCGTGTATCCCAAGATTTCTCCTGTGCCGACGCTCTCCTGGGCCGTCCGCGACCTTAAGTGCTCTGGTGGCGTTTGCATGACCGCTAGTCATAATCCAGCGCCTTATAACGGCTATAAGGCCTATGGCCCCGACGGCTGCCAGATCACCAGCGAGGCCGCCGATGCAATTTCTAAGGCTATCGCCGAGACCGATACGTTCACCGGCGTGAAGTCCATGGACTTCGATGAGGCTCTTGAGCAGGGTCTGGTCAAATGGATCGATGACTCGTGCCTCGAGCGTTATTACGACGCTGTTCTCGCCCGCGGCGTGACTAGCCTTTCTGCCGAGGAGATCGCTGGCGCTCCGCTTAAGCTCGTCTACACTCCGCTCAACGGCACCGGTCTCATTCCTGTTACGACGGTGCTCGAGCGCGCTGGCATCACCGATGTCACGGTTGTTCCCGAGCAGAAGGAGCCTAACGGCAATTTCCCGACCTGCCCGTATCCTAACCCCGAGATCCGTCAGGCCATGCAGAAGGGCATCGATCTCTGCGAGCAGGTTCACCCCGATCTGCTGCTTGCAACCGATCCCGACGCCGACCGTGTTGGCGTTGCCGTTAAGAATGGTGATGACTATCTGCTGCTGACCGGCAATGAGATGGGCGTTCTGCTGCTCGACTATATCTGCAAGACCCGTGCTGCCCGCGGTGAGGACCTCACTAAGAAGGTTGCTGTCACTACTATCGTTTCTTCCGCCATGGTTGACGCTCTGGCCGACGAGTACGGTTTTGAGCTCCGCCGCTGCCTGACGGGCTTCAAGTACATCGGCGACATCATTACTTCTCTTTCCGATGCTGGCGAGGTCGATCGCTTTATCTTCGGTTTTGAGGAGAGCTACGGCTATCTGGCCGGCGACCACGTGCGCGACAAGGACGCCGTGAGCACTTCGCTTTTGATTTGCCAGATGGCGCAGTATTACAAGCTCCAGGGAAAGAACCTTGCCGACGCGATGCACGAGCTGTACGAGAAGTATGGCTACTATCACAACAAGACGATTTCGCTGAGCTATCCGGGTGCTGAGGGTGCGGCAAAGATGGCCGGCATCATGGCCGGTCTGCGCGAGAACCCGCCCGCGGAGCTCGCCGGTTCCAAGATTGAGGCCGTCGTTGATTACAACACCTGCGTGAACGGCCTGCCGAAGGCTAATGTTATTGAGTTCGATCTTGAGGGTGGCAACAAGGGTATTGTTCGTCCTTCCGGCACCGAGCCCAAGATTAAGCTGTACATCTTCGCTAAGGGCGCGGATGCCGCCGAGGCAGATGCAGCACTTGACGCGATCGAGGAGTCCGGTCGCAAGCTGCTGGCATAAGGTATTTAAGAGTCTATAGCTATAGATGGGCTAAAGAGGGGATCTCGGATGCGAGGTCCCCTCCTGTTTTTAACCAGCCAGCCGAGAGTACTTATATGTGTAGGAAATGTGTACGCCCAGATTCCCGCCCCCGGGGCCCCTCCGGTCTGG
>CALDWI010000076.1 GCA_937923795.1 uncultured Collinsella sp.
GTAGCGGGTGGTTTAAAGCTGGCCGCTGCGCGGCCAGCAGACTAAAGTCTTGAACGAAAAAGACGGGGTTCGCAATGCGAACCCCGTCTGCAAAGAAATCTGGCGAGAAAGCCTGATTACTTGAGGGTGACAGCAGCGCCAGCAGCCTCGAGCTTCTCCTTGGCAGCCTCGGCGTCCTCCTTCTTGGCACCCTCGAGAACAGCCTTGGGAGCGCCCTCGACGACCTCCTTGGCCTCCTTCAGGCCAAGGTTGGTGAGCTCACGGACGGCCTTGATGACCTGGATCTTGTTGTCGCCGAAGCCCTCGAGCACGACGTCAAACTCGGTCTTCTCCTCGGCCTCAGCAGCGCCAGCAGCGGGAGCGGCGACAACGGCGGCAGGAGCAGCGGCGGAAACGCCGAAGGTGTCCTCGATAGCCTTAACGAGCTCGGAAGCCTCGAGAAGGGTCATTTCCTTAAGAGCATCGATGATCTCATCGGTGGTAAGCTTAGCCATTTCTAAGTCCTTTCGGTTTCCGTGTCTGTGCACGGAGATCAGTTAAAACACGGCGCGAATGCGCCAGGGGTGGGCGTTGCCGCCGCGGGTGAAAACAGCGACTAGGCTGCCTTCTGCTCGGAGACCTGCTGGATCGAACGAGCGAGACCAGAGGAAACGCCGTTGACGCAGACAGCGATGTCGCGAGCGAAACCGGAGATGAGACCGGCAATCTGGCCGAGAAGCTGGTCCTTGGTGGGCAGCTCGGCGATAGCCTTAACATCATCAGCGGAAACGGCCTTGCCGTCGGAGATACCGCCCTTGATCTCAAGGACGCCCTTGGACTTAGCAGAGAAGTCCTTAAGGGTCTTAGCGGCCTCGACCGGCTCGGTCTCGTAGAACACATAAGCGACGGGGCCGGCGAGGATCTCGTCGAGCTCGGGCTGCTCCTGGTTCTTGAGAGCGATCTTGACCAGGTTGTTCTTGTAGACCTTCATCTCGGCGCCGCACTCGCGAAGCTGATGACGCAGCTCCTGAGCCTGCTTAACCGTCAGACCGTTGTAGTTGACGACGAACAGACCGGCGTTCTCGGCGATACGGGACTCGATCTCTGCAACCTTGTCGATTTTGTACTGCTGGGGCATGAATTACACCTCCTCGAATTCTTTCCGGGCACGGTCCGCCACAAGGACGTGACGGGGGCATGTCCAAAAAGAAAGCCCCCGCGCTGCATGAGCGACGGGGGCGAGAAGACATATCTACTCGACCACCTCGGCTGGAGGGATATCCCATTAAGCTCGCGGGCAATGCCCGTTTGCACCGGCTGTCTCTGGCAGCGGATTCGTGCGTGAACCGAAAGTATTATGGCGGGGACCCCGGCGTCGGTCAACGGAAAACCGGGCTGCACACAATTCCACCATCCGGCACGCTCCGCCGAAGGCCAGGCGCAAGGTTTTCGCTCGGTCAAGTCCTGGGCTCGCACGAAGGCCACATTAAGTGGCCTTCGGCTCGTGCGGAATCTACGAAAACCTTGCGCCTGGCCTTCGGCGGCGCGGCCTGCGTCAACTATGGGGCAGCCCGGTTTTCCGTTGGCCGGCGCGCCCCACTCATAATGCTTGGGTCGGTGGGCTGATGTGTTGCGTCCCTGATGGCTACAGGGTTGAAATGAAGGTGGACAGGCGATTTAGGCCTTCGTCCAGATCTTTGTCGGAGACGCAGTAGCTGAGGCGGATGTGGCCTTCGGTGCCGAAACAGTCGCCTGGGACTAGGGCTACGTTTGCTTCTTTGATGGCTTTGATACAGAAGTCTTTGCTGGTTAGGCCATACTGTTTGATGCTCGGGAAAGTGTAGAAGGCTCCTGCGGGCTCTACTACGTCGAGGCCCATGGCGTCTAAGGCTGCGAGTACGCGTTCGCGGCGAGCTCGGTAGACTTTGAGCATGGGGGTTGGGTCGACGGTCAGGGCTCGGGCTGCGGCGTCCATCTCAAAGGAGACGGCGCTCGATACTAGGTATTGGTGGGCCTTTGCGATCTCGGCGATGACGGGGGTTGCCGCTGCGAGCCAACCTAAACGCCAGCCGGTCATGGCCCAGGGCTTGGAGAAGCTCTCAATGACCACCGTCTGCTCGCGTAGCTCCGGGTGGCGCTGGGCAAATCGCTCGTAGCCGTCCACGTAGACCAGGCGGTTATATACGTCGTCGCAGACCACGTAGATGCCCGCCTGCTCCGCCACGTGTGCCACGGCGTCGAGCGATGCCGCGTCGAGGATGCAACCCGTGGGATTGTTGGGCGAGCAGATGACGATGGCCTTGGTCGCCGGCGTCACGCAGGCACGAAGCGCCTCCTCATCAATCTGGAATTGCGCAGGCTCCGTATCCAAATAGACCGCATTGGCGTGGTTGGCCACGACGATGCTCTCGTACAGGCCAAAGGCCGGCGTGGGGATGATGACCTCGTCGCCGGGGTTGAGCATAGCCATGAATGTTGCCGACAGGGCCTCGGTCGCGCCGTCGGTCAAGATGACCTCGTCGGCCGAAAACGTAAGGCCCGCGTCCCCCGTGTAGGCAGACAACGCCTCACGCAGGGCGGGGCGACCGTTGTTGGGCGGATAGTGCGTGTCGCCGCGGTCCAGTGCGGCAGTCACCTCGGCGCTAATCACATCGGGCGTGGGAAAATCGGGCTCGCCGAGCGCAAGCGCAATGCATCCCGGATGCTGAGCAGCGAGCGCGTTGATTCGGCGGATGCCGGAGGGCTTGAGCGTGGCAAGCGAGGTATTCATGGGCAGGCGCATGGCGTTCCTTTCGTAAGGGTTGCACTAGGATAGCGCGGCGAGGCGCCGCCAGACGGTGTAACCTAAACGGAAACCAACCGGAAAGGAGGCGGCATGGAGACGATCGCGCGCTGCGATGTACCAAAAACACTGCATAACATCGCTTTTGTCAGTATTCCCGAGAGCGCCGATCTTGAGTTTTTGCTTTGGGACCTGCAGGATGCCATCGCCGCCTATGCCCGGCTTTCTGGCACCACACTCCCCCACCCGGTCGATTTGAAGGCGGATGATGCCGGTGCAGCCGATGGCATGGTGCTCGCCATTGAAGATGTGGCTGACGATGAGACGTTGACAGCTATCGAGCAGGCGCTTGAACGCTTTGGCGGTACGGGAACGCGCGTCTATGCCGCGATTCGAGCCGCACAAGAGGGCGCGAAGCAGGCGCGCGGGACCGCCGTTCGTCTGCACAAGGCATGTGAGTGCCACGACCAATTGTGGTGTGGCGGCGTTGTCGTCTGTGCCGGCAGCGGTATTGCGGCGCTTCGCCACTCCCCGCGTATGGGCCTCTTGCGCCGGCCATTTTCCGAAGCGATGGATAAGCTTGTGGGCGCCGTTCGCATGGGCTGCTCCATTGAGTATGCGCAGCTGCTTGGCGGTGGCAATGCCGGTGGCGTCGATGCCGACGGCATGGTGCGCGCCAGGCCCGCGCTGCCCGCACCGATATGGCATGCCATCATGAAACGCCTCGGCAGCCGCGCCTAATCAGATATCTAAATTACAGAGCGCCCCATTCAACGGCCTCGCGCCAGCGCTCGACAAGGCGTTCCAGGCGCCATGCCGCATTGGCGGGACTTGTCGACGGCAGAACGATGGCCGGTAGCCCGGTGCGTTCTTGTAGATAGCGCTTGTAGAGCCGGCCAGCTGTACCGCCGTTGCATATCACCTGCTCAATGGGAGCCATGTCGGTAATGCACTCGATATGTGCCGGCACAACGTTTTTAATGCTGGCATCACTCGAGCCCTTAATGTCGCAGCTCTCAATCACATCCCACAGGGCTACGCCGCCGTTCAGCAGCATGGCCCGCTTGGCGGCAATCGAGACGTCGAGCGTCGCGGGCTCACCGCTTGCCAAAGGGTCGCCCTCGTTGGGCGGCACGGGCACACCGAGGCACGCGGCCATCACGCGCCAAAAGCGATTCTGAGGATTGCCGTAATAAAAGGCATTGGCGCGCGAAAGCACCGAGGGAAACGACCCCAGCACCAAAACGCGCGAGCGCTCGTCAAACACGGGCTCAAACCCATGCTCAATATGTTGATAGCCCTCGTCGGACGCAGCCACGATCTAGACCCTCAACAGATAGCGCACCTCGTAGGGTGCAAGCTCAAGAGAGCCCGGCAGCTCGACCGTGGGAGCATCGTCGGCAAGCAGGTCGACGAAGGAGCCGTTGAGTTCGCCGGCTCCAAAGGTATAGGGCTCGTTCACGGCATTGACCGCCACAAGCACCGTCGCGTCGTCGCAGGCGCGCTCGAACAGCAGCTGCTTGTTCTGGATCACCACGTTGCGATAGGCACCGTAGTTGAGAGCACGGGCCGCCGCGTCGTCGGCCGAGCGCAGGTGCATGAGCTGCTTGATGAAAGCCGTCAGCTCGTTGGACGCAGGCTCATCGAGCGCAGGTCGCAGCGCCCAGTCGCCATCGGGGCCGCCCTTTTCGCCAGCAATTCCCCACTCGCTGCCGTAGTAGACGCACGGGATGCCCGGCATGCCAAACAGCATGCCATAGGCGGGGCGCAGGCAGGACTTGTCAGTGAGGATGCTCGCCAGGCGCGGCACATCGTGGTTGTCGACAAACGACAGCAGGTGTTTGCCGCGGTAGATGCACCACGGGTCACCGCCAAACTGGCGATGAAGAGAGTGGGCAATCTCGAACATGTTGATCGAATTAAAGCTGGAGTACAGGCCCTTGTAGCACTCGTAGTTGGTGCAGGAGTCGAGCATCTCGTCGTTGACAATCTGGTTGTAGTCGCCGTGGAGCGTCTCACCGATCAGCACAAAGTCGGACTTGAGCTCACGGGTAAAAGTATGCAGGCGGCGCATAAAATCGCGATCGAGCATATAGGCGACGTCCAGGCGCAGGCCGTCGACGCCGAAGACCTCGGCCCAGCGGCGCACGGACTCGAGCAGGTAATCGACAACGGCGGGGTTTTGCAGGTTGAGCTTCACGAGCTCAAAATGGTCTTCCCAGCCCTCGTACCAAAAGCCGTCGCCGTAGCACGAGTCACCGTCAAAGCTGATGTGGAACCAGTCCTTGTACGGCGAGTCCCACTTGCGCTCCTGCACGTCGCGGAAGGCCCAAAAACCGCGACCGACGTGGTTGAAGACGGCATCGAGCACCACGCGGATGCCATGGTCGTGCAGCGTCTCGCACACGGCGGCAAAGTCGGCATCCCCACCCAGGCGACGGTCGATATGACGCAGGCTGCGCGTATCATAGCCGTGGCTATCGGACTCGAGTGGCGGGTTGATCAGCACAGCGCCAATACCGAGTTCTTGCAGGTAGTCGGCCCATTGGGCGATTTTCATGATGGGCGCATCGGGGTTGGGCGCGGCGTTGGCAGCCTGGGCAAGCTCATCCTCGGCAACGGGCGCGGCGTTTTCGCGCGGAGCCCCGCAAAAGCCCAGCGGATAGATCTGATAGAACGTCGTCTCGTATGCCCACATAACAGCCTCCCGGAAATCCTTCACGCAACGCCACCCATTGTATGCCCAGCTTGTATCCTCTCCCCCAAAATAAGTTGCGGTGGAATAGTTCCTGCTTGGGCCTTCAGAGGCC
>CALDWI010000077.1 GCA_937923795.1 uncultured Collinsella sp.
ACCTGGCCAAACGCCTCCAAGACGGAGTTCTTAAAAAAGTCCCTGGTGCTCATGGTCTAAATATCCCCTCGGTTCTCAAAATCCGATTCCCAGTAGTTAAAGCCGCACAAGTAGGCGGTCTTTTCGTAACACAGGCAGTACTTGGAGACAGCTGTGAGCTCCGCCGCCCCCGGCGGCACCATATCGCGCACCAGCTGCGGGCAAAACTCCGTAAATTTGACCTCCATCACCAGCTTGCCCGGCTCCAGCACGGGCAGCGCGGGCAAGGTCACGTCAAAAATATCGAAGCTTCCCACCGCCGCACGAACGTTCATGTCAAACGTAATGCGCACAGTGCCCTCGTCCATCACCCACGGCTCGCGCTCGTAATCCACGATGGTCCGCGGGCGCATCATGTTGCAGATGCACTCGATGTAGAACTCACGGCAGAGTTGATGGTGGCTCCGCAGCAAAAAGTCGTAGTCGCCGGCTAGGATCTGCTCAAACTCGTCGCGCGTGAGCGGCGCGTCCTCCTTGTAGATCCAGCTGCCGTACTTCTTTTTGCGCTCGAGCTTAATCACCTTGTCGCTGCCGTTATAGATGCGCACGCGATACTTTTTGCGCATGAGAATGCCGGCGTCTTTTTCCTCGTAGGCCGAGTTGCAGTAGTCGTCAAAGTACAGGCTGCGAATGGTGTAACCGCCCGCCCGCGCATGCTTGTCCAGCTTAAACACCGGCGCCATGCGGCAGGCCAGCGCGGCGTGCTCGCCCTCGTTGATGAGGTATTTGAGCTCGTGGCGGTAACGCTCCTGCGTGGTACGCATGGGAGGTGCCGCCAGGCGCTCAAGCAGCGCGCTAGCCCTCCTCATACGTGTCCTCCACGACCTTGCCGCCGTCCTGCACGTAAAAACACTTCATCCCGTACTGTTTGCCATCGTCGGTAACATAGTAGTCAAACGCATCTTGCGTATAGCCGTCGGAGTTGGTGGCACGCACGCGAACAAAATACTGGCCGGTATCGGGCGCATCGCAGGTCACCTCGGGCAGCAGCACGTCCTCGGCCTTAAAGACCACGTCGCTTATGGCATAGTCGCGCGCAAGCTCCACGGTATAGCGAATGTCGCGCGCCTTAAAGTCGTACGACGCATCCCAATTCACGCGCAGCTTACCGTTATCGATCTGCGGCACGCCAATGTAGAACGGCATGGGCTTTTTATAGCTCTCGCGAAAGCTCTGATAGTTCTCCTCGATCTCGGAAGGAATCGCCGCGGCAATCTGCTCGTATTGGTCCTTGGTGACAGGCAGATTATCGATATCGGGCGAAGCGAAGACCAGGGATTCAGTCACCTCGCGGTAGTGCTTGATCATCTTGGTCAGGCGAGTCTCGGTCAAATACGAGCGCAAGTCCTTGACGGCACGGTCGAGTTCGCTGCGGAACGACTTGCTGCGCAACGCGCGGTTAAACAGCACGTTGCCCCAGTAGTTGCTCACGCCGCGTTCCCAGCTCGCGTAGTCCGAAAACCCGGTAAGAGAAAGCTCCAGCTTACGCAGCATGCCGTCGTTATCCCAATCCAGGATATACCAGACCTTGGAGTTAAGCGGGCTGTACAGATAGCAGTTACGGTTCTGCGTATCGCAGTTGCCCGTCAGGATCTGAAACGCCAACCAATAGACCAGGTTCTCGGTATCAAAGTAGGTGTCGAGCACGTCATCGATCTTTTGCGATTCGTCGTTGAGCGCATCGAGCATCTCGATGAGCTTGGTGTGGTCCGTATCGCCCTTAATCTCGAGCATGCCTTCAAAGCTTGCCTGGTTGTAGTCGGGATCATCGGCAAGCTTAATGGTGTCCTCGTAGCGATGGAAATCAAAGCTGTTCACCTTGTACAGGTGCCCGCTCTTATCTAGGCCATGTGCCTTAAGCGCCGTCTTGTTGAGCTGCTCCACCTGCGTAAACAGGCCGTAGTCCTCAAAGGTATCGTTTGACTTTTCGGTCTGGTCGCACACCCACAGATGCACAAACTGCGTGCGCAGGCCCATCATCTGGGGAATCCCGCGGATAAGGTCATAGGCCATCTTGTTGCGAAAACGCATACCCTCGCCCATGTGCTTGTTGAGCGCAATCGCACGCTGCTGGCGCCAGGTACCTTTTCCTTTTTTGAGCTCCACCTTGTAGTTCTTCTGCGTATAGGAGCTCGACGTCTGGCCGCGCACCTGCACGGTGGCATTGGGCGCTTCCTCGCCATAGCCAACCTCGCCGGCAACTGGGCCCTCTTCGTCGCCCGGCTGCAGCAGGCCCATAACCTGATAGCGCGTCACACCCATGTCGGCATAGTCATACACCGAGTACGTGCTGATCTCGGCCCAGCTGTGGTCCGTGTTCTCGGAGCTGTTGCCGCGCGAGACCGTTAGGTACATGGTCACAATGCCCGAGTCGTCGTAAACCTCGTACAGCTCGTCCTTATCGCGCAGGTGCTTGGACTGGTCGGAGGCCTCGGCCTTTTTAATCTTGTCCTGCTTTTTGACCTTTTTGGTCGAGGAGTCTTCCTGCACCGAGCAGCCCGAAAGCAACAGCGCACCGGCAGCCGCCTCAAACAGGCGACGACGAGACATCATCCTATCGGTCATCAGAACCTCCCCAATGCTTGCGATACACGTGAACTACTGCGCGCTCAAACGCGCCATGTGGCTCACCCTTATGGCGACCTTCCTCATAGCGCTGCTCGGCACGGTCGAGCAAGCGGCCCAGCTGTGTAAAGCGACCCGTTTTGACGGTCGCCACAATAGGCTGCTGGCTCAGGATACGATACGGTAAGTTGGCGGTATAGGTATCGAGCCGCAGCAGCGCCACGATAAAAAACACCGCTGCACCCAACAAAAAGCCAAAGCCGTAAAACTGCTGCGGCAAAAGCAACGACACGGCGGTCGCCAGCCCGGCCACACCGGCAAACAGGCCCGAGGCCAGCACGGCCCCCTTGTAGTCGGTAAAGTACAGCAAGATCAGCAGGATCGTGTTGCCCACTGCATACAGGCCGTAGCCCACGCACAGCGTGCGAAAATACCCGTGCATCAGGTTGTTAAAGCCCAACGGTAGGGCCGACAGCACCGTGGTCTCGAGCGAAATGACCGCCGCCGTCACAAACAGTTGCTTGAGCGCACAAAACCGCAGTTCTCGGTTGAGCGTGGCAAGCATTTCCTCCTCGGCCACCACAATGTCGCCCACCACACCACCGTCGTTGAACAGGCTGTAGTAGTCGCGGTAGCGCGGATAGAAATTGACCTCGACCGAGACCACAAAGTTGACGGACGTGACCAGGATCGTCAAAAACGCGATAAGCGCCGGCACATCGTGGTAGGGCGCACCATAAAACAAGCCCTTGACCTGCACGCCAATGGGACCGGCCCAAATTATCACCAAGTGCGCAAAGAGGCCCAGGTTGGTAAACAAGCCCGTGAGCGCCAACGGCATAAACTGATCAAGCCACCGTAAATACAGCCAGGGGCTGCGTTCGCTCTGCGGAAAAAACCGGTACAGCAGTACCACGTCCCAGGCGAGCATGACGCCATAGCCCAGAGCAATTGACGCCAAAAGGCCCTCGACCGGCGGCAGTCCCAGCGCCAGCGCGGCCAGGGCGCACAGGCACGCCACGCCAATGGCAGCCGCAAAGCTGCAAAGGATACCGCGGTAATCCTTGATGGCCGTGAGGTAACTCATGCCGTTCCAGTTGACGATCATAATATTGAACAGCCACAGGCACAGCAGCCCCTGCAGCAGCGTGGCGCCCGAGAACAGCAAAAAGACGCCGTAGAGCACCGTGCCCGCAACGAGCATGATGGCGTTGGAGCCCCAAAACGAAGGCAGGATCTCATCCTCGCGCTCGGCAAAAAGCATATCGGCCAAAAAGCGCGTGACCGGCATAGAGAAAAAACTCGTGAGCGTGAGCGACGCCAGCAGCGTATAGGTCACCATGCACACCAGCAGATCTTGGTTGGCACGGCCCACACCCCACAGACCGCACAGCACCAAGATACCCACCTGGAGCAGCACGCCCAGCAGCATGGGGCCCGTGCACACAATGCCAGCGTAGCCATAGGCGCGCATCGTGGCAAACAGACCCTTGCGCCTAAACAGGCGCTTGAGCTCAAAACCGATTCCGGCCACCGGCTACTCCCCCTCTCTGGGCAGGTCAAACGCTTGCGCCGTCTCGTCGTACAGCGCGCGATAGTTGGCGAGCATCTGCTCGTGCAAGAAGTACGTGGCAACGCGACGCTGGCCGCGCTCCCCCATCTCAATGCGACGAGCGCGGCTTGTGCACATGCGTTCCATGGCATCGGCCAAGCCCTTGCGATACATAGGCGGCGTCACAAAACCCGCCACGCCAAAGTCGTCGCCCGGGGCGCCTTCGAGAAGCTCGCGACAGCAGCCCACCTCGGTCGTCACGCAGGGACGGCGCGCTGCAAGCGACTCCAGCACGCTGAGCGGCTGGCCCTCGGAGATGCTCGTCAAAATGGTAAAGTCGAGCTTTTCCATGTACTCGACCACGTTGACGCGGCCGGTAAAGATCAGGTCGCGCACGCCCAGGGTTTCGACCAGCGCGTGGCACTCGGCGCCGTACTCCTCGTCGTCCACGCCGCCCATGATGTGCAGGCGCACCTTGGGCAGGCGCTCGTGCAGCTCAAAGAAGGCATAGATCATGGTCTTGACATCCTTGATGGGCGCAAGGCGCACCACCGCGCCAATATCCACCCAGCCGTCATCGGTCTTTAAGGGAATATCCTTAAAGCGATCGAACTGGATGCCGTTGGGGATGACCAGGCATTTGTCCGCATCGCAGCCCATATCAATCTGCGTCTTGCGGGCGTTATGGAACAAACTCGTCACGCGGAAGGCGCGGCGGTAGATCTCCTCCGAAAGCAGGTAGAAAAAGCGGATCCAGCGGTCCTTAAACGACGGCACCACCCAATCGGCGCGAATGATCTCTTCCTCGCGCTCGCGGGTATAGATGCCATGCTCGGTCAGCAGCACCGGCGCATGGTGAACGCTTGAGCCCAGGCAGGCGAGCAGGCCACCGTAGCCGGTCGAGATGGCATGGTACATATCGGCCACCGGCACCTCGCTGCCCAACAGGTAGAGCACGGGCAGCAACATGGAGCGCATGGTGTGGAATGCATCGGCAAAGGGCGTGTAGGGATACTCGGCCAGGCACACGTCACGAAAGATATCCATAAACGTGCGGCTCTGCAAAAACGAGAGCGGATGCACGCGACGGCGGTGGAAGATATCGAATAACACGTCCCAGTCCGGATTGGAGAGCGAAACCAGACGGCGTAGCGCCTCGCGCTCACGGTCGTTAAAACTGGCTTCATGTTGCTCGCCCGAAAGCCGCAGGGCATCGTCCAGGAACACCTCGTGCACCTCGACCACGTTGCCGGGCAGCTCGTAGACAAACTTGCCACGGTCGGCAGCATGCGCGCCGATCACCCACAGCACAAACTCGTGCTCGGGCATGGCCGTAATGTAGCCATGCATCCAGGTAGATACGCCGCCGTGCACATAGGGGTAGCAACCCTCGAGTACCAAGCAGATTCTCATTTATCGCCACCCTCCTTGCGCTCGATCGTCACGGTCTTATCATTTGCCTTGAGCAGATACAGATTGCCCGTAAGGTGCGTCAGTTCGCCACCCGTCACCGCACCCGGCTCGCCATTATTGGCGCGGAACATGAGCCAAGCCTCGTCGTGAAAGTTGTCCAGGTTGAGCGTCCAGGCATCTGCACTTGTATCCACGCTTACCGTAACCGACGAAAAGCGCTGGATGGCGCCGGAGCACTCCGACGCCGTCTGGTGCCGCAGGTCGGGCGCGGATTTGGTAAGCCACTCCAGGTAGTCGACCAGGCCGCCCTTGTAGACCTCCCAGCCCTCCTTGGCACCGCGATCGGGGTCCAAAAGGTCGTCCGGGTGCATAAAGTGCGTGCTCACGTAGTGCATGTTGAGCTCGGACACGGCTGCCAGGCGCATATAAGAATCGTCGACCATGCCGCCCGAGACAATACGTGGCTGCTCCACAATGCCATCGCTCGCCACGCCAAACTCCTGCACGTACGGCAGGTCGGTGCCATCCTCAAAATACGTGCTGGCAATGGTCTTAATGCGCGGAACATCGGTACCGATAAGCTTGCGCGCGCGGGCCGAAAGGATATTCGACGGTGGCACGTAGACCGAGCCGTGCGCGTTGGGCAGCACCTCGTCCTGGAAGGCTATAAGCTCGTTGAGCGAAGCGACGAGCGTTTCCTTGTTTTTCCACGTCTTGTAGACGTACAACGTACCATAGTCGGTGTCCCAGAGCGCAAGCGGCTGATGGTTGTAGCCGTGAAAGCCCAGCTCTCCGCCCATCTGCAGCAGCATGCCGCCAAAGTAGCGGAACTGCGTGGTATCGGCCTGGCGCGCGGGCTCGGTCTGGTTGACCGCGTCCTCGTAGTTTTCGATCATCACGCCGGTATAGCGAATGCCGTATTTTTGCGCGAGCTTTTGCAGATCGGGCCACCAGACCTTGACATAAAAATCGGCGACGGAAAGCCCGTAGTCGCGCTTGATGTAGGTGCCGTCGCCCGAGGGCACAGGGCTGGGAAAGTCGTCCAAATAGAACACGGCGCTGTTGATGACCGGATAGGCCGTGGCTTCACCCAGCAAGCTTATGGCCGAAGCATAGAACCCACGCATGACCTTGTCGTAGATGCCAATGTTGCACACCACGGTGTGACCACTGCCGCAATCGTTAGACCAAATGAGCGGCGTGCCCGCGTCACCGGTCTTTGCCCAGACGTGCGCCGTTTCGCGCAATGAAACCGAGAGCGAAGAATCGAAGGGATCCGAGAACTCGTAGCGCTCTCCCCCGCCCAGCATAAAGTCCTCACTCGGCACAATGCTTTCGGCTTTTACATAGTCATATCCGGCCGATTCAATGCCAAGCTTGGAGGCAATCACTTGCAGATAGCTCGAGTTATCCGGCGGCATGGCGAGCATAAGAGAACCGCCAGCACTCACCCAACCCATAATGTCGCTCAGGTGCGTACCGAGCCCATCGAGCGACGGCATGAGCAAAATCACGCGATCGAAGGAGGTCAGCGAGGGAATGGCATCCGCACCATCCAGAGCAAGGTCCACGTCGCGGTGCGCGATCTTCATGTCCAGCAAAATCTGGTCGAACTGTTCCTTTACGTCCTCGACGCCAGCTTGATCGGAATCGGTAATGACCAGGCACGTGGGCTTTTGGCCAAAGATTGCCGAGGAGGCCGGCACCGCATCGTTGGCGGCAAGCATCCCCAGCTTATGCTGGCCCGCACTGTACTGCACGCCGGCGCGTTCGATCAGCAGCACGGCGGCCATGGCAATATAGACCGCCCACACCACGAGGAGTCCCATCCAACGAAAGCGGCCTGCACGGTCGCGGATATGTTGCGCCACACTCATCCGGCCTCCTCCCCGTCGCGCCAAAACGCCAACTTTTCGCGGTTGTCGGCGCTCAAATACACATGCTGCTTGTCAATCGCATCGATCACACGGTGAACCTCGTCACCATCGCGGCGCATCACGGCAAGGCGCAGGCAAAGCATCCAAACCTCCTGCTCCTCGGGCACGTCGAGAACCAACTGATCGGTCACGGCCTGCGCCTCGTCGATCTGTCCGACATCGGCCAGCGTCGTCGCGTATCGAATGCGCAGCTCAAGGGTATCCTCGCGCTCGCAGCGACGCGCAAGCAGGCGCGCGTACTGTTGGCGCTGAATCTGAGCCACGCGCCCCTCGGCCAAGCCCGAGCCCAAGTATTCACCAAGAAAATCGCAGTATTCGTTGAGGTTTTGCGCACTCGGGTCCGTCTTAAAGGCACGCTCCAGCTGCTGCAGTTTAAGGTCGGACTCCTTGGAGATCTGCGCCACCGCCGTCGCGGCATAGTGCGCCACCTCAACGTCGTCGTTAAGCTTAGCCGCCTGCAGCTGCGCCAGGTACGCGTCGGGCTCCTCGGTGAGCATAGAGAGCATTAGGCGGCGCCGGTATGCCGGGTCGTTGACGATGAGCGCCTCCTCGAGCGGGACCACGCCCGCATCGGCGTCACGGTCGTGCACCAAGATGCTGCGATGCAGGTCGTCGTTGAAGCGCAGCGACTCCAGCGCAGACTCTTTCAGCCCCTCGCAAAACACCGCGCTGCGGACAGATAGCAGAACCACCAGCAACGGGCCCCACAGCGGCACCAGCACTATCACAGCCAGCATATGCCCGCGCACCGGCAGCAGGCCCAGCTTCATGAGCGTCCACAGCATCAGGCAAACCAGCGCATGAATCAGCAGCAAGACGGCAGCAACGACAAGCGAGATCAAGCGGCACCCCCCTCACCGTCACCGGTGTAAGAGATGTGTTGCAACAGCGCCACGATGTCCTCGCCATCGACGGGCTCCACCGCAATCTGCTTTGCGCTCAGGCGCTCGCGGATAATGGGCAGATCGCACGCCTTTGCCTGGCGCATAAGCAGGTAGAGCACGTCGCCGTCGACCAAGCCCGCCGCGTCGCTCTCGCGGATTGCCGACCCGATTGCGCCCACCAGCTCGCCGACAGGCTCCATGCCCGGTACCACGCGCAGGAGCAAAAAACTCCCCATCTTGCTATCTGCGAGCGCCTGCTCCGCCGCGAGCTCTTGGCCAAAGGCAGCCTGCTTGAGCACGCAAGTGCCGTCAACGCAGCGTTTATCCTGCGCCACCGCCTCATAGTCAAAGGCACGGCCCAGCGCGCTTTCGACCAGCCCGCACAAGATGCGGAACAGGTTTTGATAATAGAGAGTCATTTGGTTTTCGGCCGCACGACGCACAAAGATCAACACGGCGGGTGCCCCGTCGCGCTCGATCGTGTATCCAAACATGGGAAGCCCCGGCGTCAGCTCGCGGTTCACCCACAGGTTCGAACGGCCCCCGTCGCCCAAAAGAGGTGCAAGCTGCTCAAGCGTGAGCGAGCGTGCGGCATCTTCGGCAATCGCGGGACTTGCTGCCACCAGGCGTGCAAATGCCCCGCCCGAAACATGGTAGATCGCCACCGAATCGTTCTCGAGGATCTCGCCCAGAAGCTCGCAGCACTTGCGATAGATGTCGCGTGGGTTGAGTACGTCGAGCTCCTGCGTCACGGCAAAGATCTTGCCAAAGCTGTCGTGGCGACCCACGATCTGGCGTCTGTACGCGCGTTTGTCCTCGATCGCGTCGTGGTAGAGCTGCGTAAGGAACGTATTGCGGTTGCGCACGAGCTCGTTTTGATCGCGCTCCGCCCTAATGGCTTCGCTGTTGCGCAGCTGCACATAGCCGCACACGGCACCCACCACAAAGTACGCAATAAACGGCAGCCAGTTGGACGGCTCGTAAAAGAGACCCTGGAAGGTATAGCCATACTGGGTAAAGTAGCTCGCCGCCAGGCCAATCGAAGCCAGCAGTGCCGCGACCAAGCCAAAGTCCAAGCCATACAGCGTGCCGATCAGCACCACGTAGAGCAGGCGATAATCGAGCACGTTGAGCTGGGCCGATTGGGAGAACAGGTGCTCCAGCACCTCGAAAAGGACCCAGGCGGCTGCCGTCTCCAGACATTTAATAGGCAGCGTGCGCATTTGGATGCGGTCGATGGCGGCACGCAAGGGGTTGACCTTCTTCGCGCGACCGGCATCCCAACGAGCCTGAATGGTCGAAAGATCGCGCATCAGGTCGTAGCGCTGAAACCAACCATAACGAACGCGAACGATGTCGCTGACGGGCATGGCGTAGCCAGCAGAATCGCCATAGGCAACCGAGAGCCCTAGGAACAGCGCCTTGAGAGCCTCGCCCACCTCACCCGCCGTGTGATGGAAGGTATCGGCAATATCGAGCGTCTCAAAGTTACCATCCCAGCTGTCGAAGATACGGCGTACCAGCACCGCAAGCTCCTCGGCACACAGCAGGGGAAACGCCGCATCCTGCGCGCCCTGCAGAGCAACCGATCCGGTTGAGCACGCGTCGAACAGCGGCACCAAAAACGGGTCCTCCAGCGCGGCAGACGCGGTATACAGGAACGGCACGCGCAGGATCTTGGTCTGAACGCCCTCGCGAGCAGCGTAGTAGCGGCACAGGTCGTTGGCTGCGTGCGCGATAATGCCCTTGCCCGTTCGCCCCGCGGCATCGGCGGCGCCCTCGGCACCCGCGGGCCCCGCTACATACAGCAGTTGGACCCGGCGACCCGCGCACGCACGAAAGACCGTGCGCAGCAGCTCGATATCGCCCACGGAGTCGGTATGCGGGGTAAGGTAATTAGACAGGTAGACCACGCGGTCGAACTCGTAGGCCTGCTCCAAGTGCAGGAGGAGCTCTTTCCACGAAGCATGAGGCGACGACTCATCGCGGCGCGCTTCCGCAGCAGCGACGACCTTAACGTGGTCCCCGGGGAACGCCTTGGCGCAAAAGTCATCGTCAACATATGCGGTGTTGCCAACAACCAGCACCTCCATAGCGCACCCCTCCCCTAAAATCCACTTTAGTCATAGTCAAACATGCGTATTTTACGCTGTCAACGCGAGCTGGGGCGCCTTTAAGGCTGTTTTAAGAACTTTTTTAGGGGATGTGGGGACATCGAGAGTGCTAAATGAGCACCCAATCCAGAAGTGCGGTGACAAAACCGAGATCTGTCAAACAGGCCCCTGTTTTGAGCATCCGCGACCTGCAGTTTTGTTGGCAAAAATCGGTGTGCGCTCGGCGAGTTTCGATTTTCCCCGCACTTCTCCTACGCACCGGACTCGCAATAGCGCAGTACAATCCGCCAATCGCACTAACCGGAAAGCCAATCCAGCGACTCGCCTAGCCAACCAGATACGGCCCGATTACATCGAAAATTTCGCCCACCTTAGTTGCAGGGTTTTGCGCAGATGGCTTAATGTTACCCAGTTCCCTATGGTACGCGACGAGGCGCCCAGCACGCTGCAATGCTTCGCCTCGCCTATCATCCACTGCCCCAAACATCCCGTCCAGGTTCTTGCGGTACTCGATGCCCAAGTTCTTCGACATCTCCTGCGCGAGAGCATGCTGGCAGTCGGACGCGGACATATGCGCGGTCGTGTAGCGAAAGTGCAGAAGCGGCCAAAGCTCGAAGCAGGGGTTCGACCACAACGCATGGAAGGTCCTCGAACCATCGGAGAGCTCGTCGCATTTACGCTCCATCGCGTCGAAGTCGGACGCAGGGAAGTCATCCTTGTCATACACGAGCCACACGTGATCGAACGTCTCGGGCGCATAGCGGCAGTGTTCGACGGCGAAGTCAAACAGGTCAAGCGTGTGTTTGCCGGTTCCCTTAACGACAATGGCAACCTTGCGCTCATTCGCCGCGCCCAACGCCGCACGCACACCCTCAAAGTAGCGAGGCTCGGTCTCCTTGCCCTCGCTCACTACGAGATGACGTGTCATCTGAACCATGCGCGAGCGGCCCTCGCGCTTGCCACTGCGCCAGCCCTTCGACTTCTTCGCCACCATGCTAATCCCACTCCTCGATGCGGGTGAGATACGGATCGGCGCCGTAGCGACCGGACAGGTATTGCTTGTCGAAAGCCGCGTTCTTGCTTACCAGATTACCGTTTGCCTCGTGGATGTCGGCGAGAGACCACAGTTGGCTCGCCTCCCCCTCGCCGCGCGCAGCGAACCATATCTCGTCGCGGCGGAACACGTCGTTTCGCATGGTTGACACGTCCTGGGACGAGAAGATGAGCTGCGCGCCACTCTTGTTGACCTCAGGATCCTTAAACAGCAGAATCACATATCGAAGAAGCTTCGGGTGCAGTTTGGCGTCGAGCTCGTCTACCACAACGGTGCCTCCACGCTCAAGCGCTGTCATCAGATACGCAGCCAACCCCATGAGCTTCTGGGTGCCGGCAGATTCCTCGGATAAACGCAACTCGTACGCCTTGCCGCTCACCTCGTGCCTCACGAAGACGCGCTGGCCGCGCCATTCCGGCGCCCTCTCCACTCTGAAGCCATCGATACGCACATCAACGGCGCGCAGAAAACGCGTGACCTCGGGCGAATCATCCTCGTTGAGCAACTGTTCGAGCATCCGCTCCAGATAGGAACTGTTATAGTTCAGAAACACTGAGTTGAGAAACCAGCTGGCCGCCTCCTTGACCACCGGCACATCAAAGTTGATGCAAAGGAACGATAGGTACGGCAGACTAGGGTTGAACTTCGCTGCCATCACAAGCTTGCGCAGCGTGGGACCGAGCGAAACCTCTGCACCCTCGCGCTCGAACAGCATCGCCGTACGCGACGCTCCCAATTTACGCCGCCACAGCCCTTCGGACACGATCTCATCGGCGTGTACGGACAAGGCATAGCGGTACTCGTGGTCGCCGGCGCGGTAGTAGAGCTCGAACTCAGTGGGCTCGGCAGCAGACACGTCATCGAACCCGAACGCAGAACAACGGGGTATCGATGGACGATCACCCTCTGGTTCATCAGCGCTGGCGGACAGTAATCTGATCGGTCTGGCCACCGCCGAACGAACGTAGTCGAGAGCCTCAAGCAGGTTAGACTTGCCGCCGGCGTTGGGCCCGTACACCGCAGCCACCGGAAGGAAACTCTGCCCATCTGTGCACTCGATGAGGGAACGATCAAACTCCTTCATCGGAGTCGCCTGCATGGAAAGCTCCGCCTCGTCGCGATAGGATCTATAGTTCCTGAAGGTGAACTGGCAAAGCATTGTCCTCAACATTCCTTTCATTGTTTTAAAAAGGATATCAGAGTTTTTCTTTGATTATAGACTTTAAGTATGCTAAATCAAGCGCTTGCTGCAGCCGCGACAGCAGACTTAAAGTGTCAAACCACCCACACTCAAGCATTCCATTGCCTGAATGGCGCTTAGCCAGCACGTCAAACATTACATGCATGAAAAAAGGGCAACACTCTCTTGTCGAAAGCGTCACCCTTAAAGCTCCGGAAGAGCTTTTGTATTACAGATCGATATCCTACACCATCTCAATGAGACGGAAGGGCACGTCTAGGCTGTCCGGCAAAAGTGCAGACAGACCATAAATACAATCTAGACGAAGGAAGCGGTAGCAGGCAACCGAGAGGCTAACGGTCACCGCAATCAAAAGAGCCCAAATAATGCAGCACGCCCTTCACTCGCGGAGCATTAGGGTCATCACCCAAGAAATGGACGCTGTAAGAAGGAGATCCAACGTAAACATGAGTCTTACCGGTCTCGCAACAGAACAAAATATCGTCAGCGCTATTCTGCGTCAGAGTGTTGTAATTCGAGTAATACTCAAGCTCGTCTGAAGGGGCCTCTCCCACAACGATCAACCGAGGCTCCAACTTATCTAGCCATGTCTTAGGAACGCGACCGGACTTCCGTCCATGATGCGGCGCAAAGAGAATGTCCACAGGCGAAAGCTCGATGTCGTCTTCGATCGCAGCCATATAGTCATTCTCCATGTCACCAAGCCAAAGTGCACGGACACCATCTTCAAGCGAGTAGACAATCGCGGGACTAATATTATTGGGTTTGTCAGAGTTTTCAGCATCTCGCCGAGCATTCTGGAAGGTCTCGTTTGTCACATCGGGCCAGAGGACGCTAATCCCAGCAGAGCCGCTCTCCGCATCAGATACGTTCATCCATTTGCGCCTACACCCCTTGCTAATCTTGTAAGCGCGCGACGAGCTCTTCAACTCTTTATACTTTTTAAAACTCTTGGTCTCCGGGGACTTGGAAACATTATTGTCAACACAATAAAAATTCGGGATAAGCCCCAGTTCATCAAGATACTCAATGCCCTGAATATGATCTTGGTCCGGATGCGTACTAATAAAACGAACGATATCCTTTTTCCCTGCGAGGTTTTTGACCTCATCAAGGATTTCCGATTTACGCTCATCGGTAATATTACAATCAATCATGCTGAAGTTATCAGTATTGTGATTGATATAAAACAAATCGCCGTTACCAACGGACAGAGACTTAATCTCGCTCATGATTATCACGTTCCTCAAGATTGAAGTTGATTCGTTTTTCCACATACCGCTCTTGCTTGACCCAGGAAGCAACAAATAAGGCGACAAAAGAGCACAGCGCCGCAGGAAGCCAATGAGATTCCGGCAACAATGACGCAAGCAGGATAATGACGAGCAGAACACCAGCCCCCGCCAGGCTGCGATACATGTTTGAAATCATTAAGAGCTGCTCGACCTTTGGATCGCGTTTCTGAGCATACGCAAAGGCAGAATAGTCCCGCTTTCCGGTCGATTTCATTTTGCGGACCAACGGCTCAATGCAAAGAGAGCCAATCCGCGACGCAATAAGACCGAGAACATAACTCATCACAAATAGTGCTAGCCAGTTAGAGCAGTCAATACAACTGCCCATCGACATCTGGCTGACGGAATATGTTACAAGTGCGCCCGGAATGAGCACATTGAACAGATCGTACGCAGAGATTTTCCCAAGAAGATTATCTAGATAGTTATTGGCCAAAATTACGCACCTCCAAGAATCCAAAAGCCATCCCTCGAATTTTTTACGGACTAACCCGCCCTGCCACACAAGTGTCAGGTTCTTGAAGAAAAGCTATTTGGAAATGATTTGAACAAACTGGGGCGCATACTGCTGTTGACCAATAAGCGCACACGCCCCTATATAAACTTAGTGGACCATCAACATGGCCTCAATTTTGACAGCTATCCCATCCAGCTCCTTTCGATCAATTAAGTTGTAGTGGGGAAACGACGTTTCACGTTAAAGTAATTGTAGCCGCAAACACAATCTATATCCTGTATTGTTTTTTGAAACTGAACACAAGATGTTGTGTTTTAGCAGGTAGATACGATTAAAGTTCTGTAGCAAAATAAACAGAAATAAGCGAGCCGTCTAATCCACCCTAGAGGAAGCTTTGTTGACCTGCATAAATTCAAACTGGGTTACGCGTGTTTACACACGGTGAAAGCCCATACATATCGAATACCTGTTCGAAATTAACAAAAGATTTTGCTTGACCAACATGTTGAGACACTCGCTTATTGTCCGGTCGTCAGCCGCAATCAGTCTAGGCGGCAGCCTCGCAGACTTTTCCTGGAAGGTCTCGGTGCCGGGCCTCGAAGAGGCGCAAGACGGCCTCATGTTGAAGCTGCCGCATCGCGTATAGCCAACCTAGCACGGGCCCGAGCGTCGCCGGGGACCAAATCGGGCCCACTCCCCCTCCCCAACATCCCCCAGTAAGTTCGCTGATGTTGGCTGGGGTTCCCGTAAAATAAACCCCAACAAAATATGTGCGGAGTGCTGGCCTGGAGCTGCCTTCGGACCCTATTGGCTGCTCACCGAGAGGCTCCGCTATGAAACGACCCCTTTACTACCTGCTCTGCGCGATCGCGTGCACGTCCATGGTCAGCGCGACGATGCCCATGGCAGCCATTGCAGAAACCACGCAGCCTCTGGCAACAGCCGGGCAGCAGGCGCAATCCGATGCCACGAACAGCGGCACAGGCAAGACCGAAGACGGCACCGACACAATCGCGACAGCAGATACCGTAGAGGACAGCACCGCAACATCCACCGGCATCAGCGCGACTAACACGGAAAGCGCAACCGGCACCGCCGCCGCAACCGACACCCCAACCCCATCCCTCCGAGCCCAAGCCAACGGCACGCCCGAGGCGATCTCCGCCACGTCACAAACCGGCTACGCCCACTCCGCCACGGCAACCCAAAACGGCGTCACCTTCACCGTCTCGTGGAACGACGCCCCCGCGGGCACCGCGACGACCTTCCACGTAACCCAGACCAACGGCTCGTCCCAGGCCAAGGCGCGCATGGACGTGCCCACCTATTGGGACGGCGGCAGCCAGGAAAGCGTCTACGACCCGTCGCGCCCGGCATGGGGCAGCTACTACAGCCTGGGCACCGCGGGCCACGACTTTACCTTCGACTTCACGGCATCGGGCACGTACCGCATCCACCTCTACTTTATGGACAACGACAGAAACGACCCCCAAAACGACAAGGGGATCTACTACCTGCGTACCACGGCGGAGGTGACCGTAAACGACGCCGCCCGCCCAAGCGTCACGCAGATCGTCAACAACGCCGTGGCCCAGTGCAGGAAAGAGACGGACGGCTCGGAATACGACATGGCGCTGTGGCTCCACGACTGGACGCTCGACCAGCTGGAGTACGACCACAGCCTCAACTGGTGCTCGGCCGAAAGCGGCCTCACGCGCCACCAGGGCACCTGCGAGAGCTACCAGCGCATCTACTCCAAGCTCCTTGACGCAGCGGGCATCGCCAACGGCCGCATCACCGGCAACGGCCACACCTGGAACGCCGTAAAGATCGACGGCAAATGGCGCCAGATGGACCTAACCTGGGACGACACCAGCGACAACTGGTACGGAGACCTGGAGCAACACCTTGCCGTTGCGCGTGCGGTCTACTCCAGTCCCCCCGTGCTCCTGCTCGATGAATGCACATCGGCCCACGACCCCAAGACCGAGCGAGAAATGCTGGGCCGCATGCGAAATCTCGGCCGTACCGCCATCATCGTCACACATCGATCTGCTGCGTTGGAGGTTTGCGATCGGGTTATAGGCCTTGCATCTAAATGGTGATCTGCCGAGCAGGCTCTGCTCCCCAACGCCATGCAACTTACTTCGGATCGGACTCTACACCACTTTCTCGGCACTATCGGCGCGATCGAAATCATAAGTCACATTAAAGCAGTGATTAACACTTATTTCTTCAATGCGCAGGACCACTGCATGAGACCAGCTCTAATCAACGCAAAATAATGGGAAGAGAATTTACGCGCAAGGTATATAGGCCATTTCCAATTATTATATGCAAGCTGAGCGGCCCCATTACCAACCACAAGCGCCCAGACGCCCATGCCAGTAAAGGAAATTAAGACATACGACAATACAAAACCTGCAATAGCCGAAACTATATAAGCCGGGAGATAGGGGATTTCATTCGTACTGATAATGTAATTACAACACAATGAATGATGGTTCCAAACCGCAAGATAAACAACCAAGGCGAAATAAAGAAGCCCGTCGGGGGAAAAACCTTTCTTAACTAGGAACAAGACTGGGAAGCCGACAAACCAGACACCGATCGTGCATACAACAATTAAAATCCAATATAGAGACAGACTTTTTTCAATAATTTTTCGTGCAGTCTGAACTTCGCCACCAGCATAAGCAGATTGAAACATTGGAATAAAAGATCGAACGTAGGCGCTGGCAAACCCGTAAATTGCACCGCCAACTTGAATAATTAATGAATACTGGGAGTTAACCTCCACACCAAGAAAATAGGAGCAGAGCAGCGAACTCAACTGAGTGGAAGCATAGCAGCAAAGTTGAACAACGCCGTCCCTCCACGCCAAATAAGCCACTGAAATAAACGTTTCTTTTATTTCAGAAATAGAAACGCCCGTACAAGCATCGTTTGCTTTTTTTATCGCCTCTGAGTGAACCTCCAGAAAGCGACCGCAAAAAAATCTCAGCACAATGTCATTAAACAGATAACCGATGGCAGCGCCAATGATGCCAAAACCCATAAACAGCAAAAACGCAGAAACCACAAGCTGCCCAATGCGACCATAAGACTTTGCCCTGCTTTCAGCGGAAATATCCCCGAACCCTCTCAGGCAGGTCGTATAATGAAAAAAGAATAGATTAAAAAACACATCAAAACAAAAAATTAACCATGCGGTCCAACAAGAAAAGGGATCAATAGCACTTGAAATTGAAGAAATGTAGGCAGTTCCAACTGTAGCGGTAAGCATCAGGACAACGCAAGAAATTAACGCGTAAACAATCCGGGATGTTTTAATCAATTTGCCAAGCAGCTCATAGTCTACAGAATCACCAACTTGAGATGAATCGTAGCCGCTCTTGCTAATGCTACGCGCACCGCTAAGACAATAGACAATATTTCTCGCAAAAGTTGGTGTAAAGCCAAATTCAAATAACAGCGTTAAATTCCCAATGGCAACAAAAGTGTACCAGAGACCAAGTTCGGCGTTAGATAAGTAAGCAAGCAGAAACGGAAGAAGAAGGAAGCTGCTCCCCATTGAAAGAACAGTGCTTACATAGTTCCATATAATGTCTGACTTGGTAGTATTAATTTTTGCCATTATTTAGCCATCTCCACAACATCCTTTGATGGCACCCTGGATTGACAGGGCCCCTTATCTGAAAAGGCGGGCAGCGCCATAAGCATAAAGAAATTACATGCTGGATATAACATTCCGCATTCAACAAACCCCATTAGGGAATACAAGACTAAGCCCATGAATGTCACGTGGGCCGAAATACGCGCTTTATTTATCGCTACGCAATAGAAAGCAACAAACGCGGTAAATGGGATCAAACCGTATTGAATAAGTAGTCGACAATATGCATTGTCAAGCATGACTCTTGTTTGTATTAAATAACCACCCGTTGCAGACGGCAGCGAAACTATGGCCGTTAAGTCATTACCAAAAACAGTCAGAGGGTAGTTTTCAAAATAATAGGCGGAATAAAAAATCCGGTTGGTCATTAAATTATCAAGCTGAACAAGACATTTATTGGCACCATGGGACCACATAAAGGGCAGGGCTATACTAATAATCGCCAGAAAAAGCGGTAAAAAAGTAAATAGGGACCCATATGGTTTTGAACGGGGGCTTCTGAATGAAATAACCGAATACAAGGCCATTACGAAAATGCCTGCTGCAGAAGTTTTTGAATCAGCTACGAAAAAAGCAATTGCGAAACAGAAGATGCCCGCAAGACCGCTTCTGCCTTTCAGCTCAAAAATAGAAGCAGAATAAGCAATAAACAAAAGCTGTCCAAAATTATTAGGATGGGCAAAGCCCATCGAATTTCGTACAAAATTGCTACCGCGCGACATTAATACAGAAGGAATGGCACCGACACTATTGAGACCAACAACCATCAATAGCATAAAGACGGACGATACAAGAATAGACCTTGAGATGTAGTATTCAGGGACGTCTTCAGCGCAAAGGCAAAACAGCGCCAACCAAATAATCTGAGGGGCTTTATTTGATTTCAGCGACCCGACGCAAATTAAAATCAGCAGCAAGCCAACTAGCACTTTCACATGAGAAGTCTTTTGTAGTAAAAGCTTCAGCAGTAGAAACGCTAAGGCAAACAACTCAAGGACCAGCGAAAGCACCGCAAGAGAAATCCCAAACACATTGGTAGCATTTACTGATCCAATATAATAGGAAACTGAAAATAAAGCCAAAGCAAAGCTGAACAGTACAGCCCCGGCATTTGCTCGTATAATCTCAGTCCATGATCTTTCCACATTAGTCAAATTCAATTAACGTACCCCATAAACAAACTTAGTAAAGCCAATTGCAGCCATAACACGCCTCGCAAGAAGAAGACGGATCGTAATGCGATTTTTCACTTCAGAGATAAATCGACGTGAATAGCGGTGAGAAGCAAAGCCTTCCATTAAATAGCTGAAATACGACTGGCAGACCATATTAGAGACAGGCTTAAAAAGCTGATTCGATTCCAAACGTGCACAATTACGAATCAAAGATAAGACTTCCCTGACTGCAGATTGCTTATATAGTTCGCTTAAATCCGGATTCACGTGACATAGCTCATATAGTTTTATCAGTAAATTATCAACACTCTCGATAGCCGAGATATCAGTATTTCTCGTTACTGAATCACTATTGTTGACATAGCAATAGACCGCCGAGTCCACTACTTTTACACTTTCAGCCAGACGATAAGCATCTACCATAAACAACGCGTCTTCACCGAAACGAATGCCATCTTCAAATTTAAGAAAACCATTCCGGAATAATGATTTCTTAAATATCTTTCCCCAAACGCTTCGGAATACAACACCTTTAGTAAAGCTCGAAAACGGAACTTTATTAACATTATCCCAAAATGCAAGGCTAAGAGAGCATGCTGTTTTCCAGTCGATGCTTATAGCCTTGCCCGAATAATCGCCATGCTCATTCAGTAGAGCCCCGATAACCAAGCTACAGCCATCTGAGGATTCAAGCAACAGCCTAACTGCATTTATAGGCAGCATATCGTCAGCATCAACAAATGCCACCCAATCACCGGAGGCCTCATCGATACCCCTATTACGCGCCACGCATACACCACTATTGTTTTGACTAATCAGCTTAATCCGGTTGTCGCCCTCTGCAATAGCCATAACTAGCTCAGCGCCACGATCTGTCGACCCATCATCAACAATAATTATTTCAATGTTGCTCACACTCTGACGCTGAAGACTATTTAATGTCTTTTGAATCGTTTTTTCAGCGTTATACATCGGCACAATCACGCTCACGAGAGGATTGTCGACCAAGGAAGATTGACAGCAATTTACTTGCTTGCTTGTTGACGTCATAAACAGACGCCCCCCGCAAGCTTATTTGGACGACCCATAGAAATAATTGCTTCAATCCATTCGGCAACATTAAAGGAGCATTTTAAAAATTTATCAGAAATATCAGCCGCATCTGGAACGCCAAATGAACAGACATAAGGTAATCCGTTAAGCTTGGCCTCAATTGTGGCAACACCAAGTCCCTCAAACGAAGCAAGAAATTCAAACGTAGCATATGAGCTGAGGGCCTTTATATACCTACCAACAACGATTTCGGTTCCACCCAGCCCATTTGAAAGGCCAGATACTAAAACCCTAGGCTTATTGTGGTCTAAGGCAGACGAAACCATTAAAAAGCCTTCCTTCCAAATCTAAGTACCGATAGAACAGAGGAGATGAACCAAGACAGCTTGGGTCCAATTACTGGCGCAAGCTTTTTCCGCATTTCAACACGGAACTTCTTAGCGGGTGACAACCAGGTGCCTGAATAATGGTGAATAGAATATGTATCATCAGTAATTTCAAACTTGCCACTATGACTGTCTAGGGGATCAAAATAAGTAGCAGGGTATGCAGTGAAACCATTTAACTGCTGAAATGAACCATCTCTCTTAAGAGCACAACTCACTTCCAGGTAATCAGTTAGCACCCTCGGAGAGGTATCCATAGAGTTGCGGCCTTTTCGCATCTCAAATCTCATAGATTCATATAATTTTGCGACATCGCTCATGACATGGCTTCCGGCCTCAGAACCCATGATGAGGCCGGGATTCAAGAAGAAATTATTCTTCATGAATCCCGCAAAAGCCTCATTATCTAAAAGCTCGTCCAGAGGCTTCAGGACTTCGACATCTGTATCGAGAAGGATTCCACCCTCTGAATACAGTATTCTGTAGCGCGCATAATCGCTGACAAACGCCCATTTTTTTGAGGCATATGCCTCACGACAAAATTCACATTGATTTATATCGAAATTGCTTTCGTCCCATCTACGAATTTCCCAATCAGGCATGATCTTCGACCAAGACTCAATGCATTTTCTTTCAAGTTCAGGAAGCTCACTTCCACCGAACCAGATGTAGTGCAGAACTTTAGGAATCATCAATTCCCTTTCGAACAATAGGCTACTTCTTGATGATTTTTTTAACCAGACGCTTCATCGGGTCATAAATTCCAAGCTTTTCGCATGTATGCCTAGCAAAGCGCTCGGCTTTTACTTTTCCGGAATCGGGGAACCACTTATTCATAAGCTCCTCACCATCCAGATTCGCCACATCAGCCATGAATTCATCGCGACGCGGATTCAGCTTCACGGACTTAGTAAGTTCACGAACACCTTCTACTGCAGCCTCAACATCAATCTCCTTCATACGGGCATAGCTTGAGGCTCGATCAAGCAATTCTTGTCCCTCATCGCTTTGGATGAGAACTCGAGTGACGCCCCGATTGTCGTCGAACTCTTTCGAGAGTCGATAAACATCGAAGAAATCCCAGCAAGTCAAATCAGTAACGCGATAACGCTTTTTAAACGGGCATTCGTAACAAATGGGTCGATCTGAAAGATCAGCAAAAAAGGCCCTTAGGTAAGGATCTGTTTCGACACCTTCACTGTACAGCCGTTCACCATACAGAGTCTCGCCTTCGAGCTCGCACATATTTGAATAGCGATAGCCAAACCGTGATTTATCTCTAAAAAGAACGGTCTCACCTTTTACGCCAACCTTTGCGTCAAGCCATTCGACCTGCCGCGCGAACACAGCGCGAGCGGGGTTCGCGCGGCAGACGAAGTCTGCCACGCGTAAATTTGCCGGCTTGCCGCCCAAAAATCGAAGCAGGCCTTCGCATTGACAAGGGGTACCAATAAAGAGAACTTCACGTCCAGTTTTTAGTTGTTGTTTGACCTCGGGATACGCAGGGCCAACAACGCTCTGAACATATTTACTGTTGCGGAAGCGCCAAAGTTCATCAACGCTTTCCACAGAAAAATGTCCGACCTTAAGTCGCCCAGGGGCTCCTTCGGCTCGCACAAGCTGTTCACCGCGCAAATAACCTGCACCAAACACAATACCGCCGTTGGCAATCACGGCCTGAGCAAGGGCAGTGAAGGCTCCACCAGAAGTGCTTTCAGCAAGAACCTTTTGATCATTATGCTGGACTAGAAAGGCTCGTTGGGACTTAGGCTCGTCCTTATCAACATTAAGCACTGGGCAAGCCTTTTCGCATAATCCGCAATCAATACACTGGTCAGCATTGACTACGGGGTACTCGCAGCCCTCGGCGTCATATTCCATTGATATGCACTGCTTGGGACATTTTTGAGCACAGGCAGCGCAACCGCAGCATTTACTTTTGTCCGTGATGGAGATCATACTGTTCCCTACAACTCAAGAGCTGATTTAAGCCAATTGGCCGATTCATTCCTATACACATTAAGTCGTTGACGTACTGACACAAAGTCGATTTCATTTGCCATTGCGGCACGGAAAGCATCCTTCGATTCGCAAATACGATCGGAGTTTCCAAGGACACGCAACAATGTATCAATACGTGAGTTCGTAGACTGAGCACCCATATTCTCGTGGCGACGGAACGAGAAGAAGGGCACCTCAAAAATATTTGAGAAAACGCTTCCGTGGAAAGAGTCAGTACAGACATACGAAGCATGGGCAATCAAGTTGACCCACTCAGCCGGACCGGCTTCCCAAGGATAATAATCCGCGTAATCGTCATCAGCCTTAACATATTCATCGGGATGAGCAATGGCGACGATCTTCAAATTATGCTGCTTGGCAAGCTCTTGGGCACATTCACGATTCCATGCATTCTTACCCATGAAATAGCAGAAAACATAGGGCTCGTCAGGAACGTCAATCGAAGAGGAACAAGCAAGGCTTGCCCACTGATCTCTAGCTAGCAGCATCGTAGGGTCGCATACAACAGAGCATCGGACGCCCGTAGCTTTCTCTACCAAATCCGCTCCCGTATCCTCGCGAACAGAAATGGCCGAAAAATCGGAAAGAAAATCTTTTGTTTTACGAAGATATTTTTCAGAAAGGGAAGATACTCCAAAACTAGTGGAATAAGACACCTTGCGGACAGGAGGCTGCACGAAAGATAGTGTAAAGTACCTACCAGCAATGTTAACAGGCAGCCAAAGCTGATCGCTGCCAACAACAACGCCGTCATAATCAGCCACAAGCGCCCCAAGTTCTTCAAACGAAGCGGCTTGAGGAGTAAAACTAAAATGTGTTGACTCGAAAGATGAAAATGCACTTTTCCTCTTTGCCATTTTCTTTCCAAAGTCAGCATCAAGCTTCTGCTTGATGCGATGCTTTACAAAACCCAGCTTTGCACGATAAAGATCTACATCAAATAGATGCTCAAGATAGTAATCATTGCGTCCTTCAGAAATAGCATGACCCAGGCCACGTTTATCAATAGTATTGACTTCAACTCCCAGCTCCTCAAGGGCACGCTGGGTCGCGTACGCCTGAAGAACGCTGCCAAAGTTGATTTTGTCATGACACGACGCGACTGCGACTCGCTTAGAACATGTAATAGTCAAGCTATCCCCTTAATCAACAGAACCTAAATAGGTCATATAACAATCCAATAACACTCTGGCCGCAGCATTAATTTCAAATACCTGCAAACCGGCATCGTCGCCAGGCGCGAAGACCTCTGTGCTCAACTCAATAAGTCTTTCGGCCCACTTTATACAGGAGCTAGAAAGTGATTCAAATTGCATCATGGATGTAACAGCGGTCTCAGAGGTAACGGTATCAGACGCAAGAATGGGTGTATGCGATGCCTGGCATTCAACTCCGACCATTGGGAGGCCTTCATACAGGCTCGGCAGGCAGAAAACATCAAATGCTCGATATAAAGATGCTGCGTCGCTTCTAGTGCCCAAAAACCGAACAGAATGGCTAATCCCCAGACAATCAGCTTGGTCCTTTATCTGTTCAACCAACGGACCAGAACCAACCAAAACTAAAACTGCATCATTACGAATCTTTAAAACCTGATCGAATATATTAAGCAAATATGAGTGATTCTTCTGCTCTGTAAAACGACCAATGTGCCCAATTAGAAGCTGTCCATCAGCAACACCAAGCGATCGCCGCGTCCTTAGGCGATCCTCATCATCTGGCGCGAAAACAGACAAGTCGACAGCATTACGCATGACTACAAATTGAGAACTCGATCCAAATAACCATTCACCAGCGAATTTACTACATGCAAAACGGTGAGTCGGATACCGGTTTGATTGCGTTTTCAGCACGGCCTTCAGGGCATTCTTGGCATACTCACCCCTACCACTCGTAGAGTGGCTATGGGCGATACGCACGGGGACACCCGCCTTCTTCGCAGCACGAAGAGGAAAGACCGAAAGCGCGTTGATGTGACTATGGACAATCTTCCAGCCCTCTTGCTTAAAGAGACGCTGAAGCTCTCGCTGGTATTCAGCTACATGCTGATAGGGCGGTATCTCAAAGACCCTGCCACCGAGCGATTCGATCTCGTCACGGGGAACAAGCGTCGAATCGGAATCAACAAGAAAGTCAAACTGCACTTTACCGCGATCGATGTGACGATAGTAATTCATAACGACAGCTTCGACGCCGCCACCAACCATCTTGCCAACAACCTGAGCCACCCTAACCGGTTCAGTCATTTAGCAAGCACCTCCACCGGTAAAGACCTCAACGACCGTGAGGAGAACAATCTTCAAGTCCGTGATGGGGCCGCGCTTGGCGATGTACTCCAAATCACGGCGGACCATGCCGTCGAAGTCGGTATCGTTGCGCTCCGTAACCTGCCACCAGCCGGTAATTCCCGGCTTGACGGCCAGACGCTGCAGGTCGTACTCGGTGTACTCCGCGACCTCATTAGGCAGCGGTGGGCGCGGGCCCACGACGGACATCTGACCCAGGAACACGTTGAGGAACTGCGGGAACTCGTCGATGGAGTGCTTGCGGATGAACTTCCCGATCCTGGTGACGCGGGGGTCCTCCTTCATCTTGAACATGGCGCCGGCGATCTCGTTCTGCTCCTTGAGCTCTGCCAGGCGCTCGTCGGCGTCCCTGTACATGGAGCGGAACTTCCACATGCGGAAGGTGGACAGGCTGCCATCGCGGTGGGTCTGGCCCACGCGGATCTGGCTGTAGAAGGGGTTGCCCTCGCTCTCCAGACGGATAGCGGCGGCAAGAATCAGACTGGGGATAGCGATGGCACCGAGCACGACACCGCTGAACACGATGTCGAACGTGCGCTTGACGGCCCTATAGACAAGGCGCGAACGGTCCCAGTCCATGATGGATTGCATGGCCTTGTAGCGACCGACGCCCTCGCGCCGGCCCATGGCCTGAGCAATCAGCGCCGCCCCCGCAGGCGCATTATTCTCTGTTACTTCCTTAGCAGCCACAATAAAACTTACGTTCCTGTCCCCAGGAACCCCCCCCCATCTATGAATCCAGAAACCAAATAATTTGCCGGCGCAACGTCTCCCTTACGTTTTGCTAGGCACGTCTAACGGAAGCAGCTCCCTAAAAGCGGAGTCGCCTTCGCCGACGTCCACCAGGCACCAGCGCTTATGACGGTCGATCTTCTTTACACGGGCCTCTTGCCCCACCAAGGGCCCTTGCTCTATGTGCAGCACGCCGTCTTCTATGCGGGCGACGCTGTTGCGCACCACGCCGTCGTCGTCGAGCACGCTGCAATACCAATCCTGCGCATCGTCCGGCATGGGCATGTACGCCCGCTCCCTACTTCCGGCGATGCGGCAGCCAAAACTCAACTGGGCCAAAGCCCTATCGAGCGAGGCGGCATCGTGCGTGGCGACGAAGAAATATTCCTTGTACATGGGTTTGGTTTGGAACGACCAGGCGCCGTCCCGCTTAAACCAGAACTCCTTTTGCATCACAAAAGCGTCCTGCATAAGGTTGTGTGGGATAATGCGGCGGACCTTTTCGCAGGTCTCGCGCTCTTTTCCATTGGGGGTGTGAACCAGATACCAGCGGACGCGGCCGTGCTGGCTGTTGGTGGTGGCGCCGCTAAAAGCACCCGGCAGCTGCTCTTGGCGCCGTGCCGTCTGTTCCATGTTCTCGCCCCCCCTCTTTTGGCTTTGCGATGCACGCAAATGCAGGGGCGTTTAGAACAGGCTTCTCGCTCGCAGCTAGGCGCAGTCGCAAAAGTACAGATTTTTTTATCTTTCGACAGACGACATTATACGAGCAATTAATCAGCGTCTGCCCAGATTACGCAAAATATACTGCTAGTAGGTACATCTCCCTTGATTATCGACTTTATCCGAACACCTCCCACATTCATCCGCACATGTGCGG
>CALDWI010000078.1 GCA_937923795.1 uncultured Collinsella sp.
GGGCTTTATTAACTGGTATTTCGTATCAGATACCATTCGATATAGCCCCATTCTACATTGACCGCCCTGTTATAGGAAGTACCGATAGCGAAGCGTTTTCGATTGGTATCACCAAATCGCGAGAGAAACTCCACCTTAGCGCGGTCGTGCTGTAGAATCCTTGCAACAAAACATCGCACCTAGGCATCTAAAGGAGCACGATATGCGCGTCGACGAGGTTTTTAAGCAGGCAGCATCCCAGGGCACCGCGCCCGTTTCGTTTGAGATGTTCCCGCCCAAGGGCGAGCTCACCCTCGACACGGCTCGCGAAGTGGCAGGCAATCTGTGCAAGCTTTCGCCGAGCTTTGTCTCGGTCACCTGCTCGGCCGGCGGCTCGGGCAACGGTGCCACCACCGCCCCCATCGCGCATATGATTTCGAGCGAATTCGACACGCCCTCGGTGGCACACCTTACCTGCGTGGGCCGCTCGCATGCCGATATCGCCGCCAAGATCGACGAGTATCGCACCGCCGGCGTTGAAAACATCCTGGCCCTGCGTGGAGATCTCCCTGCCGGCGCGACCGAGGACGACAAGCCCGCCTCCGACTACGCCTACGCCCGCGACCTCATCCCCGAGCTCGTCGACGCCGGCTTTTGCGTGGGCGCCGCAGCCTACCCCGAGGGCCACATTGCCTGTGAGGACCTTAACCTCTCGGTCGAACACCTCAAGCAAAAACAGGACGCCGGCGCGAGCTTCTTTGTGACGCAGCTCTTCTTTGATAACGAGTGCTTCTACCGTTTTCGCGAGCTTGCCGACAAGGCCGGCATCACCGTGCCCATTACCGCGGGCATCATGCCGTTTATGGGCAAGTCGCAGATCAGCCGCATGGTCTTTATGTGCGGCGCGTCGCTGCCTTCCCCCGTCATCAAGATTCTCGCCAAGTACGAGAATGACCCCGAAAGCCTGCAGGCAGCTGGTGTAGATTATGCAGCCCGCCAGCTTTGCGACCTCAAGGAGCACGGCGCCGACGGCCTGCACCTGTACACTATGAACCGTCCTGCGATCGCCGCGACCATTATGGAGCGCCTGGGGTAATGGAAAAACCGCACATCGATACAACCGCTGTCGAAGTGCCGGCCGACCTTGCGTCGCCGGCGCTTTACCGTGTCGATGCTGCGCACCATCCCCGTGTCGACCGTGCCGAGATGCTGCGGTATCTGGGTTACGGCGGCCAGCAGATTGAGCCCGAACTGTCACGACGTATTGAGCTTGTCGTTGAACGTCTGGAACTGGACATTGAGCCCCGTGGCGTGCGCCGCGTATTTGCCATCGATGCCACGGGCGTGGACGAGCAGGGCAAGCCTTGCATCCGTCTGGTTGGCACCAACGTTGAGCTGCGAGGTCGCGATATCTATCGTCATCTTAAGGACGCCCGCTTTGCCGCACTCATGGCGTGCACCCTCGGCATGGACGCCGAGCGTCGCCTGCGCACCACGGGAGCCCAACATCCCCTGGAGGGCGCCGTGCTCGACGCCGCGTGCTCCGCTTACGTGGAAGCCGCCGTTGAGCAAATGGACCAGCAGGTCAAGACGGACGCCGCCACACACGGGCTCGCCGGCAACTGGCGCTTTAGTCCCGGCTATGGCGACTGCCCGCTCTCGGCCCAGCGCTCGATCGTCAATGCGCTCAACGCCACGCGGCTCATCGGGCTTACCGTCACACCCACCAGCCTGCTCATGCCCACCAAAAGCGTGACCGCGGTGATCGGCCTATTCGACGGCGAGGTCCACGACGCCCAGAGCCGCCCCACCTGCAATATCTGCCGCATGCGCGAACACTGCCGCTTCCGCGCCGCCCACACCACCTGCTATTCCAGCCATTAGGAGCCCCCGATGTTTACTCCGCTTATCACTCATGATTCTGACGGCACTGCATTGGCGGCACCCGTTGATGCCGCACGTCGCAACGGTGCCACGTACAAGACGCGCACGATCGACGATCTGCGCATTAAGGACGATCGCCTGCGCGCCGCCATCGAGGGCACGGGGCACTTGCTGTTCGACGGCGGTATGGGCACCATGTTGCAGGCCGCTGGTATGAAGGCGGGCGCCCTGCCCGAGCTGCTCAACTTTGAGGAACCCCAGGTTATCACTGATATCCAACGTCAATATGTCGAGGCCGGCTGCGACGTGATTACCGCCAACACCTTTGGCGCCAACGCCCACAAGCTCGACGGTGCCGCCACCGTGGCAGACGTCTTTGCCGCCGCTGCCGCCTGTGCCCGCGAGGCCGGCGCCCGCTACGTCGCCGGCGATATCGGCCCCATCGGCGCGCTGCTTCGCCCCCTGGGTACCCTGAGCTTCGACGAGGCCTACGACCTCTTTGCCGAGGAAGTGCGCGCAGGCGTCGATGCGGGCGTGGACCTCTTTATTATCGAGACCATGACCGACCTGGCCGAGATCAAGGCGGCTGTCTTCGCCTGCCGCGAGAACTCCGACCTGCCCGTCTTTGCCACCATGACCTTTGAGGAAGACGGCCGTACCTTCCTAGGAACGAGCCCCGAGGTCGCCGCCATCACGCTCGACGCCATCGGTGCCGACGTTTTGGGCATCAACTGCAGCCAAGGACCGGCCGAGCTTCGAGGACTCGCCGCACGTATGCTCACCGTTACCGACAAGCCCGTTATGGTGCAGGCTAATGCAGGACTCCCCCATGTAGACGACGACGGCAACACCGTCTTTGATATCCAAGCCCCCGAATACGCCGAGGCCGTCGCCGGCATGATCGCCGACGGTGTGAGCGTCGTGGGCGGCTGCTGCGGCACCACGCCGGCGCACATGGCAGCGCTGCGCACGCTTATCGACAACCACACGCCCAGTCCACGCCACTGCAAGCCCAGCATGTCGGTCACGAGCGCCCAAACGGTCGTGGACCTTCCCCGCGACGGCCACAAGATCGCCGTCATCGGCGAGCGCATCAACCCCACCGGCAAAAAGCGCCTGCAGCAGGCCCTGCGCGACGGCGATCTGGACTACGTGGTGAGCCAGGGCATCAGCCAGCAGGAGCAGGGCGCCGACATCCTGGACGTCAACGTGGGCCTGCCCGAGATCGACGAGGTCAAGATTATCCAACAGGCGACCGAACAGCTCCAGGGCTCCACGCTGCTGCCGCTGCAGATCGACTCCACCGACCCCGCCGCTGTCGAGGCCGCCGTGCGCCGCTACGCCGGCAAGCCCATCATCAACTCGGTCAATGGCAAGCAGCAGATCATGGATGAGATCTTTCCGCTGGTCGCCCACTACGGCACCAACGTTGTCGGCCTTACGCTCGACGAAGGCGGCATCCCCGATACCGCCGAGGCTCGCTTCGCCATCGCCGAGTGCATCGTGGCCGAGGCTGCCCGCTACGGCATCGGACCGGACCGCATCCTCATCGACTGCCTGGTCATGACCGCCTCGACCAATCAACGCCAGGCCGAGCAGATCCTGCGCGCCATGTCCCTGTGCAAGGAGCGCCTGGGCGTCAAATGCGCGCTCGGCGTGTCGAACATCAGCTTTGGCCTGCCTGCCCGCCCGCTGCTGGGCTCGGTCTTTTTGGCTGCCGCCTTCGGCGCGGGCCTGGACGCCCCCATCATGAACCCGGGTTCCAAGCGCTTTATGGATACCGTCTACAGCTATCGCGTGTTGAGCGTTGAGGACGAGGGCTCGACCGGATACATCGAGCGCTATGCCGGCTGGACCGATCCGTACAAGATCGCCGCCAACCCGGCAGCTGCTCAGGCAGTATCGACCGACGCTGTGCCCGCTGCTGGCACCGCCGGCACCGACGGCAACGACGACCCGATTCGTCGCATGGTCGTCTCGGGCCGCAAAGGCGAGATCGCTGCCGAGACCGAGCGTCTGCTGGCAGACCACGATGCCATGGACCTCATCAACAATCACTTTATCCCCGCCCTCGACGAGGTTGGCGTCCTCTTTGACCAGGGCAAATTCTTCCTACCGCAGCTCATGGCCTCGGCCGAGGCCGCGCGCGTGGGCTTCGACACCATCAAGCGCCTGATGCCCGCCGGCGAGATTGCCGACAAGGGCAAAATCTGCGTGGCCACCGTCAAGGGCGACATCCACGATATTGGCAAGAACATCGTCAAAATGCTGCTCGATAACTACGGCTACACCGTCTTTGACCTAGGCCGCGACGTCGACCCGCAAGAGGTGCTCAAGACCGTGCAGGAGCGTGACATTAAGCTCGTCGGCCTCTCGGCGCTTATGACTACCACGGTCGTCGCCATGGAAGAAACCATCAAGCTGCTTCATGCCGAAGTACCGGGCGTCAAGGTCATCGTAGGCGGCGCCGTACTCACCCCCGAATACGCCAAGCAGATCGGCGCGGACTACTACGCCAAGGACGCCGCCGAAAGCGCTCGTATCGCCGAAGAGGTCTTTGGGCAGTAACACAACGGAAACAACCGAGCACCAAAACGTGCCGCATGCGCCACTTGGCACGTGCGGCACGTTAAAATAGATAAGACTATGCTCGTTTTGGCAGATAGGAGCGCAAGGATGGCGATCACGCCCGCAGAAATCGCGGAAACCCGCGGCATGGTTGAGGAGCAGAACCTCGACATCAGGACCATCACCATGGGTGTTTCGCTCATGGGTTGCGGCGACGAGAACCTCGACCGCATGTGCACGAAGATCTACGACCACGTGACGCACACGGCTGAGCATCTGGTCGAGACCGCCGAGAACCTCGAGCGCGAGTACGGTATCCCCATCGTCAACAAGCGCGTTTCCGTCACCCCGGTGGCGCAGATTGCCGCGTGCTGCAAGGATGAGGACCTCACCCCCATCGCGCATGCCCTCGACCGCGCGGCCGAGACGCTCGGCATCGACTACCTGGGCGGCTTCTCCGCGCTCGTCCAGAAGGGCATCGGCGACGCCGACCGTCGCGTCATCCAGTCCATCCCCCAGGCGCTCGCCACCACGAGCCGCGTCTGCTCCAGCGTCAACGTTGCCAGCCTGCGCGCCGGTATCAACATGGACGCCGTGCTTATGGCCGCCCAGACCATCATCGATGCCGCTAAACTCACGGCCGACCAGGACTCCGTCGGCGCTTCCAAATTTGTCTGCTTTGCCAATATGGTCGAGGACTCCCCGTTTATGGCGGGCGCCGTCCACGGCGGTGGCGAGGCCGACGCCGTCATCAACGTAGGCGTCTCGGGCCCCGGCGTTATGGCCGCAGCCCTGGAGGCGCTGCCCGATTCCGCATCGATGATGGAAGTCGCCGAAAAGATCAAACAGACCGCCTTTAAGATCACCCGCGCCGGCGAGCTCATGAGCCGCGAGGCCGCCCATCGCCTGGGTGTCGAGAAGGGCATTGTCGACCTGTCGCTGGCTCCCACGCCTGCCATCGGCGACTCCGTCGCACGCATCCTCGAGATCATCGGTGTTGGCACCTGCGGTGGCCCGGGCACGACCTGCGCGCTCGCCATGCTCAACGATGCCGTCAAGAAGGGCGGCGTCATGGCCAGCTCCAGCGTGGGCGGCCTCTCGGGCGCCTTTATCCCCGTGTCCGAGGACGCCGGCATGATCGCCGCCGTCGAGGCCGGCGCGCTTTCGCTCGAGAAGCTCGAGGCCATGACCTGCGTGTGCTCCGTTGGCCTGGACATGATCGCCATCCCCGGCGACACTCCGGTCGAGACCATCGCCGGCATCATCGCCGACGAGATGGCCATCGGCGTCATCAATAACAAGACCACGGCCGTCCGCGTGATTCCCGCTATCGGCAAGGGCGTGGGCGACTGCGTCGAGTATGGCGGCCTGTTCGGCCGTGCGCCCATCATGCCGGTGAACCCCAACGCCGGCACCGTGCTTGCCCACCGCGGTGGACGCTTCCCGGCGCCGCTGAACTCGCTGAAGAACTAGCTGAGGGGTTCGGGCGAGGAGCCCCGGGGAGGGCAAATATATAAGGTCGCCTGCTCGGACAGTCCTGACTCGCACGGAGAGCACATTAAGTGCTCTCCGGCTCGTGCGGAACTCGCGATCGACCTTATATATTTGCCCTCCCCGGGGCTCCCGCACAACGGGACCTCAGTTGGGTTCTATCCCGTATGGCAGTCGCTTCGCTCCTGCCCGCCTTGGTTGTGAGGGCGGTTTGGCGTTGGATCGGTTCTTTCTGATATATGCTGGTTGCGGCTCTTCTTTTGGGGGGAGTCGCTTTTTTGTTGCTAGGAGGTTAGCCCGTGGTTGATGGGGATGCTCGCTCTGAGCTTCTTTCTGCTGATTGGAATCAGGAGTGGATGCGTCTGCAGGCCGCTCGGCATCGGGCTGATGATTCTTTTGAGTGGGATAAGCGGGCTCGGCATTTTCGGCCGTTGGAGACTGCCCCTTATGCTCGGGATTTTATAAAGCTGTTGGCGTTGAAGCCTGGTGAGTCGGTGCTTGATATGGGGTGTGGGGCTGGGTCGATTGCTATTCCGCTTGCTCAGGCTGGGCATTCCGTGATTGCTGCCGACTTCTCTCCTGCCATGTTGGGCACGCTTGATGCCGGCATTGAGTATTACGGGCTCGAAGATCTTATTACGCCGCTTGAGCTTGCTTGGGATGATGATTGGGATTTGGTTGGACCGGTCGCGAAAGCGGTGGATGTTGCCTTTGCCAGTCGCTCTGTCACCACGACCAACCTAAAAGGCGCGCTTGCCAAGCTCGACCGCACGGCTCGCCGGCGTTGTGCTGTCACGATGGTCGCCAACTCCAGCCCGCGCTATGACCTGCACGTGATGAACGCCATCGGCGCCTCGGTTACCTGCAGTAATGGCTTTGTGTACGCCTTCAACATCCTCATTCAGATGGGTGCGTTGCCGCAGGTTACGTACTTTGAATCGCCTCGTCGCGATACCTTCGATAGCCTTGAGGCAGGTGTGGCGGATTTTTCCCGTATGCTCGAACATGGCAACGAGGATAAGATCGACCGCCTGCGCGACTATATCGCTCAACACATGATCGAGAACCCCCATGCCGGCGAGCCGGGCTCCAAGGGCGTGCCGCAGGGGCGCTACATGCTCGATCATGTCCGCAAGGTTCGTTGGGCGTTTATTGCATGGGAGCCGATCTCTGCACCCCGCTCATAGCCTGTTCGCAGCCCGCACCGCCCACCCACTCGGCATCCGCATTCTTTTTGAACTGGGCAAACGCGCTCCACACCGCGCCGTTCCTGCGCTATCGTGGGACAGCTCACGTAGATTAAGGCCCCGTCGCGGGGCGCCCCATACATAGAAAGCGAGAACCCATGGCACTGACAGGAGCACAGGTCAAGCAGCTTCGCAGCATGGCCCATCACCTCAACCCCGCCATCATCATCGGCAAGTCCGATATCAACGAGGGCACCGTCGAGCAGACGGTCGCCTACCTAGAGAAGCACGAGCTCGTTAAGTGCTCCGTGCTCGATGGCTCCAGCCTTTCCGCCCGCGAGGCCGCCGAGGAGCTCGCCGAGCGTTGCCACGCCGACGTCGTTCAGGTTATCGGCCGCAAGTTCTCGCTGTATCGCGAGTCCTCGCGCAAGGACATCGAGAAGATCAAGCTCGTCTAAGAGCCAATGATCCGGCGAGCCAACACATAGCAAGCTTACGGGTGCCCAAGTACTTCGGGCGCCCGTTTTTTATCGCTCGACCAGCACGCGATTGAGCCGCCCCTCCACCAAGCGCTCGTATAGACGCCGCGTCTCGGGCTCGGGCACGCCATTGACCTGCTCCCTCAGATGGTGCATATGCCCGCTGTACAGCTCGACGATATCGCGCCGCCGCCCCGCCGCGCTGTAGACACGCATGGCGCAGCGCACCATATCCTCACGCGCCGTTTCCTGCCGAAGCCCCGACTCCGCCAGCCAAATCGCCGACTGCAGGTCGTTTTCTTCTAGAGCGGCATTTGCTCCCTTAATCATGCAATCGATGTACTTTGACTGCATAATGCGCCGCATGCGCAAAAAGTAGGTGGGATTACAGCCATTGGGAACATACAACGGTCCGGCATAAAGCTGCTCAATCTTAAGGCACAACTCGACCAGATGGGGCCCGCGCGCACCCGTGCGATTTCCCAAAACCTCGCGGCTTATCTGGTCAAACAGCCGTACATCGGTCTTGACGTAGTCACCGTTGAGCCCAATGCATTCATTTTGGATGAGCACGCATGACTTGCCATCCGGCGTCGGCCCCAAAGCCGACCGCAAGCGCGATATCGTCGAGTACAGGTTGTTGCGGGCGCTATTGAACTCGGCATGGGGCCACAGCTCCATGGCCAGCGTCTCACGATCGACGAGCGCATCCATGCCCAGCGCAAGCCGCTCGGCAAGCGTCGCCGCCTTCTTGCGGCGCCACATTTTGTCCGTGATGGGAAACCCGTCGCGCTCGGCGCGAAACGCACCAAACATGCGAATCTCGATATGGTCGATGGTATCAACGGCTTTAACCTCGCCAGCCTGGAATAGGCGCTCGCTCTCCCCTTCCAAATCGTCGCGCAGCGAGTACCGCGACAGCTCGCGCACGGGAAGCTTCTTGCGTATCCTGGCCGCCGGCTCGCCCAGACAATGCATGGCAAGGCGCGCAAAGAGCCGATACGATGGCTCTAGAATCCCCGCACGATTCATGGACATCCAGGCCGCAAGATCGCTGTCTCGGCCCGCACAGGCCAAATGCAGCGCCACCATCCAGGCTTCTGCGCCACCAACCTGCGTCTGGCTTATATCGAGTAGTTCCGCTTCCTCGCGCACCGAAACCATCGAGGTGTTACGCAGATATGCCGCGCGCTCTAGCAGCAATGCGTTATCGCGCATGTACGCAATCGACTCCTCGGCAAGTTTGAGCACTTGGACCGCACGGAACTTTGCATTAACCGGCCGTCCCTCTGCCAGCGACTGCCAGCCTTCTAGCAACAGGCCAAACAGCTGAATCTGGTTGTCGCGCATGCGCACGGCAAAACGATCGAGCTCGTTGAACGCCGCATCGTCGGTTACCGGCAAGCCGGAAAGGAGCCGCCGTGCCGCCAACACCATGCGCACCCAGATAGCCATCGCCTTAAGCCCACGTACGTCGAGCGCCTCCCGCACCACCGTCATCTCGTCGTCGCGCTCGTCGGTTCCCGCAAACGACCCGTCAAAGAGCTCCACCAGCATGCTATCGGTCCGTATAACAATCCCCGCGATGTCGAGCTCGCAGTCGTAGGCCTTGCTCGTTTTGAGCTGCTGTAGAACGCCGCCGTCATCTCCCCGCTCGGTCAGGCACCGCTTGACCTCGATATGCGCAGACAACATATCGAGTGCGGTATGGGATGTCTCGATTTCTGGCACGGCCAGGTTCGTAGGGAGCCCAAGCCCGTTGTCCCCATAGCAAACAGCTGTCAGTGTCTGGGCCACCCTCCATGAGACAGGGTCTATTTCACAGGCCGCCCGTTCGCCCCCGCGCTCGATAACCGATGCCATATAGCGAGCGAGCTTTGTATTGGACACGCTGACCGCTGCCAGATATACGCCAAGCGCTTCGGCAGGCGTTGGCTCTGGAGCCGGATCGTCGGCATCGATCGTGCCCAGCGCCGCTCGGCAGATATCGGCCCCGTGCCCCGTCAGAGCCAGATCGACCCCATACTGCCCAGCAAGTTCAAGGACCGCTTCACGGTCCAAAAAGGCGTCCGCCAGGCCCATCGCCGCATCGCATCGGCCCGCCTTAAGCAAAATCCGGGCCGCCCTCGGAACAAGTTCGGGGCGAACCTCGGCCACCAACTTACGCAAGCGCAAGCGTCCGTTATCCTCCGTGCCCAGACACGTAAAACTCCGCTCGGCGGGATCCAAGCCAAAGATCGGGTAGTCGCGTACAAAGTAGGACTGGTCGACCATCGACAGCCTCACCCCGCAAGCCTCGAGTTCTGCGATATTGCCCTCGCCCATCAAAACCATGAGACATGCCACGCAAAACAGCGCATTATTGTCGAGCGAAGCCAGATCGGCAAGTGCCGCGCCATATACGTTGACAATTTCGTTTTCGAGCAGGCCGGCTACGTCGCCTTGGCCATACAGACCCGTCTGCAATGCCGAAACGAGCTCGGGCACGCCCTGCGTGAGCTGATAAAAGTCGAGCGATGTGCTGATCGAAAACGCCGATGCCCACGCCGAATACTCATAGGCATGCACCTTGAGCATCTGCGCATTGATCTTAACCGAATCGCCCAGCCCATGAATCAGCTGACGATTTGAAGGACGGCAGGAGATAAAGACCCCTACCCCCATAGCGCGCAGGCCGCGAATCCTGTCGATGAGGTCTTCGGTATCGTGCTGATCGAGGTTTGGCACATTATCAATTGCGATAAGGGAGTGCGGTTTGTCTTTGAGTTCTTCGGTAACCACCTCGAGCTGCATAAACACCTCGCGCCCAGTGGCGCGATCGGCCTCGATAATCCGCACGGGGCCTCGCGTCGGGTCGCATTTAACCTCATGGGTGTACTGCAGCAGCACCGAGGTCTTCCCAAACCCGTCGGGCGCATAAAGAACCACGATGCCGGCCTTTCGGCCCTTGGCGATAAGTTCATTCATCAAGCGCTCGCGTCGCACCATATAGCCTCCGCCCAGCGGCATCAGCTCGAGGTCGTCTATACCGCTCAAATCGTTTACCATGCCCGCTCCTCAACTCGACCGTATGGACACTGTAGCCGCAAGACCATACAAGCCGCGCTATGAATAGAGCGACCTTGTGTTTTAGGTTGTCTTTTGGTACGCAAGCGGCAAGTTTTTGTACAGCGAGGGCCGATTGTTATTAATCCCCCGACTAATCGGTCTTTAAGCAGGTAAATGAGCTTGTCAGCTTGTCCCATCTAAGCGGCAGTGTAACGCAGATGAACAAGGTTCAGCCATGTCATTCAACTCGCCTAGCACCCGCTACCGTCTACGACCTTCTAGTGGCATTTTTGCATAGAATCTGGTATGGAATGAATCAGGCTGTTGGGCATCCGGCATTCGTCAAGCTTGCGCCAAGATTTTGGTCAAGCGGGCGGAAAGGGATAGCAAAAAGGCCCCCGCAAAGCGGAGGCCTTAGGCAAGGCTATGTCGAGCTGCAGGATTCGCGCTACTCGCAGAGCGAAAGGGCGGCCTCGTCGGCAACGACAACGCAGTTGGTGTGCAGCTGCAGGATCGAAGCCGGGCACTCGGGCGTAACCGGACCATAGCACATGTCATGCACAGCCTGAGCCTTGGCCTCGCCGTTGGCGACGACCAGGATCATGCGGGCATACATGATGGTCTGGGTACCCATGGTGTAGGCCTGACGGGGAACATCGTCGATGCTGTCGAACAGGCGGCTGTTGGCCTGAATGGTGCTCTCGGTGAGGTCGACGCAGTGCGTGCCCTTGGAGAAGTGGTCATCGGGCTCGTTGAAGCCGATGTGGCCGTTGTTGCCAATGCCGAGCAGCTGCAGATCCGGGTAACCGGCGGCGGCGACAATCTTGTCGTACTCAGAGCAGGCAGCGGCGGCGTCGGGGTTGGAGCCATCGGGCACATGCGTGTTGTTCAGGTCGATGTTGATGTGATCGAAGAAGTTCTCGCGCATGAAGTAGTGATAGCTCTGGGGATCGTCGTGCGAAAGGCCACGATACTCGTCCAGGTTATAGGTGCTGACCTCGGCAAAGTCGACGTCGCCCTTCTCGTACCAAGCAGCGAGCTGCTTGTAGGCACCGATCGGGGTGGAGCCGGTGGCAAGGCCCAGTACACAGTCGGGCTTGAGGATAACCTGGGCCGAGATGATATTGGCGGCCTTGCGGCTCATATCCTCGTAGTCTTTAGCTTTAATGATCTTCATTACGCGTCCTTTCTCGTACAAGAGAGGCAAGGCTCCCTTACAAGCACTTGCCCGCGGCCCGCGTCGGCCGCAACCAACGTGTGCGGCCACCAGGGCGAGGTCGCGTAATGTATGTGTCTCGTGTCTAACCGCGTCGAGGCCCCTGCCCGTCCACGGTGACCCAAAGCTGTTTAGCCTCGGACAAATCCCATCTTGCCACGGAGGGCGTCCTCTTTCAAGGGCGCCCTCCGTAAACTTGTTTGAATTGTAGGCTAATGGCCACGTGCACTTGCTAGCGCTCGCGAGCAACGATGAGTTGGTCCATCTCTTCGACATGCACACCAACGGAGCCCTTGATGCTTGAGAACTCAACGGAGTTGCACACCAAGATGGGAACCGTCACATCGTAGCCCTCGGCAGCAATTGCCTCGCGATCGAACTCAATGAGTACATCGCCCTTATGGACGATTTCACCCACTTGCGCATGTACGGTAAAGTGCTTGCCCTCGAGCTGAACAGTGTCCAAACCAACGTGGATGAGCACGTCCAAGCCATCGACCGTGTTAAGCGCAACGGCGTGTCCCGTGGGAAAAATGGCCTCGACCTTGGCGTCTGCCGGCGCAATCACGCGCGTGCCGGTGGGCTGAATCGCCACACCCTGGCCCAAAAGGCCGGTGGCAAACGTCTGATCGTTTACCTCGGAAAGCGGAATGACGTCGCCCGAGATGGGAGCATCCAGCGTAAGGACTCGACCACGCATACCAAAAGACCTTAGGACTTTAGTGAACATGCTCCCCCTCGGATATACCAATCAATCAAAATAACCTTAATAGTTTACCACTTGGCAACGGTTTTTGACCATTAGGGAAGTTCGCGCTTGACAACCTCGACGATGTCGTCAACAACGCGCTGGGTCAGCTCGTGCGTCTCAGCCTCGGCCATCACACGGACCAGCGGCTCGGTACCGCTCGGGCGCACCAGAATGCGGCCGCGGCCGTCAAGCTCCTTCTCGGCAGCAGCGACGGCATCCCAGATGGGCTGGCAATCGTCCAGGCCGGCCTTGTTGTCGGAATGCACGTTGACGAGCACCTGCGGGTACTTCTTCATGATGCCGGAAAGATCGGTGAGGGTACGACCGGTGCGCTTGAGCACGGCCAGCAGCTGCAGAGCCGTCACCAGGCCGTCGCCGGTGGTGTTGTGCTCCAGGAAGATGATGTGGCCGGACTGTTCGCCGCCGATGACGGCGCCGTCCGCGAGCATGCGTTCCAGAACGTAGCGGTCGCCCACGGCGGTCTGGACCATCTCGAAGCCCTGCTCCTTCATAGCGATGGAGAAGCCCAGGTTGCACATGACGGTCGAAACGATCTCGGAGTTAGCGAGCTTGCCGCGAGCGGCGAGGTCAGAACCGCAGATAGCCAGGATGTAGTCACCGTCGATCTCATTGCCCTCGCTGTCCACGAACAGTACGCGGTCGGCGTCGCCGTCGTGGGCCAGACCGATGTCAGCATGGGTGCGCAGCACGAGCTCGCGCAGGGGCTCGAGGTGCGTAGAGCCGCACTCAACGTTAATGTCAGTGCCGCAGTAATCGGTGTTGATAGCGTGCACCGTGGCACCCAGGCGCTGCAGCGCGGCGGGCGTAGTCTGGCAGGAAGCACCGTGACCGCAGTCGACGGCAACGACCAGGCCGTCGAGCCTCAGGCCATCAAGCGTATCGATGGCGTGGTCGACGTATGCCTTGCGGGCGTCCTTCATCTTGATGATGTGGCCCACGCCGGCGCCAGTCGGCAGCGTGTCGGCAGCCATGGCTTCCTCGGACATGACCCAGGCGCTGATCTCTTCCTCGACAGCATCGGGAAGCTTCATACCCTTGCGGCTAAAGAACTTGATGCCGTTGAACTCCGGCGGATTATGCGAAGCAGAGATGACGATGCCGCCGTCGAGCTCGTTCTGAACGGTGAGCAGTGCCACGGCAGGCGTGGGGATAACGCCGCAGCAATGCGGGCGGCCGCCCTCGGCCATAATGCCGGCGGTCAGAGCGCTCTCGAGCATGGTGCCCGAAAGGCGCGTGTCACGGCCGATGCAGATGTCCGGACCAAGAAACTTGGTCGCCGCGCGGCCCAGGCGAAACGCGAGGTCGCACGAAAGATCGGCGTTGGCGACGCCACGGACGCCGTCGGTACCGAAGATGTTCTGGGGCATAGGATCGCTCCTTCCCTAGCAGGCGATATGCAACCGCCCGCCCTAGTCGAAAAAGAAAAGCGGGACCCGCCGAGGAATCGGCAGGCCCCGCTTGTACATTGTATCTCGAAAGGAGATAAAACCTTAGCGCTTGGAGAACTGGGGAGCGCGGCGGGCCTTCTTGAGGCCGTACTTCTTGCGCTCGACCACGCGAGCATCGCGCGTAAGGAAACCGGCCTTCTTGAGGTCAGCACGGTAGTCGCCAGCGTTCAGAAGAGCGCGAGCGATGCCCAGGCGCAGAGCGCCGGACTGACCGGAGATGCCGCCGCCATCGCACAGAGCGATAACGTCGAACTGACCGGCGGTGTCGGTCACCTTGAAGGGAGCAAGGGCGTTCTCAACGAGCTGATGACGGCCGAAATACTGCTCGGCGTCACGCTTGTTGATGGTCACCTTGCCGGTGCCGGGGACGAGACGGACGCGGGCGACGGCGTTCTTACGACGGCCGGTACCCTGGTAGACAACGGTGTTCTCAGCCATCTTTAAGCCTCCAGCTCAATCTTCGTGGGGTTCTGGGCAGCATGCGGATGCTCGGCACCAGCGTAGACCTTAAGCTTGGTCATCTGGGCACGGCCGAGGGTGGTCTTGGGCAGCATACCGCGAACGGCGCGCTCAATGACCTTCTCCGGGTGCTTCTCCATAGCCTGGCGGAAGCTCTCAGCCTTGAGGCCGCCGTTGTAGCCGCTGTGGCGATAATAGGTCTTCGTGTCGGCCTTGTTACCGGTAAGCTGGACCTTATCGGCGTTGATGACGACAACGAAGTCGCCGCAGTCGCTGTTGGGCGTGAACTGGGGCTTGTTCTTACCGCGCAGAATCATTGCGATCTGGGTGGCAAGACGGCCCAGGACAGCACCATCGGCGTCGACGAGAACCCAGTTGCGCTGGACCTCGCCCTGCTTGGCGTAGTGAGTCGATTTCGAAATCACTTAGACTCCTCCATGTACAGTACGTGTTGTTACAGAGATTCACGGGGCTCTGCAAGTAACCCGTCCATATTACCCCGCTCGCCGTACGAGTCAACAGGTATTTTGGCTCCGACCAGAGTTTCTGCACATGTCATCCACGAGCCGTGATTTTTCCAGCTCTTTAGCTGTTGTCATTTTTTTGAGGGTTCGCCGTCGCTAGCGCTCAACGAACTCTTGGATTTCCGCGAGCAGGCGCTTTGCCTCCTGACGGCCCTGGATATACAGGTCCAAAAGCTTTGCCGAATCGTGCTCGACATGGCCGACCTCGACCGGCTTTTGCGGAGCGACGACCAACGCACGGCCCTCGCGCTCATACTTCCACAGGTGCATGCGCTGGATGTTGTAACGGTCGTGGCGCGTCTCGATAGCCTCGAGCAGATAGGGGTAGTCGGCATAGCGGGCGCGCGCGGCAGGCATAAACTCGTAGGGCTTTTTCTCGTATGAGCGGTCCTGCGTGACAATGACAACCGCGCGATCGAAGCCCGCCTCCTCCAGCACGTGCTCGATAGGAACCGAATCGGCCACACCGCCGTCGACGTATTTGTGCCCGTCAATCTCGACCGGCGGCGTCACCAGCGGCAGCGACGTCGATGCGCGCACAGCGTCGAGATCGAGCACGGCGCTTTTGACCGGCAGGTACGTGGCGGTTCCAAAAAGCATGTCCGTCGCGACGGCGTACATCTCGATGGGGCTCGCGTCGAACGTCTCGTTGTCAAAGGGGTCCAGGCGGTCCTGGACATCGTTGAAGATAAAGTCGTAACCCACAATAGAGCCCGTGGACGCAAACGATGCGGCGCCCATGAAGCGACTGTCGTTGCAGAAAGCCAGGTTGATGCGGTTGGCACGGCCGATCTGGTGCGACTTGTAGTTCACGCCGTTGAGGGCGCCGGCCGATACGCCATATACCGCCGGAATCTCGACGCCAGCCTCCATGAGAACGTCGAGCACGCCTGCGGTAAACTGCCCGCGAAAACTACCGCCCTCCAGGACGAGCGCGACCTTGCCGGCGTTCTTTGCCTTATCTTCTGCAGTCATGTTGACCTCCTGCGATTGCGTTTTGGCTTTCTTCTACCCAGTTTTGGGATGGCGAGCGCGCGGGTTTTTCGAGGCGGCAGGTGAAGCGGAAAGTGTGTCCCAGTTTGAGGCGAGATTCCGGGATGTGCTTTCCGCTTGACGTGTCATCCGGAAACTACGTCCCAGTCTGAGCGTGGATTCCGGGACGTGCTTTCCGCCTGGGCTGCCATCGGGAAAGCGCGTCCCACTCTGCGTCACTGAGGCGTTTTCTTTACGCCCGCGCCCTGCATAGAGTTCGATTCTCCGCGGTACGGACTAGAAATAAAAAGGCAGGTAGATATAAGTATCTACCTGCCTGTTACTTATGGTGGAGCTTATGAGAAAAACGGCGAACTCCACCAGCACCGCCAACCGCGCAGCCATCCAGCTTGATACTTGCATTGTAAGAGTATCGAAAAACTGGTTTGTTGTCGTTGGGACGTACCAGCAATAGCCATTTCTGGTGTTCGCAAAACACCAGATAGGCGGCTTGCTGTAAGCCCGTATAACGGCAGAAAGCGGGGCACCCCTTGTCAGGGTGCCCCGCTTGAACGCTAATAAGAAAGCTTCTGGCCGGGGTAGATCGTATAAGGTGCCCCGATGCCGTTCTTGTTTGCGATGGTATGCCAGTCGATGCCGAGCGTAGCGCCAATCTCGCTGAGCGTGTCGCCGCTCTTGACGGTGTAGACGCGCGAGGTGCCAACTCCCGCCCTCTGGTTGACGATAGCCTGAACCTCGTTGAAGCGGTCGCCCAGAACGTCGCTGCGCGTAGGCACAACGCCGAACATGCCGCGCTCCACATCGTCTGCGAGCTGAGAAGCGGAAGCGCCGTCAACGTAGTTGATGAGGTCTTGCACCTCTTGGTAACGGTCGCCGAGCTTTTCGCGGCGCTCATCGTCAACGCCGTACTCACCGCGCATGACCGCTGCCGCCAGTTCAAGCGTCGTGCCCTCCGGCGAAGGCTCGGCGACCTCTGCGGGCGGAACATCAGGGGTTGCCGCGCCGGACGGGTTGGCGAACTTGCCCCACGCTTCGCGCGTCATGTAGGCGATATCGAGATCAAGCGGCGCGTTGAAGCCATCGAGACGGCCATTCGAAGTGTACTGGTGGATTGCGCAGCTCCCCCAAGCTCCGAAGCCGCCATCGGGAAGCCACGGCGAAGACTGGTAGCCGGTGCGGTTGTTGTTGGCGTACTGCGCCACCCAGAGCGCGTGATTCGGCGCGATCTCCGACCAATCCTCTTCGGTGCAAACGCTGCGGCTCATGTAGACGATGCCGCGAACGCCGGTCTGGTCGTAGACGTAATCGAGGAATTGCTTTGCCTTGTCTGTGCCGATTCGTCCGTACATCTCGTAATCGAGAACGGGAACGCCGTTGCCGAAGTAGTTACGGCAACTCGCGACGAAATGCTTAGCCTGAGCGATGGGGTCTTCGCCGTTCATAAAGTGGTAGAAGCCCCAGAGCTTGCCGGGCTTGATAGCCTGCTGAATCCACGAGTCGCAGGTGTTGTGAACGATGGTCGTTCCCTCGGTCGCCTTGCAGATAACGAAATCGCAGGGCACCTGCGCGAGGTCAAGCCCGCGCTGGTAGTTGGAAATGTCGATGCCGTTAAGCGCCATAGAAACCACCCCTGATGCAATAGAAGTATGTGAAATCGACCTGCTCTAGCTCTTCGAGCGTGAAGGCGCGCGCGGAGTTCCCGGCGCTCGCCGGGTCGCGTATCCAATAGCCGTCTTCGTCGGCGCGCCAGATCAGCACCACGTGCCCGCCGTAGTCCCTATCGCCAAGCGTCCCGCTCATGCCAGCGAAGGCAAGCCATCCGCCAGAAACGTTCTGAAGGACGGGCGCGAGATCGTAAGAAATGGGCGTGCTCTCGATGCCGTATTCCGGGTAATGCTCGGCAATCCACGTGCAGAACTTGCCGGGGTCGTTAACTCCATCGGTAAGGCACGCGTCGCCGACGAACGAAGCGAGCGTGAGCGGCGTAATGTCCTGAAGCGTCATGTATTTGATAGCCATAGCCGCGCATGTAAGGCCGCAGCCGTAGTCGCCGATGGTTCCGCCCGCGTAGGGCACGTAGTCCCATTGCGGGTCGGTCTGAAGCCATAGCGGCATGCTGTTGCCCTCCGCGATCGGCCTGTCTCTCACGATTGCCAAACGGTCGCGCTCCGCCGCTTCGTAGCCCTCTTGCCGCGCTTCCGCGAGCGCGCCCGCGTCGCCATCCACGTGGCCTACGATGAGCCAGCCGCAGAAGAGCATTGACGCGAGCGCGCCAGAGAGCACGAGGGCGACAGCCTTTAGCCTACTCATCGCGCTTCGGCTCGGTGTAGGTGAGCGCTTGCGCGGAATCGCCAACGCCAGCCGTTGTCGGGTCGGTCACGATGCCCAGAATTGCGAGTACGGCGAACAGCGCGTTGATGATCGCGGCCAACTGCTCGTTCAGCACGCCGAAATCCCATTGGTAGCCAAACGGGGCAGCGACCACCTGCGCGAGCAGGAGGACGGCGGGAATGAGGGTCAGCCAAAACGTCTTGTTCTTGATTCGTGCGGTGAAGTTAATCATTTCTGTTCTCCTTTGTGTGCTACTCGGATGCGTGAGCATCCATAAGCTCTTGCCATAGATGGGTGCCAACGCCGTTGCCGCCAAGCCCCGCGTATACCTCGTGAACGCTGTTCGCCTGTTCCTTGATATCGAGCGGAACGGGCTTACCGGCTTGCACGTACTCGGCATGGAGCCTGAAAAGCTCCGCCTTCATGAGGGCGCGCATGCCGTGCAGCAGCAAATCGTGCTCAGCGTCGAACTTCGCATCGGCCTTGCGCTCACGCTCCTTGTGCATCTTGACCGCTGCCGCCAGCGCGCCGACAACTGCCGTCAGGACGGCGGAGAAGAGCGCTAGAAAAAGCTCCGATGCCTCCACGTCAGACCTCCGAAATCTCGCGCCAGACGGTTTCTGTTCCCTGAGCGCCCGGTTCCCACACGTTGTTATCAACGAGCGATTCCCAGACCTTGCCGTTGTGGCGCACTACCGCGCCCTTGGGATAAGGGTTCTCGTTGTCGGGCTTCACCCACTCAGGGATGCCCGAAGGGTCATCGCCGCCGCTCGCGTAGTCAACGACCTTCGCCCAAAGGCTCGGCGCTGCCGTGGGCGACCAATCGGGCTGCGACGTGTGCGCCTGAAGGCACACGTAAAGCACGCCCTCGTGGCTCACGCGCTCGCCATCGTCGTAGGAGTGGCCGTTACCGTCCCACGCCGCGAAAAGCGCGGGGCACCTCGCGGCCACGTCATCAGACAGCGACGGCGCTTGCCCGTCGTAGATTGCGATGATCGCGCGCAGCTTCCCCTCTTCCTCTTCGGTGAATGCCATGTGTTCCCCTTTCTCTCGATACGAAAAAAGCCCCCGCGAAAGCGAGGGCTTGGGTGCCGGATTCTATATGTGCGCTTGTGTCAGCCGAAAAGCTCTTTATAGAGCGCATCCATGCGCTTTACCATCTCGTGCGCGTTCAGGCGCTTCATGCTTCCGCGCCACGACTGGTAGGATTGGTTGACCTGCTCGACGGTCATAACCCCTTTGGCGACCAGCGCGGCTTGCTTCTTCAGCTTGCGCCGCTGCCGCGTCACGGAGGAACGGCATGGGCGAACGACAACCTTTCCGCCCTCGCCATACGAAAACCTCTTCTTCAGGAACGTGAATCCGCGCGTGAGCTTCACAATGCGCGTCTTCTTGCGGTTGATGATGATTCCCAGATCGTCGCAGAGCGCTTCGATTCTCGAAAGCGCGTCCCAAAGCGTCTGCTTGTCAAGCGCGATGCAATAGCTATCGTCCATGTAGCGCCCGCTCGCCAAGATGCCCGGAAGGGACAGCATCAGATGGTCAACGGGCGAAGGCAGGGCGACCGCTAGAATCTGGTTCGGTTCGCTGCCAAGACCCAGGCCGCGCGATCCGTGAGCGTCTATCTGGTCGCCCATGACGCGCTTAACCCGCTCATCGTCAATGGCGCGGTCGATAAGGCGCTTGCATGCGCCGTGGTCGATGTTGGCGAAGTAGTCCGCGAAATCGACCTGCAAGATGTAGCCTTCCGTGCCGTGCTTGCGGTGGTGCTCGACAAGCTGGCGCTTCATGCGCCGAATCGCGTAGTCGGTGCCGCGCCCCTTGACGTTCGCGGCGCACCCCTCGGTGAGGGTAGGCCAGATCGCGGGCGCGAGGGCGTGACGGCTCAAAGACTTCTGTATGACGCGCTCCGAGAAGTGGACGGCGCAGATGTGGCGCAGCTTGCCGCGCTCGAACAAGTCAAACTCGATGAAGCCGCGCCGGAAGTCAGCGCCCGTGAGAAGGTCGCGCCGCGCCCTCACGATGTTTGGGACGATGCGCGCCATGTAGCGCTGAACGCTCGATTTCCAGCGCACGCCAGCGGCAGCGCCGTTGGCGGCATCGTATAGGTTATCGAGGTCGGCGACGGCTTCTAGCGTGCATCCCTCGATGCGCCTAGCCCGGTTCTCAGCGCGCTTGGCATCGCGCCTTGCGCGCCGCGCAGCCCTGCGCTCTTCAGAGTTCATGAGGGCACCCCGCGCGGCTCGCAATCGGCATCCAGCAGCCGCTTGACGGTTGACCATGAAACGCGGTCGAACACCGAGAACCGCGCCATGCAAGCAGCGAACGGCAACCGTCGCGGGGTGCATATTTACGGGCTTGCGCCCGATGGTCGCCCCTTCCTTCCTCAAATGCACGGCGCGCGGCGCTTCTGGCCGCACGGTCTGGCAAGGCTTGGGAATCACGGCAGGGGGCGCACCCAGTCGTTCGTCGGGGCATTGTTGTTGGCATTGCCGTTGCTGTTGACGTAGCACGCGTTGGACGAAGAGCCGCCCATGACCGACCGCAGCCACCAATTGACGCGATGATTTCCAAGGGACAACGCGCGACCATTCTACCCCTTTCCAATGAGCTTCACGCCCGCGCGAGCGCCCTTTATGAGCTTAATGTCGTTCTCGATGCTCTCTGATATCTCTTCGAACCTCGCCACCTTGACGGGTAGGTTCATCGCCAGAAGGCATTGCAGGTCTTGGTAAAGCTGGTTTAGGTCTGCCAAGGCAAGCGTCATGTAATGCTTGCGCTCTTCGACGTTTCGCGGGGTGTTCGGGTAGAAGGCATCAGCCTTCACGAGGTTGAACACCACGCTTCGCGCCGTCTCCGCCATAGGGACGGCGAAGATGAAGCGATATGACTTGGGCACCGCGCCCGAAGTGACAAGACGCGTCACTTCGTTTCGGATCGCAACCGCAGTGTTGAAATACTCGAACGAGCTTAGGTTGCGGTTCCGCACATATACGCCGCTCAATTTGCAACATCCCCCCCCTCCGTGTTTTTCTAAAAAACTTCGCCCGCGCTTCGCGCGGGGAAGTATAGGCGCATGCGCAAGGCATGCGCCAGACCAGTACCATGTACGGCTGATTTTATCAGCCTAGGAGGAAGCACGGCAGGGGGCGCACCCAGTCGTTCGTCGGGGCATTGTTGTTGGCATTGCCGTTGCTGTTGACGTAGCACGCGTAGGACGAAGAGCCGCCCATGACCGACCGCAGCCACCAAGTGACGCGACGACCCGCGATGCGGCTTGCCGTGTCGGTGAAGATGGGGAACTGCGAATCGAAGCCGACCGAGTAGCCCTTGCTGCCCCAGACCGGGCACCCGTAAACCTCCATCTCTGAGGGCGACCAAATCTTGCCCAAGTCAACCCAGCTCCAAGAACTCGCTTCGGTCAACTTCCCCGAAGACGAATAGCGCTCTTCGAGAAGCACGCGCTGCGTCATGATCGCGCTTTGGAGCGCGGACGGAAGGGCTGGCAGGAAATCGTTTATCTCCCAGTCGTGCAGCTTCGAGCACAGGTAGGGGTGCTTCTCGTCGGCCGTTCCGTTGTTGTCGTTCGTGTCGCGCCACTGAAGGTAGCTCGTGTTTACCGCCTTGCTGCCGGTGACGCTCACGGGCGCGCGCGGCACCATGACGATATGGTGCCCCTTGGCGGTGTCGCCGCACTGGTAATACTGGTCGATAGCGCCGATGCGGTAGCGCACCGTCTGAGCGGGAACGTTCGCGCCAGCCGTGATGGGAACGTCGATGTAGTCCCCGATGCGCAGGCCAGCGAAGTTGGCGTTTCTCGCGCGGTTGCGAAGCCACGTGTAGATGCTCTGGCTCCCGATCTCGCTTGCGAAGACCGATGCGAGCGATCTCCCGCCGTATGCGTTGATGATGTGCTGGCGGTCGTATTCCTCTGCGGTGGTGACGGCGTTTGCCGAGTTTCGCGCCGAAGTGTCCTTCAGGTTGTAGGCGGTTCCCCCGATCGAGAACTTGGAAAGGTCAGCCATGGTACCCCCTTTAGTTGAGCGTGGCCGTCTCGCCGCTCATGCTCGCCTGCGCGACCGTGAGCGTTTCGCCCGACAGCGCGCTTCGGCGGCTCGCGGGCATGTAGGCCGTTTCCTTGATAATCACGTAATCGTCTTGAAGCTCAGCGACTGCGGTAGCGAGCACTGCGTTAGCGTCGCGCAGCTCTTCAACCTCATCGTCAGAAGGCGGCTCGATAGCGGCGATGCTGTTTGCGATGTTGAGCGCGTTCTGAGCCGCAGCCGTCGCATCGTCCGCCGCGCCGTTAGCCGCCGCAGCGGCGGCGTTGGCGTTTGAAGCTGCGGTGTTTGCCGCGCTCGCAGCCGCGTTTGCCTTTGATGTGGCGGCATCGGCGTTTGCCTTCGCGGTGTTTGCTGCGGATGCGGCGTTGTTCGCCGCCGTGGTCGCCTTGTCTGCGTTGTCCTTGGCTGTTTTCGCCGCAGATGCAGCGTCGTTAGCGGCCTTAGCGGCGTTGTTGGCGTTGGTGGCGGCGGTGTTCGCCGTGCTCGCAGCCGTCGTGGCCTTGCTCGCGGCGCTGTTGGCGGAACTCGCCGCAGCGTTTGCGTTCGTTACCGCCGTCTCGCCACGGTCGATGAGGTCTTGAACGGCATCGTCCCAGTTCTGCGCGGGCTGCTGCCCGTCAAGAGCGCTGCGTAGGATATCGAGCGCGAAGCGCTCCGTTGAGTAGGTGTTTCCGCCCTTCGTTACGGTGAAGTAGGCTTCGTCGGTGTATCCGGGCACGCTGCAAAGCTTTGATTCGTCAACCGTGATCGTGGCGGCGTTCCCGCTCACTGAGCATTGGCCGCGATAGTAGTTGAGCTTGTTAGGCAGAAGCACCACGAGCCACACCGTAGCGCCCGAAAGCGAGAACTCGGCTCCGTTGTCGTAGATAAGCGCCTTGATGGTGGTTCCGCCATCGTCGCCCTGACCTACCTTGACGCAGGTCCCCGTCCCCTCCTTCGAGATATCGAGTTCGAGCGTCCGCGTGTTGCTCATTGCGCGCCGCCTTCCTCGCTATCGGGATGGGCAAGCTTCCTGAGCGCTTCCAGTGCTTGCGCGAAGCTCATAGCGCTTCGCGCCTTGCTCGAAACCGGCTGAACTTCTGCGCTCGCCGCCACGGCTGGCACGCTCGCCGCCAGCGCGTCGAACACGTCAACGACGGCTTTAACCCTGTCATCGACATAAACGGGCTGAACGACGATGAACGGTTTGTCATCATTGACCGGTTCTTTTACCTCATCAACGCCCACAACGCTTCGGTTTCCCTCATCGTCAATGGCTATGAAGATGATTCCGCCATCGGATGCCCTCTTTAAGATTTCGGGGTCAAACTCGGTCACGTAACCCTCGCAATTACCGATAGGGTCATGGGCGACATACCTAACGATTCGTCCCATTCGGAACCTCCTTTTAGTCGAAACCGCAATACGTGCAAAAGCCATCAACGAAGTCAATTGATCTTGTCGCGTTCCACCATTGGATGCGACCGTCTCCCAAATCGTCTATCTGACTTATGTAGTGAAGCGTTGCTTCTTTTGTGATCGCATGAGTTGACGTAGTGCTCTCACTGCTAGAAGACGCTGCCGAAATAAGCGGCGTTGTTACTCGAATATGATTACTGCCGGTAAGCTGAAGACCGGTCGTTCTCGCTCCGGTGTTCACGTCGATCATATGAGATGAAAAGTCGATAACGCCTATTTGCGTCCCGTTCTCAAGACCTCTAATCTCACCGCTTACGAGACGAAGCAGGTTAGATGCCGAACCGCACTCAAAGGTTCCGCTTGCGTCGATGTTGGTAGCGGTCATGTAGTTAGTCGCCAGCGCACCGGTGTTCAGGTTCCACGTGTTGCGCCCCAGACGGTCGCTGATGATGCCCGTTTCAATGTAGCTCGCGTTGATGTAGAGCAGACCGCCGCTCAGGTATATCCCCTGAGTTTGCCCGTTGTTCGTAAGGCGGTTGAACACCTCTCGCTGGTCTAGCTCTTCGTCCAGATCGTCGGTAGACTGGTTTCCTGACGTGAGGGCGCGCGCGACAACGGGTGTTGTGTATGTCTTCGTCCCGTCAGACCATGTGATTTCGTTTCGCGTCCAATATGTGCGACCGCTCACCCAAGTAGGCTGGTAGTAGTACCAGTTTCCGCCCGTCTGCGCGCTGCTGCTCGTGCTCAGATAGTATTGCTCGCGCACCTGAGCAACGCCCATGCCGTCGGTGTCGGCAACGCGCCTTGCGCTCGTGTACTCAACCGAACCGTCGGACAGCGTGAGCTTCAAGCGCATCCATAGGTACTGACCCTGCTTCCAGCTCGCGTTCGTTGACCATGTGGTGGGCGCGGTCGATGTGCTCGAAGAGTTGCCGTACTGCACATCAACGCCAACGACATTGCTACCGGCTGAGCCGCCGCCAACCGAAGCGTCGGTAGAAAGCGAGAACTCGCCGGTGGTCAAGTCCCAGAAGTTCTTACCTTCCTTGTCGGTTATGATTCCTGCCTTCAGAAGGTCTGCGTCAAGAACGCCGGTGTCCATGTAGGTTGCGTTGATATAGACCTTGCCGTCTTTGAGGTAAACGCCCTGCGTCTCACCGTTGTTGGTGAGACGGTCAAAGATGCTCTTCTGCCCAAGCGCTTCATCGAGCGCGTCAACGTACTTCTTCGCTTGGTCTTTAGCGTCGGTGCCAGCCGAAGAAGCCTGACTTTCGGCGTACTTCTTCGCTTCCTCTAGGCGCTTCGCGTCCGCTTCCTCAGCGGCCTTCACCGCCGCTTGCTGCGCGCCGCTCGCCGCAGTGTCGGCGATTGACTGCACGGTGTCGCCGCCGACGGTCGCCGCCGCCGAAAGCGAGAACTCGCCAGTGGTCAAGTCCCAGAAGTTCTTACCTTCCTCGTCGGTGAGAAGACCGGCGCGCACGCGCTCGGCTCGCATGGTTCCCGCGTTGATGAGGTCTGCCGTCACCATGCCGCCGGTAAGGAACGTCTTCCAGTCCCATTGGCCTTCTGAGGTCAGGCCGGATGCAAGGCGAAGACCCATGCCGTTTAGGTTGACAGCCCACATGCCCGACGTGCTGCGCAGCGGAAGGCCGGTCAGCGCGTCTATGGGAACGTTGCTGTAGATTGTCCCCAGCTCGAACGTCTCGACCTTGTAGGTGCCAACCGAATTGAACTGTGCGTTTAGCGCCTGCTGAAGCTGAATGAGCCACGAAACGGACGTGCCAGCCGCAGCGTCGTAGAGCGCGTTCTGCTGGCTGTTACCCTTCAGGGCGTTGCTGACGCTCTGCCACATGTCGGCCATCGTGTCGGTGAGCGTCCCGAACGTAACGGTAGCGTCGCCGGTGAGCAGGTCGCATTCGATTTGGGACACGCGGCCATGGAGCCGCACGCCCTCTTCTGAGAAGCCCTTGTCGATGATAGCCACATCGTCGCCCACGCCAACGCCCTCCCAAGAGCGCCCGAAGGCGTAGAGGTCGATAACGTCGGCGGTGTAGGTTACTTTCGGTTCCTTGACCTGCTCTAGGTAGTCCCGCGTTTCCTGCAAAAGCTGCGCCGCGTCCTCGCACTGCTCGTTCACGTATGAGGTAACGGCTGGCAGAACTCCGCCCTTGCCGTCTGGATGCCCCCAAATATCGGTGGCTTCGGCGTCCTCCACGTAGTCCTTGCCGCCGTTAATGTCGCCGAAGGTGAGACGGCGACCGTAGCCGCCGCCCTCCGTCTCAACGCCCTTGCCGTAGCCGTATACGCGCGTTTTCGGGTTGTCGCTCGCCATTGAGCGCTTGACCGAAACGAGGTCTTTAGTCCACGTGAAGCGCTTTGCGCTGCTCTGGTTCCCGCGAAGGGCGCGAATGTTCACGCGGCGAGCGACGATGCCAGCGCCGTTGTGAACGATGGTCGTTTCAAGCTCGCCGCCCCACGTTTCCAGCAGCTCGGCTATGCCCTCGCGCACGCTGATGTGGTAGAAGGTACGCGAAGCGGTGCCGCCCTGATCGCACGTGCCAACCTCCCAGCGCGTGTCTGCGAGAATTGATGTGAGGGCTACCGACACGCTGCCAGAAGGCCGCTTATCGTCCAGCCAGTCATCCCACGTCTCGTTAACCGAGTTGATGCAGACCGCCTGCGTCGCGGGCGCTCCGTCATCATCGTGTACGCGGTCGATGGTGTCAACGATGTGTTCGTGGCAAACTCCCTGAAGGTCGATCCAGACTACGCGGTCGCCCTTCACGAGGTCCTCGGCGCACGTGATGTTGAGTTCGTCGGTGCCGTCCAGCGCGTCGGTGTGCGTCGCGGCGCTCACCGTGAGCCGCCCCAGATTATCGCCCCAGCGGTTGAAGCGGGTGAAGCTGATACGTCTAACTAAAGCCATCGTTCCACCCACTCAAGAATCGCGGTGCCGTTGGTGATGCTCAGGTGGCACCGCCCGTTGATTTCGAAGTAATCCGAATCAATCGTAACCGGCGCGGTCTGGTTGTTAACCGTCGCGTGCTCGGTCGCCATGTCAAGCCTGATGGTGCTTGAAGACGTGAGCGCGGTGTTGATAGCCACGAACTCGCCGGTATCGACGTTCGTAATCCGCCACGCGCTGCCAGCGGAGGGCTTCGCCGTGACCTTCAGGTAAGCGGGGCGGTTGCCGCCAGCGTTTACGTAGATGTTGCCAGCCGAAACCTCCATGCGGCGCTTCTGCCCGTAATAGTCGGGGTCGCCGACATGGAAAGTCACGGTTGTTGTCGGGCAATCGTCCGTGATCTCGTCTAGGTCGGTGCTGCCGCTCACGATTGCGAGCAGGTAGCGCGTCGGGTCATCGGGAAGGTAGAGCGGCGCGGGTTCGTCAGTCCAGAGAGCCGCCGCGAGCTTGTGCCGCATCTCCGCGACCTCGCGGCGGTCTTCAGTCCTAAGCCAAATCTCAACGGGAAGGTCGTAGCCGCCACGGTAGGCGCTCTTGAAGACCTCGCCATGCCGCCCCGGCACGCTCTCGAACGTCGCGTTTACGGTCGCCATGATGGGGCGGCGCACCTTGCAGTAAACCAGCTTCGAAAGGTCGGTGCCGTTGAAGATGATTCGGTCATGCTGGTTCCTAGTCCGTCTAAGTTGCAACTGGCACCCCCCTTTGCTTCAGCTTACTTGCGATGCCAGCGCCTATCTGCTGGCCTGTTTCGTATGCGTCCGCGCCGTCGCGAATCTGAGCGTTAAGCTCGACGTTGACGGACACAACCTGAGACGCGGGCTGCTGCCTGAAAGCGCCAATCTGGTTGAGCGCATCGGCCATGAGGTCGGAAAGGCGGTCGATTGGCAAGACCGCTTCTCGGCCTGCTTCGCCAACGCCGATGACCGAAGGCGCGTCGAAGATACCGCCTTTCGCGTACCAGCTGATGCTTACGCTCGGCAGCTTCACGGGGCCGAAGTCGTTCCAGCTCACGTTGAAGTGCGGAAGCTTCGGCTTCGGAATGCGTATCCTGATGCCGCCAAAGGCGTTCATGATCTTGCTCGGGATGCTCGAAATCGCGTTCCACGCGCTTTCAATGGGATTCTGAATGAACCCCTTGATGCCGTCGAACACGCCTTGCACCTTCGAGCCAAGGCCGGGGAATCCCAGCTTGTCGCCGATTCGGTCTGCGATGCTAACCGCCGTGCTCTCGGCAGCGTCAAGCTTCGATCCGATGTTGTCTTTAATCGCGTTGAAGGCGTTTGCCGCTTGGCTCTTCGCAGTCTCCCAGTCGCCTTTCATCGCGGCTTGCAGAGCGCCAGCCTCAGAGCTGCCGACGGTCTTCGCGGTGTTCATGTCGTTCTGCACGGTCTGGCCGATGTTCGAGAATGCCGTTTTCGTGTTGCTCGTAAGGTTGTTCCACCAGTTAGACACGGTATCGACCGCGCCTTGCGCGAGGTTCCCGACGTTGGTTTTAAGGTCGTTCCAAGCGTTCGAAGCTCCGGTTTTGATGTTCTCCCAAGTGTCGGAAGCCCCTTGCTTCAGCTGCTCCCACTTTTCGCCAACGCCGGTGCAGAAATCCGAAACGCCGGTGCTCACCTGCTCCCAGATTCCGCCCCAGAACTCAGGCACGCCAGCGAAGAAATCCTGCACGCCCTGCCACTTCTCCGAAATCCAGCCCGTGAAGTCAGACCACATCTGCTTACCCGTCTCGGTCTGCGTGAAGAACCACGTAAGGCCAGCGACGGCAGCTGACACGGCGGCAACGCCAAGGCCGATGGGATGCGCGGCGATAAGGCCGGTGAAGCCCGTCCATCCGCTAGAGAGCGTGCCGGTGAGCATGCTTCCCAGACCGCCCGCCTTGGTGACGATGTTCGAGAAGCCGGTTCCGATCTTCGTTAGGAAGCTCGAATCTCCCATTACCTTTTTAGCGCCGCCCCAAAGCTCGCCGGCGGTCTTGAAGGCGCTTCCCACGCCCTCGGCGGCTTCCATCGTCTTGCCTATGGCAGTGGTCACGCCGCCGAAGGCGACAGCTCCTAGAGCGAGATTGTTAACAAGCGTCTGCTGCTCCGGCGTAAGGTTCTTGTACCAACCCGTGACGGTTTCGAGCGCGGGCGCAAGCGTGTTAAGAAGGCTCGTGCCGATCTCCGTTACCGCCGTCTGAACCGGCATCGCGGCTTCGCCGAGTTCCTGCATGGCCGCGTTCATCTCGTTCTGAGCGTCGCGGGATGCCAGCAGGTCTTTGTTCGTCTCCTGATACTGCCGCCCAGCGTCGGCGTAAAGCCCGGTAAGCGTCTCGGTGATGAGCTGCGACCGCTCCTGCTCGCTTCCACACGCCGCGAGCGCGGCGTTGAAGGCATCTTCTTTGGTCTGACCCTCGGCGACCGCCTGATTGAAGGCGGCCTGAGCCGAAGAGTGGCCGGAAAGGGCGGCGCTCCACTGATCGGCTGATGCCGTAGACCAGTTGAGAGCGTCGGCAAGACCGCCTGTGACGGTTCCCGTGTGCGCCGTCTCCTGCGCGGCTTCCGCAAGATTTTCGAGCGGCAGCGCGTCGCCGAACGTCGCGTATGCGCCCGCAGCAATGTCAGTCCACTGCTGAAGTTCCTGCTGGTTGGTGGTAAGGCGCGCTAGGTTCTGGCTCGCTTCCGTCGCCGTGTCGCTCTGCCCAAGGATGCGGTAAAACATCGCGTAGGTCGATGAAGCCTGTTCGGCAGTGCCGCCAGCGCTCACCCAAGCGGTTTCCAACTGCCCGCTCTGCTGTATGGCTTCCTCTTGGCTAGATGCAAGGCCGGTAAGTGCACCGGCAGCGCCGATGATGCCGCCAGACAATGCCGTTCCTGCGCTCGACACCTTGGAACCGGCGCTTGAAATCTTGTCGGCGTTGTCCTCGATGGTCTGGCCGAGCTTGCCAAGAGCAGTCTTCGAGCCTTCGGCCTGTCGCGCGGTGTCCGCAAGCTCTGTGCCGTAGCTGTCAAGCTGGCGCTCGCACTGCATGATCGCGCGCTTCAGGCTGTCGTACTGCCGTTCTTCCTGAGCCGTGAGCTTCGCGCCGCTCTGCTTCTTGCTCTCCAACTGAGCGAGCGCTTGCTTGTAAGCGTCAAGCTTCTGCTTCGTCTCGTCGTATGCCGAGTTGAGCGCCTTTACCTTCTGCTCTAGCAGCTCGGTGTTGCCGGGGTCGAACTTGAGAGCCTTGTTGATGTCGCGCAGGTCGCTTTGGGTGTTGCGCGATTCCTGCTGAACCTTCTTCAGGGCGCTTTGAAGCTCGGTCGTGTCCCCGCCGAACTTGATAACAAGACCCTTGTAGGAAACAGCCACGTAATCACCCCTCTTCGTTTGTCAAAGTGCCCATGAGTGCTTGAAGCAGCGCGCCCGCGCGGGTGCGCTGCCGTCAGGAACTCACGTCATGACCAGAACGCGGCTTCGGCCTTGCGCACCTTATCGTCCTCGTCGTAGTGCTCCGCAGCGTCGGCGTAGAACGCGTTGATCTCCAACAGGTCTTGAACCTGCCGGTAGCTCATCATCTGAAGGTCTGATAGCGTCAGGCCGCATTTCTGGCAGTTGTAGATGTATCGAGCGTCGCACGCGTCGCTAAGCTCGCTTGGCAGCGGCGGCGCTTTCCTCTTCGGCGGGCGCGGCTTCCACGTCCTCTTTCGCCGAAGGAAAAAAGTTGTCCTCAACAATTCGCATCACGTCGGAAGCCCAACCGTCCTTGCGCTCCAAGTTGTACGCGTCCGATGGGAAGGACGAAACCCACTCATCGAATCCGGTATCGAACTTCGGCGTTGCGGTCTTGATGCACGCGTAGAAGATTTCGAGCAGCGGGACGATAGCTGGCACGTCGCTAGTCATGAGAGAACCGGCGATCTTAGAAACCGCGTCCGCAATGTCCTTCGGGCGCTTCCTCCCGCCCTCGACAACCTCATTGAAGCATCGAGAATAGGCAATCGGCGTGAATGCGTTGAACGTTGCTTCGAACTCCCTGTCTCCAACCTTAATCTTCATCACGCACCAACACCCTCGCTGTCGGTTGCATCTTCGGTAAGACCTTCGAGCTTGACCGCATCAAAGAACGTTTCGTAGTCGGGAAGGTCGGAATAGCTGTCGTAGCCGCTCGTGCGGTCTTCGTCTTTGCCGCCCGGGGGCGTAACCGGTCGCCACGTGAAGGGGTAGTCAAGCTGCGTGATCTCCGGGCTGTCCTGATTCGTGTTGGCCTCGGTCGTGGGCTTGCCCATCTCGCAGCGCAGAAGGCAGCGGCGCTTTCCCATGACGTGGCCGGGTTGTTCGCACATGAAGGCGAAGGGCTTCGGCTTCTTGTTGGCCTTAAGGTTCATGCGCCCGTCCTTGGTGACGGCGTAGCCGGTCATAGCAGCGATGAGCTTTCGAAGCTCCGGCGTGCTCTCCACGTCGTAGAAGCTCATGGTGCCGCTGCCGCCGTTGTCCTGCTGTTTGTCAATCCACGGCTCATTGTCCGCGTAGCTCGTGGCGCTCTCAACGCTCGGCTCCATGCTGATAGCGACCGTGCCCTTGACGTGCACGGGCGTTTCGTAGGTAAGCGTGTCCTCGTCGGTCATAAGCGCAAAGTGAGAGTTCTTCACGCCAAAGAATCCGTTTTTAGGCATTTGTCTGTTCTCCTAACCCTCATCGACGTTCACCGTGAACGCCGCTTCTGTAAGCTCTTCTGAATCAATCTCGGTAATGCCCAGCGTGTAAGGGCACTCTGCGGCTTCGAGCGCATCGCGTATGCGCCGCTCGTTCGCGTAGTCGCGGTGGCGCGTATAGAGCGCGATATCGTAGGGCATCCACGAAAGATAGGTGTTGTTGTCCGCATAGGCCGCTTCGTTGTACCCAGCAACAAGGCAGATGAAGGGCGGCGCGGGTTCCTCGCCGTCCGCGAAGCGCTGGTTAGCCCACGGTATGCCGAGCGAATCGAGAACGCCGCAAAGCTCGTCTAGCCCGATCATCTGCCATCGCCCCCCATGTCCGCGAACTCGCGCGCCACCTGGTCTGCCACCTCGGCGATAACGCCGTCGCCGGGAACGTCGCCGTAATACTCGCCGGTCTGGTTCGTGATCTTGTGGCCGTTCTCCAGAAGGTGCGTTAGCTGGTATCGCCGGTTATGCACGGTGCATTCGGTGCCCGTCTCGTCGGTCGTTACGTCGGCCTTCCAGCCCTTCTTGTAAGCGCCGGTGCGAACCTTGCTCTTCTGCTTCAGGAGCTTCACCGCACGCTTTCCGGCTTCCGCCGAGTTCTCCGCGAGCGCGGAAACGTTATCGTCCACGCACTCTTTCATGCAGCTTCGTATGAAGCGCTCGATGCTCTGCTCAGCCACGGTCGCCCACCACCTCTGCGAGAGTCAGCCGCACGAAGTCGGGGCTCGACCTGTCAACGCGTGCGACCGTGAGCCGCGCACCGTCGAACTCGACTAGCCGCTCCCCGTTGTAGGCGCTCTTCCGAATCTGCAACACGGCTTCGGGGTGGATGCCAGCGGCGGCGGCTGCGTAGTATGCCGCGTCGCCCATGCTGAACACATTGCAGAAGACCTTGCGCTTCGTCTCCTGCACCTGCTGCACGCCGTATTCGTCCTTTTTGACGGTCTTAGCGATGAGCTGGCACGTGCCAGCCCACATGCTCATGACGCGCCCCCGAACTCCGAGCTGCCGCGCATCATGGTAAGCAGCACGTCGAAGCTCTGATTAAGGCGGTCGGCATCGGGGTTGTCCATGCCGAAGTTCGCCTTGCAGTAGACCTTCACCGCGAGCCGAACCGTGCCGTTCGAATCGTCGGCGGCTACGGAATCGGCAACGCCGCCCGCGCGCATCGCGGCGCGGGCGGCTTCGATGAGGTCTTCGATCTCAGCGTCGAAGTCGGTGCATTCGGCGGGAATCCTCAGCGCTTCGCGGCACGCGTCAAGCAGCTTCGGCTTCTCTGCCATGCGGCACCTCCTAAGCCTTTGCGGCTGCGGCGGTGCCAATGGTGAGCTGCGCGAACGCCTGCGGGACGGCAAGGCCGCCGTCGAAAAGCAGATACCCGTCAAAGCAGCGCTTCTGCGTACCCGGCTCGACGTATGGCGTAACGTCCACGCCGTCGAAGATGTTTCCACGGAACAGGTCGGGATAACCGGCCTTGATGATGCCGTCGGCCATCGAATCGTCACGCTTAACGAGCTTGCCGAAGATATGACCCTCAACTGCGGGGTCTTCGGTCTTCTCGTCAATGAAGTAGGAAACGCCGCGCTTGTCCTCGACCATCGCAATGTAGTTCCAGATGGTGTTGTTGTTCGCGTAGATCGTGCAGCCCTTCGGTGCGGGGTTGCCGAAGGTGTAGAGAAGGCTAAGCAGCTTGGTAATGTCGCCCTTGGTGAGCGTCCCCGCAGTCGCGCAGGTGATCTTGTTACCATCAGCCATGCCAAGCTTGGCGTCGAGGGTAAGCGCATGCGTGCGGGCGTTTGCAGCAACGGCAAGGCGCGCGCCAGTCTCGTTGACGATGTACTGCTCGAAGCCGTTGACAGACTGAACGGCCATCTTGCGGCTCAGCTTCACAGTCTTCTTGATCTCCTCGCCCGTAAGGGTGATGGTGTCGAACTCGTTCTGCTCCTCATCGGCGGGCGCTGCCCCCTCCTCGGTCTGCGCAGCGTCGCCAGCCTTGATGCCCTTATGGCGGATAAGCTCGAACTGATGCGGGAAGTCATCCTTGTGAATGTCTCCGAAGAGAACGGCGGTGTTGTCAATAAGGCTGATGATCTGCTGCTGAATCTCAACGGGAACGACGGCATCGGTGTTGCTGGTAAGGTGCGTGAACGCGGCGCGCTGCTCGATGAGGTGGTTGTACGCGTCGCGCTCAACCTGCGTGAAATCGGTTCCCTCGATGAGCTGAACGCCAGAACGGCGGGCAACGTCCTTCACCCATGCTCGGCGGGCGGCGGAGCTGTAGTCGGTGGTGTCGTACACCTTCGGAAGGGCACCGCGAGCGCTCGCGGAAGTCCCCAGCGGCACGGAATCGACACGTCGGGCGGTGCCGTTCTCGATAGCGGCGCGGGCTGCGGCCACGGTCGCGGCGCGGCTGTCGCGGCGCTGCGCGGCAGCGGCGTTACGCTTCTCGATCTCGGCGGTAAGCGCGCTCATACGCTCCGCGTCCTGCTCGGTCGGCTCAGTCTCGGTGCCGTCCTCGGCGGGCTTGTACTTGTCGATAAGCCCCTGAAGCTCTGCAATGAGATCGTCCATAGTCAGTTCGTCCATTTCCTTAAACCTTTCTCGTTGCGGCGATTGCCAGTGTTGCCCTAGCGATTGCAAGGGCGCTCTTACGGCGCGCAAGCTCCTTGCGCGACTGCTCAATCGCTCCGTTGAGCAGGTTTCTTGCTGATATCTCGGTGTTCGGGTCAGCCGGAAGGCTGACGGCGGACACGTCGAAAACCTTCTTGACGCGCGTAATGGTCGTGGTGTGCGTCTCGCGGTCGTATTCGTCTGCCGCGACCGTGAAAGCCCATGACATGCGCGTGATAAGACCGGCCTTTATCTCTTCGAAGAGATCGCGCGCGCCCTGAGAGCGCGACAGGTCGGCGGCGATGAAAAGCCCGTGCTCGTCCGGCTCCACAATGAGCGTCCCGTTGCTCATGCGGGCGTACACCCTGCCCGAATGGTCGAACTGAAGAATAACGTCGCTCATGTCGGCTTCGCGGAAGGCATCGGGGCTGATAACCTCGATGTACTTTGTCCCATCGAAGTCCTCGAACAGAACGTATGGGTCGTTGAAGGTCGAAGCGTAGCCCTCAACGTAGTATTCCGTGTCAAACCGCTTCTTGGTTACGCCGTCAGCCGCACGCACGTTGAGCGGCACGGCAAGGGAACGGTACTGCCGCTCACTCGGTTTCGCTGGCATCGTCTACCTCCTTCTTATCGCCGTAGCCGCTGCTCGCGTCGATAGCGGCAATGTTCGCGTTCGTCTCTGCGGCTTGCGCCGCCTGTTCCGCCGTATGCTCGCTGATGAGTGCAAGGTCGATGTACTCGCCGCGTATAACGTGGCGTTCTCCGCCCTCGTAGTGCGGGGATTGGAACACATCGGCTACCTGATTGCCGTTCCAGATACCACGGTCGAACAGCGCGACGGAAACGTTAAGCTTCGTCGTGTTGCTGGCGAACTCTAGGCGGTTCGCGCTGAACATGATTGAGTTTCCGTGCGCGATCTCGTTTGCCGTGTAAGTCATGGACGTGATGACGAAGCCGAGCTGAACAGCGAAAGGCTCGATGCGGCCTTCGTAGTAGCTGTTGAAGGTGTCTTCGTCCGCGCAATTCGTGACGATATCCTCGTTTGAGCCGAAGAAGCGGTAAGCGCTCTTCTCGATTCGCTCCATCTGCACCGCATCGACCGTGTAGCTGGTCGGCGTGATCTGCTCAACGTCCGAAAACAGCTTGTCATAGACCGCGATTCCGCCCGCGTTGTCAGCGGAAAGCTGAGCGTTGAATGCCTTTCGCGCCCGCTCTTGGTCGCCTTCGTTGCGGTTCTGGCTCAGCTTGCCGATGAAGCGAATTGCTGCGCCCTGATTGATAGCCGACTGTTCGGCTTCGTTCTGAGCGTGCATGAGTTCGAGCGTCGGCTGAAGAACGTTCGTGCCGTCGCCGAACAAATCGCTCTGGTACTGGTGTCGCGTCATCACGCCAACGCGCGACCACTCGACAAGCACGCTGTCGCCGGTCGGGAACGTGAGCTTTAGCCAAAGCTCGCCGTCAACGTCGTATGCTTCGCACTGGCTCGGCAGCACGGGATAGTACCCGGTGATCGTAAGGCCGTCGCCAGCGTCGATAGGCACGATAAGCGCCGTGTCGTTGACCTGAAGAATCGTCCAAATGCGCTTGATGAACTGCGGCGTGGTCATCCACGGATTAGGCTGCTGCCTGAGAGCGCGCGCCGCGACAGGCTGAGCCGAACCGGAAACCTCCGGCTTCAGCTTGCTTGCGTGGTCTGCGCCGCTCTCGATGATGCTGCGCGTAAGCTCGGCTTCGTAAAGCCCGCCCTGCCACGTCGTGAACGACGGGGCATAGGCCGTGAACGTGGAGAAGTAGCCGTTAACGGCTTGCATCTGCGGACGGTGGAACACCGCATCGAAGAGCGAGCGCAGAAACGGTTGTGATCTGCTCAACTCTAACCTCCTATCATCGCGCGGTAATCGTCCGCAATGTTCTTCATCGCAATGAACGCGTCGCACTCAGCCGCCCAAGCGTCTATGCGGTTGCGCGGATCTTGGTTCTTCTTGTCGGGCTGAATGTTTCCGTTCACGTCGGTTCGAATGGCGACGTTCGAGCGGCACCATTCGGCAATCGGGTTGGCGTTGTCCACGATGCGCCCTTCCTTGTAGAGCGCTCGAAGCTCCTTCATCGGCATTGAAAGCGTTTGCGCGCCCTGAATTACCTTTTGCAGGTTGTCAGCCCCGAAGTAGTCTTCGTATGCTTCCACGGTCGGAACGTCGCGCATGTGCCACGGGTCGTAACCGCACGCAACGGCATAGATTCCGTACTTGTCCTGAATCTCTGCCACCCAATCCAGAACGTCGCGCTTGTCCATGATGGGCGTTTCGCACGTTCGCATAAGCCCGCGCGCAATCCACGCGTCGTAAGGCACGCCGTCGCGCCCTCCACGCCGCCCCTCACGCTCTGCCTGTTCCAGCGCGCAAAGCGGAATCCAAGCCATGTGAAGCGCATATATGTTCGGGTCGTTTGGTCGCTGCATGAGAAGGCACGCAGCGGTGAGGTCGGTCGTATCCGCAGCGTCAACTCCTAGCACGGCATACGTAAACGTTCCGTCTCCGGGGTCGAATGTCGCTTCGTTGTGAATCTCAGACCACGTGAGCCAAGCTTGCGACTGGTTTTCAATCAGGTTGAAGTCTTTAACCAGCAGCGTAGGAAGGTAGGTCGCATCGTCCTTCGCTTTGGAAACGTTCTGGCGAAGCGCCGAAAGCGATTTGATGGTGCCTAGGCCGGGGTTCGCCTTGACCCAAGCGCCTTCGTCCTGCCATTCCTCGCGCTCGTCAAGCTCGAAGATGAACGCAATGAAGCGCTCTGCCTTCTCGCCGGTCGCCTTGCCGTCAAGCCACTTAGTCGCATACTCGTATTGGGCATCGAAAATGCTGTTTCTGACGAATCCGTTAGTCGTGATCTCCAACACGAGCGGTTGGCGGCGCGCGGACGTTCCCTGCATCGTCAGGTCGTATAGGTCGCGGTTCTTCATCGCGGCCAGCTCGTCAACGATAGCGCCGGAAATGTCCAATCCGTCAAGATGGTTCGTGTTGGCGCTCAGCGCGCGGATGCTCCCCATGTTCAGATCGCAGTAGAGGTCTGCAACGCGCTTGCGGATGTGCTTTGCGAGCGCGGGGCTTGTCTGAACCATACGCCACGCGTTGTTGAAGCCCTTCGCTGCCTGATCGTGGGCGGTTGCGACGTTGTATACCTCCGGCGCGCCCTCATCGTCGTTCACGAGCAAGTCAAGCTCTATCGCAGACGCAAGCGCGGTCTTTCCGTTCTTGCGCCCCATAATCCAGAGCACTTCGCGGTATTGCCGCACGCCCTCGGCATCAACGAAGCCGAAGACAACCGACAGAATGGCGCGTTGGAAAAGCTCTAGCTTGAAATCGTGCCCTAAGCGCCCGGACGGTAGGCGGCAGAAGCTTTCGATGAACCGAACGTGCTTCTGCGCGAACTCTTCGCGGTAGTGGTACGGATAGAGCGGGTCGGTGTTGTCCATGTCGCGCAGGACATGAGCGGCAACCTGCTTCATCTTCTCGCACGCTATGATCTCGCCGCTCAGTATGCCGCCGAAGTATTCGCGTATCGCGCGCTCGCACGAGCCGCCCTTAGACTTCGCCCTAGCCGTACCGCGTTTCATTGATGAAGTCAATGAGCGCGTCGGCAGCGGCGGTGCCGTTCGGCATCATGTCGGTAAGCTGCTTCACGCCGCGCGAAAACGTAGTGAACAGCTTGTTGTATGCACTGAATCCGGGGTGCTCGCGCAGCCCGGTTTGCCCGCCGCCGTTGTCATACTCGGTGAAGATATCTTCGTAGAGCAGATCGGCGCGGGCATCGTCAAGCTTGACCTTCAGAAAAGCGAGGTTCGCAAGCAGCGGCATGACGGTTTTTCGCTTCTCGTCGGGGATAGCGCCCTTGGTGATCTCGCGCAGCTTTCGAAGCTCGCTCTCTACGCGCTTCTCCTTGGCAACTCGCCGCTTCGGCGGGCTATTCCCCGCGACTGCGGGCGAAACTTTCGAAGTATTGCCTACTTTTGCCGTCATCGCAAGACCACCCCCTTTCGAAAATCCGTCACGCGCAAGAAATTACCTCCCGGCGTTGGTGCCCTAGGCACCACCTGCGTTTTGCAGACCGGGGGGATTGTCTCGCGGGTTTACCTGCGCTTTTGCGTCCGCTTTCTCGCGGTCGCCCTGTGTTGTGTCGCGTTTGTGTGTCACTCGCCAAGCGATATCAAATTGCCGTCACTGTCGAAGGCCAGCCCTTGCCTTGTTGCACCTTGCCTTATCCAACCATGCACCTTCTTATGGCATCGGTCGCAAAGGCTAACGAGGTTGTCTAGGTTGGTCGCAACGTTCGGGTCATTGACGTTCGCCGGTGTCAGCTCTGTGATGTGGTGAACCATGACTGCGGGCGTGATCTCACCTTGCTGCAAGCAGTGCTGGCATAGGTGAGCATCACGGGTAAGCGCCGCGTCTCTGGCATGTTCCCAATCAGCGGAAGCGTAGAAGGCGCGCGAGAAGTCCTTAGCCATGCGCACCCCCAAACAAAAAGGCCACGAGCGCTGCCGCCCGTGGCCTTACCTAATCCACCGTACCGAACTTTAGCAGAAGGCGGAAAGTGAACGCAAGTGCCAATCTTAGGCGTTCTTCAATTTCGCCCATCCTACGCGGTCGATGTAGGCGAAGCCAGCCTTGCAGAGTTCGCGGCACCATTGCTGCGAGCATTGCATAATGTCTGCTATCTCCGCCCATTCCTGCGCCTGAAGATAGCCCATGCAGATTGCGTCGGCGTATCTGGTGCCTTTGAGCTTGGCAAGACCTCCGCGCCCGTCTTGCCCGTAAAGCAGTTCGCACGCTTCGTCAATCATGCCTTGCGCGTCATTGATTCGCTGATGCAACCTGTCTTCGAAGTCGATACGCTGCAATATCGAGAGCGACCAATCGGAAACCTCACCGCCCCCGCGCCCCTCCGTGTAGCTCTGCACCTTGGCACCTTCTTTGGCCTTCATGCGTTCGAGCATATCCCGTGCCCTATCGGTCTTCACCACCTCGGCGCGGATACCCTCGAAATACTCCTTGGCTTTCAAGATCGCGTCACCTACTCAACGCCCGTGCTGCCGAAGCCGCCCGCGCCGCGCTCGGTGTCGCTAAGCTCATCGACCGGTACAATCTCGCAAGGAACGTAAGGCATCACGACAAACTGGCAGACGCGCGTTCCCGCTTCGAGCGTAACCGTCTCGTAGCTCAGGTTGATGAGCGCCGCGCACACCTCGCCGCGATAGCCGCTGTCGATAACCCCGACGCTGTTCGCAAGCGTGATTCCCTGCTTTGATGCAAGGCCGCTTCGAGGGAACAGCAGCCCAACGCAACCACTGGGAATCTCAACGGCAAGGCCGCAACCGACAACGCACTTCTGCATCGGTTCGAGCGTGACAGTCTCGGTGATTCGGAGGTCAAGCCCTGCGTCGCCCTCATGGGCATACGTCGGCATGTCGATACCCTCGTTGACCTTCTTAGCGCGAAGCTTCCTGCCAATCATTAGCGCACCCCCAGAACATGACGCGTGACGAGCACGCTACCAGCCTTAACCCACTTGCCGCCGTAAGTCTGACCCTTCGGGCGAATAACAACCTTGTTGCGGTGGCTCATCGCCACAACCTGATATTCGCTGCCTTCGTACTCCACCGTGTCATTGAGGAACACGAGAGCGCCCGTTACATCAACCGGGAACGATGAAGCGCTGGCATAAGCCGCTACCTCTGGCACAATCACGATAGAAACGGGCTGCTTGATTTTCTTCTTGAATCCGAACATCCTTCATCTCCTAAAACGGAATGTCATCGTCGTAAAGGTCGGGTGCTGCCGGTTGCGCTGGCGCAACGGGCGATGGGTCGCCGGTAGCCATCGCAAGACCGGGCGCGGCTGCGTTGGCTGGTGCCGGCGATTGCGCATCGCGCTTGTACTGCATGAGTTCCACGTCATCAACGCGAACTTCCCAGCGCTTGATGCTCTGGCCGTCCTTCTGATAGCTGCGCGTGTGGATGCGCCCGATAAGCGAAATCTTGGTGCCCTTGCGAAGCAACGGCGCGATCGCTTCGGCGCGCTTTCCGAACATGACGCAATCAGGCCAGTTCGTATATTCGCCCCATGAGCCGTCACCGTTCGGCGTGCGCTCATTGACTGCCAGAGAAAACGAAACAACCGGGTTTCCGCTCTTCGTATATCGCAGCTCGGCATCTGCGCCGAGATTGCCCGAAAGCGTGATCTTGTTTAGGCTCATACCTCATCGCCGCCCATCTTGCGCATTTGTTGCACGATATGAAGGCTGAGCGTCATAACGCCCTTGATGCAGTCTTCTTTGCTCCCCATCTGCTCACCTTGCAGGGTGTCGCAACCGCAGCAAGAGCCATACCAAACGCGGACGTACCAGTATTCGCTAGGCTGATAGCCAGTTTCGGGAATGACGTAAACAAGCGTCCCTTGATAGTCACCATCATTGATTTCATGGATGTTCTCGCAGTCTGGCTTTGGGTCGCCATAGTCGCCCGTCGCTTCAAGCGCAATTGCCTTGACGGTCGCCTTGACGATATCTGAGTAATCGCAATCAAGACATATCGGTTCAAGCCAGCTTTGGATGAGATCGCGGTTCTTCATCCACGCGTCAACGAACTTCTGAATCATCGGGCACCACCGCCGAACAGCTCAACAAGCGCCGCACGCTTGTTCGCACCAAGACCACGAAGACGGCGCGATTCGGAAATGTGCAGCTTCCGCATGGTCTGCTGCGTGCGGGCGAATCCGTAGCCCGGTGCTGCCTTGATGAGCGTAAAGACCTTCATTCGCGCCACGGTTTCATCGTCACCAGCCATGTTGAGCACGTCGGGCACGCTGTAAGAGCCGTCGGCAACGCCCTTCAAGATCGCGGCGCGTCGCTGCCGTGCCGTCTTCGCCTTTTCGAGGTTTTCACGGCGCTGCTCAGTGGTCAGATTCGGAATCATTGGTTTTCCCTTCGTGTTCGTAAATCGTCGTTTCGGTGCCGTCCTCGTTTCGAACGGAAATGGAAAACGGTAAATCGCAGTCTTTGAAGGCTTCCGGCGCCTTTTCGGCAACGCCTTTGAAGATTAGTTGCCATTGCTCATTCGTTAGGCCGCTCATTGTCTTCTTCACCCCCTGTTTCGTAGATAATGTATTCGGTGCCGTGCGTCAGCTTGACGGGCGGCGTGTAGTCCTTCAGGGCATCGTCAACGCTGCCGCTCATTAGCTTGCGTTTGAGACGTGCCCAATCATCGTCGTTAAGCTCAATGGTCTTCATCGCACCTCACTTTCTCGTGACGCGGTAGGTGCCTGAGAGCCGCAATCCTTTGAGCATCTTTAGAACCTGCTCGGCATGCTCCTTGCCAACGATAGTCAGCGTTTGGGCGGGAATCGTGATTTCATAGATCGTCTTTGCTTCCTGCTTCTCGCGTGCCCACATCTGCTTCAGGGCGGCTTCGGTCTTCGCCAACGTCGCTTGCATCTCCTTGCTCAGCTTCGGCGCATCCGGCTTGAAATCGAACGTTTGCGGCTCCACTGGCACCCCCTTTCGTAACGTCCGCTGAATACTTAGGTTGTATTTCTCGGTGCAGGCTCACCGAAGGATGAAAACCAGCGGTTTATCTGCGCGTAAGCCCCGCTTTCCCTGCACCCCTCAAAACACCGTTTGGCAGTCATTTGTCACACTCCCCGCACTGACGAATAGGCGCTTTCGAGAGCTTGGATTGCCGCCTTGTCGTGTTCAGGCAGGGCGTGCCCGTACTTGCGAAGCGTCGTTGCCACGTCCACATGCCCTAGCCACTTGGAAAGGGTCACTATGTCCGCTATCCCGTTGGCGAGCACCCACGTTGCGAAGGTGTGCCGGAGCTTATGGAACGTGAGTGCCTTCGGAAGCCCGCAGCGGTCACGGATGCGTAACAAGCCATCCGATACCGCATTGGGGCTGAGCCAAGAGCCGTCAACGGTGATAATCGGCGTGTCGGGCGTTACCTCCAAACCCCACGAAGCCTGTAACTTCGTAAAGTCATCAATCGCGGATAGCGTTTCGTCGCTCAACGGAATTGAGCGGGTCTTGCGTCCCTTCGTCCATTCGCGGCGGAACGGATCCTTGCCGGTCAGCTTAACCACGTTCCCGGCTACGTGAACGTGCTCATCGCCAATGGGCATGCGCACGATCTCGCGGCGCTTCAGCGCGCACATCTCGCCGACGCGAACCCCGCATTTGAGGTCAAGCCATGCGGCGAACGCGTATGTGCGCATCTTCACCGTCGCGCCCGCGTCCTCCCTCCACATCCCTTCGAGGGCTGCGGCGGTCGGCGGGTAATCGTAGCTGTCCAAGGCGAACGCTTCCTTGTACCTTGCGACCGGCTTGCCAACTTCCAGCATCACGTTCCGCTCGCAAACGCCGATCTCAGCGAAATATGCGAAAGCCAGCCGAAGGAAGTTATGCACGTTGACTACGCTGTTGCACGAAAGCCCCTGCCCTCCGTCATCCTTCGACATAAGAAGCCGATTCTGAAAACGCCGAAGGTCAGCGCCGGAAACGTCAGGCACGAGCATTCCGCCCATGAACTTAGCCGCATAGCGCGTGAACTGCCGCCAAGACTTGGCGGTGTGGGGCGATATGCCGCCCAGTTCTCGCGTTGCCACGTACTCGGCCAGCAGGTCGGGCATGCGCGTGCTTCGAACCTCGCCGTCAGCTGAGAGCCTTGCAGCCCATGCGTCGGCCATAGCCTGCGCTTCCTCTTCGGTCTTCGCCGTGGGAAAGCGCTTGTACGGCCTGATGGGTTTCTTGCGCTCGTCAAGACCGATATACGGGCGGGTATACCAGATACCATCAGCACCGCGCTTGACCTTAGCGTTCATCATGACCACTCGCGGTTTCCACGAATCCTCGAAGGGCAGTCATCGTCGGGGCAGTCCGCGCAATCCAACGGCTCTTTCCTGATGTTGAACTCGATGATCCGGTACTTCAGAGAAAACCGGATGAGCAACAGCAGGGCATGAGCAAGCGAGTTGGTAAATTGGCCGTCCCAGAACGGGCAAAGTCCGCTCATCGCGCCGCGAACCTCGTACTTGCCGCCCATGCTAATTACCGGCCTTCTTAAAGGCTCGAAGAGCGCACGCAATCGAAAACACGATGAAGAGCGCGTATGCGATAAGACCGAAGCCAGCCCCAAAGAACACGCCGATGGCGATGCTCACAACGATTGACAGAACGGCAAAAAGGGCGATTACGGCGCATCCGAAAACACCCTGCTCCATGTCCTTGTCTTCATTCAGCATTGGAAACCTCCTAAAACGTGAGCGCTATAAGCGCGATGAACACTAGAAAAAGGGCGATTGCCAGCAGCGATTGATAAGCCCAGTAGCAGACGCACCAGAACGCGGCTACGGTCGCTGCGGTGGCAACGGCGCAGAGAACGATCTGGTAGCGTTTCAATCCGCGCCCCCTGCTTCCTGAATCAGGTAGTCGATGCACTGCTTGCACTTCTGCAAGTCCTGAACACCGCCCTTGCGCCGCCAGCGCCAGATGTACTTGAAGGCTTCCGCCCACCAGTGGGCGGCGATTGGCGGCAAGGCGTACTGGTCGCCGCTCATCATCGAGCGCATAGCGTCCATGCACTCGATCTTGCCGTCACCCGCGTAATGGTCGGGATGCTCGACGGCGTTACCGCGCGAAAGCTCGCCAAGGCTCTTCGCGTTCCTCGTCTCAATCATCGGTAAACAACTCCAATCATCCATTCGCAAACCCACTTGTGAAACGCCCTTAGAAATGGCTGAACGTTCGTGTCATCAGCCCAGCCCGCAATGCCTATGAACCCGTCTTCGTTGAACGAGATAGCTTCGCGCCCTTGGAAGTAGAAGCCGCTCACGCGCAGGAAGGCGCTCTTGATGCCTTTACCGTCTTCGGCAGGGTTGATTTGCGGCTGGTACTTCTTTCGGTATGACGGACGCATGTCCATGTGGTGCCCGTCGCGCTCGTGCCGCGCGTATTCGATTGCAAGGAATCCTTCTAGCGCCCGAATGTCGTTCATCGTGATCTGCTCATAGGAAAGCTTGCTTGCGAACAGCTCGCGCGCTTCGTCTCTTGTGGTCGGCGCAATCATGCAATCACCCCCATTTCGCGCCATTGTTGAAAACTCTGTTGAAAACCTGTGGAAAGCCGTTTTGCTGGCGCTCGAATCAGCCGCGCAAAACAAGACCGCAAAGAGAAGAAGCAAGAGAAGAAACCTTGCTTGTTAGTCAACTCAACAAGCAAGTACGGTGGGTTTTGGTTTTGGTTCAAGGAACCAAAACCCACCTTGTCTTGTTTTGTATTGTTTTGTTTTATGGTTAGGCGACCATTTGCGGGTGGGTTTAGCCAACCTAAAACCGTCGGTTTTGCATTGGGTTTAATTGACATGCGTTTACACCTCCTGACCTGCTGATTCGTTGTTCTTGGCGTTTTTTCGCGGTCTACCGCCCTTGCGCCCGTTTGCGCGTTGGCGACCGAAATAAAGCGCGTTTTTGAGCATTCGAAAGTTCGTCAAGAAGCCGTCTTGGTCGCGTTCGAGAAGCCCTATATCCAACAGCTCTTCGACAAATGATTTGCAGTCTTCAATCGCCATGTACTCATCGAACGCGCCAGTGCTTCCGAAGCCCAGAACGCCCGCGAGAATAAGCGCGTCTTCCTCCGTCTCGAAAGCGATGCGGTGCCCCTTGGTCGCCGCCAGATATTCGCAGAGCCGCCACCAGCGCCCGTAGCCGTCATATCCCCGGCGGTGAATGAGCCGTTGGCACTTCACGTCTTGCGAAGCGTTGGAATCGTGCGAGAAGAAGGCCATAGGCTCTTGCGCAGCGGTCGTTTCCTCCCTCGTCGGCATGTAGTCACCTCCTAACCGTCTTCCTCGTCGCAGATCACGTCTGGCGCGCCCTGCTGGTGCCATCCGTCCCATACGCAGTGCCCCACTTCGCGGCAGTTCGTCCAAACGTCGCGCCCAACGAACGTGCAGCACGTCTTGCCGCGATGCCGCATGCTTTCGAACTCGCATGCTTCGGGGTCTGGCATGGACGGTTCGCCGAAATCGAGCGGCAAGGTTTCCTGCGCGCTATTCCTCTTCATCGCTTGAAATGTCGTAGGCAATCGAGCCGCCAACGTAGGTGAGCAGCTTGTGCATGTTCTTAACGGTGCTCGGCTCCGGCTTCGCGTCCTCTTCAAACAGGGTGTCAACCCATGCGAGGGTGCCGCGAACGATTGCGAGCGTTGCGCCCATATCAACTTCGAAGTCGTCGCCGGTCTTGGGATTGATGAGCGACATGCTGCCGTTGAGGGCGAAGGTACCAGCGCCAACCTTGGCGATAGTCTCGGTGATCTCTTTACGCTTCATGGTTGTTCTCCATTTCGTCAAATAGTGAGTGCTTAGTCCAGATGTTCATTTCGGGGTGACGTTCAAGCAGCCAACGCGCCAGAAGCGGCGTGATGGTGTTGCAGATTCCGTATGTGTGCGGGTTGCCCTGATCGTCGTAGAACGTCACAGGATTGAGCTTCGCGCCGCCTTCGTAACGCTGCTTCTCGATGAGGTATTTAGTCGAAACTCGGATGCCGCGAGCGTCGATAGCGAGCGCGGTAAGCTCGATTTCGCGCATAGCGTCCGGGTTGATTCGCACCCACTCTTCGAAAAGTTCCATATGGTCGCGCGCCTTCAGCGGCAGCGAGCGCGGCTTGCGCTCTTCGCGCATGACGGATTCGAGCGGTTGCGTGTAGTTATCGGTGTCCATGTGGGCACCTCGCTTCACGGCTCATGACGCGGCGCAAGGCCGCTTCTGCTTCCGCCCTGCTCGCCGAGGGCGCTACCGGTAGCATCTGGCGGCGATACACGGTGCCGATGCCCCGGTTTTCGGGCGTGCTCGCGTCTTCCTCTATGCGCGCCATCCAGAAGCCCGCGTTGTCGCGGTAGACTTCGGCCTTCATGACCAAATCACGCGCCACAAGACGCGCCCAACCACGATGTAAAGCGGGATGAGAAGCCACCAGCCCACGAGATCGCACAACCAACCCAGAAGGGCAGCAGCGGCCATAGGAAGGATGCCGGTTAGCGTAAGGGCGGCGATTGCATACAATCCCCAGCGCTGGTAGCGCGGCATGCGCGCTATACTGTCTTCTGTCAATTGGTAAGCCCCATTTGACGCGCCCGTTCGAAGTTGCCGCTTCGGGCGGGCATCTTTCTTCGCTGCCACCACGCGATAACGAGAACCGCAATCGCCCGGTAGAACTGCCGTTGCGCGGCATCTAGGCCGCACGGTTCGTGCATCCGTAAAACCACCTCCAAAACCAACGGTTTTCTTATCGGTTTTCATGTTCGGAAACCTTCGCTTTCTTTACGGGTTCCGCTGCGCTCTTGCCCATCCAAAAGCCCAGTGCGGCAATGCCTATGAGCCAGACAACGAACGTCGGAACGCTCATAGGGCTGAACAGGGCGATAACGACAAGAGCGATGCCGAGAGCGAGCATTAGGCCGTCTCCTTCCATCCCATAAGCTCGTTAGGGCTTTTGCGCACTACGCGACAGATGGCAACGATCTTGTCAGCGCCGGGCGTATAACCCTCGCCGCTCTCGTACTTAACGATTGCGTCTTTGGACACGCCGACGGCCTTAGCAAGCTCTTCCTGCGACATGTCGAGTACCGCGCGGGCGGCTCGAAGGTTCGCAGCGAAAACCTCCTTGTTGAATCCCATGCGTCTTCACCTCCTTCACCAATAAGTGCTAACCACGTTAGCAACTGTAACGGAACAATAGACAAGCAAAATAGCTCTGTCAAGTGAAAACAAACAATTTCGTTGTGAATTAGCTAACTACGTTGTACTATGCACTTGTACGAATAGCGAAGGAGGGTAGCGGTGAACGTCCAACTAATGAAGCTTCGAAAGGCTGCGGGCTATTCAAATAGAGATGAGTTCGCTAAGAAGATAGGTGTAAACAAGTACACCTACCGTTCTTGGGAATCTGGCGCAGCGATGATGAATGCCGAACAGGTTTGGAATTGCGCCGTCGCTCTTGGCTGCACACCTAACGATATTCTCGGCTGGTACGAAGACCACCCGCGCGAGGATAGCGGCGAGCACCTAACGTCTGAAGAGCGCAAGATCGTAGGTTGCTACCGCGAGAGCACGCCGCAATGGCGGCAGAACATAGCCATGACTGCCCGCGCTGCTGCGGGTGAATCTAAAGAGACTGCCAAATGTGGTGTATCTGCCACCGAAGAACGGGCGGCGGTATAGGCGTGATTGACCTACTGAACACCATCATGCAATGGCTAGACCCAGTATGGGTCGTTGACCAGTTCAGGGATGGCGACGGCTTGCCTTTTATCTTGTGGACGGCGATTGCTCTAACCTCTGGTTTTGCAGTTGGTTTCTTCGTCAACAAGAAGCTTGCCGGTTGGGTTCCGAAGCGCGTTGTCGCCAAGGGATTTTCCCCAGAGATAAAGCGCGCGGCCTTAGAATCGCTCGATTCGCCGGGGTCGGTTGTCATGGGTGATAAGTTCGAGTCGATACTTGCTTTTGAGCGGGAGGGGCACGGCGTATTCTCTTTTGCATTCCCCATTGATGATGTTTACGACACCGATACGTACCAGCTAACGCCGGAATGGAGATCATATCTGAACAAGCATCGAAAGTACCTTGATTGAATCCTGGCATAGCCAGGGCGAAAACAAGCGTTATCTTTGTCGGCTCTATGCGTTTTAGCTGGTGATATTCGATTGTAAGGGGGATTTGAAAGACGAAAAGACGGCAACTTAATGTGCCGTTTTCAAAGAGAAACCCCGCGCGGGAACTTGGCGGAACGCGCGCGGGGCTGGTCAAGAAGCAGAGCGCTTTACCGCGCTCGCTCTAAGGGGTGATTTTAGCATGGTAAAGAACCGCGCCGCCATATATGCGCGCTTCAGCTCGCACAATCAGCGTTCAGAGAGCATAGAGATACAAGTTGAGAACTCGCGTGCATACTGCGAGCGCGAGGGCTTGCAGGTCGTGCGCGAATACTGCGACTATGCGCAGACGGGGCGCAATATCGACCGCGCAGAGTTCCAGCGAATGATGAGTGATGCACGACACGGCCTGTTTGACTACGTAGTGATCTACAAGGTTACGCGCATCATGCGCAACCGAGACGAAATGTCGCTTGCCCGCATCATGCTTCGCAAGGCTGGCGTAGAAATCCTATACGCTGGCGAAGACATTTCCAGCGGGTCAAGCGGCGTGTTGCAGCTCGGCATGCTCGAAGTTCTCGCCGAGTATGAGAGCGCGCTTGATAGCGAGCGAATTAGAGACGGTATCCAGAAGAACGCCGAACGCTGCATGGCGAACGGGCGCACTCTGTACGGGTGGGATATCGTAGAAGGCCGCTACGTCATCAACGAGCGTGAAGCATCAGTGCTTCGCAGGATGAAGAACATGTTGTTTGCCGGTAGCTCTGTCGCCGACATCGTACGCGCCGTAAGCACTGAGAGAAGCAAGCGCGGTGCCAAGTTCAATCAGGACACCGTCACGAAGCTGCTAAAGCGCGTCCAGAACGCGGGCGTATACAAGTACGCCGATCATGAGGTGCCGGACGGGATGCCCGCCATATGGTCGCAGGTCGAACAAGACATGATAGACAACATCCTTGGCGACCGCCACAAGCCGCGCCGCAAGATCAACTCAACGCTAGAGTTCCCGTTGTCCGGCAAGCTCTACTGCGCAAAGTGCGGCGCTCCAATGGCGGGAACAAGCGGCACGTCATGCACTGGCGCGACGTATCACTACTACAAGTGCCGGAAGTGCCGCCGAACCGTTCGGCGTGATCTCATAGAAGACGTTGTTTGCGATATGACGCTGCAAGCCGTGGCGCGCGAAGACGTTAGACAGCGCATAGCAAGCGGCATGGTTGCGTTTCAAGCCGAGCAGCCGAAAGAGCAATCGAGAAGCTACGCGATAAAGAAGGAATTGAAGCGGATTGACCGCACCTTTGAACGCATTTGGCAAGCGATAGAAGACGGCATAGCGCCGCCCGGTGGCAGGGAGCGCACCGAAGAGCTGAAGCAGCGCAAGAGCGAGCTTGAAGCCGAGCTGCGCATTGCCGAGAGAGAAGAAGCGTTCAATATCGGCGTTGACGAACTCATGCTGTGGCTCGATGATGCGGCAGAAAACCTAACGCCAGAAGTGATCTTAGGCACCTTCGTTAGATTCGTTGAAATCGACGGGAAGACGCTTAACGTCTACTTTGCCTTTGACCACTACGGCGATGATTTCAGGCCAAAACAGAAAAAGGTCGAACCATGCCCCGAAGGGCATAGTTCGACCAATTCTCTTATGGTGGAGGCGCGGAGAATCGAACTCCGGTCCACGAAAGCCCCCTGATTGGCATCTCCAAGCTCAGTCGCTGGTTTAGTCTCGGACGCTTTGCGCGCAGCGACACGCTCGCGGCATCCCAACCGGTTCGGTCTTAGCCCGCGCCATACCGATTACGTGCGCGGGAGCATTCCCCTAACATGACGTCGCGCCGGTGTCGGGGAAATCACCGGGTTGACGCGCCGCTATAAACTAAGCAGCGAGAGCCATAGGCTCAAAAGAAGAGTTGTTGTCAATTCAATTTGACGGTACCCCTGTTTAACGAGGCGAGGAGACCTCGGCTTGCTTCCTCTCTCAGAGCTATCGTGTCGAAACCAGTCGCCCCCGAATGTTGGGAAAGTCTGGATGGCATTGGGCACGAGCGCCCAACACCCGTCGACTTTTCAAGGAACATGCAGGGCGAGCCCCGCTTGTGGAGTGTTATCTTACCACGTTCTGAAAGCGGACAGCTGTTCTATGCACGAGCTGTGAAGACCCCAATGTGCGCCGCACTTCGCACTTTTGCTACCGATCGCGTCACGTATATTTTCGCCAAGCAAAATTGCCCCGTCGAAAGGACCGTTATGGATACCAAACAGCAACTCGTCAATGCCCTCGCAGGCCTGGGTTCAACCATTACCGAAGCTATGGATGTCATCGAAGGCTTTGTCCCCTGCGGACATCCCGCCCTCACGGTTTCGAACGCCCTTGTTGCGCTGGACGCTGACGATGATGCAGCTCTCGCCCAGCAGCTTGAGACCGTCGAGGGCTTTATCGACCACGTGAGTGAAAACCGCGGCGTGGCCGCCTACCACGGCATCGAGGTCGAGCTCGCGGGTCCCAAAGCCGATCTGCTCGCAGCAATCCGCGAGGTAGGCGCCCTTATGCAGACTGCAGGCGTCAAGAACACCCAGGTCAACGAGTGGGTCTACCGCAGTCTGGCAGCACTCGACAGCTCCGACGAAAAGGCAGCCGAAAAGCTCGCAGAAAGCCCCGCCATTAAGGCCGAGCTTTTGTAAATAGCAGACGCGGGCCCCTTGGCGCATCGTCGTCCAAGAGGCCCGCAAACAGCTCGCGTCAACCGATAGCCGCGCCGCCGCGTTCGGCTAAAGCAAGAATCGGCATCATTTGGCGCGGGATCTTTGCTGCAAGATCGGCATGTTCGAGCAGCTTGCGATCGTTGGTCACCAAGTAATCGACCTGCGCGCGCTTGCAAGCGGCGAGCACCAAGTTGTCCTCGTAATCGCGATGGAGCGCTAAGTATTTGTCGGCCAGCCAAAGGTCCGACGCATCTGCACCCACGGCCGTAGCGTTTTCGGTCATATTCCGAACAAACGCCAGCGCCGCATCGCCAATCGCGCGGGCAGAAGCCTCGTCGAGCGCTCCCCCGCTGGCAAGAACGCCACGCTTCAGCTCGTGTTGGACAACGTACAGTACGTCCTTAGCGATATGCACCGGAAAGAACAGCGATGCCCCCGCCTCCGTCGCCTGCCCAATAAACGCACGCGCGGCAAGCGACTCGGCATGGTCAACACAAAACGAATCAACCCACACATTCGCATCCACCATGATTTTAAGAGGGGCTCCGCTCACAGGATCATCCCCTTTTGGCGATAGCGCTCGTCCATGGCTTCGGAATAGATTGCGTCCCAATCGCGATCGTCGGATACGGGCGACGCAGCGATGCCCAAATCTGCATAAAGCCGGTCTGCCGCTGCCCACGACGCGGCGAACGGAGTATCGTGCGCGACGGTCTGTTGCCGGTCGTCGACGGCCGCAAGCACTTCCTCGCACTGCCCGCCGCCCTGCGCGACCTTGGCCACGACCTTTTTGATGAGCTCGGGCAGTGATCTGTCCGAAAGCCGCAACGCTTCCTCCGCATGGTCCTTGACCTGGCGATCCACGCGAACGTTCACCTGCGCCATGCCGCTAACAGCACCCACGTTGATCCCGCTCCCTTCAAATGCTAGCACCGCTAGCAACACTATATAGAGAAGCTAGCAAATGGTCAAATGCAAAAGGCCTGCGTCCGGACGACACCGATGCCGTCTGGGCGCAGGCCAGATAACGTGGGCGAACACGTCCGCTAGCGCAGGTAAGCCTTTGCATTGCCCAGGCTGTAGGCGATCGTTGAGCCGTTGTGCAGCAGCGACGACGCCTGCGGAGTAATCATGCCGGTAATACCCAATGCCAACAGCGCCGAGTTGGTGAGCATCACCTTGGAATACGAACTCGTCAGACGGTCGATAAGCCCCTGACTCATGCGGCGCAGGCGCACGATCGCGGCGAGATCTGTATCGGTCAGGATGATATCGGCGACCTCCTTGGCGATGTCGCTTCCACCGCCCATTGCCAGCCCCACGTCGGCCAAACCGAGTGCCGGCGAATCGTTGACGCCGTCGCCCACCATGGCAACGTGGCGCCCCTCGCCCTTAATGCGCTCAACATACGCGTACTTGTCCTCGGGCAGCAGCTCGGCCTTAAACTCGTCGACACCCGCCTCGCGCGCAATGCGCTCGGCCGTGCGCTCCGAGTCGCCCGTGAGCATGACCACGTGCTTAACGCCCAACGCGTGCAGGTCGGCGATGGCCTCGCGAACCCCGGGCTTAAGCGGGTCCTCGATACCGAGCACGCCCACAACGGTGCCATCGACCGCCAGGTACAGCGGCGACAGCCCCTGCATCTGGGACTCGATTTGCTCCTTAATGTCGGACTCGAGCTGCGCGCTCTCATCCTCAAATACAAAGTGCGCGGAACCGATGATGGCGCGACGCCCTTCAATGGACGAAGCGATGCCGTGCGCCACGATGTACTCGACGGCGGCATGGCGCTCGCGGTGCTCGAGCCCGCGCTCGCGGGCGGCGTTGACCACGGCACGCGCCACCGGATGCGGAAAATGCTCCTCCAAGCAAGCGGAAAGGCGCAGGATCTCGTCCTCGCTCCAACCATCGGTGGTGAGCACGCAGGCAAGACGCGGCTGCGCCTCGGTAAGCGTGCCGGTCTTATCAAACACAATGGTGTCGGCCTTGGCAAACGACTCAAAGTACTTGGCGCCCTTGACCATAACACCCATCTTGGCAGCATCGCTCATGGCAGTCATGACGGCGACGGAACCCGTGAGCTTGAGTGCGCACGAGTAGTCGACCATCAGTGCCGCCGAGGTCTTGATGAGGCTGCGGGTGGTAAGCGCAACCAGGCCCGCGAGCAGGAAGTTCCACGGGACGATCTTGTTGGCGAGGTCTTCCATGTGCGACTGGCCCTCGGACTTGAGCGAATCGGCCGTCTGCACGAGCGAGACGATCGAGCGGAGCTTGGTCTGCGCCGTGTTGGCGCGCACGCGCACCAAGATGCTGCCGTCTTCCACGACGGTACCGGCGAACACATCGTCGCCCACGCTGCGCTCGACGGCCAGCGGCTCGCCGGTCAGGGTCGCCTGGTTGACCATAGCGCTCCCCTGCTCGACAACACCGTCGATGCAAATGGACATGCCAGTGCGCACGGCGACCAAATCGCCGGGCTCGAGCTCGGTCGCGGCAACGCTTACCTCGGTGTCGCCGACAACCTTTTGCGCCTTGTCGGGCACATCGAGCAGCGAGTTGATGAGCTCGTTTTCGCTCATGGCGCGAGTGTAGTCCTCGAGCAGCTCGCCCACGTTGAGCAAGAACATTGTCTGGCCCGCGGTGTCGACATCACGCTTGACGAACGAAATGCCGATGGCCGAAGCGTCGAGCACAGGAACGGTCAGGCGCGGCTGTGCCAGCTCATGAAGGGCAGCGCGCAAAAATGCCATGTAACCGGCCACGACAAACACCGCACGCAGAGGCGTCGGCAAGAACCAACGGCGCGCGTAGTGGGCGCCGATAAGTGTGGCAAGATCCATGACGAGCTTGTGCTTGCGCGGCTCGAGTTGCATCACGTAGCCCGACTTGGCATCGGCGATAGCTTGAGCATCGAGCGCGCCCAAGGCATCGAGCACGCTCGCGCGGCGCGGCTCGTCGTACTCCAGCGCCATCTGGCCAATGCGGCCATACACGCGCACCTTGCGCACGCCATCGATGTCGCCGCCAAGCTTTAGAAGCGCATCGAGATCGCTCTCTGGCACAGGACCCGCCAACTGAAGGCGGGTCCTGCCAGGGATCTCGCTGATAATCGAGAATCTCATAGTTTGTGCCTGGGAGCGCTACTCGGCTGCCTCGTCAGCAGCGGCCTCGCTCTGGGTGATGTAAGCAGCCTCGGCAACCATGTCGTCGACATTAGCCTTGGCCTGCTCGACCATGTCCTGGTAGCCGTTCTTGATGCGCATGCCGCACGCGATACCCTGCACGCAGGCATTCTTTACCGGAGCGCTGGTAAGCAGCTTGATGCCGGCCGTGCCAAGCAGAAAACCGCCACCGACAAGCAGGGTGTTAAACGTCGACTTCTTCATGTTGCTTCTCCCTTTTGCCGCACAAGCGCGGCATGGTGCCTTAGCACCCGAGTTCATTAGTTTGCTCGAGCACGCTTTTGAAATACCTTAATTCTATCTAACTATCTAGGTCAGCCATAGCTAACCTTTTGAAAATTAACGATGCGGAGTAACCGATTGTCAATGTGACAAAGGGACTGTTCCTTTGCCCCTTCTTACAGCTGCCAGGCAGCCGCTTCCTTTTGCAGCGCAACCATGCAGGCGAATTCTCCACCTGCCGCCTTGAGCTGTGCCGGAGTGCCCTGCTCGGCAACCACACCATCCTTGAGTACAACGATCTTATCGGCATTTTCTACCGTGCGCATACGGTGGGCGATCACGATAACTGTCTTTCCTGCGAGCAGGCGGGAGAGCGCCTGCTGCACCACGGTCTCGTTCTCCACATCCAAACTCGCCGTCGCCTCGTCCAGCAACACAATCGGCGCATCTTTGAGCAGCGCGCGGGCGATGGAGATGCGCTGGCGCTCGCCGCCGGACAGCTTGGAGCCGTTCTCGCCGATCATGGTGTCATAGCCCTGCGGCATGCGGCTCACAAACTCGTCGCAGTTGGCGGCACGCGCGGCAGCAAGCACTTCCTCATCGGTGGCATCGCGACGACCAAGACGGATGTTTCCCATCACTGTGTCGTCAAAGAGCAGCACGTCTTGGAACACAATGGCGTAGTCGCGCAGCAGCACCTCGGGATCGACGCTCGCAACATCCACGCCACCCACGGTGACCGTGCCTTCGGTGGCGTCCCAAAAGCGCGCGGCCAGGCGGCTCACCGTGGACTTACCGGAACCCGAAGGACCGACCAGTGCCGTGACCTCCCCTTCTTTGGCGGCAAAGCTCACATCGGTAAGAACTTTCTCGCCGGCGCGGCCGTCCTCGCCCGCACCATAACCAAATGCCACGTGATCGAACACCACGTCATGACCTACGGGCTCAAACTGCTCGCTGCCCCGCGCCACGGGCTCTTCCATGATGGAGCGCATGCGCTTGGCCGACGACTCGGCGGCAAACAGCTCGGACATCAGCATCAGTGCCTGATCGAAGGGCGCATAGATGCGGCTCACCATGAGCAGGAAGGCAAACATCACCAAAAAGTCGACCCGGCCGGAGGCGACCATCGCAGCGCCCGTGACCAACGTGGTGGCAATCCCCAGGCGCAGGATGGCAAAGGCGGAGTTGACCAAAAGCCCGTTGGCGAGCTCGCCTTTGGTGGTCTCGCGCTCCTCGGCATCGATCACGGCGTTGAGCCCCTCAAGATAATGGGCCTCCTGGTTGGTGGCGCGAATCTCGCGCACGCAGTCGAGCGTCTCCTGGATCGCCTCGGTGACCTTGACCTTCTCGGCGCGCACGCGGTCGAACACCGGGGTCATGGGGCCGCGTGTTAGATACAGCACGGCAAAGGCCACGGGCACGCTCCAAAACGCCGCGATCGCCAGCTGCCAGCAAAAGAACAGCGACGCCACGAACACAATGGCGCTTGCGATGACGGCACCCCAAAGCTCTCCCAGCACGTGGCTGTAGGCGTGCTCCATAGTCTGAACGTCGCCCATGATGGTTTCGGTTAGATCGGCCAGATCACGACGGCCGAAAAACGACAGCGGCAGTTTGCGCAAGCGCTCGGCGATCTCCATGCGCTGCTTGCCGCACTCCTCGTAAAAGATGCAGTAGGTGTAGTAATACTGCTGCCAGTTAGAGGCAAAGAGCAACACGAAAAAGACCAGGAGGCCGCCCACGATCGGCAGGGCATCCGGCAGGTCAGCCCCGCTGGCGAGATGCTCGACAAAGCCGGCCATAACCAGGAATAAAAAGCCCATGCCGGCCATGGTAATGAGATTGGTGAGCGTGGTCCAGAAGACGCCGCGTTTTACGCCGGCGACGCCTTTATCGGATAGGAAATACTTCTTTTGGAATGAGGCGAACATTTAGGCCTCGCCTCCCTTCGTGACGGCGGCATCCGCGGTCGCAGCAGTGATCTTCCAGCTCGCGGCCTGTTCGTATTCGGCCCACATCTTGGCATACAGACCCTCTTGGGACAGCAACTCGGCATGGGTACCCGACTCCTGCACGCTGCCCTGGTTGAGCACCACGATTTGGTCTGCGCCCACTACAGTCGAGAGTCGGTGCGCAATCATAATGACCGTGCGACCCGCCGCCAGCTTGCTAAAGGCGCGCTGGATGAGTGCCTCGTTCTCGGGGTCGGCAAACGCCGTGGCCTCATCGAGCACCACGATAGGCGCGTCTTTAAGGATCGCGCGGGCGAGTGCCACGCGCTGGACCTCGCCGCCCGAAAGATATGCTCCGCCAGCACCGAGCATGGTATTGATGCCCTGTGGAAGCTTTGCCACAATGTCGTCGCACTGAGCTGCGGAGAGAGCTGCACGCACTTCGTCGTCAGTGGCCGTAGGCTTGGAGGCGCGCACGTTATCGGCAAGTGTTTGCCGGAACAGCTGGTTGGTCTGGAACACGAAGGCGACCTGGTCCATAAGCTCGTGCGGATCCATATCGCGAACGTCCACACCGCCTACGAGCACTCGACCCGAGGAAACATCCCAAAAACGCGGGATCAGGCTTGCGCAGGTTGACTTACCGCCACCCGAGGGACCCACCAGGGCGAGGGTGCTACCAGCGGAAACGCTAAAACTCGCATGGTTGACGGCAGGCGCTTCGGCGCCCTCGTAGGTAAAGCTCACATCCTCAAATCGCACGTCGCTGCTGGCAGGGTGCTTGGGTTGGGCGGGCACGGAGAGCTGCCTGGAATCCATGATGCTTCGAATACGAGCCAGCGAATCGGCACTCATCTGAGAGGCCTCGCCCACAAACATGAGCTTGGTCATGGCCGTCGGCACCACGGCCGAAAATATCGCGTAAAACGTGAAGTTTGCCATAAAATGCGCGAAGTCCGTCTCGCCCGGCGCCAACAGCAACGCCACGGGCAGCAGGAATGCCACAAGGCCATTGAGCGCGGTAAGGTTGAGTACCTGTGGACCTCGGCAGAACGTGCCCGCATAGCTTTGTGCCATGTCGGCGTATTCGGCAATCGCATCGTGGAAGGCCTTGAAGGAGTAGACCGTCTGCTGAAACACCTTGACCACGGGGATGCCGCGTACGTATTCGGTGCCCGTCTTGTTCATTTTGACTAGTGCGCCCATGTAGGCCTTCATAAACTCGGCGCCTTTGCCGCTCATCATGGTGGCCATGGCGCCAAATGAAACGACGACCGAGATGAGGCATGCCGCGCCCAAGCGCCAATCGAGGGCGAAAAGCAATACGAGCAGGCCCACGACCATGGCGGCGGCGCCTGCGATATCGGGCAGCATGTGTGCGAGCAAAGTCTCGGTGGAGGCGGCACATCCGTCTACAACACGACGCAGCTCACCGGTGGCGTGCGTGTCAAAGTAGCCAAGCGGCAGCTTAAGCAGGTGCTCGCTCGTAGTCTTGCGGATATTGGACGCACAGCGAAACGCGGACAGATGCGTGCACATGAGCCCCACGAAATAAGCTACGATGCTTGCCAGGGCAAAACCCACGGCCCACCAGCCATACATCGCGATGTCGCAGGCTTCGCTCCAGTTAGGCGCCACGGCGATCAGATCGCGCGCGACAAGCCAAATGCACACGTACGGGCCAAAGCTCAGCAGCTGCGAGAGCGCCGAGAGCGCCATGCCCAAATACGTTAGGAATTTGCGGTCACCGGCATACGCGAGCAACTCGCCGATGCCTCCACCTTCCCTTTTTGATCCCTTTGCCATGAGATTCCTTTCTAACGGCTTGAGAGTTAACCGTACTCAACTTATCATTGATATGTTAGCCAAGGCACACAATCGAGCCAGGCGTGGATGTTTTCGCAAAGGAAGGGGACGCTTTTGAAAATGCATCGGGCAGCGACCGACATAACCGAGCTCTACGCACCGCAGTTTGAGCAGTTTGGCCTGGAGCTTACCGGCAAGGGCGCCGTCTTTACCGGCGAGGTGGCAAACGATCGGGCGCACGGACGCGCATGGATCATGCCTCTCTCCCCTGCCTGCATTGTCATGGAGCATTTCATCACCCCGACGCACGATATGTACCTGGCCGAATACACACCCGAGCCGTACGCCTGCGTGAGCGAAGTCAGCGCGCCCACACTTACATGCATGCCCGAGACTGGCATAACGCCCGCGAACCTCAAACCATCGCATGGACCGTGGCCAAACAATGCCGTTTGCAGCTTTATCCAAGATAGCTGTGGCGAGGAATTAAGCCCGCTGTTTGCGGGGGAACTTTATCACTCGCGCTCGGTGCTCTTTTTGCCTGGATATTTTGACGAACTGGAGCACCGCTATCCCACCGAGTTCGCGGGAATCTTTGAGGCGTTTGCCGAGCCATGGCACGAGGAAGCGACGTCTGCCATCTATCACACGCTGCGCCGGATTAACGAGGACCGTGCCCAAACCGTAGGCGGACACGTCTATATGCAGGGCATCGTGGAGACCATGGTCGCGGAGCTCGCCTGTTCGCGCGCGGCCCACAAGCAGGCGCGGCAGGCGGCAGACACACGCGTCAGCATAACCATGGCCGAAGAAGCAACGGCAATGATTGAGCGCACGCTCGACAAAGGCAGACATGTGGGTATCAACGAGGTGGCCGAGAGGCTCTACACAAGCCGCTCCAAACTATGCGCCACCTTTAAGGCCCAAACCGGCGAGTCCCTGGGCGCCTACATTCGCAGACGCCGTATGGAGCGAGCGCAGGACCTTTTGGCAGATAGCGCGCTCACGATAGCGCAGGTGGCAGAGCGTCTAGGCTACCCTCAGCAGGCCGCCTTCGCCCAAGCCTTCAAGCAATACACCGGCATGACACCCACGGCTTGGCGAAGCAAGCATCGCTAAGGCCCAAGCTCCCTGGCCGTAACGGAGCGATTAATTAGCCGCCGCCCGTCAGCTCACCCAGGATCTAAACGTCAAGATGCGCACAATCAAGCGCCTTTTTGATAAGAGGGACAGATCGATCAGCCAAATACAACGGAATGTTGAGCACCCCGTCGTCGAGCTTTAGGTTCTTAAGTGAGTAGCGGACCCTCAATGGAGTCGTCTCCGCATGCTTGTCGGCATAGTACTTAAGGCTCTTGGAATGAACGACCTCTCCCGATTTGACCTCGACGGGAACGATTTCGTTTCCGACTTGAATCAAAAAATCGACTTCGTGCTTCGGCTTCTCGTTTGTCCAATAACGCGGAGCAGCATCTAACTGTGAAAGTAATGCCTGAAGCACATAGTTCTCGGCGAACGAACCTTTGAACTCCGAAAATAGCGCATCCGAGATGGCAAAAGCGGACGCATCCAGCCTTGCCATGCGGCGCAGCAAGCCGACATCAAGACAGTAGACTTTAAATGCCTTGAGGTCATCGTACGCAGAGAGCGGCACACCACCGGCAGCATTAAGGCGAACCGCCGTGATGAGCCCAGCATCGGCAAGCCATTCCAGAGCATCCTCGTATTCTCGAGCACGAGCCCCCTCGCGCACCGCACCCCAAACGAACTTTTTGTTCTCGCGCGCCAACTGAGCTGGAATCGAGTTCCATATTTGCGAAAGCTTGGCGAACTGCGCACGGCCACCATGCTTGGCAAAATCGCGCTCGTAGGAATCCAAGAGATCAGACAACACCTTATCGACCTGAACGATATCGCCCGTCTCCACCCACCGGCCAAGAGCCTCTGGCATGCCGCCGCATGCAAAATAACGACGAAGATGCTCGACGAGACGGACATGGAAGAAATCGGGCACTGTCTCGATCTGATCCAGGCCGCCAAGGTATTCGTCGTAGTTTGCAGCGCCCTCGGCTTTCAGAAACTCGGAAAAGCTCATGGGGCGCATCTCCATGAACTCGACCTTTCCCACCGGAAAAGCGCTGGTCTCACGGGACAAGCGAACGCCCAACAAAGACCCTGCGCATGCGACGTGATACTCGGGGGCCTCGTCACAGAAGTATTTAAGGGCGCCGACTGCAGAAGGACAATCCTGGATCTCATCAATAATAAGCAGCGTTTCGCCGGGATCGATAGGCTGTCCAAGTGCCAGGGAAAGATTTGAGATGATCCGTCGAGGATCGCGCGTACCTTCGAAAAACTGAGCGTACTCGCTCTGTACCCCAGGTGACGGCTCCTCGAGCGTCAGATACACAAAATTGAGGTACGAGGTTCGGCCGAACTCCTTAAGCGCCCACGTCTTTCCAACCTGGCGCGCCCCCTTAAGGATAAGCGGCTTACGATATTCTGACGCTTTCCAAGCGTTAAGCTTGGCAATGATATCTCGCTGCATGGCCGAACCTCCCGCAAAGAAACTTCCGAAAACGTGATATTTCCCACATTTTACCCTAGGTAAAACGTGACATTTATCACATTTACAGAAGTTTTAAGCTCATTTCGCCACACTTTCATCACATTGAAAAGGCGGAGGCGCATTTTGCGCCTCCGTCACCATCTTTCCTATCAGCCCGCCTGACCCGAACGGCCGAGTCGTCACGGAACCAGGGAGCCCCGGCAGGGCGGGTGCTTGCTCAAAATGAGTTCCGCACGCAAAGAAGGCCACTTAATGTGGCCTTCGTCTTGCGCAGGACTGTTCGAAATTTTGAGGAAGCACCCGCCCTGCCGGGACTCCCGGGTTCCCGTTTACGAGAGCGACGTTCTCAGCAACTCGTTGAAGAGCTTCGGATTGCCCTTGCCGCGGCTCGCCTTCATGCACTGGCCCACCAAAAAGCCGATGACCTTCTGGTTGCCGTCACGATACTGCTGCGCCTGATCGGCACAGTTAGCCAACACCTCGTCCACGATCGGCTGCAGCGCGCCGGCATCGCTCACCTGACGCATACCGCGCTCGTCGACGATCTTATTGGGGTCGTCGCCGGTCTGGGCCATGGCCTCAAAGACCTCATGAGCCTGGTTGGAGCTGATGGCATCGGTCGCGAGCAACTTGGCAAGCGCCGCAACCTGAGCCGGCGCAATACCGGACTCGGCGAGCGACACGCCTGCGCCCTTAAGGTAGGCGATCATCTCGTTCACCAGCAGGTTTGCGACCGTCTGGGCCTCCTTACCAGCCATACCGGCAGCGGCCGCCTCAAAGAACTCGGCAAACTCGGGGTCGCCGGCGATCTGCTCGGCATCGGCCGCCTTAATGCCAAAGTCGGCCTCAAAACGGACGCGCTTGGCATCGGGCAGCTCAGGGATCTCGCCACGGCAGCGGTCAATGAACTCGTCGTCCAAATCGAACGGCGCCAGGTCGGGATCGGGGAACAGGCGATAGTCATCGGCCGTCTCCTTGACGCGCATGACCACGGTGCGCTTGCGGCTGGGCTCCCAGTGGCGGGTCTCCTGATAGATGATGCCGCCCTCCTCGAGCACCTCGGCCTGGCGGCAGATCTCGTAGGCAAGGCCGTCATGCAGGCTCTTAAACGAGTTGAGGTTCTTGAGCTCGGTCTTGGTGCCCAGTTTGGTCTCGCCGCGGCGGCGCAGCGACACGTTGCCGTCGCAGCGCATGGAACCCTTCTCCATGGAGCAGTCGGAAATGCCCAGCGTCACAAAGATGCGACGGAGCTTCTCCATAAACAGGCGAGCCTCCTCGGGCGTACGCAAGTCGGGCTCGGTGACGAGCTCAATCAAAGGCGTGCCGCAGCGGTTGTAGTCGACGAGCGACTCGGCCGCAGCGGTAATGCGACCCTCGGCACCGCCCACGTGCACCATCTTGGCGGCGTCCTCCTCCATGTGGATGCGCAGGATGCGGATGGGCACCGTGTAGGAACCGTCCTCGCGACGCTCGGGCATCTGCAGGTTGGACGCATCATAGCTGGCCAGATGGCCGGCGCGCTGGTTGCCTTCGCGCATGGTCGACGTCATGGACGTGGACAGGCCCTCGGCGTTGGCCGAGGCGCTCGCCAGGCTCTGGGCCTCGGCCTCGCCAAACGCGCAGTCGGGGCGCTCGGCGGCACCGCGACCGGTCACGTCCAGATCCAGGTGACCGTACATGGCAAAAGCGATCGGACCCTGCGTAGTCTGGAAGTTCTTGGCCATATCGGGATAGAAGTAGTGCTTGCGGTAGAACATCGAGTGGCGCTGGATCTCGCAGTTGGTGGCAAGACCGGCCTTGACGATGCTCTCGATGGCGCGCTTGTTGGGCACCGGCAGCGCACCGGGCAGGCCCAGGCACACCGGGCACACGTTGGCGTTGGGCTCGTCATCGTGGCTGAGCCTGCAGTTGCAGAACATCTTGGTATCGAGTGCGGTGAGCTCGGTATGGATCTCCAGGCCGATCACGGCCTCCCAATTCTGCAGGACCTCGGAAAGCTCCTTCATTACAGCTCGCCTCCCTTCCCGGCAAAATCGGGCGCGACGGAAAGCGCGGGCGCGCCCGTGGCGGCATCGGCAAAGCCGCGCTCCAGGGCGCGGGCAAACGTGAGCAGCTGACGGTCCTTAAAGGCCGGACCCACCAGCTGGGCAGAAACGGGCAGCTGAGTATCCTCGCCCAGGCCCAGCGGTACCGAGATACCACCGTTGCCGCAGATGTTGAGCGAGATGGTGTACAGGTCCGAAAGGTACATCTGCGTGGGGTCGCTGATCTCGCCAAACTTAAAGGCCGTGCGCGGCGAGGCGGGCATGAGGATGGTGTCCACCTTGGCATACGCGGCGTCGTAGTCCTGCGTGATGAGCGTGCGGGCCTTTTGCGCGGCGTAGTAGTACTTGTCGTACACGCCCGAGCTCAGCAGATAGGCGCCGAGCATCTGACGGCGCTTGGCCTCGGCGCCAAAGCCGTGGGCGCGCGAAAGCGAGCTCTGGTCGGACAGGTTGGCGCAGCCCTCCTCCTGATAGCCGTAGCGAATGCCATCGAAGCGGGCCAGGTTGGAAAATGCCTCGGCCGGGCCGATGACGTAGTAGGCGGCGATAGCGGCATCCAGGTGCGGCAGGTCGACCTCGACCAGCTCGGCACCCTGGTTCTGCAGCTCCTGGGCGGCGCGCTGAACAGCGGCCTTGACCTCGGGCGTCAGGCCCTCGGCCTCCATAAACGCAGGAATGATGCCCACGCGCTTGCCCTCAATGCTGTCGTTGAGGTGCTCGGTAAAGTCGACGGCGCAATCCTGGCTGGTGCAGTCGTATGGATCGTGGCCCGCGCCGGTAAGCGCGTTCATGGCCAACGCGACATCCTCGACCGTGCGGCCAAAGGGGCCCACTTGGTCGAGCGACGAGCCAAAGGCAACCACGCCGTAACGGCTCACGGCGCCATACGTGGGCTTAAAGCCCACCACGCCGCACAGTGATGCCGGCTGGCGAATGGAGCCGCCGGTGTCCGAGCCCAGCGAGAGCGCGACCTCGCCCGCGGCGACAGCTGCAGCGGAGCCACCCGAGGAGCCGCCGGGCACGCGCTCGGTATCCCAAGGGTTGTTGGTGCGGTGGAACGCCGAGCTCTCGGTGGAGCTGCCAAAGGCAAACTCGTCCATGTTGGCCTTGCCCATGGGCAGACAGCCGGCATCGAGCATGCGCTGGACGCAGGTGGCGGTGTAGACGCTCTGGTAGTCCTCGAGCATACGGGAAGCGCAGGTGGTGCGCGTACCCACGAGGTTCATGTTGTCCTTAATGGCCAGCGGCACGCCCGCGAGCGGGGGCAGCGGATTGCCTGCGGCACGGTCGGCATCCACGCGCGCAGCGGCCTCGAGCGCGAGCTCGGGCGCCACCTGCAGGAATGCCTGGACCCCGCCCTCGCGCGCCTCGATGGCGGCAAGGGAGGCCTGGGCCACCTCGGTAGCGGTAAAGTCGCCGGCGGCAACGCCCGCGGCGATCTGGGCGGCGGTAAGGGAATCGAAGCTTAGCGCCATTACTCGCTCTCCCCCTCTCCCAAAATGGACGGCACGCGGAAGTAGCGGTCGCGCGCGTTGCCGGCGTTTTCGAGCGCGACGTCGAGCGGCAGGTCGCGCTCGGGCTCGCGCAGGTCATCGCCCATCACGTTGGACAGGCTTCCGATGGGATGGAACGTGGGCTCCACGTCGGGCAAGTCATATTGCAGGACGGGCTCGAGCATCTGGACGGCGTCGTTCATGTAGGACGTCATCTGGGTAAGCTCGTCATCGGTCAGTGCGATCTTTGCGTACTCGGCGATGCCGCGCACGTCTTTCTCGCTGAGTGCCATAGGCGCTCCCTTCCGCATAACAGTTAAACCGCTCTAGTATACAGGGCAACGCCGGCTTGGAGCAGGCGCTTTACCCAAATGCAGCGAAAACGTAACGAGGGCGGCGGCTGGCAGGCGGCGGGCTGGCGATTCTGCAGTGAAACCGCACCGTCCATAGCGAAAACCGTCTCGCCCGCGACGAAAACCATCACAACATTCGACGTTTTTCGCCAAAATCGCGATTTTCATCGAATGTTGTGATGGTTTGGAAGTCCCGACCACCGCAAAGGTGCCTGTCCCCACCGTGGCGGTTCTGGAGAATGTCTTATGCCGAGGCCTTGGCCTTGCGGCGCTTGCGGACCGCGTGGACCACGATGTCCAGCAGCAACAACACAATGGCTACGACCACGATGAGCACGGCAAACTCGCGCTTGCCCCAGTGGCGGCCGGCCAGCGACTTTTGCTTGTCGACGTCCTTCTTGCTGTACTTGGTGCGCACGCAATGCACCAGCAGGCGATGGTCGTTCACGCCGTAGGGCGTGCAGGTGACGAGCGTCACCTTGTCGGCGCCGGGCTCGATGGTCAGCGACTCCATCTCCTCGGGCAGCACCACCTCGGAGTCCACCATCTTGTAGGCGAGCGTCTTGTTCATGGTGTGCAGCAGCACCAGGTCGCCGGGCTCCAGCGAGTGGATGTCGTCGAACATGCTCAGGTTGCGCATGCCCGAGTGCGCAGTGAGCACGCAATGCGTCGAGGTGCCGCCCACCGGCAGGCTCGTGCCCTCCAGGTGGCCGACGCCCGCCATGAGGACTTCTTCGCTCGTGCCGTGGTAGATGGGCATGCTCACGTCGATGGAGGGGATCTCGACCCAGCTCATCATGGGGTCGCGGTCAAAGATGAGCTGCTGGGCGTAGGGCTCGATCTGGTCGGCGGGAAGCTCGGTGGCCTCGCCCGCCAGCTGCTCGTTAAAGGAGCGCGCCTGGAGCAGGATGCGTTCGCGCTCCTCGGCAGACAGCGCGTCCACGGTGCTGGACACGGTGCTGATCTGGTTGAACACGCCCGAGGCCTCGAGCCGGTCCAAGATCCACGGCCAGGTCATAAGGCCCACGCCAATAAGGATGATGACGATGGTGATGAGCCGGTCGGCCCAGCGCGGCAGTCGCTTTCGACGGCGCTTGGGCTTTTGTTGAGGTTTGGGCTGAGGGCTTGAGCCACCGTTGGCCGCGGCGTTATTGCTCTTCATATGTTTGGCGCCCTGCACCATCGCCGGTCACTCCTCTACAACTCAAGTTGTCTGAACAAATAATAGCCGATTAGCGAGCTCATGCGCTGCGCAACGCAGCCTGGCAGCATTGCGCAGTGCAAGTATGGGCCCGGTTGATTTCCGATCTCAGCCGAACACATTGAGCTGATGGCTCGCTCCCGCAGT
>CALDWI010000079.1 GCA_937923795.1 uncultured Collinsella sp.
GTTCGACCACGAGATGGGTGGCTATATGGCTACCCGCTATCTGATCGAGCAGGGCCACCGTCGTATTGCCTGCTTGGTTAATGCGCGTCGTTCCAATACGGGTCGCAAGCGACTTGCCGGCTATGAGCGCGCGCTGCGCGAGGTTGGCCTGCCTCTCGACGCGCGTTTGGAGTTTGAGAGCGAGTACTACATTCCGAGCGCCTACGAGGCCTCGGAGGCGGTGCTCGCAACCGACGCCACTGCCGTATTCGCAAGCTCGGACAACATTGCCCTCGGTTTGCTCAAGCGTTTGCACGAGATGGGGAAGAGCATCCCGGGCGATATTTCGGTGGTGAGCTATGACAACTCGGCGGCCGACGTTCTCTTTGAGCCGGCGCTGACCGCCATTGAGCAGGATCCTGGTGTCCTCGCGGAACATGCTTTTGGCTGCATGTCCAAGCGTCTTGCCGGTAGAGGCGGTAGGCGTGCCGAAGAGGTCGTCCTGGAGCCGGCGCTTATCGTTAAGGGCAGCGTGCTCGAGCTTACTAAACATAACTAAACACGTTTATCAATTTGCAGAGACCGAATGTGGAGCACCTGTGGCAGACAATGCCGCAGGTGAATGTCGCGTTTTGTTGATCGATGTGATTGATAAGGGTGATAAAACGTTTTTTCACCATGATAAAACGTTTTAGCAAATATACTAGTCCCAACGAATGGTTGCCGTATTGGAGGGCGACCGCACAGCGGAGGGACATAAACAATGGCTAAAACACTGGGGACGCCGTGGCAAAAGCTGGGCCACGAGGTGCCGGCTTCCGAGCTCGAGGGCGTCGACCTGTATTGGCGTGCATCGAATTATCTGTCCGTCGGTCAGATCTACCTTCGCTCTAACCCGCTCATGCGCCCCGACTTTGTCGATGAGAAAACCGGCGAGGTGCGCGACTTTGGTCGCCCGGACGTTAAGCACCGCCTGGTCGGTCACTGGGGCACCACGCCCGGCATCAACTTCCTGTTCGGTCATGTCAACCGCCTCATCGCCGATCACAACCAGAACGCGATCTTCTTGATGGGCCCGGGTCACGGTGGCCCCGCTGGCACCGCCCAGTCGTTGCTCGATGGTACCTACCGCGAGATTCGCCCCGACATTACCAATGACGAGGCCGGCCTGCAGAAGTTCTTCCGCCAGTTTTCCTACCCCGGCGGTATTCCGAGCCATTTTGCGCCCGAGACGCCTGGCTCCATCCACGAGGGCGGCGAGCTCGGCTACACGCTCAGCCACGCCTACGGTGCCGTCATGGATAACCCGAGCCTGCTGGCCGTGGCTGTGGTGGGCGACGGCGAGTCCGAGACCGGTCCGCTCGCGACCTCTTGGCAGTCTAATAAGCTCGTGAACCCGGCAACCGATGGTATCGTCCTGCCGATCCTGCACCTCAACGGCTACAAGATCGCCAACCCCACCATTCTTGCCCGCGTGTCCGACGAGGAGCTCACCAAGTTCTTTGAGGGCATGGGCTATAAGCCGCATTTCTTTGTCGCCGGCTTTGACGACGAGAGCCATGCGAGCATTCATGCGCGTTTCGCCGCCCTGTTCGAGCAGGTCTTCGATGAGATCTGCGACATCAAGGCCACCGCTATGGCTCAGGCCACTGCGGGCGAGACCGTGGTCCGTCCGGCCTATCCCATGATCGTGTTCCGTACGCCCAAGGGTTGGACCTGCCCCAAGCAGATTGATGGCAAGAAGACCGAGGACTCCTGGCGCGCCCATCAGGTGCCGC
>CALDWI010000080.1 GCA_937923795.1 uncultured Collinsella sp.
CGTAGCGGGTGGTTTAAAGCTGGCCGCTGCGCGGCCAGCAGACTAAAGTCTTGAAGAGAAGCGATGAGGCTTCGAAGCCTCATCGACGATGCCGACGCCATCATCGTCGGCATCGGCTCGGGTATGTCGAGCGCCGCCGGGTTCAACCATTACAACCATGCGGGCATGACGTGTGCCGGAATGGCGGACTGGCAGAAAGCCTTTGGCTTCAAGAGCCTTTTCGACGGCTTCTATCACCTCTACCCCAGCCTCGAGCAGCAATGGGCCTACTACGCGCGATACATCGATTTCATGCTGCGCGAGCCGGCCTCACAACCCTATCTCGACCTGCGGTCCCTCATCGGCCATAAGGATTACTTCATCCTGGGCACCAATGTGGACACCCAGGTCGAAAAGGCCTTCCCCGCCGAGAGGACCTGCAACTACCAGGGAAGCTTCGCATACCTTCAGTGCAAGCAGCCATGCTGCGACGAGCTCTTCGACGCGAGCCCCTACGTTGAGCGCATGATTGCCGGGATGGAGAGGTTTGAGGTACGCAGCGAGGACGTTCCCCGCTGCCCGCATTGCGGCTGGCAGCTTGTGCCGTGGGTGCGCGACGACACATTTCTGCAGGGCGCGGCATGGCGCGAGAGTATCGAACGATATGAGCGCTTCGTGCGCGAGCGCAGCGATTGCCGCGTGCTGTTGCTGGAACTTGGCGTGGGCGAAATGACCCCCGGTATCATCACGCTCCCATTCTGGAGCATGACCGCAAAGCTGCCGGATGCGCACCTGCTGAGCGTAAACATCTCGGGCGACTCGGCTCCGCTGCAGCTCGGAAGCAAAGCGGAGGCGATCCAGGCCGACTTGCGCACCCTGCTCTCGGTGGCGCGGGTGGGAGACGAGTAACGTGGCGAGGCTTTTGCGCTTTCATCAGCCCGGACATCACGCCCATAGAAGCGATGGCTCTGATTCGGGTGTCAAAGTTTAAGCCTCCTTGTCAGCCGCTGTAAGGTATTCCTCGTCGTCCACGGGCTCCAACCACTCGTTGGAGGTCTCCTCGCCCGGAACCTCCAGCGCGAGATGGGAGAACCAGCTGTCGGGCGCGGCTCCGTGCCAATGCTTTACGCCCGCGGGGATATTCACTACATCGCCAGGGCACAGCTCCTGTGCCGGTTTACCCCATTCCTGGTAAAACCCTCGACCAGCCACACAGATGAGGATCTGTCCGCCGCCGCTTTTGGCGTGATGGATGTGCCAGTTGTTGCGGCAGCCGGGCTCGAACGTAACGTTGTAAATGCCGACCTGCTCGGTGGAAAGGGGCGCAAGGTAGCTTTGCCCGATAAAGTACTTCGCGAATGCGTCGTTGGGGGCACCGATTGGAAAGGCCATCTCGTTTTGGTGTCGGTCCTTTGCATCGGCGGCATCGCCATCCGCCCAGACCTCCTTCGCCATGCGGAAGGCCGCCCACGCCTTGGGCCATCCCGCGTAAAACGCCGCGTGCGTAAGGATTTCCGCTATCTCCGTCCTGGTCACGCCGTTGCTCTTTGCGGACATCAGATGGAAACGGAACGAAGAGTCCGTCAGCCCCTGCGCCATCAGGGCCACCACCGTCACCACGCTGCGGTCTCGAAGGGAGAGCCCGTCTTCTCGGCTCCACACCTCGCCGAACAGCACATCGTCGTTGAGCTGTGCGAATTTGGGAGCGAATTCTCCCAGGGCATCCCTGCCCGCCGTCTGCTTAATCGTCATGTTTGATTCCTCCTGTCGATGGTTTTGAGTGCAAAACTGCTTCCGCGCAGCTAAGCCGCGCCTAGACTCCCATGCCCATTCGTCGCGCCTGCTCTAGAGCGGGATGCCCGGCGATTTCGCCCACACCGTTCACGCCGCCGGCGAATACCGTTCCGGCAAGCGTGCAGCGGGGAAAGCAGTCGACCCATCCCTGCACCGCCTTCTTCGCGCCGTCGAAGGTCGAGCGCCCGTCCTCCGCCGCCGTCGCCAGCAGATACGCCTCGGTGAATGCGTAATCGGAGCCGAAGAGCGGGTTGGCGCGGTCCAGCATGGTCTTGAGCTGGCCGCAGACGCTGTAGTAGTAGACGGGCGTTGCGAACACCAACACATCCGCATCGTGCATCTTGGCGGCAATTTCCACGGCATCGTCCTGGATGACGCAGTGCCCCAGCTTCAGGCAGACAAGGCACCCCCTGCAGAAGCCGAGCTGCTTTTCGCGCAGGCGCACGGTCTCCACGCTATGGCCAGCTTCCCGCGCACCGTTGGCGAAGGCGTCCGCCAACGTCTCGGAATTGCCATTCTTTCGAGGACTTGAAGAAACTATCAAAACCGTTTTGCTCATTACGGAACACCCCTTGAACTCGCGATTTATATTGACGAGAATAAAGGTAATGCCTAAACCTAACTTTAGGTCAAGGACTGAATTCGAGATTTATCCGGAGGGACCATGTACACAATCGGACAGGTGGCGGAGATGTTCAGTCTGCCCATTTCCACGCTGCGGTATTACGACAAGCAGGGATTGTTCCCGGGCCTGGAGCGGGCGTCCGGCATTCGCCGATTCGGCGATACGGAACTCGAGGCGCTTCGAGTCATCGAATGCTTAAAGAAGGCTGGGATGGAGATTAAGGACATCCGGCTGTTCATGGAATGGTGTGCGGAGGGCCCATCGACATATCCCAAGCGCAAGGCCATGTTCGAGGAGCGGAAGGCCCACATGGAGTCGGAGATCGCGAAGATGAACCGCGCGCTGGACATGTTGAAGTTCAAATGCTGGTACTACGAGCAAGCGATTCAAGATGGCAACGAGGATAGGCTGGGGGCGCTGATCCCCGACGATTTGCCAGAAGAAATCAAAGGTGCATACGAGAACGCGCACGCTCGATAAAGCCGTTCGCTACCCATGGAACTCCGGCAAGGAGCTCTTTCCGGGCAGAACGAAAAAGATAGCCTCCGAACCAGAGGGTTCAGAGGCTGTTATTCTCACTATTTCGCTGGTAGCCTTGCTCTGCGGCGACGCCGAAACAGTATCAGGCGGTACTCGGCAGCACCAAAACGCGAGTTCAAAAGCCAGTTCCCGTTGTCCCTATAGGCATAAGCGCATCTGCTCGCGATTGCCTATCGATGCTTTGCCTCGAGCGCGGCAGACACCGCATCGAGGAACTCCCGCACATGGTCGGCGGGGTGCGGCGAATGAAGCAGCCCGTAAGACACGAGACAGTCCCAATCGGTAGGAACGGTTTTGAGCATGGGGTGGACGTTGGCCCACAACGGCAGCGTCGCAAGCGCGAGGTCCTCGTTCGCGCCGCGATTGAACACCTCCGCCCGATATTGTGGGAAGTCTACGAGCGCGATTTGAGGATGATGCAAGAGTATCTCGTCGCGCACGCGGTCGATTTCGGCGTTCCAGCCCCGGCGTATAAGCATAAGACTGTGATTGTGGAGGTCGTCGAATGTGACGATGTCGCGCTTGGCGAGTTCGTTGTCGACGGGAACGGCGCACCAGAGCGGCTCGCGCGAGAGCTCGAGGCCCAGGCACCCGCGCTCTTTAAGAAAGGCATCGTCGAAAATCCCCACCACGATATCCATGTCTTGCCCGAGGTTCGCCAAACCGCGCGCCGCCGAGGGTGTGTTTTCAAACGTGACCACCTGAAGGCTCATGCCGGGGCAACGTTCCTTCACCTTCGGCCACAGCTTCGTGAGCGGCGTGCTGGGTGTCATGAGCGACACTCCCACGCGGATGATGCGCTTCTCTCCACGCTCGGCGACGCGGGCGCGTGCGATCGATTCTTGAGAGTACTGCACGATATGGCGGGCGTCGGCGAGCAGCGACCTGCCTGCTCGCGTAAGCGAAAGCCCCTGATGCGATCGGTGGAACAGCGTAAGGCCTAGCCGCGACTCCAGCAGGTTCATCTGCTTGATGACGGCCGTGGGCGTGATGAAGGACTCTTGTGCCGCCTTGGAGAAGCTGCCCGCCTCCGCCACGCGGATGAAAGTGTCAAGCTGTGGGTTGTACATCGATCCTCCTGTCACGCATTATGTGCCGTATATACCCCATGGTTATATCCATCATTCCAACGTGAACTTCTCGCACGTCAGTAAACGCCGTAGCCTTGTATTCGAAAAGTCACCATTAAGGAGGAGACCATGGAGTACCTGAAGCTCAACAACGACGCAGAGATGCCCATCGAAGGTTTGGGCACCTTCCTCATGACCCCGGCCGAGACCGAGGCGGCCGCAACCGCCGCGCTCGCGGCTGGCTACGAGCACATCGACACCGCCAACGCCTACATGAACGAGCGCGCCGTGGGCCGTGCCATCGCCAAGAGCGGCATCGCGCGCGACAAGATCTTCGTCTCCACCAAGCTCTGGCCGAGCGTCTACGACGCGGGCATGCCGGCGGTGGACGCCACGCTCCAGCGCCTGGGGCTCGACTACGTCGACATGCTCATCCTGCACCAGCCGGTAGGCGACTACCTGGCCGCGTGGCGCACGATGGAGGAGGCGTACCGCGCGGGCAAGGTGCGCGCCCTCGGCCTCTCCAACTTCCCGCAAGACAAGATCGCCGAGGTCATCGAGGTCGCCGACATCAAGCCGCAGCTCGTGACCGTTGAGTGCCACCCCTACCACGCCCAGCGCGACCTGCGCGCCTACCTCGCGCCGTACGGCACGGTGATCGAGGCGTGGTACCCGCTCGGCCACGGCGACAAAGGTCTTCTGGAGGAGCCCGTCTTCGTCGCTCTCGCCGAGAAATACGGCAAGACCCCGGCCCAGGTGATCCTGCGCTGGCACGTGCAAATGGGCACCTCCATCATCCCCGGCTCCAAGAACCCCGCCCACATCGCCGACAACGCGAACATCTTCGACTTCTCCCTCACCGAAGACGAGATGGCACGCATCGCCCAGCTCGACGGAACCAAGAGCTACTACGAGCAGACCGATGAGGCGCTCGCGGGCTATCTCAAGATCAGACCGGATTTCGACGCCCAAGAATAGCCCAAGGCGGCCACGAGAGCCGTCTTTCACCTCACGAGCATGGAACGGAGAAGCACATGAGCACCGCACGAGCCCTTACCCGACGCAGCTTCCTCATGGGAGCCGCCGCCATCGCACCGCTCACCATCCTTCTGGCCGGATGCAGCGCTGAAGATGATGCCACATCCTCCGGGGGCACCGCCAGCGCACAGAACAGCACCCCAAGCGCCTCGTCGGACAACGCGTCGGCACGGGGTAACGTCCTGGTTGCCTACTACTCGGCGCGGGGACACACCGAGGCTGTGGCACAAACGATCGCTGATGAGTTGGACGCCGACACCTTTGAGATCACGCCCACGGAGCCCTACTCCGACGACGACCTTAACTGGACCGATGACAACAGCCGCGTCACGCGCGAGCACGAGGATGAAGGCCTGCGCGACGTGGAGCTCACCCAGGTCGCTCCCGACGACTGGGACGGCTACGACACGGTCCTCGTTGGGTATCCCATCTGGTGGGGCATCGCGGCCTGGCCCATCGACAACTTCATCTCAGGCAACGACTGGGACGGCAAGACGGTGGTCCCGTTCTGTACCTCTTCCTCCTCGGGTCTTGGCCAGAGCGGCGAGCTACTCGCCGAGGCCGCGGGCGGCGGGGAGTGGCAGGAGGGCCAGCGCTTCTCGTCCAGTGTGGACGAGTCCGAGGTTCGTGATTGGGTCGCCGGTCTCGGCCTGGCATAAGCAATTAGAGATGACAGACCGCTGACAATCTGGGAGTTTCGAATGATCCTATACTTCACCGGGACGGGCAACTGCCTCTACGTGGCGCGCGAGCTGGCCGCAGAGGGCGAGAGGGTCCTGAGCATCCCGCAGGAGCTGCGCCGCGAGGGCGAGCTCGCCTACGCGGACGATACGATTGGCATCGTGTACCCCATCTACGGGCACATGATGCCCGACATGGTAAAGACGTTCCTCGAGCGCGCGACGCTCGACACGCCCTACCTCTACTTCGTTTGCACCTACGGCAACCGGCACGCCAATGCCGTCGAGCTGTGCCTGGAGGACGCGCGGGCGGCGGGGCTCAACCCTGCCTACGTGACCACGCTCCTCATGGTGGACAACTGGCTGCCCAACTTCGACATGGACGAGCAGCGCGCCCGCATCCCTGAGAAGAAGATAGGCGAGAATCTCGAGCGCATCCGCGCGGACGTGGCCACGCGCCGCCTGTGGCTCGAGCCGGTGACCGACGAGGATCGCGCTGCCCACGAGCAGTTCATGAGCCGCGGCCTGCGCTTCGAGCCCTCGGCGCTGGGGGACTTTCTCACCATCGACCCCGAGAGGTGCGTCGGCTGCGGGATATGCGCCAAGGTGTGCCCGGCTGGCTACATCGCTCTCGAGGGCGGCAAGGCTGTCCGTAACGCGCAGGCGGGCTTTGGCTGCAACGCCTGCCTCGCCTGCATGCACGCCTGTCCCGCGCACGCCATCACCTGCGCGGTGGGCGACAAGAACCCCGCGGCGCGCTTCCGCAACGAGCACGTGACCCTTGCCGAGCTGCAAGAGGCCAACAGCGGCCGCTGATGCGCTTCTCGCCATGCCGAAAGTCTGCGGCTTCGGCTTGATTCATTCAGAAAGAGGAACTATGCACGTGAGTCATCTTTCGCGCAGGTCCTTTATTGAGGCTGCCGCGCTCGCTGCAGGCGGGCTGGTACTCGGGGGAGGCCTGGTCGGCTGCGCGGATGTCCGTGAGCCTGGCGGCTACATCCTCACGGAGGGGTCGCAGACAGACCGCAGCTTCGTCGTTGACGACGCCCTGCAGACGCCATCGGGCAGGACACTGCACTTCTCGCTCCATGTGCCGGACTCCTACGACGGGTCCGTGCCCTATGCGCTTTACGTGGCCTGCCCCGGCTGGGAGGGGCTTTACTTCCAGGGCGTGGGGGCGAATCTTCAGGAGGACTACCCCTTCGTGGCGAACGACTACATCGCCGACATGATCGTGGCCTCGCCCCAGCTCGACGACTGGGGTGAGCAATCGGCGTCAGACGTGGTGGAGCTCACCGAATGGCTGCTCGGCGCCTACAGCATCGATGCGGACCACGTGTACCTGAGCGGATGCTCGGGCGGCGGCGAGACCATCTCCATCGTCTTGGGAACGCGCCCCGAGCTCTACCGCCGCGCGCTTCACACCATCTCGCGCTGGGACGGCGACATCGAGACGCTCACCACAGCCGAGGTTCCCGTGTATATGGCTATCGGCGAGAACGACGACTATTACGGCTCCGGACCCGCGCGCGAGGCGTACGAGGAGATTCGCGCCGCCTATCGAGCTCGCAGGCTTTCCGAGGAGCGCATCAGCGAGCTGGTCGTGCTCGATGTCAAGCCCACGAGCTACTTCACCGAGCGGGGCTTTGCTGCGGACGCGGGCCAGCACGGGGCGGGCGGCTACCTCTTTGCCCGCGACGAGGACATCATGGGATGGTTGTTCTCATGACGCGGCAAGCAAAGGGCGCAGCGCAAAGGACGCTGCGCCGCGCGGTCGACGTGGCACTTGCAATCCTGCTTCTGGTTCAGATGTGCTACCAGCTGCTACCAGAGGATTTCCATGCGATTCTGGGCGTCGTCATGACGGTCGTGGCCGCCGTCCATCTCTGGTTCAACATTCCGTGGATCCGCTCGCTCGGGAAGGGGCACTGGGGCGCCGCACGCCTTCTTCTCGCAGCGTGTTCGGCGGCATCTCTACTCCTTATAGCGTTGCTCGCATTGAGCGGTCTGGTTCTCTCGGGTATCTTACCGGCACTGCGCCCTCTGGACGGGCTCGCCCGTGCAGCTCATCTCAGCTCATCCTATCTCGCGCTGCTCACCCTCCCCCTCCACGCCGGGCTCCACGCAGCCAAAACGCTTAGCCGCTCGACGAGCAACGTGGCGAAACCTGCTGAGAAGCTGGGGCTTATCGCATGGCTGCTCGCATCATGCGCTGGCATCTACGAGTTCCTCTCGCTGCATATATGGGATTACGTGACGCTGCACATGCCCTTCGTGCTTCCCGCCGGCGTCCCGCTACCGGTTTACCTGCTCGAGCACACGTGCGTCATGTCGCTTTTCGCACTTCTGGGTGCCTTGCTCATGCGGGTAGTCGTCCGCAGCGCCCGTCCGATCATACGCTAGGCGAACGAAAAGGGGCGGTGGGACTCCGTCTTCACGGGCCCACCGCCACCGAACTGAGTTACGCAAGTCGGGACTACGCGAGCTTCTTCGAGAGCGCCCTTGCCTCGTGCGTGTTGTCGACCATGCCGCCGTAGGTCATGCCGTAGAGCGCGGCGAAGCGCTTCATGGTGTACTCGCCCCAATCGAGCATCTCGCGCGTGGGCGCGCCACCTTGGAACACGAAATAGAGCGTCTTGCCGCTCATACTGCCCTCGCGCACCGGACCGTAGAAGCGGTCGAGCAGGTTGCGCAGCATGCCGGAGAGGCTGTGCCAGTAGACGGGCGACCCCACGACCAGGGTGTCCGCCGCCTCGATGCGCGCGAGCACGTCCTCGAAGTCATCGTCGCCGTAGCTCTGGCCGTAGCCGTAGACCTTGTGCTCGGCAAGATTCAGCTGCTCGTACGGGCGATCGCCGATGAGCTCGCGCGCCAGGCGCGCCGTGTTGCCATCCTTGTTGGGGCTTCCGTTGATGAAAAGAATCATACGTCTCACTCCTTACGTATTGTCTGATACCGCCTTTACCATAGGCGTGAGAAGATCCGGCGAGAAGTTCCTACTCGTAAGCAGCTTATAACCGTGGGGTGTGTACGTCTTGTCATCCTCATCGCTGCGCCTTCCAAAACGCGAGGGCATCGTCGATCCAGCCCTCTGCCACGGTGTCGACACCCAGGCCAAAGCCGTGGCTCAGGCCTTCGTAAACATGAAACTCCGTGGGCACGCCCGTTGCTGAGAGCGCTTCGAGACGCGCCTGCATGGTGCGCCAGCTCGCGACGCCGTCGCGATCACCCACGCAGGCGTAGGTCGCAGGGTCGGCACCCGTCAGTTCGCTCATGCCGGTGTACTGCATGATGGCCGCCGCAGGTCGGGGCGTCGTTGCCGGCGCGCCAAAGGCGGCCGGGCCGTAGCCGCCGACCCATGCCGCCATGCGCGCACCGGCCGAGCCGCCCCACAGCGAATAGCCCGACGTGTCTACGCTGAGCTCGTCGGCGTGCTCGAAGATGAAGGAGACGGCGCGGGCCAAGTCCTCGCAGGCGAGCTGCGCGTCCGGCCGGTAGATGACCGCGAACCCGTTGACGCCGGAACGGGCCAGGTGCAGGCAGTGCGGGAAGGAGTCGTGCATGGCAGCGACGTAGGCGAATCCGCCGCCCGCGCTTACCACGGCAAACGGTGCAGACGCGCCGCCCGCTCCCTCGGTAGCGAAGCGGAAGAGCCCCGTGTTGGCGAGCGAGGGGTCGTCGGCCTTCTCGGCATCCGTGTAGATGTCGTAGAAGAACGTCCGTTCCGCTGCGCGCTCTGACAGCAGATAGCTGACGACGTCGAGCGTGGTGCTCGTATGGATCTCCGAGTACCACGGCAGGCAAGCGGGAAGGTCGTCGAGCGTCATATCCTCCGTCGGCGGATGGAGCGTTGTGGGGAAGAGCAGCTGCCCGTAGCCATCGAACAAAGGGTTGTTGATGACGTCGTAGATGGGCGTGTCCGCCGTGACCGGGCCCGGAGCGGAGCCGCGCGCGACCCCGGCGGCCCCGTCCGACGAGCAGCCGGCAAGGCTGCCCGCAGCGGCCAACCACGCGGCAGCCTCCAGAAACGAACGGCGCGGCATCATCGCCGCACTCGATAGACGAGGTGGAGGCCGTCGCCGGCAAGGCGCTCGACGCGCTCGAGCGAGAATGCGTGCGAACCGCCGGCTGAGCGAGGCATCTCGTCGAAGACGGAAGCCGTTTCGGGCTCCCCCGAGACCGTCGGGGAGAGAACGAGGCTCAGCTCGTCGAGCACGCCCGCGGCAAGAAACGACATGTCCGTCTTCCCGCCGCCACATACGAGCAGGCGCTCGATGCCAAAAAGCTCGCGCAGCTTGCGCAGGGCGAGCGGGAGGTCTAGCCCGCGCGAGCCGGCAAGCACGTATGAGACGCCGCGCTCTCGCAGATAGTCGCGATACGCCGGCGACGCCGCCTCGGTGAGGACCTCGATGACGTGCGCGTCCGCACGGCCGGCGCGACGATAGGTCGCAGACTCCCATGCAATCTCCCCGGCGGGGTCGACGGAGACGTAGAACGATCGTTCGTCATGAGGCGCCACGAAGTCCCCCTTGGGCGCGCTCCCGTGGGTACCGAGCGCAAGGGGGCGCGACCCGACGAAGCCCTTCGTGGTCACGGCCCCGTACGCCACGGCGTCCGCCCCGAACTCGACCTGCATGCGAGAGTACGCGGCGCGTGCGGGCGAGGCAACGGGGTCGAGCATGTACGCGCCGTCGATACGCCCGTTGAGCCCGGCAAAGACGTGACAGACGACATAGGGTCTAATATTCATGGCTCCCTACCTTACCGCGTGCCCGCCGAAGACCATAAGGTCGAGTCCGTTGAGCAGCCCGTCGATCTTGGCAACCTCATCGTCGGTGAGCCCGACCTCGGCGGCGCCGAGGTTCTCGAGCAGTCGTTCGGGCTTGCGACTGCCCGGGATGGGAATGATATAGGGCTTCTTCTCGAGCATCCAGGAAAGGGAGACCTGGGCGGGCGTCGCCGCGTGCAGCTCAGCCAGCTCGCGAACGAACCGCATGAGGGGCTCAGCGCGCCTTTCGCCTTCCTCTGTGTACTGCGGCATGCCATCGCGGTAGTCTTGGGCGCCCTCGAATCTGGTATTGTGGCTGTACGCGCCCGTCAGAAAGCCGTTCGCCATGGGAGAGAAGGCCACGAAGGCAACGTTCAGCTCCTCGAGCACGGGGAACAGGGATTCGTTCCAGCGTGCCATCATGGAGTAGCGGTTCTGAACGGCGGAGACGGGGCACACCGCATCGGCGCGACGCAGGTACTCCTCCGTCGCCTCGGAGATTCCCCAGGCGCGGATCTTACCTTCCCTGATGAGGTCTGCCATAGTGCCCGCAACGACCTCGGGCTCGACCTTTGGGTCGATTCGGTGCTGGTAGTAGAGGTCGATGTGGTCGGTGCGCAGCCGGCGCAGGCTCTTCTCCACCGAGATACGGATAACCTCGGGGCGCGAGTCCACGAGGATGGTCTTGTCCGGGGCGTGCGTGACGCCGAACTTGGTGGCAATGACAACCTCGTCGCGCACGGGCGCGAGCGCCTTGCCCACCACGTCCTCGTTGTGCGCCTCGGTCCCATCGGCGCACGTGCCAACGTAGCACTCCGCCGTGTCAAAGAAGGTATAGCCCATCTCGTGGGCCTGACGGACGACGCTCACGGCCTCGTCGTCGGGCATCGGGTCTCCGCTCGCATGCGTGATTCCCATGCAGCCCATGCCGAGCGGGCTGACTTCGATGCCGCTCTTTCCCAAAACGCGCTTGTCCATTCCTGTTCTCCCTGTCTATGATATCCGTCATTTGTTTGCGACGCCCACGTCCGCCCGTTCATCGGACTCCGTTAGGCACATCCTCTGTCGATGGCCTTTGCTCTCTCATCGCCAAGCGTACGACCGCAAAGCGCTCGACGGAATCCCCCTTTGGTGCGGTGCCCTGAACCCGCGGGTTATAACCCCGTGCGCACCCCAGCGTTATAGAACCCTCACCAACGGAAACTTCCGCCGGCGCGGCGCCCCTCGTATGGTGAATACGTCAAGTTGCGAGAAAGGAAGGCACCATGGACTACATCACCTTGAACAACGGCGTCAGGATGCCGCAGCTCGGCTTCGGCGTGTACCAAATCCCGGACGCCGCGGAATGCCAGCGCGCCGTGGAGGACGCGCTCTCGGTCGGCTACCGGCTGCTCGACACGGCCGCGAGCTACGGCAACGAAGAGGCGGTCGGGGCCGCCATTCGCGCGAGCGGCCTGCCGCGCGACGAGGTGTTCGTGACGACCAAGCTGTGGATGTCGGATGCGAGCTACGAGGGGGCCAAGCGCGGCTTCGACGCGTCGCTCAAGCGGCTGGGGCTCGACTACGTCGACCTCTACCTCATCCATCAGCCGTTCGGCGACGTCTTCGGCGCGTGGCGCGCCATGGAGGAGCTCTACGAGCAGGGCATTATCCGCGCCATAGGCACAGCTAACTTCTACCCCGATCACCTCGCAAACCTCATCTCGTTCAACCGCATCGCCCCCGCCGTGAACCAAGTCGAGTGCAACGTGTTCTTCCAGCAGCGCGAGGCGCAGGAGTACATGGTCGGCAAGGAGGTGGCCATGGAGGGCTGGGCGCCCTTTGCGGAGGGCAGAAACGACCTCTTCCGCAACGAGGTCCTCGCTCACATCGGCGAGGCGCACGGCAAGACGGTCGCCCAGGTCGTGTTGCGCTGGCTGCTGCAGCGCGGTGTGGTCTGTATCCCTAAGAGCACGCACCGCGATCGCATGGAGCAGAACTTCGACGTCTTAGACTTCGCGCTGGGCGACGACGAGATGGTCGCCATCGCCGCGCTCGACACCGGGCGCAGCGCGTTCTTCGACCACCACGACCCCGCCACCATCGAATGGATGTCCGGGCTCGTGCGCAACGTGTAGACGCGCGGTCAGACCGCACTGATAACTTACTAGGAGGAATTGCCATGAACTCATTCACGTACGACTACCCGGTCAGGAACTATTTCGGCGAGGGGGCCATGGACCAGGCACTCGACGCCGAGGTGGGTGCCATGGGCAAGACAGTGATGCTCGCCTACGGCGGAGGTTCGGTCAAGCGAACCGGCGTCTACGGCCACGTGGTCGATAAGCTCACGAGCGCGGGCAAGCGCGTGGTGGACTTCGGCGGCATCATGCCCAACCCGACCTACGAGAAGTGCCAGGAAGGCGCCGCGCTCGCACGCAAGGAACAGGTCGACTTCATTCTCGCCGTCGGCGGCGGGTCGGTCTTCGACTGCTGCAAGGTGGTCTCCGCACAGGCGATGCTTGACGAGGACATCGAGACGTTCGAGCACGCCGACGGCAAGACGCCGAGCTCGTTCATCCCCATGGGCTGCATCGTGACGCTCTCCGGCACGGGTGCCGAGCAGAACAACGGCGCCGTCATCACCAACGAGGAGACACACGTGAAGGGCGCCTATCTGGGGGCGATGCCCATGTGGGCGGCGCTCGACCCGGCGCTCACGCTCACCGTACCGCACGCGCAGTTCATGAGCTGCGCGTTCGACACGCTCTCGCACTGCATGGAGAGCTATTTCGGAAGCCCGCGCGGACGCAACGTCACCGACGACATCAACCTCGCCATCCAGCGCAACGTCATCCGCAACATGCGCGTCATCGCGGACGACGACCAGAACCTCGATGCCCGAAGCGAGCTCGTATACGACTCCGCCATGGCCGAGAACGGCGTGCTCAAGATCGGCAAGTCAACGGACTTCCAGGCGCACATGATCCAGCACCAGTACGGCGCGTACACCCACACCAACCACGGAATGGGCCTCGCGGTCATCCACCCTGCGCTCTACCACCACTTGGCCCCCGAGGCGCCCGCGCAGTTCGCCCGCTGGGCGACCGGGGTGTGGGGCGTCGACGCCAAGGGCAAAGACGACCTTACGGTGGCGCTCGAGGGCATCGACTGCCTGCAGGCGTTCATCGGCGAGATGGGGCTTCCCACGAGCTTCGCCGAGATGGGCTCCGACGCGTCCGACGAGACGCTGCACAAGGTTGCGGACACCTGCGTGCTCACCGGCGGCTGTGCCAAGAAACTGGAGCGCAGCGAGGTGTTCCAGATTCTGACCGAGTGCCTCTAGATCGGCGGTGGGTCCCGATCCGCCCGCGCTGAAGGAAACCGTACGACTCCGAGATGTCATCGTAATCGTAGGACCCGGCGAGCCCGCCGCGCCTGATGAATCCGTCGAAGTCGTCGTCGACGGCCCCCTGCTCGGCGAAGTAGGAGCGGTATTCGCCGAAGCTGAAGGGGAGGATGTGTACCTCCCCGTGGCGCCCTGTGAACAGGGTTGCCAGGTCCGAACTCAGGAGGAACGCGTTCGATCCCGTGAGGTAGATATCCCATCCGCCACGTGCGTGAATGCTGTTAATTGCTTTCTCGAAACCCTCGCCACAGCCGCACCTCGTCGATGAAGAGACAGTTGCGGGCGCCCTCTTTGTGCCGCTCTATGATTTCGTGATGCAGCGCGTGGTACTCGAGCAGCGGCTCGTTGTCGAGGTCCAGCAGATCGATGTAGACGTTGTTGGTGGATGGGTCCTTCCGAGCAGCGGAGGCGGAGAACGCCTTCATGAGCTCGGACTTGCCAGAGCGGCGCATCCCCGTGATCACCTTGATGTCCCGGGTGCCCTCGAGCGCTCAAAGCCGCTCCATGTACGTATTGCGGTCGACCCAATCCATCATCAGCTCTTTCTCGGTTTCGAAACTCGAATTAATTTAAAGTTTCGAAACCGATAAGGAAATACGCACAAGGGTGCATCGAGGAGCGAATCCCAGTTGCGTCATGTCAACAGCGATGCCGGGCGCATTCACGCGTGCTACAATGCGGGCACCAGAGATGAAAACACAGTCCCCGTCGGGTAGTCGTGGGCGTGCGGGAGTCCGCATCAGTAACCTGCCTCCTTGGTTGTCCCTTCTCTGCATGGTCATCTACATAAAGGAGGAACCAACCATGCAGATCAGCGTGTCGTCCACCCTGACCGTATATCACGACGGCCAATTCTGGGTCGGGCTGGCGGAGCATGTCGAGGACGGCAGATACGGCGTCGCCCGCATCGTCTTCGGCGCGGAGCCGTCCGATGAGGAGATTCTGCGATTCGTTGTCGGCAAATGGGAGAAGCTCTCGTTCTTCGGTAGCAAACCGGCTGAGGCAAGCAAGCCCGCAAAGAGCCCCAAGCGACGCGCTCGCGAGGCGGCGAAAACCCTTAAGCGGCCCGCGGTGAGCACCAAGGCACAACAGACTCTCGCGGCACAGCGGGAAGCGATGAAGCGGAAGTCGGCTCAAGCAAGAAGCCAGCGTCGCGCGGATGAGGCGGAGGCGTGCTTCGAGCAGCGAAAGCTGAAGCGCAAGCAGAAGCATCGTGGGCATTGATCGCCATTTGCAGCAAGGCAAACCATATACAGCAGCGGCGCCAGTTCCACTTGAAGCCGACGCCGCGTAGACGCTGATGGAGATGGCTGCGCGCGGGCACGAGTGCGCCGCCGCACCTCATGGCCTGTTTCTCGGGTATTCAGGGCGCGCGGCGTTCAAAAATGCGGAGCGACTCCGCATGGCTCGAGACTGAGCCGAGGCGCCCTACTTCTCGCCCTCCAGCAGCCCCACGATGCGGTCGATGTCGACGGCAAAGCGAGGCCTTCCCTCGCGCTCGTAGCGGTCGAGGTATGCCTGGCACTCGGAGACAATGCGCTTGGTGTTGCCGTCGATGATGCGCTGGAGCGTCTCGTAGTAGGCCGAGCTCTCGGTCCTGAAGCGGCGCTGGTAGACCTTGGTTATGGGGAACATCTTGATGTAGTGGATGCCGTGGCGGCAGCCGGGGCGCGTCGTGGGGCGGGGTGGCAACGCAAAGTACTGGTCTTTGGGCACGTTAGGGGCGATGTTGGAACGCGGCGGCACGGCGAAGTCCCTGCGCTTCCCGCGGAAACGCAGCCTCACCACCACGATGCAGGGGCGATTGTGCTTAAGCATGGGCTCGCGGTCGCCCTCGACGAGATCGAAGAAGTCCTGGGGATGGATACGATCCTCATCGGTTACGCCCCCTTCATACGAAGCGGGGCCCGCATCGTTGCAGGCCCCTACAGGTGGGCGATATTCTACGCCTTGCGGCACCCCGTCGCCCACGGAGGTTAAACGTACACGTAAGCCGTACTCTGAAAGCCGCGGCTTCCGGCGAGTAGTTTATACCACGAAAGGTCGATTTCAATGCGCATAGCTCGCAAAATAACACTCGCTGGGCCGTCACCCCTGGCAGTTACCCTCCAATCTTCATTGGAGTCAGCAGGTCAATTCATATAGTTATGGGGGTATATCCTAAAGGGAATCAAATTTATACCCCCATAACTAAGGAATTTTCTATTCCCACTCGATGGCTAGAGCCCTGGTGTAATTGACTGGATCACCGTTCCGGGAACCGGTATCGACCTACCTGTCCGCCAAACTCCTTCTTCAGCTCCAGCCTAGTATCTGACTCGCGCTGTTATAAGCGAAAACCGAAGAGATGCATCTTTGCCAAGAAAATAAGGTTAGCCTTATCTTACTGCATGATTCGTGTGTTATGGTTAGATGGCTCTAACTTTTTGGGGGGCGATAGCCATGCACGAACGCAAGGACTTCTGGGACAAGAATGCCGGTCGGTACGACCGTTTCATGCGAAACGACCGGGCGGCGTATGAGAAGATGTATGGGCTGATCCGGCCGGTGGTGAAAGAAAAAACCGTACTGGAGGTTGCCACCGGCACGGGGCTTATCGCAAAGAACATCGTGAATACAGCGGCGCATATCGAGGCTACGGACGCTTCTGCACAGATGATCCTTGAAGCAAAACGGGACAATCAATCCGCAAAGCTGCACTTTTCCGTACAAGATATGTTCCGCCTGCCCTATGCACAGAAGTCCTTCGAAGTGGTGATCGTGTCCAACGCGCTTCACATAGTGCCGCATCCGGAAAAGGCCCTGCAAGAAATCAGGCGGGTGCTGAAGGACGACGGCGTGCTCATCGCGCCAACCTTCACCCACGCGGGGAACTCGGTTTCCGGCAAAGCAAAAGCCCTTTTCATGAGCATGGCGGGATTCCCCCTCCACAGCAGGTGGACAAGCGAGGAATACCTGCGTTTCCTGCGTCAAAACGGCTGGGCGGTGCAGAAAAGCGCGGTGCTGAAGGCCTCATTCCCGTTGACCTATACGGAATGCACGAAATCGGAGGGGCCAGATGTCGTTCTTTGAAAACACCCGCAAGCCCGTGGGCCTCGGCGGAAAACTAATGGTTGCCATGATGAATCTGGGCCACGGCCCTGTGGCGCGGTGGGGACTTCGATTTCTGCGACTTGCGCCAAATGCCAAAGTGCTGGATTGTGGCTGCGGCGGCGGGGCAAACATAAAACGACTGCTGAAAAAATGCCCGCATGGCGTCGTCAAGGGCATCGACTATTCGCCCGTCAGCGTGGAGAAGGCTAGAAAGCTCAACCGAACTGCAATTCAGGAGGGGCGTTGCGCCGTTCTGCAAGGCAGTGTGGCGGATATGGCGTTTGAGGACGCCATGCGGGCATTTTTGCATCCATCCCGCACATGGCGATAGGCATGACGGCCATAGCGGCTGTGCTGGCGGCAATTACGACAGTTTTTATTCACTGAGGAAGGAACCTATGAAATGTAAAATCGAGAAAAACACCGTGCAGGAGACGCTGATCCTCCCGCTGTATTCCCGGAAGCTGTGTACGGAGCTGTACCCGAACCTTTACAGGGATGAAACAGCGGTTCGTCTGCTCGACCAGATCGACTACGACTTTTCAAAGGCAGAGAAAAACTCCCGCAGCCTGATACAGCGCTTTGGTGCGCTGGAGGTGGCAATGCGGCAGGGTGATCTTGCTTTCGAGGTACAGGATTACCTGAAAGGCCACCCCAATGCGGCGGTGGTCAATCTGGGCTGCGGACTGGACAACACCGGCAGAACCTGCGACAACGGTAGATGCAAGATTTACAATCTGGACTTCCCGGATGTGATTGCCTTGCGGCAGCAGCTACTGCCCGCCGGGGATCGAGAACAAAATATCCCCTGCGACCTGAAAGACACCACATGGTTTAGCAAAATCGATGCCTCCGGCGGGGCGGTGTTCTTTGCCTCCGGGGTGTTCTATTACTTTCTGACCCAGCAGGTCCGGGAACTGGTGCGGGAGATGGCGGACGCTTTCCCCGGCGGTGTGCTGGTCTTTGATGCTGCCAATCGGACAGCAGTAAAGATGATCGCAAAAACATGGCTTAAGACTGCAAAAATCAAGGACGTGGGGGCATATTTTGCGGTTTCGGATGCCGCCAAGGAAATCGGCACGTGGGACAGCCGTCTGCAGGTCACAAGTCGCGGCTATATGCTGGGTTATAACGATTTGAGAGACCCTTCTGTCAGCGGCTTTTTCCGGTTTCTCGCAAGGGTCGGTGACAACGGGATGAAAATGCAAATCGTGAAAATAAGATTTTGAGAGACAAAAATGCAAAAGACGAGCACTTCTTGCCGCTCAATTGGCAAGAAGCGCTCGTCTTTTCTTAACGCGTTGTATGGCGGAGAGAGCGCAAGTTACGCGAGCGCCCTTCTTGCCAGCTCGGCCGCGCCGAGGATTCCTTGGTCGCCGCCGCAGCCCGGAGCGCAGATGTAGCTCTCCATGTCCTTAAGCTCGGCGGTCTGGATGTAGCCACCCAGATATTCGAGGGTCTTCTTGCGGACGATGCCGTAGAGCTGCTCCTGGTGCATCACGCCGCCGCCGAGGACGATGCGGCGAGGCGAGTACATGAGCACGAGGTTCGCACACATCTGCCCCAGATAATCCCCCTCGAGCATCCACACCTCATCGTTGTCCGCGAGCTCGGCCGCGGGCTTTCCCCAGCGCGCGGCGATGGCGGGGCCGGAGGCGAGGCCCTCGAGGCAGCTCGCGTGGCTCGGGCAGACGCAGCGTCCTTCCTCGGTGGGACGGGTCCTTACCAGCATGTGACCGGCCTCGGGGTGCAGCATGCCGTGAAGGAGCCTGCCCGCGCACATGACGCCCGCGCCCACGCCGGTGCCGATGGTCACGTAGACGGCGTCCTTGAGCCCCTTGCAGCAGCCGAAGACCACTTCGCCGAGGCAGGCAACGTTCACGTCCGTATCGTAGGCCACCGGAATCCCGAGGGCGTCGGCGAACGCGGCGCGAAGACCATAGCCTCGCCACGCGAGCTTGGGCGTTTGGAGGATGGAGCCGTAGCGCTCGTCGGCGGGGTCGACGCAGGTCGGGCCGAAGGCGCCGATGCCCAACGCGTTCACATCACGGGCGGTGAACCACTCGACCATTTGTGGGACGGTCTCGACGGGCATAAGCGTCGGGGTCTCCATACGGTCGAGGACCTCGCCGTCGCCGGACACCACGGCACAGACCATCTTGGTCCCGCCGGCCTCGAGGGCGCCGAGCCTCATTTGCTTTTCGCTCATGTGATCCTCCTTACAAAGGGACGCCCGCAGTCATGGTCAACCGCGGGCGCCCATAACGTTGGCTTGTTTCGAGGCGACCCTACCTGGGCACGCGGTCCTGCCTTGCGGCAAACGGGGCGAGCACGGCGTGCGGCTCGCTTTGGTACCAGTAGGCGACGGTGGAGATGTCGTCCTCGCGCTCGTAGAGCTTGATGTCGTCGTTGCCGAGGTCCTGGAACGTCACGCGCAGGTCCTCCTTGAACGAGATCGGGTCGGGAAGGTGCCACCTGTAGAGGCCATGCCTGGGCAGCGCGTCGTCGTTGGTCGCGAGCATCGGGTTCGGGTTCGGCTTGCCCGCGCTGAAGCGGTCGCGCGTGGCGTCGCGCGTCGAGCGGTACGGGTAGCCGGCGAACAGCGTGTTGAAGCACTGCGCCTCGGGCAGCGCGTGGGGCGGCCTGTCGAGGAAGGCCCAGGCACCGCCGAAGTAGTCCTCGGCTCCCGTCGAGGTGACCGTGGGGAACTCCTCGTCGCCGTCGAGGAAGAACTTCATCTCGCCCTCGCCCCACCAATAGCGCTCCAGGGCGCACAGGGCCATGTAGGTGCCGACGTAGTAGCCCTTACCGCGCACGCCGTCGAGCACGGTGTAGTCGACGCCCCTGCGGGTGCTGCGCTCGCGGTTAAAACGGGCGTGGAAGTACATGGCGTCGTCCGGCACGTCGGTGAGCGCGTAGTTGAACGTGTAGAAGATGTACTTAATGAACCCGGGGTGCTCGCTCGTAAGCGTGACCTTGGCGTGCTTCCTGAAAGGCATCTCGAAGTAGCAGTTCATGCCGCCCGTCGGGTTCACGCAGATGGGCATCGAGTTGACGATGGCGCGCTCACCGAAGCCGTTGCAGAAGAAGTCGCCGACAGGGCACTCGACCGAGGGGGTCTCCTCGTCGTCCCAGTAGAAGCGCAGCACGAGGTCGCGCATGACGAAGCTGCCGGCGGCGGTCTTGTCGGGGACGGTCATCCAGATGTGGCGGATGATGCCGGGGCCCTCGATGTCCGCGAGCGTGATGGTCTCGCCGGACTCAAGGGGCACGCAGCACGAGCCCTTGCGGCCGACGCCGAGGTGGCTGGCCGACATGGCGGCACGGCCCTTCTCGCCCGTGATGTTCTCGGGGGTGATGGCGCGGCTTTCCTCACCGCCGTGCATCCACACGTCCTTAAGGAACTCTCTCATCGTCGACCTCCTCTATTCGTCGTCTTCGCACTCGGCGGAACTGGCACCGTTCACGTAGACGATCTGCTGGCGCGCCTCGTCGACGAGGGCGTCGAAGTCGAGTTTCTCGTCGGGGCGCGCGAGCGCGACCGTCATGGCGAGCGGGAGGTTGACACCCGCGATCACGTGGATCCGGTCGGAGGCGAAGCGGGAGAAGCGCTGGTTCACGCTGCCGCCGAGCGCGTCGGTGAGGACGACGACCTCGTCAGTGCCCGAAAGAGCCGCCTCGACCGCCGCGTCGAGCCCCTCGCCGTTGTCGTTCACGTAGGCGCACACGGCGTTGACGGCGTCGCTCTTACCCGTAAGGAACTCGAGGGTGTCCTTGAAGCCCTGGGCGAGAAGGGAATGGCTCGCCACAACTATCTTTCTCATTGATTCACCAATCTCTTGGGTCGAAGCTAGGCGAGGATGCCAGCGGCGGAGGCGACCATCGCGAGGACGATCACCACGAGGATGAGGGCCGTCATGCTCGCGTTCTTCTTGGTAAGAAGGTAATACGCGCTTCCCGTGATGGCGGCGGGGATCATGGCAGGCAGGATCTTGTCGAGCAGCGGCTGAATCTCCATCGAGACGTCGCCGAAGCTGAAGCTAATCGGGCAGGTGACGCCGATGACCGAGGCGATGAGGCAGCCGACCACGGTGAGGCCGAGCACGGAGGCGGCGGCAGTGAGGTTGGGAAGCTTCTCGCTGAAGTCGGTGACGAGCTTCACGCCCTGCTTGTAGCCGAACTCGAGGGCGTGCATGCGGACCCAGAAGATGGCCAAGATGAGCGCGAACCAGATGCCGGCTCCCACGGGGTTGCCCTCGATGGCCATGTAGGCGGCGATGGAGCCCATGATGGTCGGGATCATGGTCATGAGCAGGGAGTCGCCGACGCCGGCGAGCGGTCCCATGGTGCCGATCTTCAGGTCTTGGACGGCGTCCGCCGCCGCTAGGCCGTCGCGTTCCTCCATGGCCACGCAGGCGCCAAGGATGATGGCGGCGAGCCAAGGCTGGGTATTGTAGTAGCGGAAGTGGTTGTTGAGCGCTTGCTCATAGTCCTCGTCGTTCGTGTAGATCTTCCTCAGGACCGGCGAGAGGGCGTAGGCGACTGAGGCGCCCTGCTGGGTCTGGTAGTTGAAGGTGCACACGCTCATGAGCCAGCGCCAGTTCGCGTTGCGCAGATCCTTCTTGGTGACCTTGTAGCCGGAGGGCTTGCCCTCGGCGACGGCGGTGATGTTCTCGTTTTCCATGGTTACTCATCCTCTCCGATGAAGGCGTCTGCGGAAGCGTGGGCGGCGAGCTCGGTGTCCCTCTCGGCACGCTGGTAGAACGCGATCGCGAGGGCAACGCCGACGATGGCGGCGCCGATGATGGGCACGTTCAGGAAGGCCGAGAGGAAGAAGCCGACGAGCAGGTACTGGAAGTACTTGCCGGTGGGCATGTAGCGGAGCAGCATGGCGATACCGATGGCCGGGAGCATCTTGCCGGCGAGGGTGAGGCCGGAGAGGAACCACTGAGGCATGACCTCGAGGAGCCAGTTGACGGCGGGCTGGCCGAGCGTCACGGAGACAAAGACGGGCAGGGCGGCGCACAGGCCGAAGAGCGCGGGGCAGACCCACAGGATGGCGTTCATCTGATTGAACTTACCCTCGTTGCAGAACTTCTGGGACTTCTCGACGACGAAGCCGTTGAGGATCTTGACGATGACGTCGAGCTGGATGCCGAGCATGCCGACCGGCAGGCCGATGGCGAGGCCCGTGTCCGCGCCCAGGGTCACGCCGTAGGCGGTGGCGATGATGGCCATCGTGCCGTAGTCGGGAATCGACGAGCCGCCGAAGCCCGCGACGCCGAGCTGCATGAGCTGGATGGTGCCGCCGATGACGAGGCCGGTCTGCCAGTCGCCCATGACGACGCCGGTGATAAGGCCCCAGAAGACGGCATAGTTGACGAAGATCATCGGGATGCCGTAGTAGTCCACGTGCTTGATGAAGGCCAGCAGGGTCAAAAGGACGACCTGCAGGATAGTGAAGTTGACCATGATCCCTCCTTAGATGAGGTCGGCGACGGAGACGGGCTTGTCGGCGGGCACGAACTGTGCCGTCACCTTGACGCCGCGGGCGATGAGCGCCTTGTAGCTCTGGACGTTCTCGGCGGAGGCATAGGCGCGCTGGGTGAGCTGGACGCCGCCCTCCTTGACGAGCGAGCCGCCGACGATCAGCGACGGGAGCTCGATGCCCGACTCGACCAGGTGAAGGATCGTCTCGGGCTCCTTGGCGATGACAAAGACCTTCTCGCGGTCGTACTTGCCCGCCGCGAAGTTCTTGAGCGCGGTCTGCTCGGAGATGATCGAGACGGCCATGCCCGCGGGGCGCGCCATCCTCATAGTGGACTTCAGGACCTCGTCGCCGGCGACCTTGTCGTCGATGACCATGACTCGGGTCGCGCCCGACACCGGGGCCCACTGCGTCACGATGATGCCGTGAAGCAGGCGATTGTCGATTCGTGCCATAACAACACTCATGTTTGCTCCTATCAAATGAAGTTTTACGTTCGGTACTGCCTCGGCGCTATCCGGATTCGCGCTGGGCAAGGGGTTATCGGATTATTGAGGACGCGCGGTCAGCTTGCGGCGGCGCGGGGAAGGTCACTCGTCGAGCAGGAGGTCCGAGGAGCCGAGGCGCTCTTCTCGCGCCGGGGCGGCGCTCACGCTTATGTAGTCGAAGACATATGCGATCTCGCTTACGGGAACCTCTACGCGATAGCGCGTCGAGATACTCGAGAAGCTCTGCCTGAAGGACTCGATGAAATCGGCACGCTCCTCCTCGAAGCGGTCCTGGCCAACGTAGGTCTCAATGGGGTTTCTGGTAACAAGGCGCTCGACGAGACAGCAGAGGTGGACGTAGAGCCCAATGATGGCGTTGCTGCCGATCTTCTCGCCTGTCCTGCGCTGAAGCTCGTGCACGGCGCTCTCGATCTCGTGGAATAGCCGCTCCGGGTCGAGGATGGTGATGGAGCGGATGACGTTCTGCAGCGTCATGTTCGAGAGCAGCTTCTCGTGGAAAGAAGAGAGCTCGGAAGCGTCAAGCCACCTGCCGAACACGGCATCGACCTTAGAGGCGGACGCCGTCGACATGATGTCCTCGAGGGCGACGAAGGGGATGGAGGCGACCCCGGGGTCTCCCGTGCCGATGACGGCGCAGACGCGGTGCTCGGAGAAAACGGCGTCGTTCGACCCGTTCGCGACGAGCTGCTTGAAGGGCCTCGTGAGCAGGCGCGCGCCTATGGTGCGCGGGAGGCTCTGCGAGACGAGCTGGCGTATCCTCTCCGCGGCGTCGACCCCGGACTCGGAGCAGAAGACGATGGCGTCCTCACGGTTGACGCGCTCGATCACCTTGCAGTGCGTCACGCACGCGGCGGTCGCATCGCCAAGAACCTCGGCGATGGACTTGCCGCCGAGCAGCCCGACCCCGATCTCGAGCGCAAGACCGGTAGAGACGTTGTTCACCACGCCGATAGTGGAGTCGGTAACGTTCTCGAGGGCCTTATAGGCCTCCTCCAAGGAGCCCATGTCGACGAGGAACACGACCCCGGTGCAGTAGGAATGGCGGTCGACGAGGTGCTGGAGCGGACCGACGATGTCCTTCAGCTGCTGGTCGTAGGGCATGTCGACAGCCTCGTACACATGCATGCCGAGCATACGGTTCGCCGCGTCGGCGATGCTCGTCGCCGTTGAGTAGCCGTGGGACAAGATGACGCAGAGCGTCCGAAGGGCCTTCGCATCGCGAGACTCCGATGCGACGCACAGCGTCAGAAGCGTCTTCGTGAAGTGATCGAGCGAGATTCCCAGCGCCCCTTCCACGTCTGCGGCGACCTGATCGGAGACACTCGAGGCAAACGGCAATTCGGAGGTCACGGCACCGAGGAGATGGGAGATTTGCTCCGCACAGGCAGACTTTCGCTTAGCCAGGCCGATACCCGGTCACAACTGCAGGCAAATCTCCTGGGCCAGTAGAAAAGCGACCTTCCTCGAAAGCTCGATGCCATAAGAAGAGCCTGCGTCGGCAAGGACCGCGCCCACGACGCGCTCGAAGGCGCGCGACCTCGAGGAGGCGACGCCGTGGTCGAAGATCAAGTGATCCTCAACGCCGCGCACAGCGGAGACAGCTTGCGAGACGAGCTCGGAGACAGAGAGCTCCCCGGCGCAGAATCGCTCATCGAGGGAGCACAGGGCATCGAGCGCCTGCTCGACCGGCCCTGTGCCCTCGGCGGCATCCAGGGACGCGTCGATCAGAACGCCATCGTCGGGCTGTTGATCGATCTGCGCGGAGGAGAGGAGCCCGCTGGGAAGAAGATACGGGCGAACGACGACGTAGTCGCCCTCGCGATTGAGGAACGCTTTGGCGCAGCAGTTCGTCACGCAGGCGCGCAAGCCGGCGATGTTATCGGAAAAGTCCGCGTTCACGAGGCAACGGTATGCGCCGCGGCTGATCTTCACATCAGAACCGATTCGGCACCCCTCGCTGCGCAGGAAGCTCAAGATGAGATCCTCGCGCTCCTCGGGGGTCCGCTCCTTGAGTGAGGGGACGCGGGCACAGATGGGCATTTTGCTGTAGGCCGAGGAAACCTTCAGGTCATCGGCGGAAAGCGTCGTCGAAAGAACGAGGCGAGCGCGCGGCGCATCCTGGGAGGCATCGAGCCCGAGGGCCGTCGCAAGGCAGTGCTCCATCGCAGAGGGAGAGAGTGCCTCGATGCCGTTGACAAAAACCACACCCCCGCGCGATTTCGCGATCGACTCGTCAAGAAGCCCGTTGAACGAGGCGGCATCCGGGACCCCGGCGCAGTCGATGCGCACATAGGAGGAGTCGCGGGACAGCAAGCCCTGGTTCTTGCCGTACTCGTACACAAGGCGAGAAAGGAAAGACTTACCGACACCCACGCCGCCGCTCAAGAGGATGGGCAGGCCAAACGGAGGGTACTGAACCGCAGCCTTGCACTGCTCGACAACGGAGCTGAGGCTCAGGTCAAAGCCCACGGCACGCGCGAAGTCACGGTGATCGGCGATTCCCGTCGCCTGGATGAGGTCGGCGAGCGAGGCGTACTCGCTTGCAGAGAGCTTTACCTGAAAACGCTTCTGGAACGCGCGGCGATGAAAATAACGGACAGGCCTGCCCGCCACCTTAACCACAAGGCCGGCGCGAACAAGGTCGTTGAGGTACTGGCTCGCCAGACTCCTGGAGATGATGAGCGTCTCGGCGATGTCGGAGGTGGACAGACGGGCAAGGTCGTCGAGCGAGACGGCAGAGGTGAGGGCCTCGAGATGCTCGAGAATCCTGTCCCTCATGTCGACGGGCTTCTTTGCCAAGCTGTCCTGTGCGGTCTTGTCCATGACTTCTTACCTCCTTGTACAAGGAGTATAAGGGGAACACAGAGAACGGAAGGGGGCGCGTGGGGGAATCAACAGCCCCGAGGAGAAGTTCACCACTTGAGGGGCAGAAAACAACGGCCATTGAACATTCAGGGCCGACGCTCAACACTTCGGCTCGACACTTCGCTTTGGAAAGGGCCCTGCACGATGGTGCAGCCCTCCATCTCGCAGCACAGGTCGCTGAAGGTCGCGAGGATGCGTTCCTTCTGTTCCGTGGGCGAGACGGCTCGGTGGGCAAGGTCCTCTCAAAAGGGGTCGTCCGACGCCGCAAGACCTCGATGACCGACTACCGCCTCGAGCAAGTGGCGGATTACCTCTGCACCATCGAACTTGCCTTGGTCAAGTGCGAGGCCAAGGAGAACGGTGAGACGTACAACAAGTTCTTCGGAGGTATAGGCTCTTTCAAGAGGAACTGGCTCAAGCAAGCCCGCAGCAAGCGGATATAGCTGGTCTCGTGGTTTCGCAAGGAACGGTCAGTTCTCCTCTGGCGAGGAACCCCGGGCGACGTGCTTCGAGCAGCGGAAGCTGAAGCGCAAGCAGAAGCAGCGCGGGCATTGATCGGTGCCGACATGGGCCCAGACGTGAACAGTGCTACATCCCCTGTTCACGGGGCGCGAAACCGCAAAGGTTGCACAGAGGTTGCAAAATAAGAAGCCCCCGACCTGTTTTCGCAGGTCAGAGGCTTGAAATCAACGAATATCGTTTATTCCCACTCGATGGTCGCGGGCGGCTTGGACGTGATGTCGTAGCACACGCGGTTGGCGCCGGGGACCTCGGCGACGATGCGGCCGGAGATGCGGGCAAGCACGTCGTAGGGCAGCTTGGCCCAGTCGGCGGTCATGGCATCGCTGGACTCGACGGCGCGCAGGATGATCGGGCGCTGGTAGGTGCGCTCGTCGCCCATAACGCCGACGGACTTAATGTCGGGCAGGACCGCAAAGTACTGCCAGCAGCTGTGCTCGGAGTTGCGCTCGCCGGTCTGCTCAAACAGACGCTGGTTGTAGGCGTCGAGCTCCTCGCGCACGATAGCGTCGGCGTTCTTGAGAATCTCGAGCTTCTCCTTGTCGACCGCGCCGATGATGCGGATGGCCAGACCCGGGCCCGGGAAAGGCTGGCGGAACACGATATAACTCGGCAGTCCGAGCGCCAGACCAAGCGCGCGGACCTCGTCCTTAAAGAAGTGGTCGAGCGGCTCAATGAGGTCGAAGTGCACGCCTTCGGGGAACGGGATCAGGTTGTGATGGCTCTTGATGGTGGCCGTCTTGCCGCCCGTCTTGCGAGCGCCGGACTCGATGATGTCGGGGTAGATGGTGCCCTGAGCCAGGTACTTCACGGGTTTACCATCGGTCTCAAGCTGCTGAGCAACCGCGAAGAACTCTTTCCAGAACTGCGTACCGATGATGCGGCGCTTCTCCTCGGGCTCGGTCACACCGGCCAGAAGCTCGGCATAGCGGTCCTCGGCGTGGACGTGGATAAAGTCGACGTCAAACTGCTTGGTGAAGACCTCCTCCACCTGCTCGGGCTCGCCCTTGCGCAGCAGGCCATGGTTGATGAACACGCAGGTCATCTGCTTGCCCACGGCGCGAGCGCCCAGCGCAGCCACGACGGAGGAGTCGACGCCACCGGACAGGGCCAGAATCACGCGGTCGTCGCCGACCTTCTCGCGGAACTCAGCCGTCATGGTCTCGACCAGGTTGTCCATACTCCAGTTGGGCTCCAGGCCGCAGATCTCAAACAGGAAGTTGCTCAGCAGCTGCTGACCGTACTCGGAGTGCTTGACCTCGGGGTGGAACTGCGTGGTGAAGATCTTGCGCTCAACGCACTCCATGGCAGCAACCGGGCACACGTCGGTGCTGGCGGTAACGGTAAAGCCCTCGGGCACCTCGGAAACGGCGTCGCGGTGGCTCATCCACACGGTCTGCTCCATAGGCGTGGAGTTAAAGAGCTTGGCGCCGGCCGTACGCGTGATGGTGGCGCGGCCGTACTCGCCTACCTCGGAGTGGCCGACCTTGCCGCCGAGCGTCACGGCCGTGATCTGATGGCCGTAGCAAAAGCCCAGGACGGGAAGGCCCAGGTCAAAGATGGCGGGATCGATGGACGGAGCGTCCTCGGCATACACGGAAGCCGGGCCGCCGGAAAGGATGAGCGCAGAGGCGTTCATCTCGCGAATCTCGTCGGCCGAGATGTCGCAGGGGACGATCTCGGAATACACGTTGAGGTCGCGGACGCGACGGGCAATGAGCTGACCGTACTGCGCACCAAAGTCGAGTACGAGGACCTTTGCGGAAGCCTTTTGATCCATGGTTCCCCCTCTTGTTGGCGGGGAGCCGGTGCCCACCCGCGTGAATGAACGAAAATAACCTCCATAGTGTACACGTTATATGGGGTTTCTCGCCCCTCACGGCCATCAGCGCACGGCAAACGCACGACCTGGGCCCCTATTTGACGGCAATTGAAGTGTTACCAAACGTTACAGATGATGTAATACGTTTGAACATTGGACGCCCTGTGCCACAATACTGCCGAACGACTCCGCCTCTGCGGCGGCAAATACGATAGGAATACCAGCATGAAGCGCATCCTTCTCATCGCCACGGGCGGCACCATCGCATCGACCGAGGACGGCAACGGCCTCTCCCCCGCCCTGACCGGTGAGGAGCTCGCCCAGAGCGTCCCCGAGATCTCGGGCCTCTGCGAGCTCGACGTGGTGCAACCCATGAACATCGACAGCACCAATATGCGCCCGAGCGACTGGATGCGTATCCGCGACGTCATTGTCGAGGGTTATGCCGACCACGACGGCTTCGTGATTCTGCACGGCACTGACACCATGAGCTACACCGCAGCAGCGCTTTCCTACCTGATTCAGGACAGCCCCAAGCCCATCGTGCTCACCGGCTCGCAAAAGCCCATGGGCAATCCCTTTACCGACGCCAAGCTCAACCTGTACCAGAGCCTGCTCTATGCACTCGACGAGCATTCGCACGATGTGTCGATTGTGTTTGGCGGCGTCGCCATTGCCGGTACGCGCGCCCGCAAGCAGCGCACCATGAGCTTTAACGCGTTCGTTAGCGTCAACTATCCGCCCATCGCCTATATCCGCAACGACCGCATCGTGCGCAATGGGCTTCACGGAACGCATCAGGGCGAAAACCCGGTGCGTTTCTACGACAGCATCGACCCGCGCGTATTTGTACTCAAGCTTACGCCCGGCGTAAACCCGGGCATCCTCGACGCCCTTGCCGATAGCTACGACGCCGTGATTCTGGAGACCTTTGGCATCGGCGGTATCCCCGAGTTTGGTGAGTCGGGCGAGTCGTTCCAGGAGGCGATTTTCCGCTGGGTTAATTCGGGTCGTACTGTCGTTATGACCACGCAGGTCCCCGAAGAGGGCCTCGATCTGGGCGTTTATGAGGTCGGCCGTGCTTACGCCGATCATCCGGGTATTCTGCGCGGCGACGACATGACCACCGAGACGCTCGTGGCCAAGACCATGTGGGCACTCGGCCAGTCACGCGATGCCGCCGAGATCCAGCGCCTGTTCTACAGCCAAGTCAACCACGACCGTATCCCGATGGTGTAACCACCGGTCAATAGGCATCTTCTATTCAATACCCTCGAGAAGCTCTGACACCGTCATGCCGAGTGCGGGCGCGATCTTAAATAGAACCTTGAGTGTGAAATTTGCCGTCCCATCTTCGATTCGGTCGAGGTAGGGTCGGCTGATTCCTGTCGCCACACAAAAATCAACCTTGGAGATACCAAGGTCCCTGCGTGTCTCTTCGACCCGCCTGCCAAGAATCTGTTTCGCACGTTCGTCCATGCAGCCGAGTTTGAAATGGAGCCGAACATAAACGTAAACTATAGTTTACGTTTTGCCGAATACACAGGAGTTTTCTATGTCGGGTTCTTCGGTCCGCATGTACCGAGCCACGCTTCGCACAAACAGCGCACCGCTCAAGCTCGTCATCGTTGAAGCAGAATGCCTTTCGCCCGATGAGCGCACAGCATTTGCATTGCTATCAAGTCGCGTCGCCGCCGTTCTGGTCCCTTGCCCGGCGCAAGGTGAGCTTGCTATCCAATGTCAGGCGCACAGCTGCTCGCTCAATCAGGCTGCCGTGATCGCAACCAGCCAACGCGGTCTGCCCCTTCTCCTGGAAGCCGATATCGCACTTGCCCTTCGCGGCGCCGGATACGAAAACGAGGCCGCCGCCGACATGGTCTTTAAACCACGATCGAGCGGCGGCCTCGCAGCAGCCATTGAATATGCGTGCAGGCTCGTTGCCTAAAAGGACAAGCTAGAAACCAAAGCCAAAGCCCGTTCCAGTAATCGCCGAATACATAAAGTAGACGTTGATTACGTTGAGGAACACGCCCGTGATGCAGCCGTTGCGCAGGTAGCGCTCGCACGCAAGACGTGCCATCACAGCGGAGTCCTCGTTGTTCTTTGCCTGACGTCCCGCTGTAAAGTACGTCGCCACGCTCAGCAGCAGGTTGAGCACCGGCAGTGCCAGCAGCTCGTAGCTCTTGCCCCAGCGCGTCACCTCGCCGGCTGCGTTAAACTTCGTTGCCACCTCGGGGCCAATGTTGGGGATAACACACGCTGCAACCACCAGCGGAATCACCGCAAGTACGAGCAGCGCAATACCCATGTAGCCAGCTTTTTTGCCATATTTAAACATGCGCGTCGTCCTTACACGTTAAAGCGGAAGTGCACGACGTCGCCATCGGCCATGACATAGTCCTTGCCCTCAATACGCAGCTTGCCGGCGGCCTTGGCGCCCTGCTCGCCGCCGAGCTCGATGTAGTCGTCGTAGCCAATAACCTCGGCCTTAATAAAGCCGCGTTCAAAATCGGTGTGGATGACGCCGGCGGCCTGCGGGGCGGTCGCGCCCTGACGAACCGTCCAGGCCTTGACCTCCATCTCGCCGGCCGTAAAGAACGACTGCAGGCCGAGCAGCTTATAGGCCGCCTGCGCGAGCACGTCCAGACCGGGCTGCTCCAGGCCCAAGCTCTCCAGGTAGTCGGCGGCGTCCTCGGGATCGAGCTCGGAAAGCTCGGCCTCGATCTTGGCGCAGATGGGCAGCGGCTTGACACCATCGATGGGCGCCAGATCGTCGTTGAGCATATCCTCGTCCACGTTGGCCACATACAGGATGGGCTTCATGGTGAGCAGGAACAGGCCCTTGGCGGCAGCACGCTCCTCGTCGGTCATCTCCATGGATGCGGCACGCTTGCCCTCGTTGAGCCAGGCAAGCAGGCGCTTGGCGACCTCGAACTTGGGCATGAGCTCCTTGTCGCGCTTGGCCTCCTTCTCGAGCTTGGGCAGCTGCTTCTCGAGCGTGCCCATGTCGGCCAGGATGAGCTCGGTCATGATGGTGTCGGCATCGCCGGCGGGATCGACGAACTCGCCCGTGCGGCCCACCTCACGCATGACGTTGGGGTCCTTAAAGTAGCGCACGACCTCGCAGATGGCATCGGTCTCGCGAATGTTGGCCAAGAACTGGTTGCCCAGGCCCTCGCCCTCGTTGGCGCCCTTCACCAGACCTGCGATGTCGACGAACTCGACCGTCGCCGGCACAATGCGGCCCGGGTTAACGATGTCGGCAAGCTTTTCCAAGCGGCTATCGGGCACATCGACGATACCCACGTTGGGGTCGATCGTGGCAAACGGGTAGTTGGCGGCAAGGCCGGTCTTTTTGGTAAGCGCGGTGAACAGCGTCGACTTGCCCACGTTGGGCAGGCCCACGATACCGATGGAAAGGGACACGACAGCTCCTTTTGGTACAGGTACTTCAAACCGTATAAGTATAGCGCCACCGCAGCATCCGGGCGAATCCGGACACCGCGGCGGCGCAAATGAAGCAGAGATAGAGCTCGCTGACTAGTCCGCGAGCTTCTCCACCTGATCGAGCATCTTGTCAAGCTTGGCCTTTGCCTCGGCCTTGGCCTTCTGGGCCTCTTCGTGGGCCTTGGCCTTCTGAGCGGCCTTTTCCTCGGCCTCGGGGTCGACAACGACCAGATTGGACGCATCGTGCTCGACCAGCTTGAGCGCATGCTCGGGGCACACCTTGACGCAGGCTCCGCAACCTAGGCAATACGTGGACTCCAGTGCAAAGCGACCGCTTCCCACCAAATCGCAGGCAAACGTGGGGCACACGTTGACGCACTCGCCGCACGACGTGCACTTGTCAAAATCGCATTCCGGTGTGCTCACCTGCATATTCTGGGCAAGCTCGGGGTGATTCTGCAGCGTCGAGAGCACCAGCTGCCGCCCGTGCGTGAGCGAACGGCGACGCTTGGTCGTCGTGGTGCCGCACATGGTGTTGAGCGTGCGCTCCAGCTGGGTAATCTGATGGCGATGGGCTTTGAGCTTTTGCGTCACCGAGGCCAGTGCCGCCGTCGCCGGATTGAGCTTGGTCACCGTCAGGCCCGTGGTGCGGGCAATCTTTTCCATATACTCCTTGCGTTCGTACTCACGAAGCTTATGGCACTTGAGGCTCTTGGGGTCGACCTCCAAGCCCATACCCGTGCCGGACCACTCCTCGGCCTTCGCAATCGCCTCGCCCAGAATGTCCTCACCGCCGGTGTTGCGGCATTTATCGCACACGCCCAGCGGCAGGTACACACTCACGTTGGGATAGTCCGCCAGTACCGAGAACCAAGTCTCGGCCGTAATATCGCCCACGCAGGCAACGACGACCTCGTTTTCGCGCGGCATACGCTTGAGGGCGCGCGTGCAGGTGACGTAGGCGGTCTCGTGGCTCGTAGCGGCAGAGACGATATCGTCATACAGGTTTTTAGGCGCCAGGCGCGGCGAGATGATCGCCTCGGTCGGGCAGGCAGCGGCGCACAGACCGCACTTGCGGCAGGAGTCGAGAATCTCGATGGAGTCTTCCTCGACCTCGATAGCGTTGACCGGGCACACGTCCATGCACGCGGTGCAACCGCTCTTTTCGTTTTTGCAGGTCAGGCACGGAATGGTGTTGCCGCGCGGACGCTCCTTGTAGTCAGCAGGATTCCACTGCGGCGCCGACGGATCGAGTGCATCGGTCACGCCGCCAAGCGGGTTTTTAAGAAAATCGAAACCCTTGCTGATCTCGATAATGTCATCAAACAGATCGTGTTCCTGCGCCATGCGCGGCCCCTCCCTGAGCAGTGCAAACAAGCAAGAGATAATGATACGCTATCGGCCCACGCCTCGGGCAAATTACACGCGGAGCATCTTTGCGGCAAATAGCCCATGGCCTATCGCCGCCTCGATTGCACAAGGTCAATCAAGTGCCAAGCTATGCCTCGCACATGAGCTGCACGAGTTTTTGTTTGGTCACCTTGGCCTGCTCGTTGGCCATATTGCGCTCGTTTCTAAAGACCGCATTTGCAACACCCTGCAGATCGCCATCGGAAATCACGCTGCACGGACCGTCCATCGACGCCGCCGTGGGGCATACGCACAACGGCAACTCGGCATAAAACGCAACGGCCTTGGCGATATCGAGCATCTTGCCGCCGCCAATACCCACCACCATGTCGCAATACTCGGCCTGGGCTTCCTTAGCCATTTCGACAACGGCCTCTTCCGTACACGGACCGTCATAAATCTTAAAGAACGGCTCGCTTAGATCTTCGTCCAGAAATCCATCGACGATCTGCCTGCACAGCCGATCCTCGGTGCCCTGGTCAAACAAGACATAGGCAGCGCAGCCCAACCATGACAAATACCTGCCTTGACGCGACAGTTCGCCCGGCCCCTGAACATACCGGCCGGGACCGCCGTAAACCATAGGAAGCGCCATACGAGAATCCGCCCTTCATCAAACAACGATTGGTGCAAAGTAACCTTGCCCCTTTGCACCATAGCAAAAAGGGGCAAAGCCATCTGCTGGCTTTGCCCCTTCCTTAGCTTGATTTACTCATCCATGAGATAGTAGTGGCCCAGTGCGTCGGCACCCAGGATGGCGTTGGCGACCATCTCGGGCGTCACCTCAAACGGCATATTGCACATGGTGTCATCGGGCGCGCAGGCGGCCTCGGCAACAATCATGGCTTGCTCGCGCGTAAGCTCAGCAACGCCAAGTTCCTTCATCGTGACCGGCAGACCCAGCTCAATGCAGAAGCCCAAGACTTCCTCGAGTTTCTCAGTCGGGGCATCCTCGAGTACCAGCTGGACGATGGTGCCGAAGGCGACCTTCTCGCCGTGATACATGCTGTGGCACTCGGGCAGCATCGTCAAGCCATTATGGATGGCATGGGCCGCAGCGAGACCCGAGCTCTCAAAGCCAATGCCCGAAAGCAGCGTATTGGCCTCGATGATATGCTCGACGGCAGGCGTGAGCGCACCCTTCTCCAGCGCAACCTTGGCCTTGACGCCATCGGCCATAAGCGTCTCGTAGCAGAGCTTGGCGAGCGCCAGACCAGCCATGCCGCCCTTGCCGCCAGCGCAGGTGCCGCCGTCGGCATCGTGCGTCGCCTGGGCCTCGAAGTAGGTTGCGAGCGCATCGCCCATACCGGAAACCGTCAGGCGCACCGGGCTCGCCGCGATAACCGTCGTATCCATCAGGACGATATTGGGGTTTGCCTTAAGGAAGAGGTACTTATCGAACTGGCCGTCATCGGTGTAAAGCACCGAAAGTGCCGAGCACGGTGCATCGGTCGAGGCAATGGTGGGGCAAATGATAACCGGGGACTCCAGGTAATAGGCGACGGCCTTCGCGGTGTCGAGGATCTTGCCGCCACCGACGCCGACGATGATGTCGCAACCGTTGTCGCGAGCGAGCGCAACCAGGCGATCGACCTCGCCCTTGGAGCACTCGCCGTTAAAGTCCTCAAACAGCAGCTCGGCCTTGGCCTCGGCAAAGCCGCCCTCGATCTTGGCACCGACGCGCTTCTTGCCCGAAGGCGTCACGATGACGAGGGCCTTAGCGCCGAGCGGCTCAACGTAAGAGCCGAGCTTGGCGAGCTCGTCCGGACCCTGGATGTACTTGCTGGGGCTATTGAAAATTGCAGCCATAACTATCCCATTCTCTAAAAAAGAAAGGGGCTCCGTACGGATACGTGCGGAGCCCCTCATTACGATAACAAGAGTCGATTAGAAATCGATGTCGGTGTCGTAGTAGCAGGCCTTGAGGATCTTCTCGAAGTCGGCAGCCTTGGTCTCACGCGGGTTCTCCGGCGTGCAGGCGTCCTGCTCGGCGTTCGCGGCGATCTCGGGCAGCTTGGCGAGGAACTCCTCCTCGGAAACCATCTGCGGGTTCTCGGCGTCGACCTTCACGCCGCCATTCGCGTAATCCTTGATGGACTGCGGAATGTTGAGCTGGTCGTTGAGGTCGCGAATCTTCTGGACGAGCGCGGCGATGAGCTCCTCGTTGGTCTCGCCGGGAAGGTGCAGGATCTCCTTGGCCACGTAAGCGTAACGCTCGGCAGCACGCGGGTCCTTGGAGTTCCACTGGATGACCTTGCCCAGGTACATGGCGTTAGCGGCACCGTGGATGATGTGACCGTTCTCAAAGGCTGCACCGGTCTTGTGAGCCATGGAGTGAACGATGCCGAGCAGGCCCGAGGAGAAGGCGATACCGGCGATGCACTGAGCCTCGTGCATGTGCTGACGGGCCTCATGGTCGCCAGCATAGGACTTGGGCAGCCACTCGACGATCTCGCGGATGCCGTGCAGAGCGTTGGCGTCGGTGAACATAGAGGCGCAGGTGGAAACGTAGGCCTCCATGCAGTGGGTCAGAGCATCCATGCCGGTGTGAGCGCACAGCTTGGCGGGCATGGTGTAGGTGAGCTCGGGGTCGACGATGGCGACATCAGGGGTGATGTTGAAGTCGGCCAGCGGGTACTTGATGCCCTTGGCGTAGTCGGTAATGACGGAGAACGCGGTGACCTCGGTAGCGGTGCCGGAGGTAGAGGAGATGGCGCAGAAATGAGCCTTCTGACGCAGCTCGGGGAAGCTGAACGGCTGGATGATGTTGTCGAAGGACTCCTCGGGATACTCGTAGAAGACCCACATGGCCTTAGCGGCATCGATGGGCGAGCCGCCACCGATGGCGATAATCCAGTCGGGCTCGAACTCGCGCATGGCCTCGGCGCCCTTCATGACCGTCTCGATGGACGGGTCGGACTCGACGCCCTCGAACAGCTTGACCTCGAAGCCGCCTTCCTTAAGGTCGTTCTCGACGTCCTGCAGGAACCCGCCGCGGCGCATAGAGCTGCCGCCAGAAACGATGATGGCCTTCTTGCCCTTGAGGTTCTTCACCTCGTGGCGAGCGCCCTCACCAAAGTACAGATCGCGAGGATTGGTAAAACGTCCCATACTGTGCCTCCTAAACAAGCCCCTCTTAGACTTGCGTATATAACGGAGCACCCAATTGGCTCCGTTAGGACCGGTTTGCGCGTTGCCGGCGATGACAATGCGCGATGTCTAAACGTCTCAACGCTCAGACAAACACTATTTTACCGTTCTGGTTGGTCAGTTATTCACCTAAAGCCGCCAATGATGAAACGTTTTTTCTATCCCTGAAGACCCTTGTGCGGCATCCATACTCCCAAGCTGGGCAAACGTTTTATCAAGGTTGACTACATATTCCGGGCAGGACGGTGCCCCTCCAAAATATGCACCGTTCGCCGCCAAAAATCGACCGTTTGCGGCACCGTGATACCACTCGGTCGTCCAAGGTGCCGACATTTGTGCGACATCCGTCTTCGTGGTGCAAAGGTGCAAGTCCAAGTGCGGCACCCCCGGTGTGCCACATGCGGGTAAACTAGAACCTTATATAGAGATATTTGAACCCTAACCGCAGCAAAGGAGGCTCCATGGCATTCGATCCCATTCAAGAGGATTGCCATCGCCTCGTTCTTGAGGCCTTGCGCCGCGACAATATCCCGCTCACCGACGCTGCCGCCGTAGAGCGTCTGATGGAACAATTCACCCGCAACCCCGCACCGCTCATCGTGCACGACCGCGACCGCGCCGGGCATCTGATTGCCAAGGTGGTCGAGGCTGTCGACTACCGCATTCCCTTTATCCCTGACGATACCCAGGCAGAGCAAGAAGAGACAGCTGCCGAGAACATGCTCCGCGAGGCGGCCGCACTCGATCCGGCCAACTGGGACGCTCAGCGCATGCTGACGGCACTCACCGCCGAATCCAACGAGGAATACGTACAGTACCTGGTGTCCAAGTGCGATGAGGTCGAGCACGACCTAGCGCTCAAAATCGCCTCGGCCCAGGACCCCTACGAGCGCGAGGCCGCAGGCGACCTTACGCGCCGTCCCTATCTGCGCTGGCTTGCCGCCTTGGCATCGCGCGCGCTCATTAGCGGACGCTACCGCATGTCGCTCGAAGCCGCGAATCGCAGCTTGGACTTTGCCCCCAACGATCCCGCCGGCGTCCGCCACACCGCGATGCTCGCCATGGCGAAGCTCGAATACCCCGCCGAGGAGCTCAAGCGCTTTCGCTCCGCTCACTCCGTGCCCTATCTTGCCAACACGCCGCTGCGCCGCCGCCCCAAAGATGCGGAGCGCGACTTGGACCCGTGGACGCTCATCGCACTGATGAGCGCAGCCTGGCGCGAGCTGGACTACGAGGGCGCCGAGCACTACTTGCGCATCCTTGCGCGCTCGTGTCCGCACGCAGCCGAGGCACTCTACTTCCAAACCGAGTTTCCCGATGGCGTCTATGCCCGCGTCAACGTGGGTGCGGGCTCCACCGACGAGCTTGTCCTTGCGCTGTCCGAGGCGACGCCGGTACTGCAGGAGGGCCTGGGCGCCCCCGACAACGCCAGCTTTGCCGCCTGGGTCGCCACCAACGATATCGTGCGTTCCCAAATCGATGAGCGCATCCTGCAGGCGGCCGAGCAGGGTTTGCCGTTTAAGGGAGGAGACCTCTAATGGATCCGAGCGTCTACATCCCCGCCTATCTGGAACGCACCTATCTGGCGTCGCACCCCGAACTCACCGATGCAGCACGCGAGCTTGTCCATAACGACATCAGCGCAAACCCTCACAAGTATGCGCAGACCGAGCATGCCCAAGCGCTGCTGTCCTATGCCGGCGTTCATCGTCACTTGCTTGACGAGCTTCGTCGCATCGAAGACATGGGCAGCGACGAGGAGTTTGAGCAGACGCGCAACCGTCTGTTCGACGATATGCGCGATGAGCTGCTCAAGATCGTCCGCGTCGATGCGCATGTCCTCGACGCCCAGTTGCTCGCCATCATCCTGGCGGACACGCCCGTCGATGCCTGCCTGGGCGACTTGATGAAGCTCGAGACGAGTACGGCCGACTACCTGCAACAGAGCGTGCCCGGGTTTGATATGGAGGCCCCGCACTACTGGGCTAATAATGTTTTGGCCGACGGTGTCACCGCAGCAGACCTTACCGTGAGCGAGCCGGCGCTTATTGGCTGGCTTCACACGCTCGAGGCCATCTCGCAGCTGTGCATGGCGAGTGCTCGTTACCGCGCCGCCGCCAACTATGCCCGTCGCGTCCTTAAGGCAGAAGGCTATCCCACCCGGGCCGCCGGCACCGTGTTGCTTGCCCTCGCCCGCTTGGAAGACCAGGACGGTTTTTTTGCCCTGGCACATCAGCTCGAAGAACAGATGGGGGCAGACGCACTCGAAAACTCTCCTTGGTACCTGCTCGCCCGCACGATTCTGCTGTTCAAAACAAACAAGATGCGCCCGGCGACGCGCGCGCTGCGTGAGTTCGCTAACCGTTGCGAGGGCGGCGCGTTCTTCTTGCTGAACCCCATGTACCAGACGCCGTATCTTCCCTGCCGACCCGAGCCGCACGACCCGTGGGATCTTTCGCACCAGGCCGTTTGGGAGGCCGACGGCATTATCTCGGATACTCCCGACTTTGCCCCCTGGGCCAACGCTTGTGAAGACGTATCGCAGCTTGCCCAGGAATTTGCGCGCCGTTACGGCTTTTAACGGCGCAAACGCCACGACCATGTCATTCACGTTAGGAACGGCTTCATGAACTTCCGCTCATCTCTCGCCTGCACCTCGAGCGATATCGCCCGCTGGGGGCTGCGCTCCGTCCTTAAGCGCCAGGGCGGCGTACTCCCCGGCCGCATCGCCATGAAGATCAACCCCGAGCTGCTGAGCGACCTCGCGGGCCTTGTCGACCGCAGCGTGGTGATCACCGGCACCAACGGTAAGACCACCACCTCCAACCTCATCGCCGACGCCGTTGCCGCCAGCGGCGCCACCGTGGTATGCAACCGCGCCGGCAACAATATGGAGCCGGGCGTGGTGGGCGCGCTGCTCGAGGCCCGCGGCGGCCTTAAGCACACCAGCAGCGGCAAGCGCGTGGGCGTTTTTGAGTGCGACGAGCTCTACACGGTGCGCGTCCTGCCCAAGCTCAAGCCGACCTACTTTGTGCTGCTCAACCTGTTCCGCGACCAGCTGGATCGCTACGGCGAGATCGACCACACCCAAGACGTCATCGCCCACGCGCTGGAGCTTTCGCCGGCAACGACGCTCATCTATAACGCCGATGATCCGCTGTGCGCCTCGATCGCCGCGCGCGTTCCCAACATGAGCATCGCCTTTGGCATCGACGGCGCCACGGGCACCGAGTCCGATCGCATTAGTGACTCGCGTTTTTGCTCGCAGTGCAACGCGCCGCTGGAGTACGACTATGTGCAGTACGGCCAGCTCGGAGCCTATCATTGTCCTTCGTGCGGCTGGAGTCGTCCCGCGCTGCTCCGTCGCGTGACGGACGTTGAGCTCACCTGCAACGGCTACGGCTTTGACCTGAACTTTGGACCCGATACCGACGCACCCACAACGCACATCGCCACGCGCTACAACGGCCTGTACATGGTCTACAACGTTGCCGCCGCCTTCTTTGCGGCGCGCGAGCTGGGCGTAGACGCGGCGCATCTGCAGCCCACGCTCGATGCCTATGTCCCCGCCGGCGGACGCATGGGCCGCTGGGAGATCGCCGGCCGTACCGTCGAGGCTAACCTGGCCAAAAATCCCGTGGGCTTCGATCGCCAGATCCAGTCCATTAAAACGGCAGGCGGCAGGCTCTGTGCCTTCTTCCTGAACGACAACGACGCCGACGGTCACGATGTCTCGTGGATCTACGACGTCGACTTCGAGCGCATCGCCGATACCCCAGGGCTTGTCGCCTTTGTCGGAGGTACGCGCGCGCACGATATGCAGGTACGCCTAAAGTACGCCGGCATCGACGCCGCCATCATCTCGAATATCGAGCAGGCGATCGGCGCCGTGGCAGACGAGGAGGCTGGCGATACTTTCTACGCCGTCGCCAACTACACGGCCTTCCCACCACTGGTCAAGGAGCTCGACGAGCTTAAGGGCGCCGATGCGGCTACGGTTGCCGCCCACGCTGCAACGTGCGCCGATGGCAGTGCCGTCCCCGTCGGCGTCGCGCCGACCGAGCTTTCGCGCCCCCTGCGCATCGTCTATCTGTACCCCGATGCCCTCAACCTCTACGGCGACGGCGGCAATGTCATCGCCCTCGAGCGCCGCTGCGCCTGGCGCGGCATCCCCGTTCGCGTGGACGAGGTCCGCATGGGCGAGTCGCTCGATCTCACCGACGCCGACATCGTCATGATGGGCGGCGGCTCCGATCGCGACCAGCTGGCCGTGGCGCACGAGCTGCTCGCTCAAAAAGACAAGGTCGCGTCCTATGTTGAAGATGGTGGCTCATTGCTTGCCATCTGCGGTAGCTACCAGCTGCTCGGTCGTTCATACTACATGGGCGAGAATCGCATCGAAGGTCTGGGTGTCATTTCCGCCGAAACCGTGCGCGGTTCTGACCGCCTGATCGGCAACGTCGCCGTCAAGACCGACCTGGCGCCCGAGCCCTTTGTGGGATTCGAGAACCACGGCGGCCGCACTCTGCTCGACGCAGATGCCACGCCGCTCGGAACGTCCGTCGTCACGGGCACCGGCAACAACGGCGACGATGGCTTTGAGGGCATCATCTACAAGGGCGTCATCGGCACGTACCTGCACGGACCAGCGCTACCCAAGAACCCTGAACTCGCCGACTGGCTCATCGCCCACGCCCTCGAGCACCGCGGCGATGCGCAGGCCACAGCCCTGCTGCCGCTCAAGCCCCTCGACGACACCTACGAGCACGCCGCCCACGACGCAGCCATGAAGCTGCTCCCCTAGCACCTCACCACCACAAAGGGACAGGCACCTTTGTGGTGGTTTTGACCCGTCCCGGCGGTTTGTCTCAATCTGTAACATCTAGACCGTTAAAAGTCGTCTTACTGTTACAGAATGAGATGTTCGTCCCGACGCCTGCCTTTTGTCTCGATCTGTAACACATAGAGCCGATTTATCAGCCCAGATGTTACAGGTTGAGATGTTTGATGATCGGGATAGAGAGCCAGCTCCTATGTGGTGGTTTTTCAGTTTGCCAACGATATGTGAACGGCTAAAAAAGTCTGCTATACTCTTTCCCGCTGTCCCCATCGTCTAGCGGCCAAGGACGCCACCCTTTCAAGGTGGATATCGCGGGTTCGAATCCCGCTGGGGGCACCATTTGAATTGAAGAGCCCGTTACCCTCGCGGTAGCGGGCTTTTTGCTACCGATATGCCGGGATTCGAACCCGACAGGGTGCGGAGCTGAGGAAACGCGCAAGCGTTTTCCAGCGCAGCACGCAAGGAGCGGAGCGACGCAGCGGAAGCGGGCGGCGCCAGCCGCACGCGGACATCCCGCTGGGGGCACCACAGAATCTGAGAAGCCCGTTACCAATTCGGTAGCAAAACGGGCTTCAAAGCGTCCTTCGCAAACAAAAACCGGGGCCCGCATGATGCGGACCCCGGCTCAATACCGTGACGATATGTCAGTTACGCCCTACACGTAGAACAGGATGTCGTCGTAGGTCGGGACCGGCCAGTAGTCGGCTGCCACGATCTCCTCCATGGCGTCCACGGCGGCACGCAGCGCATCCATAGCGGGAACGACCTCGTGCGCGTACACGTTGGCCTGCTCCTGGCCATCGAGGGCCTCAGCCTTCTGATGCACGGCGTCAAGCGCCTTGATGGAGTCGTTGATGGTGGTGATGCCGTTGCAGAGCTTGTTGAGCGTGTTCTGCTCGCACTGCATGGCGGCCTCAGCACCGGCGGCACGAATAGTCTCAAGGCCCTTAGCGACCTTGGTGGCATAGGCGGTAATGACCGGGCGATAGGTACGACGCGCCTCGCGAACCATCGTGGTAGCCTCGATGTTCATGAGCTTGTTGTACTTCTCGAGCTTGCAGTCGTAGCGGCACTGGGCCTCGGCCTTGGTCAGGACACCCGTCTCCTCAAAGAGCGCGATGGCCTTATCGGAAACAAAGGCGGGCAGGGCGTCGGCCGTGGTCTTGTTGTTGGCAAGGCCGCGCTTCTCGGCCTCGACGGGCCACTCGTCGGAGTAGCCATCGCCGGAGAAGAGGATACGCTGGTGGTCGGTCAGGACCTTCTTGCAGTACTCGAGCGCGGCGTCCTGGAACTCATCCTCGGGCGTACCCTCAAGCGCGTCGGCGAAGGACTTGAGCGACTTGGCCACGGCGGCATCGAGCACCAGGTTGGAGTCGGAGACGTTCTGCTCGGAGCCGCAGGCACGGAACTCAAACTTATTGCCGGTAAAGGCAAACGGGGAGGTGCGGTTGCGGTCGGTGTTGTCCTGCATCAGCTTGGGCAGGGTATCGGCGCCCAGGTCGAGCACGCCGCGCGTGGCATGGACGGAAGCCTTGCCATCGATGATCTTCTCGACGACCTCGGTAAGCTGGTCGCCCAGGAAGATGGACATAATCGCCGGAGGAGCCTCGTTGGCGCCCAGACGATGGTCGTTGCCGGCCGAGGCAACGGAGGCACGCAGGAGCTCCTGATAGTTATCGACGGCCTCGATCACCGCGGTGAGGAAGACGATGAACTGCAGGTTGTCGAGCGGGGTGTCGCCCGGATCGAGCAGATTCTCGGACTCGGTGCCAAGCGACCAGTTGTTGTGCTTGCCCGAACCGTTGATGCCCTCAAAGGGCTTCTCGTGCAGCAGGCAGACCAAGTCGTGGCGGGAGGCGATGAGCTTCATCTTCTCCATCATGACCAGATTCTGGTCGATGGCCTCGTTGACCTCGCCATAGACCGGTGCGAGCTCATGCTGGCAGGGAGCAACCTCGTTGTGCTTGGTCTTGGCGGGAATGCCAAGCGCCCACAGTTCATCGTCCAGGTCCTTCATATAGGCCGAGACGGTGGGGCGGATAGCGCCAAAGTAGTGCTCCTCGAGCTCCTGGCCCTTGCAGGGAGCGGCGCCAAAGAGGGTGCGGCCGGTAATGACCAGGTCCTTGCGCTTGCGGTAGGCGTCCTTCTTGATCAGGAAGTACTCCTGCTCGTCGCCCACGGAAGGAACGACCTTCTTGGGGGTCTTACCGAACAGCGCCAAAACGCGCTTGGACTCACGCGAGAGCGCGGTCATGGAACGCAGCAGCGGGGTCTTCTTGTCCAGGGCCTCGCCCGTGTAGGAGCAGAAAGCCGTGGGGATGCACAGGACGTCGTCCTTGATAAAGGCGGGGCTAGTGGGATCCCAAGCGGTGTAGCCACGGGCCTCGAAGGTGGCGCGCAGGCCGCCGTTGGGGAAGCTGGAGGCATCGGGCTCGCCCTGGATGAGGTTCTTGCCCGTAAACTTGGTAATGGCGGTGCCGTCGTGGTTGGGCTCCAGGAAGCTGTCGTGCTTCTCGGAAGTAATGCCCGAAAGCGGCTGGAACCAATGCGCGTAGTGCGTCGCGCCCTTGGAGATGGCCCAGACCTTCATGGCATGGGCAACGGCGTTGGCCACATCCAGGTCGAGCGGCTCACCGCCCTCGAGGGTTGCAGCAAGGCGCTTCCAAATGTCCTTGGGGAGGTAGTCCTTCATGACTTCCTCAGAGAACACCATGGTCCCGAAGCGGTCAGTAAGTTCGGCCATACGGAACTCCCTTCGTATCGGCACCGCGTGAGAAGCGGTGTTGATTACTAACGAACGAGTCATAGCTTAGACTCGCCGTGTTTCCGCGACATTACCGTTATGTTGCCGTCGCGAAACCAATCAATGAGGTTACCGCATCGCGGCGATGTTGCCACCCTCAACAGCCAATCAACTGCATAAATTGCAGACCTCTCCCCATGGTTTAAGGGTAGTCAATTTGGGACGGGGCTTTATTAACTGGTATTTCGTATCAGATACCATTCGATATAGCCCCATTCTA
>CALDWI010000081.1 GCA_937923795.1 uncultured Collinsella sp.
CAATGTCGATAACCCAGCCAGACTCTACATCGGAGGCAACCCTGGTAACGAGCTGTCTATCTCCACTGGCACAGGTGGCGGTTTCGTAGACTGTGATCCCGGTCAGGGAAACAGGATCAAGGTCGTTGTCAAATACAAGACACAGTCTGGCAACAACATCGTCACGCTGCTTTGCGACAATCCAAACTCTCAAAAGGAGTTCCGTTACAATCTCGTAGAGAACAACGTCAGTCTCTCATCCGAGCAGTCTGTCAAAGGATGGCAGGCTGAGCATGTCTCAGGTGCTGTCGGATGCAAGTCTCCTTATGGTGCTGTGGTGGCCGCAGATGGCCTGTACGCCGTGTCTAGATTCGGTCTGGCTCTCACTACGCTCACAATGGAATACAACTCTCAGATCCGGGCTCAGTACGTCTCAGACGCTATCGAGCCTGTGTTCACAGACCAGGTTGGAAACGAGTTCTCCGACGCCGTGCTTATCGAGATGAACGACAAGCTCTACCTTGTGTTCGGCAGCCATGCCACTGGATCCCTCGATGAGAATTATCTTGAGGGAATCATCTTCTGCTACGACATCGACGGCAAAGCATGGTGGACGACGACGATGCAAAACGAGGATCCTATCATATCCATCGTTCCGCTTGACTACGAATCTGCTCGCGAAGGCTTGATATGCCTTACTAAAAACTACGCGAGCTTCATTCCGCTTACGAAACCTGACAAGCCAGAAGACGAACCTGTCGATTTCTACATGCAGTCCGGTCGTATCGGCGTCGCCCAACCTCTTAACGGATTGCAGAACCTTGTGCAACTTGAGTTCAGGTTCGATTACTTCTGCGGTTCAATGGAGATAAAGCTGGTTGGAATCGACCAACTTGGTAGGAAAGTTACCACAACCAAGCGAATAAACCACGAAACTCCGGTGTATAACCTCGCTGAATACATGCGAGTCGATCTGAAGCTTGAGAGCTATACCTTGTCTTTCAGGGGCAAAGCACGGTTCAGGATGACCCATTTCATGGCTAAAACCTTCAACCTCACGAACAAGCGGGGCATTGTCTGGGGTTTCGATTCTTCTCAGGGACTGCACTCGGACAACGACATCCGAGTTTACATAAAAGACTACAACGATCTGAAGCAAGCAATCATCCCGTAAGGAGGAAACGAAATGGGTTATCGAAGAATCAAGCCGCCTGAACATCATCATCGTCGAGATATGGATAACAAAACGACTGGCGGCGTCATCTTTCTGGAACCTGGAACGACGGCTAAGTTCTCCATTCCCTGTTGGTATCGTATGGTAGGCTGGCCTATCCAGGTACATGGGCACAACCGAGACTTCCATGATTGGCTCGGCTGGCCTACGCCTGATCATCCTGACCATAGCTGCCAAGAATGGGACTACGACCACTCCTGCTGCCGCCATGGTCACGCTCACTGCGAACCGAAGAGATGCCACGATTACATCGACATGTGCAAACTCTACCCTATTCATCTCAAGAAGGAAGGGTATGTCGTCAGCTGTGATGTTTCCGATATTCCTATTCCTCAGAACATTTACTTGAGATACATGGACCTCATCAATTGGGATCAGCCTGATGAAACCGACTTGAAAAAGGCATTCGATAAGATGAGCGAGGATGAGTTCCACGCTTATCGCAAGTGGTACATTTCGCAGATGATGCAAGTCTCAGCCGAACCGTCGATTAGAAACGGTTCCGATTGGATTATCGATGTTAAGATCAATGCGATCAAAGCTGCAACCGAGATGCCTCCGTTCGATGAAGCGGAGAAGCTTGTCACTGTTTTTGCTTCGAGAGCTTTCGACGACGGCAGTTCCAATTTGAAACGAGAAGTCGTCGGAAAGTTTATCGTCAAGGTTAATGATCCTGGTCAAGTCAGCGGTGGTGCTCGATGAGAGTGACGGACGCGCGGCAACCTATCGTGGTTCTTGGCGGGATCTACCCTCAAGATCGCGTTGTCGTTAGAAACAACGAGTCAACGACAATCATGTCGATGCTGTACACCGAGAAGCCGTCCTCGCTCATGGCGGTCTCGTGGCAGGAATACGGTCCTATCGTCGCAGGAGAGATGGGCTACGAAAGAACTGCTTGGGACGCAGGCTACATCTACAAGATTCCTCTCAACCAAGAGCAGTGGGACTATCTCGAAGTCCTGCTCGATTACAGTGATTGGCCTCCTGAGCTATCTGATCAACATGATAACGTCGATGTTCTTGTCAGTAAGAAAGCGGAGGATGATTGGGAGATGTTCATCAAGGTCAAACCTAAGCTTACGAAAAAGCTGAAACGTGCTATGGACCTTCCGTTCTCAGTGCGGTATTCCTCAGCAGATGGTATGCTGTCTTCAATAGTTGCTGCTGGAACGATTACCATCTACAACCAAAACGATCCATGGAAACCATAGGAGGACAATATGAACTGTCAATATCCACCTGAGCACGCAGGACACGATCCCCACGAGCTCAGCTGCGAGGAATACCATCACCGTCATCCGATCGATCGAGCTGCGCCCGACTGCGATGATCAACTCCCGATGATCTCTACCGTTGGTCGCGGCCCTCAGGGTTACGGTTACAAGGTTGAGATCTCCGATCCAGACACCTGCACAGAAACATATTTGGAGGGATTTCTCTATGATCCGATTACGGGAGAGTATAAGAGTGAGTGGAAATCTGAGAACATCAACGGCGGTGAACTGTCGTATCAATACAATCTCAGGCCACATACGATCCCTCGCACATTTACAATCACGTTCATCTACCGTAGACCCGGTCGATGCGAATGGTCCTGGACCACTCCTGCCATCCCTTACGTGTGGACTCTTGATCCTGCTGGCACTCCTGACGAGGATCCTGACCACGTTGTTGGCTCCGGTATCGCAACCCTGATGGTGAAGACCGTCCATGAAGGCGAATGGAATTACGAGCCTACTCCCGATGGATTCGACAAGGCCACTGGCAATAGTCACCATGAGCGTCTCTGGTATCCTATGGGACCTGACGGTATTCGCACTACGCGCGATCAGTTCAACGCTCCTAAGGCTGGCGAAGGCTGGTCGGCTACGCTCGTGTTCGGTCGAGGCAACGGCGACATGGGCGGCACGATCGACGTTCCTGACTTCCAGGATCTCGCTGACTTCATGGGCATGTCGAAGACGGACATCATCTATAACATTCTCGATAAGGGGGAGATGACAAGGTTCCCTGATGGAATCGATGCTTCCGATTATACCGACTGGGTACTGAAGCACATGCACAAGGACATGGGCTTCTTTGAAGGTGCTGACCATGACTGGACCGATGACTTCGGTGGGCAACCGAACATCAAGGCGTATATCGATTGGGCTATCAAGAACGCTATCACGAACCTTACCACGCCTGATCCTGGTAACCCACTTGCTAACTTGCTTCCGAAGCCTGTTCGTTATGTATCCGGCAACGATACTGATGAAAATAATGATACGTCGTACGTTACCTACGATAAGATGATTACCGACCAAGATGTTCTCGATGGTGGCAAGACGATGGGCGTAGATGGTTCCGGTAAGGTCAATGTTAAGTGGGTAGTCATCCGATCCGAAGTTGGGATATGTCTAGGCAAGGTCTCTATCAAGAACCCGATGTCCACTGGCGTTTCGTTCTCCGTTACCTTCGATATGAGTGGTCTTGTTTGTTACGAGGAAGGGGATTACAAAAATAAGAACCTTCCGAAAAACTCCTTCCCATCTTGGCAGTGTGGACTTTCCCGAGGCGATGGCACTAATTGGATCAGGAACTTCTTTGGTTCGGTTACTTCTTCGGGTGCAGAGGTTGTCATCCCCTACAATAAAAACTGTACTGGAAACGACTATGCAGACCTTACCGTCGGAGGATATCGATCTGGCGACCAGGATGCTACGATGACCTGCACTGGGCATCTCAATGCGGGAAGTCAGATTAACCTTACTGTTCCGTATTTCTTCGGTAACTACTAGGAAAGGAGGGATTATGTACCCTTACGAACCTTATAGCGGAACTCACCCGGCTCCGTACTGGCTTCGTGATGATTGCCATGCAAAGCATTACCGCGAACCTGATATGAACAGCTTCTCCTGTGATGATCAGCTTCCGCTTATCTCCTCCATCGGTCGAGGCCCTAGGGGGGCAGGCATCACGGCAAAGCTGCTGAAAGATTCCGATACCGAGTATGTTTTCTCCGTTGTCGATGATGTGACAGGTGAGCAGGTGTTCCAGTCTCCGAACCTGGCGCCTACTATCGTAAGCATCAATGCTCCAAAGCATACTCCCATCGCAGGTGAGAACTACCCTATCACGTTCTCTATGCGACGTGGAACCGATGTCAGCGAGTACACAGTCGATATTCCGTCGGGTGCCCAAGGCTCGCTTATCTACTGCCTTGAGGATCCGATTCATCTGAACAGCACTACGGAAAACGAAAGTAGCGGGATGTGGTTCAAACTCGCAAACCTTGGCGATACGACGTTCCGAACTACGATCGATCATCTGCTTATCTATGGTGAGCATGACTGGAACGGCAAGCCTATTCCGCGAGTAAACGACATTATCTTCTGCCCCTACTGGGCAAAGACCAATGGAGGAGGCAATTCTATCGGTGTGTCGTTCGGCACCATCGAAGCTGTTGAAAACGGTTACGTCGTATGGACTGCGCGTACTTTCATTCCGAGTCTCGATATCTCCGTCTCTGCTGACGGAACTTGGGTTGTCGGCGGTATTGATACCCTCGTTAAAGCAGCTGGCAAGGATGGCTCTCCTGCCTCTATGGAGATCGGTAGCGTACAGGAGACCATGCAGCCTACTGCTACGATCGAGAAAGTACCGCTGAAAGAGAATACCTGGAAGCTCAACCTGGGCCTTCCTCGCGGTGCAGACGGAAAGACCCTGAACATCCGCAGTGGAAAGTACACTGAGGCAACCCTGCCTCCGTTTGTCGATACTCCTGTGAACGATGCCTTTATCGTGGACGATAAGGACAACCGCTTCGACCTCTACATCAGGGGAGCCGAGCCTGTAAGCACTGATAATGGAGGGCCTTGGACCATTGTGGAAAACTGGCAAGGTATCCAGGGATACTCCATCAGGGTGCTCCGCGACACTTATTCGCTAGCCGAGGAGCCACTCCACATCCCATCAGATCAAGTTGACTTCATGCTCACTCCATCTATGGGCGTAATCGACGGTGACCTCATTATAGACAGCGAGTTGTCTATAGGTGTGGTATCTTCTGTGGAAGATGGTTCTGGTGATTACTTAGTTACTAGAGTTACAGCAAAAATGACGGAACGTATTGAAGCTTTAGAAACTAGGCTCACTACTATTGAAGAGATTCTCAACAATAGAACAATCAATAAAGACATCGATAAAATGTTTTCAACTGAATGAAAGAAATAAAGATGGCAAAAGATCCCGTAGTTAGCCCTACACCAATAAATAAGATGGTTCTTCTCGATCAGCTAAAGCGATATAACGAGAATATCAAAGAGTGGGCGAAAAATGAATTCTTTACGAGCTATAATGCACATAATATGATTGACAGATTGTTCGGGATTGGCTACGTGTGGATATCCTACACCAACACATCGCCGGCCAGCTTGGTTGGAGGCACGTGGACACCTATCACGGGACGTTTCCCATACTTTAACGCTGGCACTGACACTGGCGGTGCCAACTCTCAAACGCTGTCAATCGCGCAAATGCCAGCTCACAAGCACAAATTGGGCTTGAAATACGGCAACGACTGGGTGGAGGACAGTTGGAACTGGAGCGTGTCGTCCTCGAATATGTTCACCACGGATGCGGAAACGGAGTCGGTAGGTGGGGGACAGCCGTATAACAATATGCCTGCGTATCAGACTCTTTATGCATGGCGTAGGGTCGCATAACAGGAAGGAAAGAATGAAATGATAGTATACAACGAGAGCGGAAACCGAATCGAAGAGTACGACATCAACAAGGGATATCTGACTCGCAAGAGTAAGCCAGTGGAACATCAATGGGTAGTCGATTCCGAGGAACAGGGCGAGTGGGTTACAATTAAGGAGTATCCCGAAACCGGTGGTAAGGACGTTGAATGGCGAGTAACTGCTGAAGAGCGTGGACACTGGAAGACTACGGACGCTGATGGAAATGAAGTCACGGACTTCGACGGCAATATTAGCGATGACTGGCCGCACGACACACTCATTCCTGATATCTTCGAGTATTCTGTATATCATGCCTATACGAACACTGAACTTGCAGAGCTTGCGAAAAAAAAGATGAAGGAGGAGCAGGCAATTCAGGAGGCGAAGGAAAAGGCTGAGATTGCATCAACTCTGCCTGACGCGGTAGCCGATCTGTCGGAACAGGTGTCAAGCAATGCTACTGATTATTCCGACCTGTCTGACGCAGTTGCAGAGCTATCAGCTCTCGTAAGTAACCTGGCTGAGACGAAGTAAATTGGAGGTGAACAATGGTTAAGTTTTGGTTCAAACGCATCAAGGGCGATATCAAGAGAATCGAGGAAGTTCCCGAACTCTGGAGGGAAAAGGTAAGAAAGATGATTGAACAAGAGTAGAGGAGGACACAAATGACTAACACAGACAAAATCGTATATCTGCCGCAATTGCAGCGGTACGACGAGAAAATCAAGGGGTGGGCAGACGGTAAGTTCCTCAAGAAAACCGATGCCTATTCTCTCCCCAGCGCAACCACGACCACGCTTGGCGGCGTGAAGATCGGCACGGGACTCAACGTGGCAGCTGATGGAACCGCGTCAGTCAATGAAACCTATGTCAATGGGCGCGTTACCGCTGTGGGTGATAAGAAGTACGCATTAAAAACCGATACCCCTGCCGCCATGCCTATGGCAAGTGCAGCTGAGGCTGGTAAAGTCTATGCTGTTGAGAAGGCTACGGCTGATTCAGTTATGGGCACTGTTAAATACAGCAAAAGTGTTGGACTTGTTCTGACTGATATAGCAGCAAATTCTATCCAAGAGAACGATCTTAACACTCCGTTGCACAACAAGATTAACAACGCCTCTGCCGACGCATCGACTGCAAAGCAACTTGCTACCCAAAATGCAGATGCCATCGCGAACAACATCTACAGCAAGTCCCAGACTTATTCCAAAACTGAAGTAGCCAATAAGGTCTCTGCTGCTCTGACTTCCGCAATCGTTCCGAAGGGTACCGTTACATACGCGAATCTGCCTACGCCTGCAAAAGCAAACCTTGGTTATATGTACAACGTATCCGATGCGTTCACCACTGACGCACGTTTCGTTGATGGAGCTGGCAAGAAGTATGAAGCAGGCGCCAACGTGTACGTCGTGGCAGTTACGACGGGTAGCTCTACTGAATATAAGTTTGATGTGTTCATGGGTTTTGTTGATCTGTCTGGTTATCAGACCAAAGCAGATATGCCAGGTGCTGCAACTAACGAAGATATCGACAAGATGTTTGCTGCTTCGTAGGAACTCTAGTCAAATCTATAAATAGCAAGAGGGTTCTTGTATAATTTAATCATAACGTCGGGCGGGCTTTGGTCCGCTCGACCGCGTTTAGAAGACAGGAGTCGTTATGAGTTTCAAAGAAGCAGTCAAGAACGTGCAGAAGAGTGGAAAGTATTCCAAGAAGGCGGCAGCTGCTATCGTCGCAAACGCTTCTAGGAACGCAAGCCCAGAGGCTAAGCGAAAGAATCCTAAGCTCAAGAAGGTCAAGTAAACTTTCGTTTCTCGGCGTCAGCTGTCATAATCTTCATGTAAGAAAAACCAATAGTTTAAGGATGGACATGATGGATTTGGTAGCTGTTTTCGGACCGGCTGTGTTGTCGGCTGTCGTCGGAGCCGGCTCTGCGGTACTGACCTTCTACGCTCAGATTACCAACCGCCTCACGAAGTTGGAGACGAAGATGGATGATCTGGACTCGAAGGTTGATAAGCATAACAACGTGATCGAGCGAACTTTCATTCTCGAAGGAAAGGTCGATCAGTTGGTAAACCACCAGATCTGAAGGAGGTGTTGAACATGCTTGACAAGTTTCTGAACGATAACTCCATGACTATGCGCCTTACCCGCACCATCGTGCAGGGCATCATCGCTGTGCTCATCGTTGCAGTTCCTCTTGCGGTCGGTGGAGTGATCAAGGACCCGCAGTGGGCGGCAGTCGCCACCGCTGCGATCATGGCCGTGCTGAGCCCCATCATGGCGATGCTCAAGAGCGGTAAGCCAGAAGATGGGCTCAAAGACACTGAGGAGGAATAATGAACAAAAGCGAAAGCGATCTCATGAAGGAGTTCGTCGAGGCAGGACGTGGCTCTGGCGACGGTCCTGATGATGAACATGAGGTGAAGGAGGCCGAGTATGTCAGCAGCAAAGAACGTCCTGTACTGCGCCCGGCAGTGGATCGGGTACAGTAGGTGGGATGATCCCGAACCCGGTACTGTGTTCGGGCGATGGTATGCGGAACTTGTAGACGATTCCTACTTTGGTGAGTCCGGAGTTCCTTACTGTGCCATGTTTATCAGCTATTGCCTGGACTGGGCAGGTGTCACCGCTGATGGAGTCCCTGGCGCATACGTGCCTTGGATCCTCTCTGCTAACTCTGATGCTGGTCGGCTTGTTGCTAACGAGGATGCACAGCCTGGAGACCTCGTTATGTTCGACTGGCAGGGCGACGGCGTGGCAGATCACATCGGCATCGTCGAGGAAAATCATCCTGATGAAGGTTGGATGCAAACCATCGAGGGGAACACCTCTCCTGGCAGTGGTGGATCCCAGAGCAACGGTGGCGGCGTTTATCGCCGTGCCCGTAACTATAGCTCCATCATCGGAGTCGCGCGACCGTATTACGAAACCCAGGAAGAGGAGGACGACATGCTCACCGAACATCAGGATATGCTGCTTGCGACCATCTATGAACAGGTCACCGGCACCTACGACCCGACTGGTCGTGGGATCGAACTCTGCGATCACGACCACATCAAGTGGATCGGGAAGCAGGTAGCGGACAACGCCGACTATATCAAGGCAGTTGACGCTAAGCTTGACAAGCTCATCGAAGCGCTTGGCAAGTAAAGAAAAAGCCCTCGGGAAACCGGGGGCTTTCTTATTTTACCAATCAGGAGAATACGACGGAGCGCCGGATCCTAGGTTCGGCTTTTTCTTTTGTGCCAGCTTCGACGGCCTCATCCATGCAGGAACTCCGCTGTACTTGTCGTCGGACTCTTCTCCCCATGCTGGGTACCTCAGCGGCATCTCCTTCGGTCCACCGTCAGAGGTACGTATATATGGTAGTTGCTCGATCATCTCGGCACAATATCTTGTGGCATCCATGATATGACTGTATCTGTCGTGCTTCGGTGTGGCAGCCCAGTCATCGACAGAGCTGAGCTCTTTGTATTCCCACGACTCGAAGCACTCCATCACCCAGTCGCATTTGTCTGAGTTGATGACCATGTTAGGCAGCAGCTTACGGACACGGTTGATCCCGTCTGCAACGTAGGTTCGCTCAAGCTTCCGCCATTGGATATTAGGGAACATCTGACGACATTCCTCTAAAGGCGAGTGCTGCGAGCCTGAGCGATCGGAGTCCCACGGAAGGCAAGCAGCCCTAATAAGGTGGAAGTAAGGTCGCTTAGCAAGCTCCTGCACACATTCCACCACAGCTTTTCGGTTGTCCTCATAGTAATCGTAGATGAACATCTTGCCATCAATGTATTGGAACACGATGCCAGCCGTCCAGTCAGACTGCTTATCCTTCGAGGAGATGTCCCATGCCATATACACAGGCTTGTCAGTGCGCAGGTTGTGCGGTGTGAAGCGTCCCTCGGCTCTCAGTACCTCGATGCCAGGGTAGACGAGGCCAGCGTTCACTGCGAGGAACTCGCACATGAACTCCTGACGGAACATGTTGTCGTTGCCGTGAGCTCGGATGTAGCGCTGCCTGACGTTCTCCAATGCCTCGGGAGACCAGAGCTTTGAGCCATCTGCAAGCGTAGCCTGGTCAGCACGCACAACATCAACGTAGACACGGCCATGAGCACCGGGCCATTTAGCAGGATCATCCTCTCCTGTGTAAGTTCTGAGCATGTCTGCTGCCACGTTGTTCATGCCTCGTGGTGTGAAGTTGAAGTTGACAGACAGCGGCTGACCCATCGCAGCCTTGTTCTCCCAGATCGGCATGATGAAGTCAAAGGCGCCTCTTCGGTAGAGCGACAGCTCCGATACGTAGAACGATTCATAGGATGAGCCGATAAGCGATTCGGATTCCTTGAAGCCGATGAACTGGATGAGCGCCTCAGCCTTGTCCTCCGGATTGTTTAGGAACTTGATCTGCTGTTGGGTCTCTTTGATGTCCAGCATATCGGCAGGGTAGTTATCCCAATGCTTGCGACCATCAAGGTACTTGTCCCAGATGTTACGCCTGATCCATTTGTTGTCTAGGCCGACATAGGCAGTCTGGGTACCAGGATGGTCCCACGAGAAGTGCATCGCTTTCTGGATATCATCGGTATCCTTGCCTTCTTGTCGTCCCCAGATTTTGAAATAGTAATCAAACTGTCCCGATAAGCGGCGAGCCCAGGCATCCCGCTGATAGGGCCTGGGCTCGTAGTACATCGGGACCTTGAGTCCCGCAGCCATAGCTACTCCGCTTTGCTAATCTGCTCGTCGATCTTGGCGATAGCTTCCTTGGCGTCCTCATTGAAATGGTACGCCTCTTGAAGTTGTCCGTCCAAAGTACGGGCAATGTTGAGCATGACGGCTTCCATTGCAATGTCCATGATCGTGGTCTCGTCCTGCTCGTTGAACTTATGATCGATCATAGAGTCGAAGAAGTCCTTATACTCCTCAACGCTTTCGATCGCTTCGAAGCGTTCTGCGATACCGTGAAGCAGATCGACCGTGCGGCGAGAGATGTCTGCTGCGTCTGCGAACGCGATCTCTTGGCCGTACTTGGTATGCTCCAGTACCTCCGAGAGCAGGCGCTTGCTCTCCAGCCAACCGTTGACAGTCTCGAAGGAGGACGCCATGTTGTTCACACGGGCCAGGAACTGCTTCTCAGTAGCCTCCTGCTTCTTCTTGAGGTTCTCGATGGCGGCCTTCTTCTGAGCTTCCAGATCCTTTTTAAGGGCAGCTTTCTTGATGGTAGCCTCAGTGTTCTTCTTAACTGCAACCTTGGTCTCAGATTTAGTCTGAGGTGCCTTAGACTGCTTCTTCGTCTCGTTCGTCATAGCTTAATCTCCTTCTCTGATTTCGTTTATATAATCGATGGCTTCCTGCCGTGTAGCGCAATCAGTGATGTGCTTCCATTCCTCGTTGCCGATAACGAGTCCGTCAGCCATAAGCGTTTCACCGATGAATACTCGGAACCGATGCTCGCGATCGATTCCTACGGACTCCTGAATCTTATAGCGGAGCTGTTTCTCAGTTGTCATAGCTTGGTTCCTTTGGCTCATAGTTCGGATCAATGCTAGCATTCAGGTAATCCAAAGCTTCTTTCTTCGTTGCGAACAACTTGACGTTGTGATTCTCTACCGGCCTAATACGGTAAGCTTCCCTAATTCCATTGTCAGTCTGGATGAAGACTTGCTCGATTTTGAAAACCATTAGCGACCCTTCCTCTGCTTGAGCATTTGATCCTGCGACCATGACATCGCTTCGGCAAGGCTCTTGAACTGCGGAGGCTTGTTCTCACTTGAGCCTGTGGACTGCGGCATGTCGAGAGCAGGCTCAGTCGGTGCAGGCTTCTCCTGCTTAGGATGGAGAGCCTTGCCTCGTTCGGTCAGTTTGGAGATCTGACGGTTGACCTGAGCCAGTGCCTTGTCAAGATCGCAGCTGTAGCCGATGGCGTTGCCGTCCTCGTCCTTCACCTCGTAGTCCTCGATGAGGGAATCGAACATATCGCGCTGCACATCGTTGAGCTTCTTATAGGTCTCAGCGAACTTGAGCGTGCGAACGATAGGCTCCTTCTCTTTCTTAAGTTCATCGATACGCTGCTTGGCGATCTTGTTGAAAGCCTGCTCAAGCTCGGCGTTGTAGTCATCGACCCACTGTTTCGCCTGGGCACGAGGGTTGTCACCTGTGAATGGACGCCCAGTCTCAGGATTGATGTAGGTAGGAACACCGTCCTCGTCCTTAGTGTAGATGTCAGGGTCGTTGATGGATGCCCCGAGCTTGCCATCGCGAGTGACTCGGATCTTGCCAGAAGCCTTCATCGCATTGGCGACATCGCTCACAGCCTGATCTTCGATGGACGACTCGATGGATGAGATAGTTTCATTCACTTCCTCAGCTGAGTAATCAAACTCTGAAACTGTTTCTCCAGCTGCTCCGTCAGCAGCGCTGCCTCCTCCAGTGTCCGTGCCATCCAGCTGTGCATCATCGGACTGGCTTTCAGCCACAGGTTCGGCATCACTTCCACTGGTACCTTCTGTCTGTCCGAACTCTCCTGCATCAGGCTGTCCGTCTCGATTGGCTGGAGTCTCTTCAGGTTCTTTCTTATTTCTTTGTTCCAGCGCAGCAAACGCCGCCTCCCACGAATCAATCGCAGGAGCTTCATCTTTCTTTGCATCCAGCTTTTCATCGATTCCATTCATCTTGTTCCTCTCTCTGATCGTTCATGTCCTGCAACTGCTGGATGTGTGTTCTGATCCAGCTTTGCTTCAGCATGTTGTACAGCAACTGCCAGCGCTCGACGATGTTCTCGGTGTCCTTGGAATCGAACTGCTTGATAAGCACCTCGATTGCCGAATCAATATCGGCCACCTTGCCAAGCGCGTTCCTCATGCGGGTCAGGAACTTGTTGGTTTCCTTGATGACCTGCTTGAACTCCATCAATCTTTGCTGGTCTGTGATTCCATCGGTGAACCTACAGGAATCATATTGTTCGACCAGGGTGTTCCAGCTGGCCACAAGATCCAAGTGTCTGCATTCCTCATCGACCCACGCTGCGAATTGCTTGTTAGTAGATGCCAGCGCGTTCATCGATAAGCTTCTGGCGACGCCACTTCTCCCATTCGGCGTCAGTCAAAGGAATCGAGGCAGCCAAGGTCACGCCATCGATATAGCTCATAATCGGCTTGCCGCTGAACTTAGGGAGCAGTTCGGGAGCAAGCTGGGTGATAAGGGTTTTCAGCCCGAACAGTTGGATCATCGTGTCCTCCACCTGCACGAGCTGAGTTGGGAACGACCAGAGGTAACCAGTCTGTCCATCGTTGCCTAGGACAACAGGCACGGGCATCTTGTGCAGACCAGGCGTGAAGCTGATTTCAGTTCCGATCTTAGGGAACGTGGTCTTAGCATAGACAGGCTTCGATCTGTCCTCTCGCAGGATCTCATAGTCTCCGACCATGCGGTCTACTTCCTCGGGTGCACCGTAGATACGGTCGCCTGCATTGGTCTCTCGTACGATGATGTCATGACCGACCTGCTCGTCGTAGGCAATGTTGCGTTTCGCGTCGGGTACCATCATCGGTGTGATGAGAATTTTCTTTCCGTACAGCGGATGGTGTCGAGGGTCTTTGTCCAATGCTTTCTTTGGCTTCTTGGTTTGAGGTTCCCAGTCCTCGCCTTTGAGGTACGCTGTGATTCGGCTGCATCTCTGCTGATAGGTGAGCCCGTCCGGCTCTAAGCCTGCACGCTCCTCCATCCGCTCTAGCTCTTCCTTCTTCAAAGCTGTCATCCTTTACCACCTTTCGACTAACCATGTAGTAAACATGTAGTTTATTATAGCGTAAAAAAAATAGGGCCGTCCATAAGGACGACCCTAAAAGTTAAATGTTCATTCTTTTTTCCTTCATGAACTTGTTCATATAATAGTCGGAGTTCTTTTCGGTTTTGGTATTAAACTCATAGAAGTCATTCGTCTTTTCAATTCCTAAACGACTTTCGTCGTACAGGAATTCTTTGAATGAAGTCTCCGCTTCTTTAACCATCTTGATCTCTTCTTCAAGATCTTGCCTACTATAAGTCTTAATGGCAAGCCTGATAGTAGAATCAGGATTGAAGAATATCAAATTAGCAAACTGGCAATTTTTGAGCAAAGCCATACCTACAGCAAGTTGCCATCGCTCAGGACAATCTTTCTTATCAGTACGGACTGAGACCATATGTCGTTCCATACCATAACTCTTAACTTCACCAATGTTTGTTGGGCATGGCATCCCGTCTTTCCTGATATCGTACAAAGCTGTCTTCTTTGTTTGCGGAATCGACATAGCATCAGGAGACCAACCAAGAAGATCATTAACTAGGATGATATCATCCCAATGATACAAGCCAAGGTTTGCTTCCCTGTTTGCTTCCTCTATAGCAATAGGTTCAAGCAGATGTCCTCTGGCTGCCATACCTGTAGCAACACAGTCTTCATCCGAGATATATTCTGTCGAAAAGCTAGAAGCTATCTTCATCATGTTCGCTTCTATCTGAGCCTGCGATCTCTTCCGTCCTGTCTCAGTTACAGGCAGGATGTTCTTGATGCTAGAAGCTGTCAGGTAATGCGTCCTAGCCATCATCCATTCTTTATCGACCACATGTCTCCACATAATCTTATCTCCTCAATCTAAAAAAGGGCCCAGTCGTATTACCGACCGAGCCCTTCGTATTACTTGCAGTTACCGATTAGAACGGGATGTCATTGTCATAGACGGACATGGGAACCGGAGTACCCGGATCGACCTGCGGTGCATATCCCGTAGGCTGAGACTGAGCAAATCCCGTATCCACAGGAATGTCAGCAGCATTGACGCTCACTTGCTGAGGCGTCTGCTGATACTGAACCTGCGTCGGAGCAGGAGAGTATCCTACCTGCGGCTGCATGACCGGGTTAGGCATGGAAACCGCGGGGGCAGAAGAGGCAGTGGGAGCAGCGACGACACCGCCGTGCGCACCATCATCGGCGAGCAGTTGGGGCACGGTGAGATAGGAAGGCAGTTCCTCTCTCAACTGATACGGTCCCGCCTGCACTTCCTCTACCGTCCAAGGTCGAGGATTGCCAGAACCATAACTGAATCCCTGAGGCGGTTGCACCGTAGAGATTCGAATGGTCTTGCCAATGAGGTTCATCATATCCTCGCCGCCTGCGATCTTGAACAGATCGATATGCACCGAAGGCTTCTTACCTTCACGCTGCGCCTTACCTGCTTCTGCAAAGGTGAAGGTTCGATAACCGCCGCTCGGTCCGCAAAGCGTGATGCGGATATTCCAGACCGGGTTCCCATTCGGCCAGAACTTCGGAGTCGTCGGACCATGCTGTCCGAAGTTCATCGCCTGAACTTCCTGAATGGCAACTACCGTACCCGTCAGTTCGGTAGAGAACCCAGGCTGATTGGGTCGAGAGTAATTCCAGTTGTGTTCGTTGCGGTTAGAGCTTTGTCCAGGATTGAGTGCCATGTTTCTTTTCCTTTCTATAGGGTTCGTTAATTGTACTCTACATCGATGAGCAGAGATTCGAGAGTTTCAAGATCTTCGTCGAGATAATAACTTGTAATTTTCTTGATCTTGGCTTTCCAATCATACTCGTTCAGATCGTCTATCTGTTTATCTCGAAGTCCGAGCATAAGCTGTTCGAAGCTGTCAACGCAGAGCTGTTCATTTATAGGATAGTTGTAGTCGTACGTTGCAATATAAGTCAAGGTCCAGTTGACCAGGTCGTCGTTGCGTCGTCCTTCAGTAAACGAGTCAGGATATTTTTCTATCTTCTCTTTGTACTTGTTCCAATCCATTATTCCGAGATCCCTTCGTATCCTTCTGCCAGCATAGCTTCGATGATATCCTTGTCGGTAATGTTGCCCTTGCCAAGTTCAGACCAGTCTTCCTTGGTGAATCCTTGGCTCATGATGAAATCGTACAAGCTCATTTGTTCCTCTCTTCCTTTCTCATTTGCACGTATGTCTTGAGGTCGTTCCATATCTCATCGGTCAGCATCAACCGATTGATACCATTGGACTGCTTAACTTTAGTGTAGACAGCCGCATTCGTTTGGTTTCCCATAAGATCGATATGAGCATATGGGAAATGCGATATCGGTACGATGTGCGGCGTTGAGAAGTACAGGTGGAAGCTTCCTGGTTTCGATGGATGACTCCAACATTCAGTGATGTTCCTGTACTTCTCGCCCCATGCAATCGTCCTCTCGTCGAACGTACCATGTCCTTCGCCGTCAATGTCGATGACAATGAACGGCTGAGCATACATGTTCTGTCCGACGTAACCGCAGTCCGACAAGGCGATGGCTGCATCCCTGGTATACAGATTAGGAATATAATCCTTGTTGTATCCCCATTTCATCATGGGCTTGTTGTCCCATGAGCACGGGAACCATCGCTTGTCGGTACCCTTCCAACCATCAGGAAGCTTCTTTAGATCAGACAGCTTAGATTGCATCACTTGCTGTGCTGCTGTTGGCTTCCTAATGGTTGGGTTGAAGTTCGACTGAGGTCTTACGAAACTACGCTTGAACGAACCATCGTTGTAGTTTCGTATGTCCTTCTCTCGAACAGGGATGTTGAGTTGACGAAGATGATCGAGTACATCATCCAGTGGAATCCCGTTCAGTCCGCACCGATACATAGCGAAGTAGGGAGACTCACCGAACGCGAACAGGTTTCTCCAATCAAGCATCTTCGCTCACCTCTTGCTTCTCTGGTTTATTCAAGATACCTTTGGTAGTTACATCGCCGTAAAGTCTGAGGCCAACATCATTGTACTTGCCATTGAGGCAATCTTTGAGCAGCTCTTGAGTTCCTTCGTTCGGCACCCTGTTCTTAATTGCAGAGCGAAGATCGACTATCGAAACTAAGCTATATCCTTCCAACTTCGAGATATGAGTCAAAGCTTTTGCAAGCTTATTCATATCTGCTATGTTCTCAGTTGCACCACTCTTAATGCGTTCTAGAAACAATGTCTGCGTATCAGGTGGATTCGATGATTCCTCAATATTCTTCAATGTACTCTTAATGTCAGACATTGTCTTGCACTCTTGTATCCACCCTTTCATTTTATTAAGAGTATCGAAATTCGTATTCGGTTCATTAATAAGTGAATGGATAATCATGCACAGACCATACTTCAGAAGCTCCAGATCTTCGGAGTTGTTCGAATTGTTATTGACCGAAGCATACAATTCATCGACAAGACCTGAGCTTACTCCATACATGTTGTGCCAAATAGCATTAGATCTATCAACTGTCTTTGCCAGCTTCAATAGATTAGTTACTGTTCTGGCTGTCATATAGTTGTAGTCTTGAACTCCGAATCCACTTTTATATGTGTTCTTAATCAAAGAGATTAGAGGTTGTGTAGGAACTACATTAAGTTCCTTCTTGATCCAATCGCACCAAGTTTCCTCATCGAACTTGACGTCAAGCCATAGGAACCTCTGCTTGGTTTGTGGAAGCATATCGCATTTACCCTGAGGATTGCCCATGGCTACGATGAGGATGCTTGGGAGTTTCCTACCTGACATCATGTTGCGTTCCTGAATCAGAGTCAGGCACGCATTGAGAGTCATGATGTTTCCATTCGTGAACTCGTCGAATGCAAGGACATCTCCGTCCTTCATGTCGAGCAAGTAATCGAAGTCGTATATCTTCATACGTTTCGTGTCTGCATCAGGCATAGCCATGCCCGAGATCTCGGACGGCATCCTTTGACTGGTAATGAATTCAAAGTATTGCCGTCCGTGCTCCTCGCACCATTGTTTACATTGCGAGGTCTTGGACAATCCTGGATCGCTCATCAACGCGAGCGCCATCTCATCTCGATGCTGATCCAGGATGTCCAGATAAGTCTTGATGTTCCTCACTTTTTCTAACCTTCTTTCCATGTGTCTTGATATAGTTCACGAAGTGGTTGAGGTACCAGAAGGAATGCCCGTCGGCACTCCATACCTCCCAATCATTGATACCTGTTTGCCACTTCGCAATAACCAGGTAAGCCTTGCGAACCTTAGCATTATGCATCTCGGTTCGCGTTTGCTTCAGCCATTCCTCTTTAACCTTGCGGCTGACTGAAGCTGTTTGCTTTCCTGTCTTCACTTCGAAGACGATCTCCTCGGTGCAGATGTTGCCATCGTACATCCTGAGGAGAACGTCTCCCTGATCTAAGCTACCATGCAGAGCTTGGCGAAAGGCTTCTAGCCCTGCACTTTCGAGATACTTTACCAGATTAGTTTCGGCTCTGGTACCTTTCGCTTTGCTCTTATTCATAACAGTAATGCTTCTTGAACAGCTTTGCCCAGTCGTAGCAACGATGGACTTCAACGCTTGGACAATTCTCAGTAACCCATCTTGCATAGCCGGTACCACTGGTGTACCTAGTGCCATAGATGTCAACCTTACCGATAAAGAAATCGTAGAGATGCTTCGTATTGATCTTCTGTTCAAGGTTAATGGTTCCGGGGTTGTCGGAATCTCCGAACGAGATGACAACATCGTAATCCATGTTGTTACTTTTCAGAATCTTTCTGAAGTATGTGGACTCATTGCCGCGAGGAATTTCTTTTCGTTCTTTCTTGATATCCATCTTCAGAACTTCCTCGTTCGTATAGAACCTGGAGATTCCTCCAGTCAGAATCAAGTCCGCATTAGTGATGTCGGTGATGGTCTTGATGAGAGTCATCATGCCAGCACTCAAGCCATTAGGAATGCTCGATGAGATGTCGAGAATAACCAAAGATCTTTTCCTCGGTTTCTCCTCGAGATAACCGCAGCAGATACCGAGCTTCTTGTTATAGCCATCAGTCCACTGATAGCTATTAGTTAGATTCACCTTGATGACATCTGCCAACTCGCCGAAGAACTTTGGTACAAGCCTCATCTTGAGAAGCAAGTCCATGTCTACTGAGCTGCCAGTATCCATCGCTAGTTCTTCAAGAGTCTTGTCGCAAGTTCCTTCGGTAGATTCATAGTAAAAGTTATTACCATGATCCTCTTTCGGCGGATCGTAGTTGAGTTTAACAGGTTTATATTCTTCACCTACCATCTCCGCATAGACGTCGCGCCATTTGAAGAAACCGAACTTCTTCTCAAGCATCGGCAGCATCAACCTGAAGATCAGAATCTTATCTGAGCTATCATCCCATCTGAGATATGGGATTCCCTCAGGCGGTCTCTCAGTCGAACCGACGAGGACAATCTTCGGCCATGTTACACCTCTTCGAGATAGCTCGAACGGAGTCTCTAACATTTTCACTATTCTTTCCTTTCCGTAGAAGAAGGAAGCCCAGCATTATTCGCCAGGCTTCCTTCAATTGAACTGGTTAGTGCCAGAGTTCAGGGAGCATATCAGCAACACGTGGTGCAACAGCTGCGATGTAGTCCTTTGCATCAATAACTGTATTGATGAAGTCGATAATCTTTTCGTCGCTCAGATTCAGAGGATTCATGTTCATCTTACGAGTCGGATTGAAATCCTCCGTAAGCAATACGTCGTCTTCATGAGCGAACTCAAGAGAATTAGCGAAGAAATTCTCAACAATCTTATCTGCCTTAGCGAAGGTTGTTGCTGCCTCGATCTCGTCCATGATGTTCGAGATCTTATTGACATACTCATCAAGCGTCGGCGTATTAGGCGTCTGCTTAATCGAGACCCTGGTCTCAGGTACAAACTTCGGCATCTCTTTCTTCTCTGATGCCGCCTTAATCTCATCAAGATTATCATTGATGAAACCCATGATGTCGTTCAGTTCAGAGAGGATGTTTACTTCTGAGATGACATCCGATGAGGGCATCATAATCTTGTTGTCCACGACAAAGTATCCGCGCTTGAACTCGATGTCCTTCTTGTTTACGAACTGCATGATTGTCCCTTTCTTTTGTTTACTTCTCTTCCTTATTAACAGCATCAAGCCATTGCTTAATGCGGTTAACCATTACAGTATGCTTGAGCTTGGTCGATTCCCAAGAGGAGTTCTGCCCATAGCTCATCTTATAGATAAGCTCGGCTATCTCTTGTTCCATACCATGCTCGATCAGCGGTGCTATAGCATCCATCATAGCACGGTTCTTATACTCCCGTGTCTTGGATGCAGCTCCTTTATCTCCAATCTTCAGAGATGTCTCGATCCAATCGACATACTGTTCTGCGACTGGACGAGTATCGATGCCTCGACTCCAACCTTTCGGGCAGCGGTCGAACTGACGATACCAATAGGATGGCTCGGCGTCATACGGATTGAAGTGAGGATTGAGTTTGTTGACGTGAGCAACTCGTTTATTCTTCGGTCTTAGATCTGCGAAGACTCTCTTGTCCACGTCCATCGATACCATCAGGTAATCCATATCGAATACCTTGATGACGTCAAGACAATCTTCACATCCCTTTCGCCAACTGATATTGAGTTCAGGGTATCCATCCTTGATAAGCTTAACCGTTTGCAGGTTGTACTTACCAGGATCCCAGAACCTCACTCGATCAGCCTTGAACTTTTCGATTGAGTTCTCTGGTTCCCATCCGTCAGATAAGAATGCCTGGATGAGAGCTGCCTGGGATTGCGGAGAGTATGCAAACAGATCCAAGTCTGTCTCATTCTCCCAGGTATTCACCTCATCCCAGCTGAAGGTTGGGTTGTCAACGTAAGCCAGGATGGACTGTCCGGTGTAACAACACCGTGCACCAGCTGGCACGGTATCAAGGATGTCATTGACAAGCTGCTCGTTAATCATTGTTAACCTCCTTAGCTAGCATAGCCAGTGTTGACAGAGCATCCTCGATATCTGCTAATGACTCCAAAGCTTGATCTTTCTTTCCGATTCTCACTAGGCATTGAAACTCCGAGAGCCTAGCTCGAACAATCTGACACCAGTTGTTGAGCAAACTTGGTGCGATAGTTACCCTAATCTCTTCCATGTCTTTTCCTTTCTAACTATTCTTTGGTGTACATCGTCGGCTCGTCAGGTACCAATCGGTACATGAACTTATCGACGTTATACTTACGGAGAACCAGGAGCTCACCTGTTAGTGGAAGCTCCTGTACTACCTCCCAGTAAATACCTGGGCGTTTCTTCAAGCGAATCTTGTCGCCCACCTTGAAGTTACTCATCGAGGTTCTCGATGAACTTACGAAGGTGAACTTTCAAAGCTTCCTCCTCGATCTCGGATTCGGGGGGTTTGAACAGGATAACTCCCATAGGAAATGTTTCGTCATGCTTTGTTGCAAGCATAATGTGAGCTTTGCATTCATCATAGTTCTCTGGATAGAGAATCTCAATCGCTTTACTGAGTTGCTTGTCGAACTTCTCGAAGTCAAAGTTGTAGAGCTTCGAGTCCTTGACCTCAATAGATTTCGGTTCTTCCAATTTCATTTCTTCTTCCTTCTTTCCGAGTTCGTAAGCCGACACTTAAAGCATCGGCAACCTGCCGTGTAGCCAGTCAAGGTTCCATGTCTTGGGTCATCCTTGTTGGCTTTTAGTTCTTCCAATACTCGAGCTCGCCATTTCGCTCGTTGTTTCTTTGCAGCTTCAATACACTTGTCGCATCTGCATCCTGCATTATAGGATGTGATGGTTCCGTGCCGTGGGTCTTGAGGATCCGCTTGAAGTTCCTTGAATCTCTTGGCTTGGTTTGCTTTCGTAGCTTTGATATAAGCTGGAGCATGTTGCTTATAGTAAGCCTTCTCAGCTAGCCTAATAGATTCAATATGACCTTGCCGATGTTCTTTGCGATAAGCTTTTGCAGCGGCTTTGCACAAAGAGCATCGGCACTTGCCCGAGGTATAGCCGGTTATGGTTCCATGTCTCGGGTCATCAGGCTTCATGTTTCAACTCCTTTGTTCGAAGTTCGTAACTTGCATTCAGGCAATTGCAAGTTAGACATTCCTCACTGTCTCCATCACATGGAGTACAGTAAGGTTCAAATAGAGAGCATGAATCTTTATATTCACAGATAAGACATTGTTCCATGTGTCTCACCTCACTCAAAGACTTGGACTCTGACTCCATAGTCGTTCAGTCCTGCGACATAACTTATTCCGCAGATATCGTCGACCAGTTCTTTAACAGTTGCATACTGTTTGATGTTCGGACGATGAGGTTCGCCGACCCATATCTTTACCTTGTATGGGTAAAGTTCATTTATCTTTTGGGTCATCTCATTTAGGCTAGCATTCTCATCCCAATCGGGAAGCTGTTTCGATAAGTCACAGAGCCTACAGTTCTGACAGAACCAGTAGCGATCTGCGAGCCTTAAAGTTTTCGCATATTCACCACTGCATTGTGTCTTCATTTCTTTTCCTTTCTAATCGATGTTCATGTTTAACCAAGCTTGACACTTTCCAAAGAGGTCACAGTCTACTGCGACTGGACAATAAGATTCAAAGCGATGGAATCCAATACCATCTGGTGCTGCTTTAATCTCCTCTTCAGTCGCGTGCCTTAAATATTGTTTAGGAGTGCTGGCAGCAGTGCATCCTTTGTCGTAGCACACATGAACAGACTTACCTCTGTCTTCTGTGACTCTGCCTATCTCTTGCTTGTAGCCTGGGTCATAGACAACCCAGTCACCGAAATTGAAGGTTTCCATTGTTCTTTCCTTTCTAACCACGACAGGACATAGTATTCTTTGGGGACGGAAGAACCCGAACACCCAAGAGACACAAGGTGATAGAGAGATCCCGTAGGATAGTTAGACAACGGGAGCCCAGGATGAATCGCAGGTTCCGCCAGGTCAAGGTCGGTGCCGAAACTCTTTGATAAATTCTTGAACGAACCCGACCACGCCTGCATCATACAGGGTCACAGCTAGCAGCACTATGCCACAGATTCCTACTGCTATTATCTGTAATAGCTCCAAGGTTTTACCTCCTAAAAATAAGGGAGCCAGCTATGTAGCCAGCTCCCAAGATGTTACTGCTCAGCGGTCCCGTGGTACTGGCTGGGCTCGTTTCTCTCTTGCCTGCGAACAGCTTCTTCACACTGCTCGTGGCAAGCTTTCCTATGAGGACAGTTATCACAGCTAACGTATCCTGCTGCGTAGTCCTCATCGTACACATCGAACACTGTAAACATCTTTCTAACCTTTCTAACCAGGGGAGAGCAGCGGGTTGCCACTCTCCCGATTGACTTACGATTACAGCACAGCCTCACAGAAATACTGGAGGTGTACCGAACCATCGGACCAGGTAGTGTTACGCCAGCCGACGTTTACTACTTGTCCTACTTCAGGGATGAAGCAGCGACTCTGATACGGCCGCGTGATGGGCAGATACTCGCAGCCCTTCTCGGGATTCCAGAAGTGCTGGATGACGTTGTGCCTAGTGGGGTCGAACTCCTCAGGCTTCACGTTCTTGGGCAGCGAGTAGCCCATATAGACAGCGCCGAGATAGATGGTCTCTCCGCCGGTTGCACGGAACGGGTTGTCCGTACGATACTGATTTACATTTTCGGGCAGGTTGAACTTCTTCATGGTTTGGTTCCTTTCTTCTAACCGGTCTAACCTACTGTTCTTTGGAAGACATATGCATCTCCCAGGGAACACAAGGTGAAATCCCCAACGGCTACGAGCACGTAAACCATTGGGGATAGCGACTCACCCGTACTCCCAGGGAACACAAGGTGAACCCAGTGGAGTGTGCGAGCGGGAGAGCCTAACAATAAATGGGAGAGCCGCAAGCGGAATGTTCTCAACCTGCGGCTCTGTTACTATTTATTTAGCCAGGCCATGCGCCAAACACATTCGTCTTCGTCGAGGCTAAGGTCACCCCAACATTTGATGACGAGGCTCTCGTGACAGATAAACTCTGTTACGAACACTGGTTTGTCGCAGGCTTGGCGATAATGCGGTTTGGCCTTGAAGCCTTGAATCAAAGTCAGGGCTTCTTCAGCTTTAAGTTGTTTTACAATCATGTTCTAACCTTTCTAACTAAGGGAGAGCAGCAGGTTGCCACTCTCCCGATTGACTTACGATTACCGACAGCCAAGACGCCAGCAATCATCACAAATGATAGAGTCTTCGTCGTGCCAATGGTTCTGGTCAACCATGACTTCGACTGGAATGCCGCAGTAGCAGCAATCCTTGAAGTCATGGACTGGCACGACGACAACTGCGATGCAATAAATAATCGCAGCTACAATGACCAGCACTGTCAACAAATTTTTCATGTCACACCTCCTTTCAGGTCTAATGTTGTGTTCTTTGGGAAGCATGCGTACTCCCCAGGGAACACAAGGTGGAATCAATTACAGTTACACGCACTGCAAACACTTACGCTTGCAAGCGCATATAACTCTGGGAAACACGAGCAGCAAAAGCTACTCACATTTCCCAAGACACACAAGGTGTAAAAAAAAGGAGAGCCACCAAACAGGCAGCTCTCCTAAGAGTTAGAACGGGATATCCTCCTCTAATTCCAATGGAATCTCGGGACCTTCATACTCGGCATAGTCGAGTAATTCGAAACTTACAATTGGATATTCCGGTTCGTCTCCATATAAATCAGCGAAAACTGTTCTCGTTTGGGACAGTTCAAGCTTCATGTGTCGAGTACCGTTCTTATAGAACGGCTCAATTAAACTTTCCCCAAAATGGAAGAGTTTCTTCCCAACATGAGCCGACAGCTTATGCCGGTTCGTGATAGGAAAATGGACCTGACCAGAGTTCGACCATGGATCTATTTCTGGTTGGTCAGATTCGACCCTGATGTTCCAGGGTCCATTAACACTTCCTACGGGGAAGTAAAGATCGACTCGCTCGTTTCCTATTTGGCGAGACTTGATGGGCAGCCATTCGGCCGGCTCATCGTAATAACATGCGGTTGCAGCTTCGTACCGAAGTGCATCCTCTTGCTCGACCAAGAGGTTATCCATGTTGTCGTATCCGAAGAAACGAAGGATGAAGTCGATGTTCTTGGTCGTGAAGTTCTGGTACAGCATGATAGTGCTCCTTTCGGGTTGTGTTTCGGGAAGCCATTTACTTCCCAAATAACACAATGTGAAATGTTGCGCGCTAGGTGAACTTATAGTTCTCATCAATGTTTCAACGCGAGAAGGCGAACTGCGGACAAGCCGGTCCTCCACTGGGTCGGACGTTCGCCTCTGCACGGTCGCTCTTTCACCCCCGCGTATTAGTTAGAAGCCTATAGTTGACTCGCTCTCCCGCTCGCACGCTTAGTACGGGGGGTTATATATATTAGGATAAATTGGATATTGTGGAGTGGGGAAGTTCCCCCGAAAAAAATTTCCCCATTCTCCAGGTTTTCCCAGGAAAACAAGGTAATCTCTCGCACGATATGGCTATCAAGAGAAACAAAGTAAGAAAATTCCATATAGTACCACGGGATATAAGGCAAACACCTCCACGTTCCCCTATTGCCGATCCAGTGTTACAAAGTTCAAAAACGGTGTTACTTAAAAAAATTTCACGCCATATATAACTATAGTGCGCTTTGCGCCATGTCCGCGTAGCGGACGCGCGCTCTGCGCCTTGCTGTTCCCACGGTTTCTACGATGGTGTTCGCCTTGGTCCCTATGATGTGGTGTGGGGGGTGTGGCTGTTTGAGCTTTGTCGAACCTTTGTCACAGCTGTTTTCCAAGTCTCCCCCAAGCGGTGCCGACGGAAGCTGCGTCTGAGCGGAGGGGCGAAGCCCCGACCGAAGCGCAGCTCCACTCGGCCCGCCTAACCGGGGAAGCCGATCTAACAAAAGCAATCAATATATATATCTTCTACCCCAACATCAAAAGAACCAATGCAACCTCATCATCCAGGTTATCATCGGTTCTACTAAGATATATATGTTATCTCTGTTGTCTAAGTGCCCACGATTTTTGGCATGGAACTATTATGGGCGGTCAGGTCAAGATTTTCAATGAATCCACCTGCCTCCCTGACAAGGTTTGATCAGTACCCTGCGCGACCATCATCATCATTCGCGGTCTATGTGCCGTTACGATTTATCACCCGTTTTGCTAGACACGGTAAGGTAAACAGTTCCCGTGCCGATCATCACATCTAGGTCAGGTTCCATTATCGACGTTATGACCGGGTTAAAAGGCTCGAACGTCAAGAGCCGATCAATCCTGAGTTTCTAACCAATCTAATCAGCTTCTAATCAGCTTCTAACCAAAGGTGCTAGAATCATTGTAACATAGTTAGAAGAAAGGAGGAAGCTGGAAATGGCATTGGAGTTTGAAGGTTTTGAGGCGCCGATCTCAGCCATCGAGGATGTGAAGGCGAACGGTGTGAGGGAAGAGGTCCATGGGTTCACCCAGGATGATCTCGAGAAGATGAGCCGTGAGGACAAGGAGTTCCTGCCCATCGGTCTCACTGATGCCGATGCTTGGGAGAACTACACCGATGATCGGCTCTATGAGATGGACAAGATGGTGAGGTCCTGGTTGAAGAAGACCTGGTACCACAGGACTACCAAGGGGAAGATGAAGACGGCTGTGCCGCCTCTGTTCACGTTCCTCTACGGTCGTCCTCCGGGTCCCGCAGACTCAAGGACCTGCGCTATGATGCACCGTCTGCTCAAATATTACTGCACAAGGTACACGGGCAAGTCAACCATCAACAACCAGGTGTTCTCGCGCGTCTACCATTTCTCGCAATACTCTTGCAAGACGAAGAGGCCGTACTCGCTGAGGCTTCGGATAGAGGAGATGGAAGATGGAAAAGATCCGTTCAGACTTGGTCCCGACGATCGCCGCGACAAGCGCAAGAAGCCTAGACGAGCAAATTCTCGAAATGGCAAGAAGCAAAATGGGTCAGGTAGTAAGGATGGCGGACACGGTTCCAAGGGCTGAGTTCCCTACAGGAGCCCGCTGCGCTGCCCAACATCTGGTGTCCCGCATGTTCACCGACGCCATCTTCTCGCAGGACATCAGGACCATCGAGGTCATCATCAACCGCATCGATGGTGGCAATCCTAGAGATGATCAGATGTCGAGCTTGCAGACGCTGTTCGGCGACGCCATCAACCGCATCCTTGAGATCGAGGACCCGCACGAGCTGAAGGTGACTCCCGATGACTCGGTGATGGATGCCCTCTGCAAGAGCCTCTACGATCTAGCTGCACAGGACATCTACCACGAGGAAGACGAGGAGGGCAACATCAAGACGAAGCGCCCGTCAGCTGAGACGAAGAAGTCTCACGAGGCAGCTCTGCGCATCGTCATCGAGAGGTCCCAGGGTCGAAAGACCACTCCGACCTTGGTCGAAGAATTGCCGGAAATAAAAAAAGCAGATTGGCTTTTGTCGTTGGATTCGCCTTCCAACGTGGTATAATAAGGCCATGGCCTTTGCATGGAAGCAGAAGCCAGTTCCTTTCTTTCCGTGTCTTGGGAACAGGGGCAGACGATTAGCCAAGGCCGAGTCCGACGGGGTTCGGCCTACTGCCTCCAAGAGATACGGAAGACTTAGTGACACGGAGACAATATCATGAGAACAAGAGAATTCAAAGAGTGGCTTTACGAACCGTCGTTCGAGGAATCGGTGTGCGCAAACCCGTTTCACGACATCGCCAAGAAGGTGTTCGACGGGTATTCTTCTATGGACCCGTTCCAGCCAGATCCAGACGACATAAGGACGAAGGTGTCCCAACTGCTCAAGGCTGGGCTCATCATCCTCGAAGGCGATGTGGTCTACGTCAAGGAGCACGACGACCTTCATCCTTTGAACGAGGCCATCGATCTTCTGGCCTACTATCTCCACTCAGACTCAAGAGAAGCCCACAAGGCAGCAGACATCCTTGAGACAAACTTCCAGGGGTATTTCCCTGTAACCCAACATAAGGTACTGAGAGACGCCGTGTGCGTATCCGACAACGGTATCGATCGCGTTTATGATCTGAAGACGTTGACTCAGGTCGATCCGCAGGGTTTGCTCCCGGAGTTCGGCAAGTCGGAGGTCGTCGAGGATAGGTTCTTTCCTATCGCCAATTACTTCGCTCTCATCAACCAGGCGGTAGGCGAGCCGTGGTTCTTCGAGAAGATGCTCCTCTATCCGTTCACCCAGCGCATCCGTGAGAAATCCCACGTTCTCGTCGGAGGCGGCGGCAACGGCAAGTCCCTGTTCATGAAGATGGTGCAGCGCCTTTACGGACAAAAGGCGTTCACTGATGCGCCTCAACCGAACTTCTCGGGGCACAGCGCGGGCGTCATCTCATACAACTTCGTAGGAAAGCGCGTCGTTACCTTCAACGACGTAGGCAATCCGTCTGCCCAGTTCCTCGAGTGGATGAAGCGTATGATCACCGGCAACCTGGAAGTCAAGACGCCGACGGGTCAATGGCTCTCGATTCCTTGCCGGGCCAACTTCTTCATGGAGACCAACCACACTCCCGAGATCCTTGACCTGGAGGCCCACAGGCGCCGCTTCATCATCAGGGAGTTTGACTCCGACTTCAGACTCGCCGATTGGATGTCGCCCGAGGAGCTCGACACCATCGGCGATCGAGGCGAGGTCACAGCAGCAGACCTCGTCGTGTATCTCCTTCAAGTGAAGGACCAGATCGATGATTGGACCGAGTTCGGTCCTGAGCCTCCGTCAGAAGGCGATAAGATGGTGGAGCTGGTCAAGAAGCAGATGGAAGGGGACGAATGATAATTGTCAATGTTGTATTACTCGTACTCGTATTCGTCGCGATCGTGGTTTACATCGTTGAGGTCGCCGCTATAATCCGCTCCAAGCGCCGAATGCATTGCGAGCTGCGCGAACGGATAGAGAAGATGAAGGGTGAACAGATGGGAGACAGCGATGAGTAAAATCGATACGATTGTATGCACGAAGATCTATACTGAACTCTTGACCATCATCGATGTCTTCAAGTGCGAAAACTGTGGGCGCATGTACGCGGAAGTCATCAATCTAGCAGAAGGGTACAAGTATTGCCCTCATTGCAAAGCTAAGGTCGGTGAAGACGATGCCTCTTAACCCATACGACACTGGAAAGCCTAAGAGGGAATATGCGAAGCTTAAGCCGAAATGGGTTCCCAAGCATGAGGAACCGAAGATACAGAAGAAGCCGTTACGTCCCATGGTCGATGCTGACTCGGTCAAGCGGGACGTCTGGAAGTGGGAAGCCCAGCTCGCGGATCAGACATCGATAGACGGCTATGTGAAGGGAATCACCATCGCATCAGCAGCGTTCGCAGCAGGACGCGAGCTCATGAGAGTCTACGGAACAAACGACGTGGACGTGTTGACTGTGAGGCACCCAAATGCCGAGGCCTAAGTATCTCCCACCTCCTCCGCTTGAAGTCACCCTATGCCGAGATTGCGAGCATTGTCCTCCTCCGAAAGCTGTCGTCAGAGTCAGGGACAAGAAGCGCTACACTACGATATGCTCGCTCCATGGAAACTGGATCGGGCTTGAGAGCGCAACTTGCGAGGATGGGACGAACAAGAAGCGGTTCGGCAAACAGCCGACCAAGCCGTTAAAGTCTGAGACTGGATGGGAGGATTACTGATGGATTCTACCTACCTTAGACGTTGTAGCGATGTGGTAAGATGCTCTCGATGCGTGTACTACGAACCTGACCTAGGTTGCACGCATCCTGTGGTGAGGGCTCCCAAGAAAACGATTGGGTGCGACCACGGAGAGACATTCGAGATGGTAAGAGAAAGGGAACAGCGTGAAGCAGAAAGAGCAGACGATTCAGATTAGGTACGGGAAGAACGCATTTCCGCCTGAGCGGCACGGAGCATGGATCGACCTAGCGATTCCGGAAGCGGTCCATATGGAGCGAGGCGAGTTCCGTATCCTACCGTTCAACATCTCGATGAAGATGCCTGACGGATACGAAGGCCATATTGTACCGAGGTCCTCAACATGCAAGAACTGGGGATTGCTTATGGCTAACAGCATGGGGATCATCGAGAACGACTACTGCGGTGACGACGATGTCTGGGGCTTTCCTGCTTACGCCACGCGAACCGTCACTATTCCCGAGGGGACGAGGATCGCGCAGTTCCGCATCGAGCGGATCATGGGTCCGATCAAGTTAGAGGCCGTGCCCACACTTGGTTATGAGAATCGAGGCGGCTATGGCAGCACCGGAAAGTAACTGCTCGTATTGCCAGGGTAATGATCTGCTGTTCAAGCGCAACAATGTGAAGATCTGGGTCGATGGGAACCTCCGATTGTTCGATCCGAAGAATAAGATCAACACTGACATCGACATCAACTATTGTCCTGTGTGCGGGAGGAAGGTTGAGAAATGTACGTCTGCGGAGTAGACACTAAGGAGTTTATCGACAAAATCGATGACATGATCGACCGTGGCGTATCAGTTGATGCGATGACGCTCGGAACTCTGCTCGGGCTAACGATCGACCAATGCTATGACAGCGTCGTCTGGAAAACCTTGGGGCGTCTCATCTGGTGTATAGAACATGATAACTTAGTTTCTGAAGTAACCAAGGAAGCAAATAGTGATCCAACTTGCGAGGACAAAGAAGAGAAAGATACCTTAGATCATTTCACCTACGACGATATCACGTATCCTCTTCATTACGCAGGGAACAACAAGATCACGTGCAAGGATGCCTTAAACTCCATGATGTACCCGTTAGAAGCGGCCATCACTCCGAAGCTCGGGTATTGGCTTGGCTGTGCGTTCAAGTATCTGTGGCGTGCTTTTCTCAAAGGTGATCCCAAGAAAGATCTAAAGAAGTGCAAGCAGTGCATCAACGAAATGCTTAATCTGATGTAGCTTGCTATAATTGTCTTCAAAGCGAAAGCGGAGGAGACATCATGCCTATTACGAAGATAAACTCATACGACCCTGACGAGGTGTTTAAGCAGAAGTGCAATGAGAACTTCTCTGACATCAACGCCAGGGTCGTTTCGCATTCTAGCTCTACAGGCAACTTCGATGATGTGTATCCTATTGGCTCGGTAATCTGCATTAAGGATTGGCATCAAGACGATCGGTTCAAAATTGGCACATGGCGTCACCTCGGATCAATTGGTGTCGATACCACTTATACCGAGAGTCATTCCATACAATTCTACGAAAGGACCGCCTAATGGGAATCTTCGATAGCCTGCTTGATCCATCGACGAGTCTTGCCTTAACGAACAAGAAGCTTATGGATATGGCAGATAATTCCAATCCTGAGGACTTCAGTAAAGACACTGAGCAAAGAACAAGTATTCAAAATCAGTTAAATAAGTCAAACCTTCCAGAAGATGTTAAGCAAGCTGTCAGCGCACTGCCATCCAGCTGGAAGATTGACTCATCTCAAACCGAGAAGAAGAAAGGATATAATCCGACAGCAGCTAAAGCTCAATGGCAGAAAGATGCTGAGAACTTCATTGGCAACAGAATCGGGGAATGGGTTGACAATGTGACGAATACCTACACTCCGAAGAACATTGCAGAGACTACCTACGATACTTTCAGTCCATTAGGTGAAGCTATTTGGAGTCCTGTAGATTCTGCTTCGTATGAAGTTAATCCCCTTGATTTTCGCAAAGAGCAACAATCTCAAGATGAACGAAGAAACGCAGAGAACCATACTGGTGGATATGAATATCTAAACGATATCATCGACAACAGTGAAAACGAGGATGAGGATCAGAGTTATAACCAAATGACTCAAGGCGAGGCAATTGAGAAGATTGCCAACAAGATGGTCAATGATCCTATGACTGAGCTTTCTGATTATGAGAAATCTTTGATCTCCAACAAAAGCGATAGTTGGAGTGGCGACTGGTCGCTCCCTTACATCATGGCATCTGATAAAGCATACAGGGAGTCAGTCAATAATAGAGCAGACGAAGTCAATGCCTCCGGTACTAATCTCGAGAAGATGAGCAAACTTGTTGCTCCTGAGTATGAGTATAACTTAGGACCTATTTCATTGGGGCAGAAAGCCAATGGAGCATCTGGTGCGAATACCAATATGGGATATTATATCGATCCCAATAACCCAACACGTATCTATCAAGAGTATAATTATCAACCTTATTCCAACACCGATCAGGATATGTGGGCTTACACCTACGGAACTGATGGAACAATGGGAAGAAATACTGTTGGAGAAAATGCGAACACGCTCAACAACTTCTTTGATTCCATTTCGAACTTAAGATACAACGCTGCCAAGGACCGAGCTGATGAGGCAGGCCGTGTTGTCCATCTTAAGGATGGGACTGATGTCCCGATAGAAGAGTTCCGTAACAACGTCTCAACGACGGTTGGATATTATGATCCGAATGTAATCGGAGACAATGCCGAAGCATTAGCCTCGTCGGGAATGCACCCTATAGATACAAGTAAAACTAAGGATATGGATTCTCATTACATGCTCATCCAGGGAGGCGATGGCAATGTTCTTCCCATCAGTGTGATTCAGGATGTCGAAGTAGACCCAAGAACGAACACGTTCACAGTGCGGAGCAAAGGCTTATACGATGGTACGTACAATGCTGATGATTGGACGGAAGATAAAACTTCGTCCTTCGACGGTACGTTGGACCAGGTTTCAGATTATCTAGGTTTGTCGAAAGAACAAGCCGATGATTTCCTTGCACATACTCAGCCTTTCTACTATACGAAAAGTATTTCGCCTAACGACCCTGAAGATATCAGGGAGAACTTCTTCGACACTAAGATCGGAGGCAGTACAGTAACGGCAGATGATATGATCAACTATTATCAATCGAGTAATATTGGAAGCGATGGAGGTCCACTCAATCTGTTCAAAGAGAACTATGATAGCCCATGGGCAGGGATAACCGAAGGAACATGGAACCCTGCGACATTCGCTGGAAACATTGCTCCGTTTATGACTGATACAGGTTTGGGATCTTGGCAGTATATGGTTCCTGGAGTCAACCGTGTTGCTGCTCCTTTGTGGTCTGGAGCTAGAGCTATTGCCGATATGCAAGGTCTGAGCAGTTCCAGCAGGCAGCCTGATGGCTCTTACGAGCGACAGGACTTAACTCCTGACCAAGGTTATTCCAATACTCAGTTGTGGAAGAAAGCACTCGGAGAGTTCGCTGATCCTGCTGCTGAGAAAATCACTGGCATTGGTGGAAAATTTAAGCCGTTTACTAACTTAGTAAAAAGAGCTCCGCGCCCTGTTCAATGGTTGGCAGATACAGCAGGAGAGGGCATTGAGGAAATGGTCGCAAGCCCCTTCCAGCAAGCAGGAGAATCTGTTGATTCCTTCACATTTAGTCCCAATGGATCGAACCAATGGAAAGACAAAGTTTGGAATCCTACAGAAAATCGCTATATGTGGAACGATTCTTCAGATGTTGGCGCGAATATCGGAGAGAACCTCTTAGATAACTTTGCAGGTGGCGCTATTTTCTCTGCTCCGTTGAACGGAGTTCGAGTCGCAATGGGTCCGAAGCCTGAGAAGAAACCGCCAAAGAGAACGAAGTACAGTGAGAATCAGGATTATAATCTCGATAGCGATTACACTAATTACTACGATCAGTACCTAAGGAGTGACAATGGGTAAACTTGTTGGAGGCAAAGGAGTAGTAGGCACCGGAGCTGATGTCAGCGGTGCAGTCTCCGAAGATATTAAAGTTCCTGATATTAAAGTCGGAACACCAGGAGCAGAGCAAGGTACTGAAGAATCTTCCCCCTCAGTTCGCAGACCTACTGAAGTAGTTAATGAAGTCTTCAGTGAACGACCTCAGCAATCTGGAAGTATTCTCGACAGAGTCGGAAACGTAATTGGGGAAAAGCTCAAGCCGATTGAGGCTCCTAAGCCAGCCACGCAAGAGCAAGCAGAAGATACCGACGATCAACGCAAAGAGGAAGAGAAACCTGAAGAGCTTGCTCCTAAGGTTGCTGAGGGTGCTCAGGCTGAACAGGATCAAGGTGGAGCAGGCGAAGCGCAAGACACGCAAAAAGAAGAGAAGCCTCGAACAAATGCCCTGACAACCGAAACTGTTACTCAAGAAGAACAAGAAGATACAGAAGAAATTAAGCAAGACGAAGATACTGTTGGTCAGACGGACGAACCCATCTCTCCTCAAGAGCTCAACAAGGACATGTCGAACAACAAGCGACATCAGGATCTAGCTATGAGTATGGCCGCAAACCAAGCGACTAGCGAATCCAGTGAGACTAAAGAAGCAGAAGAAGTACGTGAGCCCGTAAAGCAAACGGTTCCGCAAAGTTCTGTCGTGCCTCGCACGGTCGAGACTGTAATCAAAGATACCGTAGCGAAACAACATTCGGGCAAGAAAGGCGCCGCTGTCACCGGTCAGCTTTCGTCCGATCCAATGCTGGGGCTTGACGAGATTTCTGTTGGTGACGAGATTCTTGCTCAGGACTGGACTGTGGCAACATCTCCTCTTCCGGGTATTATCCTAAAAGAAGCTGAGAAGATGCAGCTTTACGTCGATCCGGAGCAAATGGCTACCGATGTCGAATATCGTAAAGACATCATCACTCAGGTTCTTGAGAAGAGCCGCTGCGAGTTCTTGGTTACCAAGCATCCTGTTCCGAACGACAACTCTTCCCATGTTATGACGATCAGGGTCCACAAGGGCCGAGACGTCCACACCAACCCGATCATCACCAAAGTATTCAACATGGACTTCGATGGAGATACCACTGGTGTTGCCTTCGATATCGGTGCGGTTGAGCGTGGACGAGCGAGAACCACAGCCGATTACCTTGTCAGTCACGTTGGAGACATCGGAATCGATACTGATGCTTTTGGATACTTTCCATGGGGCGAAAAGCAGAAGAAGCTTATCGAAGAAGCTCTTAAGCCTTATGGTTTGACTCCTAAGCTTATCGACGAGATAAACAAAGCTTGGACGAAGATGGCAACTGCAAAAGACATCGAAGATGAGTTTAAGAAATTTATCAAAGTTGTCGATTCCGTTGCCAGCAGGTTCGTTACTTATACGAACGAGAATGACGAGAAGCTCACCTTGTTCACAAGAGGCCAGCTTCTTTGCGGAATCATCCAGACGCTTCACATTGAGAACAATAAGGTGATGAAGTATTACATCGGTATGAACGCCGATAATGCTAGCGATAAGGCTTTTAGATCTCTTGGATATAACAAAGAAGCTTATCAGTCGGCTCCCCTCATAGATGATCCGACGGTTATTGATGGAAAGGAATGGCCGTTCCGCGGTATGTTGACCGATGGCGAACTGCCGCATGATTTCGCTGAGCTTGCTGAAGCCCTGCATATCGAATGGAAGAAAGTGAAGGAGGAAGACGGAAAGACCGTCAACCTTTACTTCCGAGTTCCTGCCGGTGTTGCTAAGGAGATCCGTCGCTCCAAAGATATTCAAGTGGGAACGTCGCCGACAGGAGACAACGCTGCTATTACCGACGGTACCATCTATGGACTTCTTTCGGCTGCCATGTCGAACATCTCCGTGACCGAAGATACTATTCTCGAATCAACAACTGAAGCTCGTCAGGCTATAGTTTCTTTAGCGAAAATGCCTAAGAACTTCGATAATCTAGGCGACTTCCTTAAACATTTTGCTGAGGTAAATAACTTAGTTGCCTATGAATTTAACGCTGGTTCCACCATTGTTGATGCTCAATTCAATATCCGACAGCGAACCAACATGACCATCCGAGAGATTAAGTCGAACCCTAAATACTATCTCGATGTTCGTCAGGCGTTTCTCCAGTGCTATGGTCAGTTCACTATTCGAACGATCTTCGGCCCTAAAGCCGCAGAGATTCCTGCGTTCGCAGCTTGGCTTGATGTTCCACTAGCCGATTGGGCGAGAGACAACTATGTGGACAGACTTGAGACCTTCGATGGAAAAAAGGAAATAGGCGGTCAGAAAACGGAACAAGAACAGCTTGCCGCATTTGCAGCATCGATGCTTGCGCAGAGAAACTCCTCTGCAAGTACCTTTAACAAAGAACTTGAAGCCCTCATGGAATCGATCTCAACGAACATCAAAGGGACGGATACATACGTAGGCGTATTCGATGCAATGCAAGAAACGATGATGGCGCTGGGCGGCGAAGCTTTCATCAGGCGAGGATATGGTTCTCCTGAGGCATTTAGAAAGTCGGAGTTTCTGAAGCGACTGCAAAGGACTCGGCGTGACCCCGACAAGATGATAGGCGCGATCTATACAGAGCTTGCAGAGGATATGTTCTCCAATATTCTGACTCGGTACGATACCGTGCTGAAACTTAGGGAACTATGGGCTAAAGAAGAGGATCCCATCAAGAAAATCGCTATTGAGAACAAGATGCGCAAGGCTAGCCTTGATGTGTTTAATGAAGTCCGTGAAGTCGCTAAGACCAATATCCTCTGGAAGAATGCCGCTACAGAATGGTATCTGAGAAAATTCAATGGAAATTATTATCCCAAAGAGAAACCTGAGAAGTCTTTTTATGAAAAGGTATTGATCCAAGAAAAAGGACGAACTGCTAAAGAGATGGCCCTGAAGGATCTTTTCAATATGATGCACGCTTCAGGAGACTCTCCTTCTGTCGTATCTTGGAAGAAGGACAACAGTGAACGAGGCGGACATTGGGAACCTTCTGAAGCTAAATCATGGAACGGCCGTCGGACAGTAAGCCTTCTCGATCAGTTCGGCAATCCTCACACCAATATCACGAACACATACGTCTTTACTGAGATGATGTTTGGGAAGCTCAATAAATTTAATGCCGGTGTGAACAGGACGTTTACTGGGAAGAATACCGCACTTGAGAATGTCAGGGCGGCGAAGAGGTTTGCCGATAATCTCAAACTTCAAAGCTATACGGAAATCAAAGCCAACGTAAACTCTACGCTTGATCAACTTATCACAAAGAATAATGGCAATGAGAACGCGGTTGAAACGATTATTAAAAATCATATTGAAAGATCCACTCCTGTTCTTGTTGACAAAAGGCTTCTATTTGGCTGTCTTGAGATGGATCTCGTTTACGGCAACTCCGAGAAAGCGAAAACGTCTCGCGCAGCAAACGTAATCTTCCAGGTTGCCAATCTTGTGAAGAACGGTTCCGTCATGTCTGACGCTGAGAGATTCTTCGATGCGGCCATGGATCAAATGGAAATTAACGATTTCAGCCGCAATGTTACCGTAATCAGGCACCTACTGGCGCACCCGGATCAATCTATCACAGTCTATGATCCTGTTAATATGACGAAGAAAGTAGTGAACAAGGAAGTGCTACTTGGCGGTAAGTCGTACATTCAGGCACTCAGAGATAACCCCATGCTTGCTATGATGCTTCGGAACCATTCCGTGAATGTGTCTGCCATATCTGATAGCCATGATTCCGTTACCATCAAAGCGTCGAATACGTTGTATGGCTCTCTCACTAAAGGCTCGTTTTCCGACAAAGCATTGGATAATGCTATCGTTGAGTTTATCGACAATCCTTATTTTTACGCTTTCGCAAAATGCTTCAATGCAAAGAACCCGGAAACTAAGGTTCGCATGGCTTTGAGCGCTATAGCAGACTTCAAGCGCAGTGAATTGAGCATTGAGGAATGGATGGAGAAAACCTTCCCAAAGCCTAAAACAAAGGGCGAAGAAGATATCTACAACGATCTCAAACACGACATCCCCGGTTATGCAGAGCGCCTTAAAGACTGGAACCAGATTGAAGATGGTTGGAACCAAAGCTTTGAATATACGGCTAACTATTATGCCTTGAGAAATCTCTTGTCTACTGCAAAGACGCAGACATCTACAGGCGTCAACGGCGCAACAACCTATAGGATCAATGCGCCTCTGACGTTTCTTGCGACTTATACTGCCCCAGCTTGCGATGCTCCGGCTAGGCAGATTCCAGCAAAAGACTTCTTCGATAACAATGAAGACAATCCAAATAGTTGGAGGAACTTCACCGGAGCAATCTCTGAAACTGGGTGGATCATCGATGAAACATCGCTTGAGCGTATCAAGAAAGAGTCCAACGGTGAGACAGTCGGTGTATTCCACCCAGCTGATTGCACCTCTCCTGGCTGCCCATGTCATCACCACTCGATAGCTGACCAGAGTTCCAACAATCAACCGAACATGCAGTCTACGGCTCTTGGTCGTTTGCTCCAGGTATTTCGCGATAAAGGCACTGAAGCCCTTAATCTAAAGATTGCGAAAGTTGGAGATGACAAAAAGGATTCGATTTCTAAATTAAGTCGCTTTAATAGCGATGGTTGGTCAAAGATAGCCGACACGATCAAGGATATGGCTAAGAAAGATCTTCCTGAAGCTCGTATCGAGCTTGCCAACTGGCTTAAACAAGTGTCGATGGATCTTGGGTACGATATGCTTCGAGATCTTGATTATGTAAATGTTGCTCAGATAATGATCAGACAGCTTCCTGATGGGAACTTCGATGTTCTGAGCATCCAGCAGATATCTCAGTTGCAGAGAAATATCATGTTCAATTATCTCGACACTGTTGACAACAAGAAGAAGATCACGACTCAGGAACTCGGGCAAGTTTGCGATGAGGCTCTTGCGAACTTCCAGGGATACGGAGAGCTTTCCACCGAAGAGATCATGCGCAGGCTCAATCCATCTCCTTTGTTCCAGTATGGAGAACGTAATAAAGCTGGCGATGTCCTTACGCGAGTTGAGGAAAAATATGTGAACCAATCTGAGCAGCCTTGGTTATCTTCCGCTCCTCGCAACAGACAGTTCTTACGTAAGATAATGAGTCATCTTGCAAGCATCAATCAGCCAGTAAACACAGCTGTGACAGATAGTGAACGTCGAGCTTCTGGCATCAAACTGCTCGACAGTATTGATGAAGAGAAATTGTTTACACGCGGATTCTCTAGTTCAATTCGGCGTGCAGCGAAAGGCTATGATGGTTACGTTCTGTCGATGACTGTTACAAAAGAAGGCAAATCATTCATCAACAATCCAGGTGCAGGTCAGCGAGTCCTTGTCGCTATCTCTTCCGATGCCTCCTCTGAAGATATCGAGTATGCAATGGCATGGGCTTGGAACAGAGGAGCTACTGTGGTCTTCGATAGAAAAGACTTTGACCCAGCAAGAATCCTCGCAGGAATGAAATCTCAGAACAGTTTAACGAAGTTTGCCATCCAGTCTGCACACAATGGCGCAATGGGTTACACCGTTTCGTGGGCAGATATCATCATGAACCAACGTATGCCGAACGAGAATGGTACCGTTGCTATCGGAACAAACCTATACAATGACGACCAATTGAGCTTTGTCTCCTACGATCCCCACAATGAGCATATGCTTGGTGATGCAGAAAGTCAGATCTACAAAAGTATGGTTGATAAAACAAGGATTCGAAAAGGCGATACTCAAAGCATCGATATATACGATGTGTTCGCTGAATCTTTGCAAGATGCTCAGTCTCTTCAAACTGCGACCGTCTCATTCCCTACTGCCGATGAGATCCTCAGTCTTTTCGTTGAGGACGAAGGAAGAAGATGCGTGCTCGATCCTGGCGCAAACAAGACTCAGAAGATCGAAGAGCAGCTAGCCCAATATCTTGATAGGTTCCTCAAGAGCCATGATGACAATGGCTTTCTTACGGAGACCGCTGTCTCAGTAGGCGATATCGTCGGCCTCTGCAAGCTTAACCGAAACGGAGAAGTTGTTTGGGGAGTCATTAGGGCTTTCGATCTTATTGGAGGAAAATCCGGTCCTGCGTTCATGAACGTCACGAACATTAGGCTTAACAATGCAACTCAATCGATCGACTTCGATTGGAACATCGATGTGGGGCTGTTGGATGAGAATGGCAATGTCAGGTCTGCAAAGGTTTTCGAGGGAATCAACGCCTTCAACAAGTACATCCTGAGAAGCAAGCTCCCTGAACATGGAGAGTATCGAGAGCTTGAAGACGGTACCCCTCTCGATATGACGGTTGCTGAGTATTCAGTAGGCGCTCGACTTACAAGCGAGCAGAGGATTAAGGAGAAGCTCAACACCCTGACTGTTCTTTCTCAAAGGAAGAACCATGGATACAATATTGCTGATATGGAAGGATTCATGCCTGGTCTCGATGAGCTCAAGATGATGATCGCCACTGGACAGATCGATCTCAACGGATGGAGCGCCCTTCTCTACGACGAGAATGGGAATCCTAGTAACCTTCAGATCATGCCTGAAACATACGACGCTAAGGTAAACGCTATGATTTGCAATACTTTAAGAAACTTCCTTGACGCAAGGGTTAATCCTAGCCTGTTCCTATGTTCGTACTTCAAAACTCCTGAAGGCAACCTCAGGCACCATATTATGCCGCCAAGATGGTCTGATTTGTACGATAACGGTCCTCAGGCTACTGATGCACTTATGCAGTTCTTCCATGCGGCAGTTCCCAATATCTGCCCGGATGGCCTTCATGGTGACCCTGCTGGATGCCTGATGAACAACCAGTTGCAACTGTATGTTCCGTTCTATGGGTATGATGCCGAAGGACAGGTTGTTAAGAAAGGGTTCTGGTCTGACGTAGTTGTGTCTCAGGTATTCTTTGATGAGCATGTCGATGTACTCCGCAGGCCGTCTGTTAAGTCAAATGCGAACTCCATATTGACTGCTGTATCCCGTAGGTCGATGGGGCAGCCTATTGCCAAGAACCAGATTCTCGATCTAGTCGATTATGCTACAGCTAAGTTTGCTCCAGGAGAGATCCCTAACAGCATCTCGACAGGTGATCCTGAAGCCAATGAGGACAGCCTCCCAGAGCATATCGATGAGCAAAATACCGCAACGGATAAAACTTCTGAAGTCCAACAGAATCAGGAAGAGACCGTGGACTCAGAATTGAAAGCCAAAACCGATACGGTAAAATCTAAGACAAAATGGACGTTCGGAGCAGTTGACTAGAAAGGCGCCGTAATACGATGATTGGATCTAGTAACAGTAATAAAGGTGGAACTGGAAGCAATGTTGGAGGAGCTGTAGATACAGGAGCTCCTAAAGTTGATATCTCCGCTGGCGTTACATCCGGCGGCGACGCATCTGTTGAACCAAGTGACACTAGCTCCAGTGAAGGCTCTACTGGAGGTAAAGCTGCTGCTGCCGCTACCCCAGCAGCAGCACCTGTTGAACCTGCGTTGCCGAAAATAGTCAATGACCAAGCGAGATTGCTTGCTAAGGTGAGAGCAGCGCAGTCGGGTAATAGTCCCTCCTTTGGTAAGCAAACTAGCGAAACATATAATGAGCAGATGGCTCGGCTTGCTAAAATGCAAGGAATAACTCCTGCCAGTGATCTGAACGCTGCCGTAACTGGAACGACTGAAGCAAAGTCGGCTGGAGGTCAAGCAAGCGTTGTTGTCCCCGTTCCGCAGGTATCGACTAACAATGAGCTTGAATCTACTGATAGTACAGATACAAAGCCTGCAAAACCAAGCAAACCGGTTGAAAAACCCGTTGCAGCAAGTCAACCTGTAGAAAAAGCTGATGAATCCTCAACTGAGAAACCTAGCAAACCTGCTAAGAAAAAGAAACCTAGGAAGAACAAGAAGGCTGAGAATCTTAAAAAGAATACCTCAGAAGATCTTCCTGGGAACACGTTCGAAGAGTATCAGACCAAGCAGCCTACAGACAGGCCATCGCAGGTTATCGACACTCTGCTTGGAGACTCGCAACCAAAGCATCAGCAACAGCAGAATCAGCAACAGCAGGCCCAATCTGCTCCAGAGACTACAGCTGCAATGCTTGATGCCGAGCGAAGCGCTCGAATCAATACGATAACCATGCAGCCTTTGGCTAAAAAGAAGCTTGAAGAGATTCGGCAATACGGCCTTAAGCATGGGAGGAAGCTCGATACTCTTGAAGACGCTTTCGAATACATGATGGTCGAATATCGGAAGGATCTTGAAAAAGACGGCTTAGACCCAGAAGAATCTAATCGTCATCTTCTAACTGATATTGTCCATGGTGGAATGACTCATTCGCAAGATATTCGAGCCGAGCTTACTGATCTCCAGTTAAGTGAACTTGGGCAAATTAAGGAGAAATATCTCAACAGGATGGCGAGTAAACCTCTTGAGGATATCGGTCCGAAAGAAGAGGACGGCGCTAACGTCATCAATGAAGCTTGGGTTAAAAGACAAGATTCCAAAGCTTCATCTGGAATAAAAGATGTTCCTTCTGAAAAAGGCTCTCAAGTCCGAACTGAAGAGGAAATTTACACGACAACGGACAAGAAGCGCCGTCATAGGTTGGAGTCTATAGCGAGGATCCAAAGAGAATATTCTTCTGGAGAACTTAACGTCATTATGTCAGAAGAGCAGCAACAGGCTTTCTATAATTACTATTACGTTCCATTCTGTGAGAAGCTCGGCCTCGATCCTCTTACTTCTTGGTCGTTCATGAACAGAATGGTCCGACGCTACTATGGTATGACTCTTGATAGAAACAGCGAGATGTTCCGCGAGAAGGAAGAAGAGGCTGGGCTTACGTTTGATGAGATGACTTCCGCCCTTGTGGGGATGTTCGATAATGCGGACAATGCAGGCCATCCTTTCGCTTTCACTAATCCGAACGCATACCTCCATGGAACCAGAGTGTTTCCGATAAGTCACTCCCTTACTGCCGAGGAAGCGAAAATCTGGGCTGACTACATGGGTATCAAGCCATCTCAGCTTGAGCAAAAAGGCATCAATGAATGGATTGACAAGATTCAACCTTGGATCGATGACGCCCGAGGATACTGTACTCCTGCACAACGTGAGGTGATTTACGACTTCTCAGATGCTATGGAGGAAGTCTCCTTCATGGAAGTAAAGGGTCCTAACGGTGCAACGGTTTCCGATTGTCCTTATAAATACTCCAACAGAATAAACGGAACCCACGTCCGTCTCTCTGACTACACTGCATCTCCCGCTGTCAAAGAAGCTATGGAAGATGTTGCCGAAGCAGATCCAGAAGTGTTCGACCGGCAGCAGCACATCCAAGACAACCTGCGCCAAGCATCTAGGCGAAACTCAGAACGTCGGAAAAATGCCGACAAGTTCCGTAAGACAAATGCACCTCGACGCAGGAAGGACGATGGAACGACTGAAACGATCAATCCTGTGTCTGGGGAAATCGTTCAAAGAGACGGGATCGTTGGAATGCTTTTCCGAGCTTACGTGACGATCGATTCGCTGACCTCCGTCTTCTTGAACATTCCTATTGCTTTCGGCTCTAGTGCTACTCGTGCTATTGGATTGACTAATACGAAAGCTTATACCTTAGTCAATACGGCAACTGGTCATGCTCGTATGACTCCTGTTATGCGCCAGGTCTGCTCAGATGAAAGAATTAAAAACGGATTCGCTCATGCAACCATTCTTGCCTCAACGGGCATGGACTCCCTTTCTGGCTACCTATACGAAAACCAAAGACTTGATGAACGGTCTAATTTCCAGAAGATCAACGAACTCGATGCTTCGAAAGCTAAGAAGGTTGTCAAAAAAGTTATTACAGCCAACGGCGAGATTATGTATATGCAATCGGTTGGACGAGGTATAGATGTTGCTAACTTCTTCGACAACTTCTTCGCTGAACGTGCAAGGGCTGGATTCAACGACGATATGAAGCAGCTTGAGAGGCAGATGGTCGAGGATCCTGTAGGATTCCTCTCTGAAGCACTGACGACGCCAGAGGGTCGCAAAGCGTTTATTGCAGTCTCCGACTCCTCTATGGGAGCTATCAACCCGACAACAGTATGGCTAAACCGAATGAGGGAAGACCATCCTGTTTTGTTTATGCCTGTCTGGCTCCTCGCAAAGTTCCCAGCGTTCGCTTGGAACGCCGTAGGCAAGATCGCACCTCTTTCCCATACGCTCACGTTCCTCGCAAATCGAGGATACTATGCAGCTAAGGACGCAGCCGGCAGAGACACATCTGGATTGCAGAACCTCATCGGAGGTGAGGATTCGTTAGGCGATGGTATCTTGAAGAACCTTTGCCTCGATGCGGCGCAGCTGATGACTAATGCCGCTATGTTCGGCGTATCGTTCGGCGTTATCATGGCTCTTGGTGGAGTGACTCCGCCTGACAAGGATAAGAACATCTTCGACTGGACCGAATGGAAGGTTATGGGGAAACCTGTTCTTGAGATTAACTGGATGTTCTCCGATACGTTTATGATGTTCGGCGGGCCTCTCGCTGTGTCTGTTGCAGCTGCTCTTACTGATGAAGGCAAAGATATTTGGTTCGAGATGTTCCTTGATGGCGCTGGCAGGACCCTGTCGCAATGCGGTTTCTTGGGTCTTGGAGTTGTCAACACTGCTCTCGATATGATCGACTTCTTCTCTTACGAATCGAACATCAAAGAATGGGAAGCAAGCGGCCTTGATTCGAACAATCCTATTTCCCGCTGGGACTACTATGGAACACTGTTCACAATCAACATTGCTGAGAAGCTTACGGCTCCGCTTGAGTGGACTGCTCTTAACAATCTTCTTTTGGACAACTTAACTGGAGTTGCTACTGGATCGTTTGCTCATACGCCGTTCAAGATCTTCAATCCGTATACGGATGATCCCGATGATCTTATCTCGGCAAGCTGGGAAGACGCCATGTGGCGAATGCACGCTCAGTATAAGAGGACTCTTAGCGCTGTTCTTGACATATCGGCAAACTTCAACCCTCTTGCTGTATATGGACAGAACACTGACATTCGAACTACAGGTTACTTCATGACTGAACAGCCGAACTCCTTTACCTACGATGAATCTCAAATGGCTTGTTTCAAATACTTGAGTATCGATGAGAACGCTAGCGATGAGGAGAAGATGGCTAACGGGCAGAAGGTGTTTGAGTTGATGGGTAAGTTCGGATTCGATGCCAAGCTTATGGCAGCCAATGGCGTGGTCATCCCGAGTGTGGCAAGAACGAACTGCGAAAACTACATCCAAAGCCTGATCGGCCAAACATCCGATGACTTCAATACGATGAAAGCCGAAGGCAAGTTCTCCTCGTATGCAGAGCGCGACGCAGCTTGGCAAGATATGTCCGACAAGAAGAAACTGCTTTACGGATATAAGGACATCCTGTTTGATAAGAGTATTGGAACGTTCCCGGATAAGTATCAAAACCTTCAATCGACATACCACAGAGTGTCCTATGTTGAGGACGAAGCAGGAAACCAAAAGCCTATCTCAAATACTCGAAGAGTTCTGGCTCAGATTTCTGACGCTATTCTTGGAACCAATTCCCATGTTGGGTCTGAGACTTTTGCCACGGGCCGTATTCCTTCCTCCATTTCTCCTCTGCTCGATGTCTACGAACCTGATAGGACAGATGGTAAGGGATGGAATTATGAGGAAACTCCAACTTACTACGACAAGGATCTAACCAATACTGACCTTATGAAAGATGCTTTCGGATACGAAGGGGAGATGCCTGAAGGGCATGCTCCAACAGTCGGACGTCGAGCTGCTAAAGCTATTAAGGCTGACTTCGATTGGGATCGAGATAGTAATGAGTCTGAGCCTAGTAAAGACAAGGCTAAGACTGAGACGACGACAAGCACAAGTGGTAAAGTTAGTTCCTATAAGTCTCGTGGTGGCCGATCTTATGGAAGCAAGATTTCCATTTACTCACATCCGGCTTCTAGCCTCAGCACTGATCGACCTGCTACTATGTACAGCAAGAATAGAAACTACACGAGGTACGATTACCTGCGTCCCGACTTCGAGACCAAGGGTAGCCGCGATGCTTACAAGAGATCGGATATCTAATGGACAAAGAGCTTAAGTGGAACATCGACGTTGAGAAGATCAAAGACAAGAGACTTTCAAAAGTAAAGGCTCGATACGACCAAGCTCGCTCGCAGATGATGCAGCGCACGTACCATCATGAGCTTTACGGTCTTCTTGCGAAGAACAAGTCCATCCACCAATGGTCTACGAAGAAGGGTCAGAGCAAATACTTTAGCGAAGGGTCTACCCAGTACATCCTTCGCAAGGTGCTTGCTGATACCATTCAGCGTATGCCCGACGGAGAGCTAACCACGCAGTACGACAAGTCTACATGGCAGCATGTGATCACCCAGTATTTGTTTGAAAACAAGGTGATGTGGTCGGAGTACGAGGGAATCGACATGCTCTCCAACTTCACCAATACCTTCAAGATGTCGTTCGTCTATGCTTTCGCTCCTGTACGGACTGGCTTCGAGAGGGATGTTGATGGAGACATCCGAATCTCCTACAACCTGGAGAACTGGGCGGACGTCTTCGTCGATCGCGACTGCCGAGACATCCGCCGACCAGCTGTTGTCTACCATCGCAGTTACCTCTCGAAAGACCAGGTGGAAGAACTTCTCAATGAGGACGGCTCGGTTAAAGACTCATCTTATTGCGAGGATACTATCAAGTACATCCTTGATCACGATATGTTCGGTGCCAAGCAATGGGAGTCTGAGAAGCTCTCCGATAAGTTGAAGAACTCCACGGCGCTTCAGTCGATCGAGCTTGTCACAGAGTACAAGCGCGGAGCTTCCGAGTTCGTCACGTTCGTTCCAGGGCTCAATGCTCCGCTTCGCAAGGTGAAAAACTACGACCCTCGCAAGGGTCTGCCGTGGAACTTCTTCGTCCTGGAGCCTGATCCCGACTTCCCCCTTGGAGTCAGCCAGGTTGAGTTCCTCTTGTCAGACCAGCAGTTCAACGACCTGTTCCAGACCAGCGCCTATAAGAATCTGCTTCTCGCAATGGAGCCACCTATCATGGTGTCTGGTTGGGAGACTAACCCGTCGTCCTACGTGTTCGAACCTCGTCGAATCTGGAACCTGGGTAACAACCCGAACCAGGTGAAGGTAGACCCGGTCAAGATCGACAACACAGTTCTCAACAACTGGACGACCACACGAGAAGCAGTAGCATCCTCGATGCTCCGTAACCTGAACGTCATGGATGGCACTGTTGCGAAGGACTCCGGTACATCGTTCTCGAAGACTGCTCCTGGCGTTAAAGCTCAGCAGGACGCTAAGACCATCAACATCAACCAGTATCAGAAGAGGCTTGAGAACTTCATCTCGCAATGGGCAACCCAAGCTCTTCAGATGTATATCTCTGCAATGGGAGGCGAGCATGACATCACTGTCGATGAGGCGACAAGGCGTCGTCTTGTCGATATCGGATGCGATAATATGATCACCATTGACGACAAGGTTACTGTTGATTTCGACGAGCTGTCAGCCAATCAGCTTCGCTATCAGGTTCGTGTAGGCTCCCTTGTTCAGCTCAAAGAAGACCAGGAGCGTGCAGCGCTTTCCGAAGTGGCGCAGCCGTTCGTCCAGAACCTCAACGGTTGGTCTGAGGAGAACCGCAAGGTTATCGAGAACGAAGTCCTGCTTCCGATCGCTAAGCGCTTGCTCGAACTGTCCAACGTCGATATCGCGCAGACCATGGCGGACAGTCTGTCTACGCAGATCGCGAAGACTATGATGGCCGACATGCAGAATCAGATCGACCAGCAGGGTGCCGTGCAGCAGCAGCAGGGTCAGCAGATCGCAGACATCCAGAACCAAATGCAGGAGCAACCAGGGGCCATGCCCCAGGAGCCCATACCCGAGGGATCTCCTTCGGGATTACCACCGGTCGAGGGCGAGGCTCTATCGCCAGGTGCCGAACCCTCACCGACCAGTTCAAGTGAAACCCCAGGTCAACAAGTAGTTTCTCCTGAGGATTTGCTTGAATTGTAGCGTGAGTGAGATAATATCCTAAAACCTGGCGACAGAGCACAATAGGCTAATAGAAAGGAAACCAACATGGGAGCACAGCCTATCTCGCCGCAGATCTGGAACAAAGCGGCACTTACCGACAACCGCCTCCTTCCGGCGCGGTATTCCATCGGTATCTTTACTGGCAAGGGCGTTAATATCGCCAACAATGAAGATGCGTATGCCTACGATGACATCCTCGTATCCGACCGAATCTTCGACTACGATGACCGTCGTCTTAACGGTCTGACTGGTCCCGGATCAGACGAGGTTGCTGGTCGCGACGGCTGGGGCGCATCTGCTTACGGCCCGTTCCAGACGGTCCGCTTCACCCGTCGAGTCTTCACCAGCGGTCAGCATAAGTCGATCGCATGGCGAATCTTCGACGAGAAGCAGTATTCTGGCGGCATCGGTGAGTGGGGCAACGCCACCACCTCCAACGCTTACACTGGCGGCGAAGCGTACCTCTCCACTGCTGAGACGATTAACAAGGCGAAGGCCATCTGGGATAAGGAAATCCTTGGTCCGCATATCGACAAGTACAACTTCTTCGCAATTGCCAACGGCCATATCTCCGGCCGCTTCGTGCAGACCCACGCGAACGAAGGCCGTATGTTCGATGGCGAAGGCCAGTGGATCGCGTCTCCTGGTCCTTACGAGGGCCTGTCCTATCCGCCCGAGTTCGCGCCTATCAAGGCGATCGAGTGGGATAGCGCCAATGTCCGACCGATGCTGAACGCTATCGACGTGGCATGGACAAACCTGTTCATCCCTGAGGACAACCGTGTCATCCTCCTCGATAAGGCGTACAAGGACGACCTGCTCTCTAACCTCATCGGTATGCCCGGCTCCGTGCCTGCTACCGAGAAGGCTTACGATGCACTCGTCGAAGGCCGCTTCGAGCGATTCTACGGTTGGGACTTCGACTTCTCCATCCCGTCTCAGTATTACCCGAAAGTCTACCTCGATGCGAACAACAACGTCGTTCACAGTGCAGACGGCAACGCTGCATTCGATATGGTTATGAACTCCATCAAGGCGGAGGATGGTGTGCTGAAGCTCCAGAATGAGCTCGGTGCTGCTTCCCGAGTCCGTGCTACGAACTACTTCGGTACCTACTTCGATCCTGAGACCAAGCAGTTCAAGAACGAGGTAACCAACTATACGCTGTCCATGCCGTCCGGCGAACCGTACTACGGCGACGCTGAGCGCTACGACAACACGACCCTGACGAATGACTGGAAGGTTCAGAATATCACTGACTTCCCGTGGCAGGGTTTCCCCGGCCAGGGTATTAAGAACCCGACCGGCCCGGTCAAGCCTATCACCCGTCGTCAGGTTATCGGCATGGCGGTCTATCGCCCTGCTGCTCAGCTTGGCGAAGAGTACGGAAACATGGAGACGGAGCGCGGCGGTACCCGCGGTAAGTTCACCGAGCTCGTGTTCGATATGAAGCATGACGCCTGGGTCATCCCGCAGTATTCCCACGGCATCCTGCTTATCGTTGACGCCGAGGAGAACTCCAACAAGCCCGCTATCAACGTCCGAGTTGTTCCTCCCGTCGATGAGGTTGAGGCTAAGGTTACTGCGATCAAGGTCACTCCGACGACTCTGACGCTTACCGTCAACCAGGAAGCCAACCCGCAGGTTACCGTGACTGGTACCGGCAAGTTCGATAAGACTTGGACCGCGTACTCCAGCGCAGCCAACATCGCAGAGGTCAAGCCTGACGGCAAGATCACCGCGAAGGCAGCAGGCAGCGCGACCATCACCTATCGCTCCACTGGTGATCCGACCAAGACGGCAACCGTCGCTGTAACGGTCAATGCAGGCTAGTCGGTAGTTGAGTACGGGCAACTGCTAACAGGAGGGGGTTGGGAAACCGGCCCCCTCTTTTGAGTGAAGAAGGGAGATGCGATGGCTGACGTTACCGACGAGCAAAGACAAGCTGCGAACAACCTGACGACTATTGCGAACTACAACGCGCAATCGACCAAGAACCAGCTTGCTCAGCAGCTTGAGAACTACGACTTGGCCGATAAGCAGAACCGCGCCCTTGCCGATACAGAGAAGAACCAGTCCAGCAAGTCGGCAGCAGCCGATCGGTTTGCTCAGAACAAGAAGCTGCAAAATGCAACGAGAGGTCTGCTTGGCACTGTAGGTAGCGGTCTTTACGGTTCAACGCTGTATAACATCATGGACATGCTTCGAAACCGTCAGGACCTCGACAGCCAAGCAACGCTCAACACGCTTCAACAGAACTGGGATACTGCTGAAAATGCATACAATGAATCCGCTAATGCGAACGTCCTGTCCCGAAACGATGCTGCAACCAATGCGGAATACGCACTCAGAGGCATCCAGTCTGATACAGCAGCTCAGCTGAACAACATCAATCCCGACCTGTTCGTTGCTCCTGGCGAGGGAGATACCAACGTCGGTGCCGATGGTACGGCTGCGGATAATAAGCATGAAGCGAACCTGGCGAGGATGAGCGGGTATATAATGCCAAGTAAGAATCAGATCGAACAGCAGACTAAGCCTCGATCTGTTTCCAAGAACTCTTATTTCAACAAGCTTATGAACGGATACAGGGGGTAGAACAATGGAGAATATGGATGATTTCCTAGATATGTTCCTGTCAATGACTCCTTCTCCGGAGCCTGAGATCATGCACGGCGGTAAGCCTGAGCACGCAGGTCACGACCTCGATGACGAGGACGAGATCAAGATGATGCTCAAGAAGATCATGTGTATGCTCGCCAAGCTCCATCTCGATGATATGCCCGAGCCTAAGGAAGGCGACGGCATCGACGTGCTCTATAAGGAAGACGGCGAGCCTGACATCAAAGGCGCCTTCAAGTCCATCAAGGGCGTCATCAACGGTGACTCGTCTGAAGATAAGGAATCTAAGGAAGATTGCAAAGAAAAGAAGCCTGAAGACGAGGACGAAGACGAGAAGAAGTCCCCGTTCAGCAAGGCTCGGAAAGGTGGTTTCTAATGGGATTCAAGCAGACCATGAAAAACGCTAAGAAGGCAGCGAAGAAGAAGCCCAAGAAGGGCTGCAAGTAACCTGAGGGGGAACCATGTCGAGAGGGCTTACTATAGCCGAACTTGTTCAGCAAGTTTACTACGCCATCTACAAGGTCCGCATCGACGTGGACGAGGGAGTAGACGGCGCATTCTCTTCTAAGACTGACAAGTTCAAAGAAGTTGTAATGGAAGCCAATCTTGTCCTTCAGGAGTTTCAGAAGGAGCAGGATTGGAATTTCCTTCGGGACCGATGGGAGATCGGCTGGGCATTCAATCCTCACCATGGGATTCAGGAGTTCCAGATTCCTCCCGATGTCTATAAAATCTGTTCTGGATTCAATGACGCCGTCCGCCTGCACAATCACGGAGGCTTTCTTGAAGTTCCTATCACGTCTCCGCGTTCTGGCAACCACAGTGATGTAGCTATGTTCGATCAGTACGGGCAGCTCGATGTCCACGACAACCGAGTCAAGGCGTTCGTTGTAGGAGATACGCTCACCTTCTCGCGTCCTTGGCAGCCTATCGAGCTTGGCTCGCTTATAGAAACCGACGTAATTTCTACTGTGCAGCCGCTGCACATTTGCGATGACAGGTGCTCTGATAACTGTCCGAAGGCGTATAAGGAACGAGTGCTGACCTGGTGCCCTGACCCTCTGTACTTCGTGTACAAGATTGCATCCTATCGTGCCGAAGGCGACCCGTCTGTCTCCGAGATGGTAGAGAGCCTGACTAACAAAGCCAAGATGATGCTGTCTGCAATGCGCGAGAACGACTCGGCTCACACCGTTCCCGATACCTATCAGACTGCACACATCGGGTTCATCGAGGTGATCTGATATGGCAGGCAAGGCATCCTCGAAGAAGAAATCATCTGGAGGCGGACGACCTAGAAACTCCGAGCCTCAGGTTCAGGTTTTCAAACAGTTCACTGGAATGAACATTCAGGAGAACCAGGCGGACTTCGACCCATCTGGAATCTCCCATGATCAGGCCGATCTCCAGATGACCTATATGGAGATTCAGAACAACGTGGCAGTAACCTCGATGAAGACGCTTGAGACAGTGAACAAAACCGTGGAGAAGTTTCTTGTCCCTCCAACAGGCACTGAGTTCACTGGTCCCATCGTCAACATCGGGGCTTACATCTATGCAGCCACAAGCAATAAGCATACTTCCGAGTTCGCGATCTATAAAACTGATGTTCTCAATCCTAAGAACTGGACGAAGATCGAGGTTAAGAGCGCCGTTTCAAAACCGGAAACGATTCCTGCCGAAACCGAATGGACTTGGATCGGTCTCGTCGGCGGGTACATCGTAGCGCTTACCGCATCGAACAACATCTTCATCAGTGAGTACAAGGAGAACGAGCCGATCAATGACTTGAGCTTCTATCCGAAGATTGATTCTCCTAGCGAGAATAAGCTCACCATCTATGCAGACCCTTGGGTATACGGAAGACAATATGCTCTATATCCACGAGGGTCTCTTAAAATCAAAGAGGTAACTGCTATCGATGAGGCTCCTCCTGCCGATATGCAGTACCGTATCGGAATCACTTACACGCTCTGCAACGTGTTCGGACCTACTGAAGCGGCTCCTATCAAATACTATTGGGTGAATAAGCCGACGACCGAATGGTCCTCATCCTGCTACCTGGCTATCGATCATAAGGCTGACAAAGCCGATGGCTTCAATGCAATGGAGTTCTATTACGTCGAAGGAGAAGCTCAAGATCCTGCGTTCTTCTATCGTCTTGAGTTCGACCTCGATGGACCGGATCCTCGCATGTCCTTCCATTGGGATGGCTATAACACCAATACCGATATGTGGGCCATCGCGAACCTTTCCGTCCCGACGAAGAACTACACGGCTGGAGTAGAAGCGAAATATGCCACGTCTATCGATGGACGTGTTTACTTCTGGGACAATGTCGATAACCCAGCCAGACTCTACATCGGAGGCAACCCTGGTAACGAGCTG